>JBBRQM010000026.1:0-39894 GCA_038226395.1 Pyrinomonadales bacterium | reverse complement strand
CGAAGATGATTTCAACCGCCGCTTTGTCCAAAAAGAGATCCCTGACGAGATCGAAGAAAAGTCGATTGCTGCCGGCAGCTACAAACTCGCCGATCTTCTTGCCGACACCAGCCTCGCCGCATCAAAAGGTGAAGCTCGCCGTCTGATCGAGCAGGGCGGAGTTCGTGTCAATGGCGAAAAAGCCACTGCTGCCAACGCCGATATCGCGGTTACAAACGAAGCTGTCCTTCTCCAGGTCGGCAAACGAAAATTCATGAAAATCTCCGGGTTCTCTGCGTAAATCTCAGCGTTCTCTGCGTTAAATCGGTTACTAACGCAGAGACCGCCGAGGAAGACGCAGAGTATGCAAAAAAGATTTTTTGTAATCTGCTGCCAACGCCGCTATACTTATAACACCCCTTATGAGAGAAGCTGCAACAAAGCGGGTCCGACTATCCGACCGCATCAATGCCTACGTCGGTAGCGAAGCCCCATTGAGAAACCTCGCCAGTAACTGGTCAAAAACGGCAAAGATTGCAATGGAAGAGGCCAACAGCCTCTCGCTCGAACGCGTCGAGATACGCCTCAAACGCCTGCCAAAACGTCTCGACGGATTTAAGATCATTCATTTATCGGACACGCATCACAGCCCGTTTACGAGCCTTGAGCATATCGAGCGCACCGTAAAGATCGCCAATAGGCTAAAGCCAGATATGTTTCTTCTGACTGGCGATTATGTCTCTCACGAGCGCGAATATATCCCGCCCGTCGCCGCCGTGCTCGGTAAATTAAAGGCAAAACATGGTGTTTACGCCTGTCTCGGCAACCACGACCACTGGACCGACGCCGGCCTCGTCACACACTTGTTTCGCGGCGAGGGAATTAACGTGCTCATAAATGAGGGTTTCCGGTTTGAAACGCGGCGAGGCTCATTCTGGCTCGCCGGCGTTGACGATTACATGGTCGGCAAGACGGATGTTCCGGCGGCCCTGCGTGGCTCATTTCCGGACGAAATGAAGCTGCTCCTTGCACACAATCCGATCATCTTTCGCGAGGCGGCCCGGGCCGGCGTCGATCTCACTCTCAGCGGTCACACTCATGGCGGCCAGATCAAGATCCGTGACGACGAAAAACGCCTCTTCCCAAAGCGCAAGCTAAAGGCGGGTCTGCACCAACGCAAAAACTCGCAAATTTACATCACCCGCGGCATCGGCACGGTCGTCGTTCCAATGCGTTATCAATGCCCGCCCGAGATCAGTCTGTTGGAGTTGCGAACTGCGGAATGAGCGAATCCCGGGTTTCGACAAAAGTATTTACGGTCGCGAACGGCCTCACATTCCTCCGCATGGGGTTGATCCCGTTCTTTGCGATTTTCCTGGTTTATCACCGCGATGACTGGGCCTTGGCGGTTTTTACGGTTGCTGGCATCACCGACGGCATTGACGGGTATATCGCCCGCCGGATGAGTCAGGAATCCGAGCTTGGCACGATCCTAGACCCGATCGCCGACAAGCTGTTGATGACGACGGCGTTCGTCATGCTCACCCTCCCCAGCGTTCTGAGCGGGTCGCATCTGCCCGTGCCGTTCTGGGTCACGGCGACGGTTATCGGCCGCGATGTGATGATAATCGTCGTCGCCGGAGCGATAAATATGATCACCGGCTTTCGGGGTTTCAAACCTTCCTGGCTTGGCAAAGCGAGCACTTTTGTCCAGGTCGTCGGCGTCATGTTGATCCTCGTCGCCGCCGTCTTTCCGGCCAATAACGGCCTGTTTTTGCCAACGACCTACGTTATTGTCGCTGCCTTTGCCGTCTTCTCAGGCGTCCACTACATCTTCCACGTAGCGAAATTAATGCGCGAATCCGACAAGGTGTCAGAAGTCGGTAGTCAGTAGCCAGATTTCTGCAATCCGCCTAGAAGGCTTTGCATTCACTGTTAGGGCTAGATGCTCTACTTCGCGCCAAATTCCGCTAAATATCTGAGATTGATCTGCGACGTGTCGTAAACGATACACTCATGGTTGAGGAGTCCACCTTGGCCGGGCTCCACCCATGTTGTTTGCGAGCCGCGGACCGGATAGCCGCCACCAAAGGTTCGCGGTTTATGCACCTTGCCAAGGGCGACATCGCAAAGGAACATAAACGTCCTCTGATTGCGAATTCCGCTTCGGTTCCAGAAGCTGGTCGCATAGTTCAGGGCCTTGGTGCTCTGTAGGCTGGTATAAATTCCATTTCCGAACATCCGTCCGGTGCAATGCGCCGAATTCGAAGGTGGGATAACAAGGCCGTGTTTGAGGATGCTGAGCAAGTTCGAAGCGCGTGTGCCGTGCCAGAGATCGTCGCGAACGTTTCCAAGATTTGCAGCGGCCCGGTCAAAGCTGCGTTTCATCTCGCCGATCTCCACTTCATAGAGCCGCGTCATTTGTAGCCCGGCGGCCACAGGATGATGGCGAACGTTCCGCGTCTTGAAATACAGGTCACGGACCTTACGAAACATCTCGCGACCCTCGTCGGTATAATGTAGTATTTTGACGAGGCGGCACTCGAAGAGCTTTTGCCTTGCCGTTTGTGGCTTGTCGGTCGAGATGGCCGATTCCAGCGCATCGAGTATCGCAGCCTCTTCCTGAAATTGTTCTTCGGTCGCGATCAGCGTCTCGACTGGCGGTATCTTGACGCCAAAATCTTTCGGAACGAGGTAAAAATATTCGCGTACCGTTTCGGCACGCTTACTCTTTTGTTTTCGCTTTAGGGTGTCGAGCCTCCTAAGCTCGGTAAGGAGATCACGAGCCGCGCTGACCGCATCGGGAGTCAGTACGCCAAGCGGTGTCGAGAACGCTCCCGTTTTTGTGTTGTATTTGATACTCGTCGAGCGCGTGATGTGGTGGATATTGATCTCGGCAAGATACTTGATCAGCTCGCTTGTCACCCTGTCCGAGGAACCCTCTATCTCGTCGGCCGCGATCTTTGACAGCTTGTCTTTTTTGTTTTTGACAATCGCGGTCTGCACCGTATTATCGAGTACTACGGTGTCCTTGTATCCCTTTCTCAGCTTCTCGCGCCGCTTTCGCTCAAGTTCGTTTTCCGCGGCATGCTGTGAGGTAAATTTCTTACGGCTCGAAACCAGATTCGCCTCGTCCCGTACCCTCCCAAATCGTGTCTCAAAGCCACCATCGCTATACGCAATTCCGATCCAGACCTTGTTCGAGTTCTCACCCGGATCGAAGTAGTTCATCCGGTACTGGCGCGTAATTGTGCCTGCCGGCGTTATCTTTCCAATGGGAATTCCACCCGAAAAAAATCTTGCTTTCAGGGCCTGGAATAAATCCTTAAATGCGGTTAAGTAGGCCATTTAATGGGAAACAAATTTTGAATAAAAATATTAAAAGGCTGCTTGTACGGCCTTGAACTGGCTGTGGTCAATGTGCTTTCGTCTTCTTAAGATTGGTGACAATCGCGTCTGTGTTATGCGCGAAGCGGATGCCGTACACGCCGTCGGTGGACTTGAGTTTGCCCGTGGTTACCAGTGCCGATTTGTCATAGCTCGCGACGACCTTGTTGTTGATCGAGCATGAAACCTTATCGCCCTTTACGGTGATCGCGATTTCCTGAGTTACAGGTTGATTCTTGCCGGTCGCCTTGTTTACGGCGGGGTCTGCGGCGGGGGCTCGGCCACCAACCTGAAACGGCTTTGGCCCAAAGCCGCGCACAATAAAGGTCCCGTTGCCATAAGCCGCACAATATAGATAACTCTGCTGATCCGTTCCCAGATCGTTACCGGCGATCATGATCCCATAAGGATGCGGGTGGTCATTAAGATTCATGTACTTCGGCTCGAAGAAGGTTGCTCTGACGGTGTAATCACCTTTCGCTGTGTTCGCGGGGTTCCAGTAGGTCGTCGCCGGGCCGGTCGTGACGTGCAGGGCCTTGCCCTCTTTGACCAGCTTTGCGTTGTTGAGCGTGAGACCGGCGGTCTGCTCTTTTGCGTCGATCTGGCCCGTCCAACCCTTGACCGACACCCCGCCGCCCGCAACCTTGACCGACTCGCCCTCCTGGGCCGCGATCGCGACGGAACAAGCGAATAACACCGAAAAAACGAGAAACACCTTAGATAGAACTTGATTTTTCATAATGCCGCCACATTACCACCAAATACCGATCAACTCAAATTTCTGCCGTGTGGTTACTAAAAGGATCTCATTACGGCAGGGTTCCAAAGTGCGCTTGTAGTGAAAGCCTGAGGTTCCTCAGCATGTTTGGAGCAAGGCCCTTGAGTATCTCGTAATGGCGAAAGGCACCCTCTTTGTTGCCCATTCGGATATATAACCAGGCGAGTCTGAAATTTGGCCGTGGGTCGCCTGAGGCGATCTCAAATCCTGCCTGATACTGACCAAGTGCTCCATTGCGGTCTCCTTTTTTCAGCAACAATTCCCCGAGCCACAGCCGGCAATCGAGTGAAGAAGGTTTTATCTCTACTGCCTTTTTTGCAGCCTCAATGGCCTCGTCCCACCGGCCGAGTTTCATCAGGAGATCCGACCGGGTGACATAAAGTATGTGGTGTTGATTAAATTCTAGAGCTTTACCATTGGCTTCCAGGGTTTCTGATATTCTCCGTGATCCAGATAATAAATGCTCACGTGATTGTAGTTCTGATAGTTCGGCGCAAGTTTTAAAACCTCGACATATTGAGCTTCTACCTCTTTTGGCATGTTCTTGTACTTGTATGCCGCTGCGAGGAGGAGCCTCGCCTTGACGTTTGTCGGATCCTTTTCTACGGCCGTTTTATATTCCTCAAAATGGTCGAGGAACTGCTGGCGGTTTAACCCCGCTAACATCCATAGTCATGTTGGCTGGTAACGGCGAAATTTGATTAGCTCTCTCGATCATCGCCACGCCTTCGTCATATCGGGCAACTTCTATGTATGCCAGTCCCAGCGACCTCATAACGTCGGGAAAATCAGGCCGCAGCCTGTTTGCAAACTCTAATGGCTCAATCGCCTCGGCCGAATTCCCATTATGTGCCAGCGTGACGCCAATCTTTAAAGCAAGCGGCCACGTTCGAGGCAGATATCTATACGCATTCCTGAGGCTTGCGAGCATATTGTCGCGATCACCCGCGATCTCATAAATGTCAGCCAAGACGAAGTAGGCTTCCCCGCACGTTGGGTCGATCACTATAGCCTTTTGGAGCGGTTCTATGGCCTCATCGAAAAATCCGTTGTCTCGCTGTTTTTGGCCTAGGTTCAGATAAGACATGGCCATTTTTGGCTCAAGCTCGACAAATTTGCGTGCAGCCGTGATCGAATCGCTGGGCCTGCCCATGTAATCGTAGATATCCGACAACCTAAGATAAACCGGACTGGCTGACGGCCATTTTTGAGCGATCTTTTCGTAAATGTCGGCTGCCATCGGGTAATCACCACGCATGTAATACGCGTCGCCAAGCGTCCCTAAATAAAATAGGCTGTTTTGCCATTCCCCGGCTATTTCACCGAGTATTTGCAACGCCTCGTCGGAGCGGTTGCCGAATGTATAAAGCCTGGCAAGCAGAGTGCGAAATTGTGGTTGGTCAGGTCTTAGCCGGACGGCTTCATTGCATTCATCTGTCGCCTCGGCACGTCTTCCGCTGAGATCATTGCGCTGCAAAGATCAAAATGGGCCATCGCATTTTGCGGATTCAGATTCGCGGCCTTTTGAAAAGCGCTCACCGCGTCGTCCATGCGGTGCAGCCCAACAAACGCCACGCCCAGCATGATCTGCAAATCACCATTTTTTGGATCAAGCTTCTCAGCATCGCGGATGATCGGCATCGCCTGGTCGGGCTTGCGCTGCCTGAGGAAAGCTGCGGCCTTCTCCATAAGCTGGTAAACCTCGATCTTTGTATCTTTTGCCGATTCGGGCAGGTCGCTGCCGTCGCTTGTCCCGGGCCAACCCGGCTCAAGATGCTCTTTATTCGGCAATGGCCGCTCGGTGCCAGTCGGGACTCTTCGCACGTTTGGCTCAGGTGTTTTAGACGGAGTGCCTGCGGGCTTTAGAGTAGGCCTGGCAGCGGGCGAGGGCGTCGTAACCTGCGCTAAGGCAAATGCCGCACACAAAGCCAGAACAAGAAAGATAACACTTAGGGCGATCAACATTATGGTTTTCATGCGGTTGGGTGAAATTACGCCTATATTATAGCATCAATTCCCTCAGGTAAAGGTTTTTAACGAGGGAGTGACATCGGCTATGGCGGGTAGGAAATGTTATCGGCGAAAATGTGAAACGACGCAAAGAGTTGGGCGTCGAAATGCTTTCCTTTGTGGTCATGCGCAGGGGCCTATGGGTCCGGTTTTGGGACGAAATGGTCCCATCTTGATGCCAAATGGTCAGGTCTGGGACGCGCGTATATGCAATTCAAAATTAAAAATGGAGAATGGAAAACTGGAAGTGAAGACCAAATCACGCCCTTATTAACATGCAGGCTGATGCATTTTGTGACGATCGGTGAATGCCGAATATAGACTTGACAACAACACACTCAAGTATTATCATCTATCTATGCTCAAGTCCTGAATATTTGTCAGTGGTTGGTAGTCAGTAGCAGGATCAGAGCAATGCAATTATAAGGTTTAGGAGAATAAAATCATGGGTAAAATTATAGGAATTGATCTGGGAACTACAAATTCGGTCGTTGCCGTAATGGAAGGCGGCGAGCCGATCGTCATTACAAACAGTGAGGGCGGGCGCACGACGCCGTCGGTCGTTGCATTTGGCAAGGACGGCGACCGCTTGGTCGGCCAGGTGGCAAAGCGTCAGGCGGTGACAAACCCCGAAAATACGCTTTATTCGATCAAGCGTTTTATGGGCCGCAAATACAGCGAGGTGTCGGACGAGATCAAACAGGTGCCGTACAAGGTCGAAAAGGCCTCGAACGGCGATGTCCGCATCGACGCCGACGGCAAGCAGTACAGCCCGCCTGAGATCGCGGCGATGGTGCTGCAAAAATTGAAGCAATCGGCCGAGGATTATCTTGGCAGCAAGGTCGAGCAGGCCGTAATCACGGTGCCTGCGTACTTTAACGACGCTCAGCGTCAGGCGACAAAGGACGCCGGCAAGGTCGCGGGCCTTGAGGTTTTGCGTATCGTCAACGAGCCGACGGCGGCCGCCCTTGCCTATGGTCTGGACAAGAAAAAGGACGAGACGATCGCCGTTTTTGACTTTGGCGGAGGCACGTTTGACATCTCTGTGCTCGAGGTTGGCGAGGGCGTGGTCGAGGTAAAATCGACCAACGGCGACACCCATCTCGGCGGCGACGATGTTGACGAAGTGCTCGTCGGCTGGATCATTGACGAATTTAAAAAAGATCAGGGAATCGATCTGCATAACGACAAAATGGCCCTCCAGCGGCTGAAAGAGTCGGCTGAAAAGGCCAAGGTCGAGCTTTCGTCAGCTATGGAAACCGAGATCAATCTGCCATTTATCACGGCGGACGCATCTGGGCCAAAGCACCTCGTAATGAAGCTCACGCGGTCAAAATTTGAGCAGCTCGTCGAGCCGATCCTCAAGCGTCTGATGCCGCCCGTCGAACAGGCGATCAAGGACGCCGGTCTCGCTGCTAAGGATATCGAAGAAATCGTGCTGGTCGGCGGTTCGACTCGTATCCCGAAGGTGCAGGAGATGGTCAAGGCGTTTTTTGGCAAAGAGCCGAATAAATCGGTCAACCCGGACGAGGTCGTAGCCCTCGGAGCGGCGGTCCAGGCCGGCGTTTTGGGCGGCGAAAAGACGGACATTCTGCTGCTCGACGTGACGCCTTTGAGCCTCGGTATTGAGACTCTGGGCGGCGTTTCGACGGCGATGATCCAAAAAAATACGACCATCCCGACGCGAAAATCGGAAATATTTTCGACGGCTTCGGACAATCAGACGAGCGTTGAGGTGCATGTGCTGCAGGGCGAGCGGCCGATGGCGTCGGACAACAAGACGCTCGGCAAATTTCACCTGGTTGGCATCCCGCCGGCACCACGCGGCGTGCCGCAGGTCGAGGTGACATTCGACATCGACGCCAACGGCATCGTCAACGTCTCGGCCAAGGATGTCGGCACCGGCCGTGAGCAGAAGATCACGATCACCGCTTCGTCGGGTCTCTCGAAAGAAGAGATAGACAAAATGATGAAGGATGCCGAATCTCACGCCGGCGAGGATGAGAAAAAGAAAGCCGGGATCGAAGCCCGCAATCGTCTCGACGGACTTGTTTACAGTGTAGAAAAGACACTTACCGAAAACAAGGATAAGGTCGACGAGGCTGCCGTGATCGAGATCGAGGCCGCAATCGCCGAGTCCAAGACAGCACTCGCTGGCGAGGATACAGAGGCTATGGACAATGCCTTTGAGCGTCTACAGACCGCGTCGCACAAACTGGCCGAGGCAATTTACAGCAAAACCGAGGCTCCAGGCGGCGAGGCCGGAACTGACGAACAAGCCTCTTCGGCAACTGCCGGAGCCGATGGCGACGGTGCAACTTCGGCAACTGACGATAACGTCATAGACGCGGAGTACGTCGATGTCGAGGACGAGAAAAAGGACGAAAAGGGCGAAGAGAAGAAGTAATAAATAGCGGCAAAGACGAGGGGCGAGGGACAAGCTAGGTTCGAGTTTGCCTCTCGCCCTTCGCCCGCTTTACACTTGTCCTGACAAAAATGGCAAAGAAAGATTACTACCAAATACTTGGTGTCAAAAAGGACGCCAAAGCGGACGAGATCAAAAAGGCGTACCGCCGTTTGGCGCGCAAACATCACCCCGATGTGAACCCGAACGATAAGGTTTCCGAGGACAAATTCAAAGAGGTTCAGGAAGCTTACGATGTGCTGTCGGACGACAAAAAACGCAAGGTTTTTGACCGCTTTGGCTACTACAGCGACAATCTCGACGCCGATTCGCCTTTTGCCCAGGGGGCGCCGGGAGGAGGGGGCGGCGGATTCGACTATTCCGGGTTTGATTTTTCAGGAGCACCGGGAGCGTCAGGCGGCTCTAGTTTTCGCGATATATTTTCCGATCTGTTTGGCGGCAGCAGCGGTGGAGCGAGGACACAGCCCGAACCGCCACGCCCGATGCCAAAAAAAGGCCGCGACATCGAGATCCCGCTTGCGATGAGTTTTGAAGAGGCGTTTACCGGTCTGACGACAAATATCACGGTCAATCGCAGCGAGCAATGCTCCCGCTGTCAGGGTGCGGGCGATACTGGCGGACCCGTCGTGCAATGCCCGACTTGCAAAGGCACAGGCCAGGTCATGCGATCCGGCGGCCGGCTGCAATTTTCACAGTCCTGCCCGGATTGCGAGGGGACTGGCCGGCGCCGCCAGCCGTGTTCGGTTTGCAACGGTAAGGGCGTTACGCCAAAGACCGAACAGGTCAAGGTGCGGATACCGCCGGGTGTCGATACAGGTTCGCGTGTGCGTATTCCTAAGAAAGGCCATGGCGGCCGTCTAGGAGCCGAGCCCGGCGACCTGTTTATCCTGACCAATGTCGGTAAGCATCCATTTTTGACGCGAAAGGGCGACAACGTTTATATAACCGTGCCGATCACCGTGCCCGAGGCTGCGTTGGGGACAAAGATCGAGGTTCCCACCGTCGAAGGCAAGGCTCAATTAAAGGTTCCATCAGGAACTGAATCCGGGCAGAAATTTCGTCTGCGCGAACGCGGTTTTCCGTCATTGCGAAATCCGAAACTCCGCGGCGATCAGTTTGTCGAGGTCAAGATCACGCTGCCGCGCGTAATTTCTGAGGAAACAAAAGATGCGTTGCGGCAGTTTGAAAAGCTCAATCCGGAAAACCCGAGAAAGACTATGGGTTTAGAATGAATTGAAACACGAGAAGTAGAGAGAAGAATTTAACAGGATGCACAGGATAGACATGATAATTTTTCTAGACTGAGATGTCTCGATATCCTTAATCCTGTTTATCATGTCCATCCTGTTGAATTTCTTTTGCGTCTTTTTCAGTAAAGAATTGATGAAGAAGAGGGAAAAAACATACACAATCAGTGCTGTGGCTGAGATTTATGACATCCACCCACAGACGCTCAGGCTCTACGAACGCGAGGGGTTGCTCGCACCATCGCGTTCGGTCGGCAACACCCGTCTATATTCAGACGCCGATCTCGAACGCCTCGATATAATCCTCTCGTTGACACGCGAACTAGGCGTCAATCTCGCCGGCGTCGAGATAATCCTCAACATGCGTGCAAAAATGGATCAGATGCAGCACGAATTTGAGCAATTTTTTGATTATCTCAAGACCCACGCCAGCGAATTCTCGCGTCAGAGCGAAGCGTTCTCTTCGAGCGAAGCTCTTATACCCGTCTCCCGTCTTCGTGTCACGCGATTTCGCCAAACCAGATCCGGCGAAGAACCCTAGATAACTGCAGCCAGGCCTGCGTATTCCTAATCATCAATTTTCGTCCTTTCGCCCCTTTGCTTTTTTTCCTGTGTTAGGTTACGATTGCCAAAATTAAATCACACAATTTGTAGGGGGAATCCAATGTTTGGAAGAATTGTTATGCGTATATTTGCGTCTGCCCTTTTGCTGTTTGCGGCCAGCCTGTATGTTGCGGCACAGGATCTCGACGATGTTACGATCGGCGGCAAGATCACCGACTCGAATGGTTTAGCCGTGGTCGGGGCGAGCGTGACCGCAACATCCGTCGATACCGGCGAACCCAGAACCGTCGTCACCGACGGGAATGGCGAATACCAAATTCTAAAGCTAAAGCCTGGCACATATAAGCTCAAAGTGGCGGCAAATGGATTTGGAATCCAGAACACGCCCGGTATTACGACCATCTCAGCGCAAAATTTACTGCAAAATTTCAAACTTGCGCCGGCAACGCTGACAGCCGAGCAGACCGTCACCATGAGCGAGGATGACGGCCCTCCGGTCGATACCACGCGAACGGTGGTCGGCGGCACCATTACCGAACGCGAGATCGAGGAGATTCCCAACAATACGCGGAACGCTCTGGATCTGGTTTTAACATTGGGCGGAACTTCGGAAGAACAGCTATCGACAAACGGTTTAGCCGATGATCGTGGGACAAATCCGAGGACGGCACCGCTCGAACAGGGAAATTTCTCGATCTCGGGCGGAACTGCCTATTCAAACAATATCACCATCGACGGGCTTGATAACAACGACGACCGGTCGTCGCGTGACCGCTTTCAACCCTCGCTCGAATCGATTGCCGAGGTTCAGGTAATCGCCAATCAATTTTCAGCCGAATATGGCCGGGCGTCCGGCGGACGTGTCAACTTGAGGACACGGGCCGGCGGAAACAAGTTTCACGGGCGTGCTTTTGGATTCTTTCGCAATTCCAAAATGAATGCCAATACCTATTATAATAATGCTCATATTCCATTCATTCCCAGGCCCTATTTACAGGAGATCACTCCGGGTTTTTCATTGAGCGGCCCGGTCGTCCTGCCCTTTTACGATGGCCACCAGAGGACTTTCTTTGCGGTTACTTACGAACACGATTTTCTGGCCGACAGCACGCTGATTGATGCGTATGTCCCGATTGGTGCTAATCCTAATTACACATTGCCTGGCCCGACGGGTACGGGACTCTCCTGCGATTCGTCAGGGTTACCGCCTCCGCCTTGTGCTGCCGGTGTAGGAACGCTTGGGCCGTATACCAAATCATTTTCTTCTCCCAATACCAGTAATGTCCTGACAGCGAGGATCGATCACAAGCTTTTTACGAACAATGATCTTACGGTAGGGTTTCAATTTGGCAGAAAGAACAACCGGCGGACGACCGGTGCGGCCTCGACGCATTTGGACAACGCATTTCAGGCAAAAAACATAAATACAGATGCGTATAACTTTACAGACAATCAGGTTTTCGGGTCAAATATCGTTAATCAGATCCGCGGCCAGTGGTCACGTTACCAGCCAAACTATGAGACTCCGAATCCGCTAGATCCTGTTGTTCTTATCAGTTACCGCGATCCAGTCAGCAACTCTGTCAAGACACTGATTGCGGGAAATTCATCGACAAGCACAAATCAAAACTTTTCAGATGCACGAACCGAAACCCGATGGCAAATACAGGACTCTCTGACATTTTTAAAAGGACGGCACACCTTTAAGACCGGATTTGATTTTCAGAACGTCGTGTCCAAGGTCAAGACGCTACAGGACACGACCGGAACATTTAATTTTGCCAGCGTATTTAACTACACCCAGAATTCGCTCCGCGAATATATTCAGAATTTCGGCACCGCCCAGGATGTCACGAATAAATATATCGGCGTTTTCTTTAACGACCAGATGAAGGTGGGATCAAATGTGACATTAGGCGTCGGATTGCGGTATGAACGCGAAACTGCCGTCTCGGACAACAACAATTTTGGACCGAGAGTCGGAATCGCGTGGGATCCGTTCAAAACCGGCAAAGGCGTGATCCGGTTTGGTGCTGGTATCTTTTACAATCGTGTCCTTCTCCGCACGGTCGGCGATTCTATCCAAAATACTGGCGGTTCATTGGTTGCCTTTGACACAAATTTTATCGGGCCGGCGGCCACAGACCCGAGGCGAGGCCCGATCCTCGCTGCAATTGCGGCAAAATTCCCCAAAAGCTATGCATCGGTTGCTGATTTGAAAGCTCTGATCACGGCGACATGCTTGACGATAGTAACGACTTTACCTTGTAATGCGAATACAGGATTTTCCGTCGGAAATGTTTCGAGCGCCGGTAATCCGCTACGTACTGTCGAGCCAAATCTGAAGATTCCGGAAAGCTATCAGTTCAACATCGGTTTCGAGCGTGAAGTTTATAAGGGTTGGGTTTTTGAGGCTAATTATACGGTCAATCATACTGTCCACCTCTGGCGTGATACGAATTCAAATGCGCCAGTTCTTCCGGCCGGATATGTCGATTGGAGTGACTATTTGATCCACAATCCATTCGTATTTACTGATCCAAACGCTATTACCCCAACGACCAGAACGTATCAGTTTTATCTTGGGCCCGGAGGAGATGGACGTGGAACAGCAAATACTCAGGGGGGAACAACGGCATGTGCCACGACCGGAACGATCACATGTTTTGTCAATTTAAATACTGTATTCTCGGTTTCGCCAACCAGCGCAACTTTCCCGACAATTGCGGTTAATGGATTGACGGCAAATGCGGTTGGGGACCCGTTCGGAATAGCCTATGCCGCCATCGCGCGGTTTAGACGCGATCAGACTGTCCAGGAAACGTCGGTGATCGGATCGCGAGGCAATGCATTTTATCAAGGTCTGATCCTTGAGCTGCGAAGCCGTTTTCACAAATTCGGTCACGGTTTTGGTGCGACGTTCCGCATTGTTTATACGCTTTCAAGCACGAAAGATGACGGCCTTAATAATACGGCGAATGCCGAAATCAACGGCGATTTTTCGCGCGAATGGGCACGGAGCTTGCAGGATCGGCGGCACCGCCTCGCATTTACCGGCAGTTTTGAAACCCCGGCATGGATGGGCAAACTTAGATTTTCGCCGCTTGTGAGGTGGGGGAGTTCGGCCCCGTTCAGTCTCGGGGACGGCGGCTCTGACAGAAATCTGGATGATAGTGCGACAGATAGGTTAAACTTTAGCGGAAATCTTAAGGATATTAAATATAGAAATCCCGGGTCTCCCGTCCCCGACGCCCTCATTGCCCAGTTTTCTCTACAGCCGATCGGTGCGAAAAGCGGCAATTTACCTAGAAATGCCGGGACTGGCCCGCGGCTTTTTACATTTGATTTGGCCGTTACCCGCGAGTGGAAATTTCGCGAGCATCTTAGGTTCAGGCCTGTGTTTGAGGCTAATAATATTCTAAACACATCGGTATTCAGCTACGGCGCCGAATTCATCGATTTTCAGTCATTGCGAACCGATTCGATTTCGCCTCCCACTGCCGCGCAGTTATTAGCAAGACAAAATTTCCTAGTTCCAACTCGTACCTATAGTCAGAGACAGATCCGGCTCGGCCTGAGGATCGATTTCTAGGCTAGGATATTTGATCAAAAATTGGGGATCGCTAACGATCGAAGGCGATCCCTTTTTCAAGTTTAGTCACATCGCCATTGGCCGTTGATCCGCTTGGCAAATGCGCCGTCTGTGACGACTGTCCCCTGTGTGCATAATCCTGTGGGTGCTTTGCGACAGTCTTTGCAGTAGACCATGGCTCCGTCCGAGAGATGCGGCCGGTCGATGGCGGTTGCCCAATTTGTAATATCCCTGAATGTAATATTAGGGTCGAATTGCATCAGGCCGTCGGATATCTCGACGTTATAGCCGAAATGGTTTGGCTGCGCGTCGATGCGCTCGCTGCCCGATCCCTCGGCGAGGCGCCCGGTCTGAAACATAACCCGAGCGTTGCCAAAACCGGGCGCGGTGACCTGGTTTCCTTTTTCATCCTTGCACCCGTTTGGAAAAACCAGTGGGTCGTAACAAAAATGGTCGCCGGTCGATGTGATCGTGGTCGAGGCGTCGGCCTGGATCGTCTTTGGGCCGTAAAAATTGCCGCTCGACACATAATTTACGCGACCGCCAAGCTCGATCTTGTCAAAAAATGTATTCCCGATCATGTTTAGCATCACTGAGGTCGTCGCGCCGGCCGGATTCATATAGAGCGAACGTGAGTCGCGCTCCGACGCCGAATTGATGACGGCGAGCGAACTGATCGTATCGACATAGATAAATGTCCCGCCAATCAGGCCACCGTAATCATAACCGCCGCCAAAGCTTTGCTCGATCAGCATCGTGCCACCCCGCTGAATGTGGATGCCATCGCCCGGGGCGTTTGCCTTAATATAGTAAAAAACGGAATTCGAGATTTTCCAGTCCGTGTTTCCCGTGTCGATCCAGATCCCGGTTTTGTTATTAATAAAGATGCCGTGATCGATCTTTACGTAGTCGAACTGCCATTGGAAGCAGGCCTGATCACGTGGATTGCAATTTGCGTCGTTGGCATTGTGCACGAAAATGCCTTTGTCGAGGCTTTGGAATGTCACGTTCTCAAACTTAAATATCTGGCTCGAATGCGACGTGTTTTCGTGAGTTGCGGGGTTGATCGCCCATTTTCCCATCCCTTCGATGCCATAGTCGCCGGTCGGGTCACGGGGCGCCTCGGCATAGAGGGCGGTATTGCCGAGGAGCTCCACATTGCGAATAGTCACCTGATCGGTGCAACCACCGATGCGGAAAATTGACTGGTTTGGATTTCTAAGCCTGATGCGCGTCGGCGTCCGTCGTGAAGGTAAATTCGTGGTCGGGATCGACCCGTTTGACCCGGCTCCCACGATGTTGATTCCTGACGTCAGCGTTATCGCCTGAAAATTGGGGTCGCGCGTATTGCCGTCAGTCGTTCCTACGATGTAATCGCCATCGGGAAATTGTAGTGTCCCGCCCTGCCGAGCGGCAACAAAAGCGACTGCGTTTTTGATCGTGCTTGTATAATCGGGCGGATCGATAAACGTATAAACGGGCGTCGGCCCACTCGATCGCGTCACCGGGCGAAAGTCCTTGACGTTATAAACGCCTGAGTTTTTTGTGATCGGATACCACAGATAGGTCGTCCCGTTCTGTAGTTTAATGTCATAAAAATCTTCGTGTCCCGTAAAACACCAGTGGCCGTCGCCGTTTGTGACGACCTTGTTGCCATTGTGAACGTCACCGCCATCACAAGGCGTCAATCCTGTCGCCGGAAGACGTTGATTTGTGCCGGCGTAATATACGTCAACAGCGTTTCCGTTGCCAGTGCTGGGCAGGTAATGAATAGGGCATGAACCGCCAATATCGGCCTCGACAGTGAGCGAATAACCCTCAAATCTGTTCTGGCCGTTACTAACTCCAATCGTGACGAAGAGTATTGAAATTAAAAATATGAGCCGGCATTTAGTAAGCATTTATGATCTTTCTCCTGACTATTTGATAAAAAGTGGCTGCTGAGACGCTTTGCAAGCCTTTTTTGCTATACTAACCGAAAATCTGCACCTCAGGTATCTGAAAAACAATGGCTGCTGGATATTCGGGCACACCGCTCGCGAAAAAATTGGGGATCAAAGATGGTTTCCTTGTGTTAACGATCAACGCACCGGATAATTACCCCGAACTGATCGCACCGTTGCCGTCTGGTGCGGTGTTATTTAGCACGGCTCGGAACGACATTGACTTGATCCATCTTTTTACAAACAGCCGCGATGAGCTTTTTGGCAAATTAGCTCAATGCGCTCGAATGGTCAGGCAAAATGGCTCGATCTGGGTTTCGTGGTATAAAAAGGCCTCAAAATTGCCAACCGAGATCACCGAGGATACGGTTCGCGAGGCTGCCTTTTCACTTGGTCTGGTAGATATTAAGGTCTGCGCGGTCGATGAAAAATGGTCGGGTTTGAAGTTGGTTATCCGAAGGGAAAATCGTATATAATACCGTTCACAGTAAATCAAAGAAGGAGATTTTTATGCCGACCATCGATCCGAGAGTTGATGCTTACATCGAACGCTCCAAAGATTTTGCCAAACCACTATTAAACCATATTCGCGTCCTTGTTCACGAAGCCTGTCCCGGCGTGGTCGAGACGATGAAATGGAGCTTTCCGCATTTCGACTACAAAGGGATGATGTGTAGCATGGCCTCGTTCAAACAGCACTGCGCGTTTGGTTTCTGGAAGCAGTCGTTGATCGACGACGCGGCGTTTCCTGCTGAAAAAACCGCGATGGGCAGCTTTGGCCGGCTCACTTCAACCGCCGATCTGCCCGACGACATGACAATGAAAAAACTCATCGCGGACGCCGTGAGGCTCAACGACGAAGGTATCAAGGTTAAGAAAGCACCGTTATCGAAGGAGAAAAAAGAGATCGTCGTGCCGGAGATACTCACCGCTGCACTTGAATCTAGTTCACAGGCGTCTGAAACCTTTAATAAGTTTCCATATAGCTGCAAGAAAGAATATGTCGAGTGGATATTGGAAGCCAAGACAGAAACAACCCGTGACAAACGGGTGGCGACGACGCTCGAGTGGCTGACTGAAGGTAAACGACGAAACTGGAAGTACGAAAAATGTTAGTCAGCAGCTTGCACGTGAGTAAGGGCTTTCATTAAAAAAAAGGAGAAATCAAAATGCTTGGAATAAAACCATATATATCGTTCAAAGGAAATTGCGAAGAGGCGGTCAATTTTTACAAAGAGAAACTTGGGGCCGAGGTCTTATATCTGGGGCGTTATGGTGATTCGCCGATGAAAGGCAAAGGGCCTGACGACAAGATCATGCACTGCAGCCTGAAAGTTGGCGATTCCGTTATAATGGTCTGCGACAATGTTTTTGAGAATACGAATCCGACCACGGTCGGCAATAATATTTCGCTTGCAATCGGGACAAATGACATAGCGCAGGCCGATAAGGCGTTTGAACAAATGTCGGATGGAGCGACGATAGTAATGCCGATGCAGGAAACATTTTGGGCAAAGCGGTTTGGGATGCTTACGGATAAATTTGGCATAAACTGGATGTTTAATTGCGACAATCCCGAAAGCGACCACGCAAAGGCGACGGCTTAATAGTAAAAGGCTGCTGTAACACGGGCGGCAGAACAAAGACGCCGATAAATTCATCAGTGAGGAAAATAAATATGGCAGATAAGGAAAGAATGTTGCTCGTAGGGACAGCCAAGGGATTATTTATCCTGCGCGGAGGCGGCAATGGGAAATGGTCGATGAATGGGCCACATTTTGCCGGGCGGGCGGTTTATTCGGCGTTTTACGACGACCGGAAAGGCCGCAGCGATCTGTGGGCGGCGGCGACAAGCTGGCATTTTGGAGCCGAGCTTTTGAAAAGCACCGACATGGGAGCCACATGGGACGAGCCTGAAAGGATGCGGATAAAAATGCCCGCGAACACAAAAAAATCGCTCGAAAATATATGGCAGATCGCTCCCGGTTCCGATGCCGACACGCTGTACGTCGGTGTCGCACCCGCAGCCGTTTTCGAATCGCATGACGGCGGCGAGACGTTCAAACTCAATAAAGGGCTGTGGGGCCATCCGCACCGCAAAAAATGGACGCCGGGTTTTGGCGGGCTGGCTGTCCATACGATCATCACCGACAAAAAAAATCCGAACGACATCAAGATCGCGATTTCGACCGGCGGCGTTTACCAGACGGCGGACGGCGGCGAGAATTGGCAAGTGACAAATACCGGCGTCAAGGCGTATTTTCTGCCCGATCAATATCCTGAATTCGGCCAGTGCGTTCACAAGATCGCCCGCCATCCAAAGAAAAAAAGTCTCTTCTTTCTGCAAAATCACCACGGCGTTTATCGCAGCCGAGACGGAGCGACCACGTGGCAGGAGATCGAAAGCGGGTTGCCGTCGAATTTTGGCTTCGGCCTGACAGTGAGCGACAGCGGATCGGTCTTTATCGTCCCGCTCGATTCGGACGGCAAGCGTTACACCTGCGACGGCAAACTCCGCGTCTATCGCAGCCGCGACGAAGGTAAATCATGGGATCCGCTGACCAAAGGCCTGCCGCAAAAGAACGCCTACGAGGTCATTCTCCGCGACGCGGTTGCATCCGTCGGTGATAATATCTATTTCGGGACAAAAAACGGCAAGCTCTTCGGCTCCGGCGACGACGGCGATTCGTGGAAGATGATCGAAGGATCATTACCCGAGATCTGTTGTGTTAAGGCTTACGCATTATAAAAACTCAGCGTCCTCTGCGATCTCCGCGTAAAAAATTAAACGCAGAGAACGCAAAGGTCGCAGAGTAAGAAAAATGTCAATAACTATTCATCTTAGTGGCCATTTGAAACCGTTCACGGGCGGTGATGTCGAGGTTGCCTTGCCGGGCGAATACGCAACCGTGGGCGATGCGCTAGATTCTCTCTGGAAACAGCATGCTGCCCTGCGCGACCGCGTTCTCACCGAACAGGGCGAGATCCGCCAACACGTCAATATCTTTGCCGGCATCGACGACGTAAAACGCCTCAAAGGCCTGCAAACGGCAATAAAGACTAACGAAATTCACATCTTTAACGCCGTGAGCGGGGGTTGATCTCTAATATAGCAAATGCCGTTTTCTGATCTCACCGAATTTCGCCAACCCTTCTGACCAATCCGCCTCAATCTCGGCGAGTGATACGCCGCCTTCGATCTGCTTGCGGATCTTATCAGTGCCGCTGACGACGTCAAACGGATTTTTGTCGAAGACGTATTCGTATGCCGTCGTTTTCCACTGAAAATGCTCAGTGTAGAGGTCGTATGCCGTTTTGACCATTGCGATACCGACGATGACTGGGGTGAATGCTTCGCGGTCGGTGACGTGGATCTGGACGCCACCGCAGGTTTGGCCGGCCCATTTTTGAAACGTCGGGCGAAAGAAATTATGGCGAAAGGCGACGCCAGGGAAGTTGAATTTATCGAGCTCGGCGACCCATACATACGGATCGATGAACGGCGCGCCGTTTATCTCAAACGGTTTTGTTGTGCCGCGTCCCTCTGAAAGTTCGGTTCCCTCGATGTGAACGGTTGCGGGGAATACGACACACGTATCGACCGTCGGTATATTCGGCGACGGCAAAACCCACGGCAAACCTGTCTCGTCGCCCCACATGTCACGTCGCCACCCGTCCATCGTCACAATCTCAAGATCGCAGCCGATGCCGAAATGCTCGTTGAACATGCGGGCAAGCTCGCCGCACGTCATGCCGTGCCGCGTTGGTATCTCAAACTGCCCGACGAATGATGTGAACGCCGTTTCGGTCACGTTGCCCTCGACGCTTTTGCCGCCGATCGGATTTGGCCGGTCGCAGACAATCACTTTCTTGCCAAATTTTTTCGCCGCACGCATACAGTTGGCCATCGTATAGACAAACGTATAGATGCGGCAGCCGACATCTTGCAGATTGACGACAAAGGCATCAATGTCCCGAACCATCTCCTCGGTCGGCTCGCGGGTTTCGCTGTAGAGCGAGTAAATCGGCTTGCCGGTTCGTTCGTCGGTTGCGTGGGCCGTCTCGATCATGTTGTCCTGCACGTCACCGCGTATGCCGTGCTGCGGGCCAAAAAGCGTCGTCAACTCAAACGCCGTTTGCTCGCCAAAAACGTCGGCTGCATGACGTAGATCGGGCAAAACAGACGCTTGATTGCAGACTAATCCCACGCGGAGGCCGCGAATCAGATCGAGTTTTTCATCGAGGAGGCGTTCGATGCCCAATCTTGTTCGAGATTGATTAGTCATATAACGGGGCTGCGTTTCGCTCGGCTTAAATTTTGTTTTTTCCATTAAAAGTCTTTTTTCCAAACGCCCTTTCGTTTCGCCGCCAATTTATAAATCCCATAATGAGGCCAAACAACGTAGCGTGAAAAAAGAATGTGATCCACATTCGGGACGAGCTAAAATACTCGCCGACGCTCTGCCCCTCGTCGCGTAAAAAGAAATAGCCGACTCCCTGCATCACAACCGCAAACGGGCCGCCCATTATTAAAATACCGTCAAATAAAAGATACCGGCCGAAGCCTTTCTTTTTTTTCTCGTTCCAAAGGGCGTCTGAATATTTCATAGCAGCGGCTGAAATCGAGGGGATTCCTTGCGTAAACGTTGCATTTGGCGAGAATCAGGAACACACTCCCTACCGGTCGTGTTTCTGCCTTCTAAACAATTTCACGAGCTTTTTGAGCGGATCGTAGTGCTCGTCGACCACACGCTCCTTGAGCGGAATGATCGCGTTGTCGGTGATCGTGATATTTTCGGGGCAGACCTTGGTGCAGCATTTTGTGATGTTGCAATAGCCGATGCCAAAGATATCCTTTAGGTCCTCGGTGCGGTCCTCGGTGTCGAGCGGGTGCATTTCAAGCGCGGCGGTGTAAACCAGAAATCGCGGGCCAATAAATTCCTGATGCTTTTCGTGATCGCGGAGCACGTGGCAAACATCCTGACACAGAAAACACTCGATACATTTGCGAAATTCCTGTACGCGGTCGATGTCCTCTTGCTGCATCCGCCAAGTGCCGTCCTCGGCGTCGGGAGGGCGCGGCTTGAATTTCTTGATGCGTTTCTTGACCTCGTAGTTCCACGAAACGTCTGTTATCAGGTCCTTGACCGATGGAAAAGCCCGCATCGGTTCGATAGTGACTGGTTTATCGAGCGGGATCGTATCGAGCCGCGTCATGCACATCAGTTTTGGCTTGCCGTTGATCTCGGCCGAGCAAGAGCCGCATTTGCCGGCCTTGCAATTCCAACGGCAGGCGAGATCGCCCGCCGATTCGGCCTGTATTTGATGCACCGCGTCGAGCACGACCATCCCTTCGGTGACCTCGGTCTGGTAGTCAACCATTTGAGCGTCTGTCGCTCCGCCGCGTCTGATGCTGAATGTTGCCTTCATATTTTATTTCACCGCAGAGTCGCTGAGACGCGAAGGTAAGAATTTAACAGTATAGACATGATGGACAAGATAAGTAATTCTGATCACTATTGATAATACCCTCAAATCCTGTATATCTTGTCCATCCTGTTTGAATATTCTCTGCGTCTCTGCGGTTCAATCTCTTTATCCCATCTCTTCAATAATCGCTTTCAACTCTGCCGGCATTTCCGGGATTGGCACTTTTGATATTTGCATAGCACCATCGTCCACCTTCTTTAGAGAGAAATTGAATTTCGCATATTCCGGATCTTTCGCCGGATAATCGTCGCGAAAATGCCCGCCGCGGCTCTCTTTTCGCTCTATTCCGGCCCGGGCAATGGCCTCCGAAACGGTCAGCAAATTATGCAGATCGAGGGACGTGTGCCAGCCGGGGTTAAAATCGATATTGCCCGGAACGAATGTTCTGGCGGCTCGGCCCCGCAATTGGTCGATGCCGTTTAGAGCCTGGATCATCTCGTCCTGCGTACGAACGATGCCGACATTCGTCTGCATCATTTCCTGTAGATCGTGCTGAATTGTATACGGATTGTCGCCGCCGTCGCGTTCAAATGGCTCAAGAGCCGCTTTTGTCATCCGCTCGATCTCGGCGTTGTCGATCGTTCCGTGACCATTTTCTTTGGCAAAAATGGCCGCATATTCGCCAGCCCGTTTGCCAAAAACGATCAGATCCGAGAGCGAGTTGCCGCCCAGCCGGTTTGCTCCATTGATGCCCGCCGCGCATTCGCCCGCCGCAAAAAGTCCCGCCACGGTCGAGGCCTGCGTGTCGGAATCGACGCGGATGCCGCCCATGACATAATGTGTCGTCGGCCCGACCTCCATCGGCGTGGTCGTGATGTCGAGATTGGCAAGCTGCTTAAATTGGTGATACATCGACGGCAGCTTTTTCTTGATATGCTCGGGAGCGTTTTGAATCTTTTCTTTGATCCAGGCAATATCGAGAAAAACCCCGCCGTGCGGGCTACCGCGACCGGCCTTGACCTCGCGCATGATACATCGGGCGACGTGATCGCGTGTCAGCAATTCCGGCGGTCGGCGGGCATTTTTATCGCCCGTTACATACCGCCAGCCTTCGTCGGGCGTGTCGGCGGTCTGATCCTTGTAGTTGGCCGGAATGTCGTCAAACATAAAGCGTTTACCTTCGCTGTTTGTCAAAATGCCGCCCTCACCGCGGACGCCCTCGGTTACCAAAATGCCGCGAACACTCGGCGGCCAGACCATGCCCGTTGGGTGGAATTGGATAAATTCCATATCGATCAGCTCGGCCCCGGCGTCATACGCAAGCGTATGGCCATCGCCTGTGCCTTCCCAACTGTTCGACGTGATCTTGAAGGCTCGCCCGATGCCGCCAGTCGCCAGCACGACAGCCTTTGCCTTGAAAATTCGGAAACGCCCATGCTCACGCTCGTATGCGAGACAGCCGACCACTCGGTCGCCGTCCTTGAGCAAGGACACAACCGTGACTTCCATATAGACCTCGATGCCCTGATGAATGCCGTGATCCTGGAGTGTGCGTATCAGCTCAAGGCCGGTGCGGTCGCCGACGTGTGCGAGACGCGGATAGCGATGCCCGCCAAAGTTTCGCTGGAGAATTTTGCCGTCTTTTGTCCGGTCAAATACGGCGCCCCACGCCTCTAATTCCCTTACGCGATCCGGTGCCTCTTTTGCATGAAGCTCGGCCATCCTCCAGTTATTTATATACTGGCCGCCACGCATCGTGTCGGAAAAATGAACCTTCCAATTATCGCGGTCGTCGACGTTGCCCATAGCCGCCGCCATCCCGCCCTCGGCCATAACAGTGTGAGCTTTGCCAAGCAGAGACTTGCAGACCAGCCCGACCGAAACGCCGCCCGCCGATGCCTCGATCGCGGCACGCAATCCCGCACCACCGGCACCAATGACGAGAACGTCATGTTCGTATGTTGTGTAATCGTTTGCCAAGTAGCTCCTTAATTGTGAATTGTTAACTGAGTATTGTTAATTGGGAAAGACTACTTTTCTACCAATTTACAATTAACAATTTCAAAAAAATCTAAAATCAGTCCAAACGCCCATCGAGCAAAGCCGCACATAGATGTCCGAAAATCCGACGACAAACAGGCTGCACCATGCAAAGAGCATGTGCCTTTTATTTAACGCACTTACGCAGCCGTAGGCTTTTTTACGGACCGGTTTGTTGGACAAAACATCCCACGCCCCGCCGACTAAATGGCGGAGGCTGTGGCAGCCGAATGTGTACATGCTTAGAAAAAATACATTGGCGGTCAGGATAATCGAGCCGATTCCCAGACCTAAATGCTCGTTACCGTCGGTCCCCTTGAACCAGAGTGAATGCCACGCATCGTAGGCCAAAAAGAAAATAAAAAATATCGCCAGATAGAGAAAATAGCGGTGTATATTCTGAAGCAACAGCGGAAATTTTTGTTCACCGCGATAGTTATGACGCGGCTCGCCGACGGCACACGCCGGAGGGTCGGCCCACATAGATTTATAATAGGCTCCGCGATAGTAATAGCAGGTAAATCGAAATCCGCCCGGCGCCCAGAGTATCAATAGGGCCGGTGAAAACGGGAGCCACGCTGGTATCCAACCCGGTTTTGGCCCAAACAAAGCGTGCGGTGAATTGCCAAATATCTCAGGCGAATAAAACGGCGAAAGGTAATTGCCAAAACTGTAATGATCTCCCTGAAAAGCGGCCCACGTCGAATAAACAACAAAACCGCCGAGTCCGATAAATGTTAGCAAAGGAGCGATCCACCAGCCGTCCTTGCGCATCGTCTGCCCAAAACCGCGCCTTTGAATAGAAACCAGATTTGATGCCATAACTTAGAACGGAAAATTGAGAATGAGAAAGGTTCAGTCTCAATATGCTTTTCGCATAATTCTAAACCAAATTTGGACAAAATCAAACGCGACGTTCTTACATGTAACTGATGTTCTCAAAGCGGTTCGGAAATTTTCCATTTTCCGCTCTCCATTTTCAATTTTTTTGCCGCCCATAAATTACAGTGATGTCGCGCAATTTTTCCGAGATCTCATCCGATATTTCTCCATCTTTCAGCCGCCATTGCCAGTTTGGGCCGCCGCTACCCGGAACGTTCATCCTGGCCTCGTTTCCCAATCCGAGAATGTCCTGCATCGGCATGATCGCCGTGTCCGCGACAGATGAAAGAATGGCCCGGATCATGTCCCAATGCATGGCGCGTCCATTCGAATTTAAATATTTACGACAAAATGCATGCTGTTTTTTAGCGGCGGATTTATACCAACCGGCAGCCGTTTCATTGTCATGCGTGCCGGTGTAGGCAACGCAGTGGTGGACATAATTATGCGGCAAATATGCATCTCGCGGATCACCGCCAAAGGCATATTGCAATATCTTCATCCCAGGTATGCCAAACGAATCGCGAAGGTTTTCGACCTCAGGCGTCATCGCTCCCAAATCCTCGGCGATGAACGGCAGCTCGCCTAAGGCATTATTCAAGGCTGAAAAAACTTCGCCGCCCGGCACTTCGACCCACTCGCCATTTTCTGCCGTCTTGTCGCTCGCAGGCACCTCCCACATCCTTGCAAAACCGATAAAATGGTCGATCCGCACAATGTCCACCATCGCGAGAGCAAACTTCAGCCGTGCGATCCACCAGCCAAATCCGTCCTCACGCATCGCGTCCCAATCATAGATCGGATTGCCCCAACGCTGGCCGGTCGATGAAAAATAATCGGGTGGTACGCCGGAAACAACTTTTGGCGAACCTTTCTCGTCGAGTTTAAATTTGCTTTGGTTGCACCATACATCGACGGAGTCGAGCGCGACAAAAATAGGCACATCGCCGATGATCTTAATGCCATTTTCGTTGGCGTATTTACGAAGCGCGAACCATTGGCGAAAAAACAGAAACTGGTAAAACTTTTCAGCGTCGATCGCGGCAGCCTGATCTTTCCTTGCAGACTCTAACGCTTCCTCGTGTCGCAATTTCAAGGAAACGTCCCATTCGAACCACGGCTTTTGATACTGTGCGGATTTAATTGCCCGGTAGAGAGCAAAATCGTCGAGCCACCATGCATTTTCTCTGGAAAATGCTTCAAATTCGCCGCTGAGATCATGGTTTTCCGACGAGCGAAACTTCTCGAACGCAGCTGGCAATATCTGGCTTTTCCATTCGTACACCCACCCAAAATCAACATGATCAGCCGGAAAATCGGGTTTTTGTTCGATGTGAATACGGTTGAGCAACCCATCGTCAACCAATCTTTCTGGCGATATGAGCAGCGTATTTCCGGCGAATGCTGAACACGAAGAGTACGGCGAATCGCCGTAGCCCGTCAGTGTTAGAGGCAATATCTGCCAGTAAGTCTGCCCGGCCTGGGCAAGAAAATCCACGAATTTATAAGCTTCCGTCCCAAGATCACCAATGCCAAACCGCCCCGGCAGTGACGTTGGATGCAAAAGTATACCGCTTGCTCTTGGAAAATCCATTATCCTTAATTTCTATTATGCTGGCACTCGCAGCCGATCACAAACTGCGATTTGCGGGGTTTCTTGGTATAGTTACCAAAATGATAGATCAAATCATCAGAAGCCGACGCGTCGTCACGCCTTTGATAATTGGCCCGGCGTCGTTGCATATCAGCGAGGGAAAGATCGCGGCCGTTCGCGAATGGGATGATGTGCCCGCCGGTATTCCGCTCACAGACGCGGGCAGTTCGGTTATGATGCCGGGAAATATCGACGCTCACGTCCATGTCAATGAACCTGGACGCACCGAATGGGAAGGTTATGTGACCGCCACTCGGGCAGCGGCAGCAGGTGGCGTGACGACGATTGTCGATATGCCGCTTAACAGCATTCCGCCGACCACGACGCTTGCTGGATTTGAGGAAAAGGTTGCTGCTGCTGAGGGGAAATGCACGGTGGACGTGGCGTTTTGGGGTGGCGTCGTGCCGGGAAATACGGCCGAGCTTGCACCGCTGATCGAACGCGGCGTTCGGGGATTTAAATGCTTTTTGATCCATTCTGGTGTTGAGGAATTTCCGCATGTGACGGAAGACGATCTACGGATCGCAATGTCCGAGATCGCCCGTCTCGGCTCGGTTTTACTCGTCCACGCGGAGGTTTCCGGCCCGATAGATGCGGCTGCGGCATCGCTCGCGGGGCTCGATCCGCGTGAATACGACACTTTTCTTCGCTCGCGTCCGCGTGAGTCTGAAAATGAGGCCATCGCATTAATGATCCGCCTTTGCCGCGAGACGCTATGCCGCGTGCATATTGTTCATCATTCTTCGTCCGACGCACTGCCGATGCTGCGAGCGGCGCGTACCGAAGGTCTGCCGCTGACCGTCGAAACCTGCCCGCATTACCTGACATTTGCTGCCGAGGAGATCTCCGATGGCGCAACGCATTTCAAATGCTGCCCGCCTGTGCGCGAAAGGGAAAATCGTGAGAAACTCTGGGAGGCTCTCGGCGATGGCACGATCGACATGGTCGTCTCCGACCACAGCCCATGTACGCCGGCCCTAAAATTACAGGAAACAGGTGATTTTATGGACGCATGGGGCGGCATCGCGGCATTGCAGTTTGGCTTGCCTGTGATGTGGACGAATTTGAGGGCACGCGGTTTAGGCATCGCCGATCTGATACGGTTAATGTCCGCCGCACCCGCAAAACTTGCCGGGTTGGATCACCGGAAAGGCAAACTCGCCGCCGGTTATGACGCCGACATTGTTGTCTGGAACCCCGAAAAACAATTTACCGTCGTCCCTGGGATCACCCAACACCGGCATAAGCTTACACCATATTCAGGCATGGAATTATTCGGCGTCATTGAAAAGACCTATATCCAAGGCAAAAATGTCTATGAAAATGGTGATTTTGTCGAAACAAACGCGGGCGAATTGATAACATAGTCAATATGGATTTCACTGAACTCATTGATCTAGCATCCGAAAAGCTTGGCGGTGCTGTGCTTGCGGCAAACGACGATTTTTTTGCGCCAAAGGAGAATCTGCTCAAACCGGCCGCGCCAATATGGATCGAGGGTAAATATACCGATCTGGGCAAATGGATGGACGGCTGGGAGACGAGGCGGCGGCGTTCGCCCCGGCTTGATGAGCGGTTTGACTGGTGTGTGATCCGGCTGGGTATGCCAGGCGAGATCAAGGGCGTTGTAGTCGATACCGCCTATTTTAAGGGCAATTATCCGTCGCATTGCTCGCTTGAGGCTTGTGCGGTTGACGGTCAGCCGGATATTGCGAAATTGCTCGGACGCGAGACGCAATGGGTTGAGATTGTGCCACTGTCAGCGTTACAAGGCGATTCGCAGAATAAATTTGCGGTTGATCACGCCGGGCGGGTTACCCATTTGCGGTTTAAGATATACCCGGATGGCGGTGTCGCACGGTTTAGAGTTTACGGCAATGTGCTGCCGGATTGGGACTCTCTAAAAAAACGAAACACTGAGATTGATCTTGCGGCAGCTGAAAATGGCGGTGACGTGCCGCTCGCGAGCGATATGTTTTTTGGCCACCGGCACAACCTGATAATGCCCGGCCTGGCACAGGACATGAGCGACGGTTGGGAATCGCAGCGGCGTCGCGGCCCCGGCCACGATTGGTGCATCGTCAAGCTCGGCATGACGGGGACGATCACCCGCGTCGAGGTTGATACATCGCATTTCAAGGGCAATTATCCGGAAAGCTGCACGCTTGAGGGCGGTATTTCAGCCGACGGCGATCTGAAAACGATTGAATGGCGTGAGCTTTTGCCTATGTCAAAATTACAAGCGCACGCACGCCACATTTTTGCGGACGAGCTTGCCGATATTAGCAACATCACCCACGTTCGATTCAACATATTCCCCGACGGCGGCGTCAGCCGTCTGAGGCTTTTTGGGCGGATTGCCTGAGCAACTTCCTGGTTCCTATGCGCTTTTTTTCATTTTGCGGGCAACGATATTGCGGTAAATACATCTCTGGTAAAGGTTTTTTGAGCAAATTATTTGAGCGATCTCAAGCTTTATGAAACGCATTTATCGTAATTTTTGTATCTTCACGCTCCTTTTTCTTCTTTCTATTCAATTTACAAGCGCGCAAAGTTCTGTGTGGAACCCTCAGAAAACATGGGTTTTTATGGCCGGGTTGCTCGAATGGAAAGATTCCGAGAGTTTTGAGTCTTTCCCAAAAGAAAATCGCCGTGATGAGATCCTGCTAAATGTGCTCAAAAAACGTGGCGTGCCCGCGAATCAGATCGTTTATTTGCAGGATCAAGAGGCGACGACCGCCAGGATCAACAGTGAATTTGTCAAACTTTTGAGCCGGACGCAGCCCGGCGACACCATCTTTGTTTATTACGAAGGCCACGGCTACAAGACCGACGCGGGTAAAACATATCTCGCAAGCTACGACGTCGATGACGACAAAAATCCCGGCTGGGCCGTATCGTCGGTGCCGGACACAATCGAAAAATATTTCATGGGTTCGAATGCGATCATCGCTCTCGACAATTGTTATTCCGGCACGATGGCGAACGTCGTAAGGACCGGCAAGCGGCATGTTTCATATGCCGTGATGGCGTCGTCGTCGGCCAGCCAGTCTTCGACAGGGAATTGGACGTTTACCGAAGCGCTCATCTCCGCGTTTCGCGGTGCTCCTTATGTGGATAATAATAAAGACGGAAAAGTGACATTTGCAGAGCTTGAAAAAAATGCCGAGGCGGATATGCTCTTTGGCGAGGAACAGGTCGCGTCATTTGCCTTTACCGGCAATTTTGATCCGAATACAAAGATCGCCGACGCAGGGCCGCGTTCATCCCCGCGTGTAGGAGAGCGTGTCGAGGCTTACAGCGTGGACGATTGGTATAAAGGCTATGTCACCGATGCAAAAAACGGCAAGTTTCATATCCATTATTACGGCTACGAAGCCAGCGATGACGAATGGGTGACAGCAAAAGATATACGTGTCCCAAAGGTCATATCCGCCTACAAGATCGGCGAACGCGTCGAGGTTGAGTGGAAGAAAAAATGGTACGCGGCTCACATTTTGAATGTAAAAGGCGGCTCGCATTACGTCAGCTATGACAATTACGACACCGATGAGAACGAATGGGTCTCGTCAAAACGCATCCGTAAGATCAAGTGAACGAACGCTACAGTCGACAAATCTTATTTCATGAGATCGGCACAGCCGGGCAGGAACGGCTAGAGCATTCACGTGTTTTGCTGGTCGGCTGCGGTGCGCTTGGTGCCGCTCATGCCGAGATGCTGGCTCGGGCCGGTGTAGGTAAACTCCGTATTGTTGACCGCGATTTTGTCGAGTTTACCAATTTGCAGCGGCAGACTTTGTTTAAAGAAAGCGATGCCGCCGAGCGTTTACCAAAGGCTGTCGCCGCAAAAACGCGTATCGCGGAGATCAATTCCGAGATAGATGTCGAGGCGATCATCGCCGATGTAAATTATTCCAATGTCGAATCGCTTATCGACGGCTGCGATCTGGTGCTCGACGGCACAGATAATTTTCAAGTCCGCTATTTGCTCAACGACGCCTGTGTTAAAAAAGGTGTGACTTGGATCTACGGCGCGGCGGTGTCGAGCTATGGCACGACGATGACGATCATTCCGGGCGAAATGCCTTGCCTCAGATGCATTTTTGACGAGATGCCCGATGCCGGCTCGTCGCCGACGTGTGATACGGCGGGCGTGATAATGCCGATAATTGCGACAGTCGCCGCCACTCAGGTGTCCGAAACGTTGAAAATCCTGGTCGGCGATACGGCTTCGCTGCACCGCTCGCTCATGCAGTTCGACGTCTGGGCCAACGACCGCCAGCGGATAAAACTTGGAGAGCCAAACCCGGACTGCAAAACATGTGGGCAGCATATTTTTGAGTTTCTCGACGCGGAATCGCAGGAGTTTTCCGCCGTTCTCTGCGGCCGCAACGCCGTCCAGATCGCACCGCCACGCTCGACCGAACTCGACCTCGCTCAGCTTGCCGAAAAATTGCGAAATATTGCTGAAGTAAAGCAAAATGAATATCTTGTTAGGTTTTCATCCGGCGAGAACGAAGTGACTGTCTTTCGCGACGGCCGGGCGATCGTTAAGGGAACGGTTGATGTGTCGGTTGCGCGGTCGCTTTATGCAAGGTTTATCGGAACTTAATGCAGAAGCCCGCGCGTAAGCAAAGGCGAAACATCCAACTTGCGTGTTACGCCCTTGCTTACGCGCGGGCTTCTGCAAATAGAATCATGAGCAATAAACCAAAAGTTGTGATCATCGGCGGCGGTTTTGGCGGCTTGTGGGCGGCTAAGGCCCTTGCTAATAAGCCGGTCGACGTTACGCTGATCGACCGCAAGAATCACCATGTCTTTCAGCCTCTGCTTTACCAAGTCGCTACCGCCGTGCTCTCACCGGGCGAGATCGCCCAGCCGATTCGCCGGATTCTGCATAAATACAAGAATATCGAGGTCATACTTGGCGAGGTCGCCGGTTTTGACAAGGAAAACGGCCTCGTTACGCTCGCTGATGGCTCGCAAATTTCATATAACTATTTGGTTATTGCTGCGGGTGCCCGTCATTCATATTTCGGACATGATGACTGGGAACGCGAGGCTCCGGGGCTAAAAACTATTGAGGACGCGGTCGAGATTCGCCGTCGGGTTTTGCTTGCTTTTGAGTATGCCGAGCGGGATGCATACCTGACCGGAAATCAAAGAGAATTAAATTTTGTCGTCGTTGGCGGCGGCCCGACTGGTGTCGAGCTTGCCGGTGCGATCGCCGACATCGCTCGAAAGGCTCTCGCCAAAGATTTTATGGCCATCGACACACGCAATGCAAAGGTAATGCTGTTAGAAGGCTCCGACCGTGTGCTTGGCACATTTGCGGGTGACCTGTCCGACAGTGCTAAATCTCAGCTCGAATCACTCGGTGTCGAGGTGAGGCTAAACAGCTTCGTGACCAACGTTGAACCGGGACGCGTTAAGGTCGCGGACGTTTGGATCAATTGCGATGTAGTGCTGTGGGCGACGGGTGTCGCGGCCTCGCCTCTCGGCAAGGCTCTCGGTCTCGAAACTGACAAGGCGGGCCGCGTTTTTGTCGAGCCTGATCTCACGGTGCCGGGCTTCAAAAATATCTTTGTCATCGGCGATATGGCCTCGCTCAAACAGGAAAACGGCGAGCCTGTTCCCGGCGTCAGTCCGGCCGCAATGCAAATGGGCCGCGCCTCGGCCAAAAATATCCTCAACGATCTCTCTGGGAACCCGCGTACCGATTTCTGCTACGTCGATAAGGGAACAATGGCGACCATCGGGCGGAGCAAGGCTATTGCCGAGGCCGCCGGATTTAAGTTCAAAGGTTTTATCGCCTGGCTGATGTGGCTGTTCCTGCACGTTTTCTTCCTAATCGGGTTCCGAAATAGGCTCGCGGTATTGGTTGACTGGTTTTGGGCCTATCTAACACGCGAACGCAGCGCCCGGCTTATCACCGGCGACGCTGACGAGATGCGGGATGCGATGCGCTTTCTCGACGCCCGCCCGCAAACGGCAGAGACTGTATTGATGAGCAAGAAAAAGGCTGCAAAACACCCCGCCGATTAACTTATTCCCAAACTAATTTGGTTTTGATGACGATGCCGAGCGAATTGCACATGGAATTTGCTATGATAATTCACATTATAGATTAGCCGTTCCCGATAATTTCAATGAAGAATATTGTTCTCGCTTTCTTTTTTATGACCGCATTTGCTGTCACGTCTTTTTCCGGTGAGCCATCCGTGTGGTCTGTAAATTCGCGCAGCGATGTGCTCAAGGGTGACGCCCGCGGCGTTTCCGTGGATCAGGACGGCACGATCGGCCTCTCGCCAAAACTGACTGAGGTTTTTAAGACCGGTCAGGCATATATCTGGTCAAGCGCCGTGGATCCGGCGGGAAACGTTTATCTCGGCACCGGCGGCGAAGGCAAGATATTTAAGGTGGATGTGTCGGGGAAAGGTTCTTTATTCACCGATCTTACAGAGATGAACGTCACATCATTGGTGATAGGCAAAGCCGGCGATTTATTTGCCGCGACCTCACCCGATGGTAAGGTCTATCGCATTGACGCCGGTGGCAAGGCCGAGGTCTATTTCGCTCCGAAGGAAAAATACATCTGGTCGCTGGCCGTTATGCCGGACGGCAGCCTCGCGGTTGGCACCGGTGACGGCGGCAAGATCTACAGGGTTCGTGCTGCTAACGCCACACCGGAATCCTCTCTGTTTTTTGACACGAGCGAGACGCACATCATTTCGCTCGCTGCTGACAAGCAGGGAAATCTGTATGCGGGAACCGATTCCAACGGGCTGGTGATGCGTTTCGACGCAGATGGCAAACCATTTGGGCTGCTGGATTCGCCGCTTAGGGAAATTCACGCTATCGAGATAGGGCCGGATGGGTCGATTTATGTTCTCGCGCTTGGTGAATCAGCCTCGGCGGCAAAACCGGCGGAGGGGGCTGTCACACCGCCGACGCCCGAGGGCAAATCTGTTTCTGCCGATAGGCCAAATCCGACTAATCCGGAACCTGCGACCAAAAGCCGCTACGATCTTACGAATGCCAAGTCCGCCGTTTACCGAATACTGCCCGATGGCGGGACTGATGTCCTGTGGGCGTCTGGTACGATTAGCGGCTTTTCGCTTACCGCGAATCAATCAGGCAAAGGTGTTTTGATCGGCACGTCGGACAAAGGCCGCGTTTACAATATTGGTAATGACGGCCGCGAGACGCTGGTGCTCCAGACTGATGCCAATCAGATCTCGACTATGCGGTCAGTCGGACAGGGAATGATCGCGACATCGAGCAATCAGGGTTCGCTGTATCGTTTTGGCCCGGAAACGCTCGCTGAGGGAACATATGAATCTCCCGTGCTGGATGCAAAAACCAATGCCTCGTGGGGCCGTATTTGGTGGCGATCCAGTGGCAATGTGACGATCCAGACCCGCACTGGCAATACCGAAAAACCGAATGAAACATGGAGTGCATGGAGCGCGTCGATGGCAGATCAAAAGGGAAGTCAGGTCGCCAGCCCAAAGGCCCGATATCTGCAATGGCGCGCCGTCCTGAAGGCAACGGCGTCCCCATCTTCATTAAACGAGGTCAGCGTTGCCTTCATCGCCCGCAACATCGCTCCCGAGGTGCTATCGATCCAGGTTTTGCCGACAAACGTCGGCCTGGCCGCCAATCCTCCCATCCCAATCGATCCAAATATCGAGCTTACGGGAATGGATCCGAGTGTTTTTGGTATTCCTAATGTCTCGGTTCCGCCGCGTCGTGTTTATCAGCGCGGAGCCACGTCGCTGCAATGGACAGCCGAGGACCGCAATGGCGACAAGATGGTCTATGACGTGTATTACAGGGAAGTTAGCGATGCAGGTTTTAAGCTGCTTCGTGGCAATCTGACGGACGCGTTTTTATCGATCGATGGCCAATCGCTTGCGGATGGGCGGTATATATTTAAAATAGTCGCTAAAGATACGCCCTCAAATCCGGCCGAGATCGCCCTTTCCGGAGAGAAAACTACCGTGCCTGTGGACATCGACAATACGCCGCCCGTCGTTACGGTCTTGGGTGCTACGCAGATCACGGGCGATAAGGCACGTGTCACATTCGAGGCAATGGATGCATCGAGTTATCTAACGCGGGCCGAATATAGCGTCAATGGCGGCGAATGGATGTCGGTGTATGCGAGTGATGGCATTTCCGATAGCCCGCGCGAACGCTATACCATCGAGATCCCGCTAAAAAATGCCGGAGAATATGCAATCACAATCCGGGTGTTTGACGTAAATGGCAACGCCGGAAACGCCCGTGTGATAATAAAGAGATAATTCGCCGCAGATGAACGCGGATCATGCAGATAAGCAATAGAGCTTTATCAGGGCCTTCTGCTTTAATCAGCGCCAAAATTTTGATTATGAGTTTACATACAAATAGCGTTGCTGTGATCACCGGTGCTGCGTCCGGCATCGGACGTGCTTTGGCGGTTCGGTTCGCAGCGGAAAAGATCGCCGGTATCGCGATCTCGGACGTAAACGAAGATGGTCTGAGAGAGACGGCCGAGCTGATAGAGGCGAGCGAGGTGCCTGTTTCGTTTCACCTCACAAACGTGGCGGAACTGAAACAAGTGCAGCAGCTTGCCGACGAAGTCATCGCGAGACACGGCCGCGCCACTCACCTGATAAATAACGCCGGAGTCGGACTCATCGGCACTTTCGAACAGCTATCGATCGCGGATTTCAAGTGGCTGATGGACATCGATTTTTGGGGCGTCGTCTATGGCTGCAAAGTGTTTTTACCGATCCTCGAAAAGCAGGACTCGGCCCATATCGTCAATGTGTCAAGTGTTTTTGGTTTGATCGCTCCTCCTGAACAATCGGCATACGCATCGGCTAAATTTGCCGTGCGCGGCTTTACCGAAAGCTTGAGGCACGAGCTTGCGGAGACAAATATCTCGGTCACATGCGTTCACCCCGGGGGTATAAAAACGAATATCGTCCTCAACTCGAAGGTCGGTGCCGACGCGCCGGAAGAATGGAAACAGGAAGGAGCACGATTCTTTGAAAAGATAGCTCAAACATCTTCGGAAACAGCGGCCGAAGTGATCTTAAAAGGGATAAAAGCAAAAGAACCTCGTATTCTGATCGGAAAAGATGCCAAAACGATCAGCCTCGTCTCACGTCTCTTCCCGCGGCAGAATTTGAAGATCCTCGAGCGGCTAAATGGCCACAAGATGAGTCTGAGAAAGCAGTAATCTACTTTTTTGGCAGAGTCATTGTTTTGCTTTCGCTGTCCATTTCGAGATGCCGGGTGGTGTTGTCAGTGACGCTCGGCGGGACGAGATCGCCGGTTTTGTAGCGTGATTCGGGAGCTACCCATTCGGTTTGTTGCGGGGGTAAAGCTGTGTTTTGTGCCGCCGGTAGAGGTTCGGGCGAGATCGTTGGATAAACCATTCCCCCTTTTTCAGATTTTCGCAATTGTATCAACTGGGCCACGCCGGCACCGAGACTGGTAAAAGCCGGAATCAACATCCAAAACCACCAGCTGTTTGCCCTGCCATTTACTGCAAGTACGATCGACACTACAAGAAATGCCAATCCTGTAAAGAGCTTTATGATTGCGCGATCCCAGCTAATCGGCTTGCCCCGGCGGTCGAGCATCGGTCGGGCCTGTGGGAGATTTCCAGTGAGAGCCTGCGACACATTGCCGAGATCGGTCCCGCATGTTCTACAGAATTTTCCAGTTTCAGGATTTTGTCCACCGCATTTTGGGCAAAACATAATAATCAGTTGTCAGTGGCCAGTAGCCAGTCGTCAGAAAAAATGTCTCGTGGTTTTGTCATTAATCAACTGACCACCGGCTACTGACCACTGTTCCGTTGCCGCCTTGCTTCAAATAGTATAACGCCGGTGGCGACCGATACGTTCAAAGAATCTATTTTTCCATACATCGGGATTTTTACCAAGACGTCGCAGTTCTCGGCGACAAGGCGATGAAGCCCGCTGCCCTCGCCACCGAGCACGAGCGCGCTCGGACGTGTCCAGTCCCAATCTGAGTATTCCATTTCGGCGTCGGAGCTCGTCCCGACAACCCATATGTCTTTTGCCTTCAATTCTTTGATAAATCGGTTAAGATTAGTGGTTTTGGCCACCTTAACATATTCGATCGCGCCTGCCGAGGATTTTGCTACTGTTTCGGTCAGTCCGACGGCGCGGCGTTCCGGGATAACGACACCGTCAACGGCCGAACACTCGGCTACACGCAATATTGCTCCGAGATTGCGTGGGTCTTCGACGCCGTCAAGGATTAAGATAAGAGGGATTTTGCCCGTATTTTCCAATATCGCATCGGTCGTCACATAATCGGTCGATGCTGTAAAAGCAATCACGCCCTGATGATTTACACGTGTACCCAGCAGTGATGTAAATGTATCGCGCGGCACATGGTTCCATGCGATCGAACGTGAGCGACACAATTCGACGATCTCGGATAAGCGGTGCTCTTTGGATCCATCGGCGATCAGCACCTTGTCGATCCGGCGACTCTCGGCGCGAAGGGCTTCGAGCACCGGAAGTAGGCCGTAGATCAAAGAAGATTCGGAATTGGGTCTTTGGTCTTTGGTCTTCGGTTTTTGGTTTTCAACTCGGAACTCCGAACTCGGAACCCTAAATTTTTTCTTCATAAAAGATGCCATTGCAGCCGCGAAAATTTTGTAAATTGTCTAAGATTGCTGGTCGAGGCAGCCGATCCGAATTCAACTTTGCCAAATCCGGCGCGTTGCAGACCCAGCGAGTCTTTTCGCGATTCGATCTCCCAGACATGGCCGAGGGCCTGTCTAATCGTTGGGTAATCGGGGACAAGCTTTGCGTTTGGAGCATGTTCTTTCAGAGCAACAGTCATCAAACGCAAATTCTCTCCGGCAAGCAGCCCTTTATCCTCGCCGAGACATGAAAAATCAAATCCGGTCAGATGCACACGAAAACCTGAGGAGTCATGGCGGCTGTAGATATCGAGGATCGTTTCGTCCGAAGTGGTCGCGGTTTCATCGATCAGTTTTGTCTTTCCCTTGCGGCGTTTTTTTTCAAGTGAATCAATGCGGCTGGCGGTTATCATTCCGGGAACGATCAGCGCAAGGTCGTTGACCCCGATGTCTGTCACGCCGCCCGTATTAAAATCCGTCAAAGCAAATCTGCCGTCGAGAAGATCAATCCTCCTAAGCCTGACAGGCGGCTTTTCGGCCGCGAGATCGTCATCGCTTATGACCAGGCATCGGAGACCAAATTTCACAAGACCAACTTGCAGCATCGCAGCTTCTTTATCGCTTTCGACACGGGCAAGTGGGAGCGGACAGCCGGCTTCCAATATTGAAGTCGTGTCGTCCATCTCCGCCGACAAAAACTGCGCGATCTTTGCGGTGTCCATTTCGTCTGCCCGTCCTCGAACTATCACGTTATAGCCGCGCTCCCACGGTTCGAGTTTTCGCAAATTCGGCTTGATCGACGACGCATTTTCACCCGTAGTCGCAAGCACACAGCCGCAATAGAGACAATTGAGGCGGTTTGGCGGATTCATGCGGGCGCAGCCGTTGCAGGCGATCATTTCATTGGGATCAAAGGCGATATTTTCCGTTTGAATAAGCGGATCAAATGCAGGCAAATTTTCGGCATTCCCGGCCATAAATATAGATTCGCGACAATGCATTTTAGCATTTTCGCATCTGAAATGCTTGACCGTTTGAAGATGGAAAGGCAAACTGGAATTAGCTCACCATGAAACTTTTCACTCCAGATGAGGCAAATGCTTTACTGCCTGAGATCATTCCCAAATTGCATTCGATCCAACGATTTTATGGCTTTATCGAAACATTGCGCGCTCCCGCCCGTGCAGCGGCTGAGGCGTCGATGTTTGGAGGCGGAATGAAAGGCGGGACGCGATATGTAAATGCTCTTTATCAGATTGGGAAACTAACGACCGAACTTTACCAAATGGGCATTGAGTTAAAGGATCACGAGCGCGGGTTGATTGATTTTCCGAGCATGCGCGCCAGTCGCGTTGTCCTGCTGTGTTGGCAGTTTGGTGAGGGCGACGAAATCGCCTGGTGGCATGAGACAGACACCGGATTTGCCGGAAGGCAGCCTTTGTAAAGAATTGACGGAGATTTCCACAGCAACCCGAGTTTTTCCGCTCATTTAATAAAAAAACGTAAAACTGCAAAAAGTTTAACTTTCTCTGCGCTTTACTATTGACTACTTAAAGTAATTTCTGATATTATCAGCCTGTTTTTTCGTGAAACATACTTCGAAAATCTTCAGTTCAGTTTGAATATATGCCTATGAACTGCCCGGTCTGCAATCGGAGTTTAGCCCCGACCCTTTCAATTTGCCCAACCTGCGGTGCGATGATGAACGACACCGTTCGCGAAGATTTACATTCAAAAATAACACCGGTCAGACTTCATCGCAGTGAGATAAAAAGCGCTTCCCTACCGGAACGTAAGCCGCTTGCGCCACCACCACCGATGATGACATTGCCGCCCGTCAGAAGAAAAGAAACCTACGGTCTGGCCGCGCCGAAGACAAGCCCGACCCTTGTGGAGTTTCAATCCAAAAATACTACGCTACCGGAATGGCGTTTACAGTTGCAGAATTTGGTCCAGCAGCGAAAAGGCAGTCATAATGGCGGCATAATACAATCATCAGAAAGCTCTACCCAGCTATCGGCTGCGGCACCGCTGAAAGCAGCGATCGTTACGCGCATGAATCCAGCGGCTGCCCCCATAGCTGCTATTACAAGTAACGATCCGCGTGTGGCAAACGCAATGCGGCGTATTGAGGAATCGAGGAAAGCGTTTCTCCCGGGTGAGAAAGCGGCCACCCGCTCAACGCCAAAACAAGCTCCGAATGGGCATCATCCCTTTAACATCGTTTCGCCGACAGCGGCAGCTCCGAGCGTAACGGTCAATATGCCGCCCAAACCGCAGCTTGTCACGCCGATCCCTCAGGTAGAAAAGCGCGTCGAAACGAATAAACTGCCGCCGATCACTGCCCGACGGATTATTGAGGATGATCAGGCCGAGACCGAAATCCATAAGACTAATTCAAATGATCCGATAGCCGAATTCAAAGAGGTAAACCGCATCCGTATCAAGGTAGAGACGACCGAGGACGAGATCGTCCACCAGCCGGAGATGACCGATGACGAGATCGAGGATCTTGCCCCGTTTTCGATGCGTTTTAGCGCCGGGGTTTTCGATCTGATAATTGGCGGATTTGCCGGTATGTTGCTGCTCACGCCACTCGCCTTCACAAGTGAAAATTGGTTTTCGGCGACGGCCATGTTGACCGTGGCGGCAACATTGTCGATAGTTTTGTTTCTTTATTTGACGACCTGTCTCGGTTTTTTTGGCAAAACCATGGGGATGCGTCTATTTTCATTGGAACTCGTCGATGCGGTCGAAAACGAATATCCGACGCTGCGTCAGGCGGCGGTCAATTCGTTGATTTTTCTCTTGTCGCTACTCTTTGCCGGCGCTGGATTTCTGACGGTCTTTTTTAATGAGGAAAAACGTGCCGTTCATGACATCGTGTCGGGTACGATCCTTGTCAAAGAGTTTTAATTTGCTTGTTAAAGAGTAAAGTTTTTGTGCCCAAAGTTTTCATGCTTTGGGCTTTTTGATATGTGGCCTAAACTGAATATTATGAGCGGTCACGAAAAGCCAAAGGAGGTCGCAACTCCAAACGCTGAAGCCAAAGTTCAATTTGAGCAATTGGCTTCAGCCGCTCGGCGAAAGGCTTTTCGATCCGTCGCAAAGCTGCAAAAGCTGATTGATAACCTGCACGGCGATCTGGAAAAACAGGGCGATGCGACCCTCTGGAAGCGATACGGCGATCTGCTGCTTGCAAATGTTAGTAACGCCGTTCGGAGTGGCGATATTGTCCTCGTTACCGATTATTTCGACGACGCGGCTTCGACCATCGAGTTTGAT
>JBBRQM010000025.1:0-41407 GCA_038226395.1 Pyrinomonadales bacterium | reverse complement strand
GCTTAATCTTTCCAGTCATGCTTCGTTTCCTATCCGACGAAGATTTTAATAACCATATCGTTCGCGGATTGCTACGGCGATTGCCGATGCTCGATATTGCGCGAGTGCAGGATGTCGAGTTGCGCGGACGCCGGGATACTGACGTTCTTGAATGGGCGGCAAGCGAGTAAATTTGTTTCGGGGAACGCCGGTAAGTTTTGCATTCGCTATACCCGTTTGCCTGATGGAACAGTTTTAACGGCGGATCGGACGATTCATCAAATTTCGCGTAAAACATCTGTGGTCGCTGCGGGTATCATCGCAGCATCGGTTTCGCTCTCGGGACTGTCCTACGCACAAAATAACAAGTCTCCTCTCCAAAAAGCGGTAGGTAAAGTAAACCAAACACAAGGCAAACGTCACTCCAAGACAAGCCAGATCCCGGCAATTATCTTTTTATCGCCAGCGAGCTTAATGAGTTCCCCAAAGCCTTTTTCCCCCCTCGGACGCATCGAGAAAATCGTAGTTCTCTGCATCAGCAGACTTGGAAAGGTCAACGCCTAACAGGTTTCCTTGCTCGTCGGCGACTGCCGTCGTGTCGGCACGAGAGCCTTGAATATTGATGAACCACTGAACGTCGAAGAGGTTACCGGGTCTGATCACGCTGTCACCGCCGCCGCCAAGTAAAGGTTAAAAACACGGTGATTTTCAACATTATGTATAGAAACTCATACTGGCTATAATTAGAAAAGCCGTTTTTCAGCACTTCACGTATCTTTTATGCAAGGTGAGAACGTTTCAGAATCAGAACTGGCGGCAGAACAACCACAGCCAAAACGCCGTTCGCGAAAGGTAACCCTGATGATCTGGGCTCACTCCGTCGCTTTTTTATTGGGCATGGCCGCGCTGCTCTGGCTGATGTATAAATACCGCGAACCGGTTCTCGAATCGCTCGCGAAGGTCGGTTGGGGCTTTTTAGTAATTGTCGGGCTCAATCTTGGCCGGCATTTCCTCCGTGCCGCGAGCACATATCTGGCGGTTGCACCGGAACACCGCACATTCAAATACCGGAGCATGGTAGCCGCACGGCTCGGCGGCGAAGCAGTCACGTTTTTCACTTTTACCGGCCCGTTTCTCGGCGACGCGACAAAGGCCGTTTTGCTCAAGCGCAACTTACCGCTTACATACGGAGCCTCGGCCGTTATCATTGATAACATCCTTTACTACGCGTCGGTTTTTATCGTCATCCTCGCCGGGATCGCTGCTTTGCTTATATCATTTGGCAGCAGCAGCCCGGTGATGACTAACGTGCTTCTCTTGATCGTTATCATATCGGTGGTTTCGTTTGCCGCTCTCGGCTTGGCGATCATTTATCGGGTAACGCCTGTCGCGCACACAATCGACTTTCTTGCCCGTCGTCACCTTGCTTCGGGATTTTTACTGAAAAAACGGCAAGACATCATCAATGTCGAAAACAACGTATTCCAGTTTTATCACAACCGGCGGCGTGATTTTTTTACCCTGTTTTCGATCAGTATGTTCGTTCATGCGATAAGTGTGACCGAGGTGTATTTTGCACTCAAATTCCTTGGTTTCGAGCCGCTTGTCTTGAATGCATTTATCATCGAGAGCCTGACAAAGGTCGTAAACGTCGTATTCGGCTTTGTCCCGGGCACGATCGGTGTCTATGAAGGCGGCAACGGTGTGATTTTGCTCACGCTCGGCCAGGCGACCGCCGTAGGCGTTGCACTCGGACTCGTCCGCCACGGCGCCATTTTCATCTCAACCTTCATCGGCGTCCTCATCCTGCTCTGGCGAACCCTCCAAAGCGGCGCTAAACATCTCGCCAAACCGCACGACCAGCCCGGCTACAGCAGAGAATTATAATTATGTCTGGTAATCAACTTTTTTATGAGTCTTTGTCGCTATAATGGGTAGTGTCTTTAAGACTCTACCGTCCGTTGCCCAGCCCTATGTGGATTCATCGGCCTATTTCGGAATTCGCACCCATTCTTCTCCATTACGACAGGAAACGTATCCGTTCGGATGGCTGCAATTTGCCCTGAGCGCGTTACCGTCCAGCGGAGGATTTTCGTTGAGATATATTAGAGAGAGAACTGCCGCTCCATTAGGCTGTATCATGTATGCTACGAACTGATATCGCATCAAGGGTTCCTTATTGGATTTCATAATAATGAAGCCGCCATCCAGGATGACGGTGCCGCTGTCCGTTTCGCGTATGGTCGTATTGCTGGCGCGGGCCTGCGTCTTCGATGCGTAAGCGCCATTCGCGTTAATCGTGTATTTTTTGCCAAAGAATGACACGCTTGAGTAGGATTGTGTGCTGGAGCTGACATATTCCTGGACGCTTGCACCGCCTATTTCCCATGTCCCGGCGAGGTCAGCCATCGTGATGGATTTTCGCAGGCGCCCGGTCAGCGGTTTCTGCGGCTGAACCCCTTGTTTGTCAGGAAACGGGTCAAAGTCGAGAAAATCGGAGCTTGACGGAATCGCCGGAATCGGATTTTGTGAGCCGGCTGTGGTTGCCGCGTCTATTATTGCGGCATTTCTTCGTGCGGCTTCGTCGCTGAAATCGACCTTTTCGGGCGGCATTCCGCTCACGGCCTTGAGCGTCTGCCCGGCCAGCTCGCGATACGTCGCCATCGTCGTTTTATCACCCTTTTCCTTGGCTTCCTCGTAGCCGGCTTTCGCAAGCATTGTGGATATGACCAATTTTTCGTAAAGGATTTGCTTTTGCCGGTCGGTCAGGGACACAAATGTGTCGGCTTCGGCAGCTAATTCGGCAAGTGCGTCGCGTATTTCCATGATCCGGGCGTCATCCGGGTCGGGCGTGCCGTTGTAGATGCTGCTGTTGTAAACGAGAGCGGTGGTGGTTGCCAGTGCAAGATCGTTTGGCTTGCCCTGCGCCCGTGCGGCTTTTTCATATTCGGTCAAAAGCGTGCTGATGATCGTGACCATCTGCTTTCGTAATTCCGGGTCATCGCCACCGAGCTCATTTGCGATCCCCTGCGTCTCGAGCTGTGTTCCGGTCGAGCGAAAACCAACCGCCGCCTCGATCTGAGCAGAAGTTTTTTTTGACGTTTCGGATTCACCAACGGGTGTTTCCACCCTGAGGGTCTTTGTGGGTGTAGAATTGCGGGCGTTGTCACGTGCCTTTGCCTTTGCACGCACTCTGATCCAAAGCCGATCATTTATGATCTTACCGATCGACGGGTTGGGTCTCTCTTTCCAAATGCTGCCCATGTCAACCGAAAACTGCGCGCTGGCCGTTATGGACAGACTGCACAAAAAAACCGACATCGCTAACGCTGTTAACGAAGCTGATTTGTGTTTCATAGTTTTTTCCTCTGGCTCGACGTGACCTCTAATTTGCACGGCGGCTCAATATGAATATTATTGCTCTTTAATCCGATCTATCTTCCATTGACCGGCTTCCTTTACGAGACTGATATTTAATCGCTGAATCCAATCATCGGGCGGACTGCCGAGGTCGAGTTTTACGACCGCCGTATTACCTTTGATCGTGGCTTTGCCGACATTGATATTATTCGCCCAAGCTTGATTAAAATCCTGTCCTTGAACAAAGATGTCGGCGTCATAATCCTGACCGGCCTTTGAATAAAGCCATCGACCCAATCGTATTTGAGAGATGTGATCTCATGAGGGTTTTGTTGTTAGTCGGATTTTGAGTTGGGCCTTGCTGATTGTTTAGCGAAGTCAGATACCAACTGTAAAAAATCTTGACGCGACCCTCAGGCGAGTTGTTTTCCTGAGCGTTTATGCATGTCAACGAAGCCGCTAAAAGCACGATAAAACTCGCTGACACCCACGAAACTTTTAGTTTGTTTGCATTATTTAACATATTTTTGTCCTTCCGAGATTTCTCCGCTCATCTGAGCAAAATTTCTAACCTGTAGCTTGCCGATTTGTAGTTCGATGTCAACAATATCGAATATTTATTGGTGTTATCGTAAGGTAGTTTGCCAGACCAGAATTTTGTTGCCTTTGAAATCGCATAAATCTCAATGCCGTCATTAGTATTGACAGTAAAATCAGCGTCACGGCCAATTAATTTTACAGTCAGAGTTTGTCCTGACCGTGCCGTAAAATTGTAGTAAAAATCATCGCCCTCATACACTTCGCCTTTCAAAACAAGTTTGCGGCCTTTCACAAGTTTGATCTGCTTCTCCAACGGCGCATTTTGAGCTGAAATGAGATTTGCCGTCAGCAATGACAATATTATCGTCACAAATAAAATCGTTAATTTCTTCTTCATTTAATTCTCTTCTTCGTTACCAGATCGACCCGACCATTTCAAAGTTTTTTTCATCAATCGCACCGCCGCAAATTCCACGTGATCGTCGTAACTGTGCTCGCGGTTGAAGTTGAGTGTGATGTCTCGGAGCTGCTGGACGCCGTCGGAAATTGCAATGTTATTGTCGAGCTGTCACTTAGAACGGTCGGGTCCGATCCGAAATGCATCTTGCCGCTGGACAAAGTACCCGGCCCTTTTCTGTCGGTGCCGTTGGAGCTATAACCTTTATGGGTATTGTCGCTTTTATCACAGGAGTTGAAGCTAGTTGGCTCGGTGGAACTCGTAAAACTTACATTCGCATCAGGCGGTGTAAAGGATATTGTGTAGCCGTCTGCGTCGATGCTGACGGAGACGTCCACGCTACCGCTTCCCGAGCCTGAGCCATACATAACAGTGTTTTCTCCATCGTTTTTCGGTTTAAAGCCCTGGAGCGGCGAGCACCAAACCTTGCCATAGACATTCTCAATAACCGTCGAAACTATGTCGTAGTTCGTCGTTCCAGTTCCCCGGCCGTGGAAATTTCCCTTGGTGTTGGCCCCCTTATCGCTAACCGAAATCGTGCCGCTGTATGTCTCGGACTTTTCCACATCATCTCCCCCGCCCTCAGTGATCGCCATAGGCGATTTGTGCGGGATAATAGTCTTTTTGCCCGAGCTGGTATTTACTTTTGTAAAGGTGACAGTGCCTGACCACTGGCCTTCGCACGGTTCGTGGTCCGTTACCGGGACGGTAGCAAAAGCTTTCAAATAAGGCAGCCGAAATCCGATTTCCGGTAGCGCGATAAGTAAAGCCAACGGGCCGCTGACCGCCACATTTCCAGCCGTGCCGAGGATATCGATCACATTTTGGCGTACATCTTTGGCGGATTTGAGCGTGATGCTGACGCCAATCTTTGCTTCTTTGGCTACTTCCCTGGATTTTCTCTGATAAACGACCGCCGGTATTTTCGGTGCACCAACGATATACATCTCCGAAACACCCTCTTCATCGGTCACCTGGTCCGCCGGGTTCTTATTTTTCCCAAGCGTTTCAAATGAAACAAACTTTTCTGAATTGCTCTTGATGAGATTGGCCGCTATCGGTTCATTTAAACCCGGAAGATGATAGTCATAGTCTTCGGCGAAATGCCACTCAACTGCTTTCTCGGCCAACGGGCCGTCGGTAGGCATCGAAAAGTCGAGTCCTGTCGAGGCAACCAGAGCAAGCCGCACGCAGTTCAGCATTTGTTTTCGTCCCACTTCCGAACGAAACGTGGCTTTCATCAATCGCTTTTCGCCGGGCGTCGAATTCAGGGTTCGCGGCATTGGCAACGAACCTTCTACCTCGATCTCGCCTTTTATCGTGGTGACCGCCGCGACCAATTTGAGCCAGGCCAGAATGACGTTGGCAATGACAATTCTGTTTCCAAGTTTCTCGAGAACCTTTCCCCCCGGACTGTGATGATAGGCCTCCTTGATCAGATCAAACACGGCGTCGTGGCCGGCGGACATCCCGAAAGCTGCGGCATCCATGATCAACGCCTCATTTTCAGTAAGTTGGCACTCGTTTGCAGTGTAAGATGCGAGTTGAAAGGCTGAACTGTATGACTTTCGTCCGCGCCCGACGGCAAGGAAATCGAGATCCGAGTATGGGTCTTTCAAACGGCCGATCGATTTTAATTGATTGCTCGCAGCATAAAAATCACCCACCACGCGACGAGTCCATAGAGACGCCTGCAGCATGCTTAGATTGATCTTGTCTGGGGTTGCAGTCATCAGGTCAACCGGTTGGGCAGAAGCCTTTCCCAGTTCGATGATAAGGCGGGCCCAGAAGCGTACGGATGCGTTATCCCGATTATTTGCGTGTGCCCGCAAATCCTTAAGCATCGCAGTAGCTAGCTGACTGGCCGAAATCTCCGGCGTGTCGGCAGTTAGCGATGCTGTCAACTTATCCAGCGTGGTACCCATCTGCGGTCCGGCAGTCTTGAGCATTCCCACTGTTTCCCAATCGTAGAACAAAAGGCCCTGTCCCTTGCCGTCGCCGGGCGGTTTTAACAGAGCTTTGCGATTTTCGTCTACTATCGTAAATCCGGCGGTCTGAAGCGCCGTCAGAAGCACCGGCAGTGAATTTTCGTCAAGCCTCGCGATCGAGCGCGCCATAAGGACGGCATCCACGTCTGGTACTCCTACCGGTCGGGCCGCCGGTGCCGGTATGCCTTTCTCGACGAAATCATTTAGATTACCAAACGACAAGGGAACGCTTTTTCGGGATTTATCATTCGTCGGCCGTAGAATGGCCGCCGCTGGGTCCGCCGGCCCCAGCGCGACTTTCGGGGCCGGGATTTCAGTTTGAACCGACGTTATTTGGGGAGGCGCTGATGGTCTTTGAGAATTCGATGCAGTGGCCGCGCCGGGGGAAAATGCAACATTATAAGCCGTCCCGACAGGCACAGCGAAGGATGCGTCGAGATTAGTTATACACCATTTAGAAGCGCTATCGTCGTAGGCGACCTTAATTTCATTTCGGTTAAACAAAGCTCCGCGGGATGGCGGTCCGGTTGGAAAGGCTTTTACAGAAGCGTTAGGATTCTCGTTTAGTCCCGCGTGGTCAATACAAGCGTCGTAACCTTTTGGAACGACGTAAACAAATCTGCTTGCTTCTGGGTTCAGATAATACTCAACCTTGAATTTTGCACCTTCAGAGATCGGCGTCCCGTCCAGATTATAGATGCTCCATTTCTTCATATACATGAAATAAGCACCGATGGGATGCGGATTCAGATTCCTGCCATTCTCCAGGACCGGCGTAGCAAATATGATGGCGGAGGGGTTGTTATTAAGCTCAGGCACATCGATCACAGAGCAGCCGTTGTTGCAGCTTTTGTTCAGTTTGGTGACCGTTTGCGTCAACGTTTGCTGGGCATAGGCTGCGGACGTAGTTAAGGTAATTACGATCAGTACTCCTAAAATGATCTTCGGTGTTTTCATAATTTTCTCCTTATTTCTTTATCTGCGAATAGATATACGAATCTGGAAATCCGCCAACGTAATCAAAACCTCCATCGCGTTTTGTTTGATGGTCGGGATGCAAAATCAGAGCATACTCCTCACTTCCTGCAAAATAATGAATTGTCCAGCGGTAGACAACCGTTTCCAACGGATTATTTTTGAGACCGTCGCTGTTAGTTTTTGTTTGACTTTTCTTGGGTGTGATTGTCATTGAATCACCGTTCAAGGTGTAAACTCCTGTTTCTTGCACTGTGATTTGAAAAGTACCGATTCTTCCGGCTAAGCCTGAATAACCGCTATATATAAAACTGTAAGTTCCGTCAGTGTTAAATTGATAATATTTTTGACTGGCGACGCTTCCGTATTGAATGTAGTTGCCCGAAACCGTATTGCCTGCGATCCCGTTGCCCCATTTTCCAACCAGTGCCGCCGGACTATATGAATTGGCAACGGGTGTAGTTGGAGAAGCTGGCGTAGTTGGAGGCGGTTTTGCATCTGCGATAGCTACGGCTTTGTCCATCTTGATCCCGGCAATAAAAGCCTCGATCTGGGGCAGATATTGTTGGTTAGTGAGACTGGCAATAATGCTGGCTGTTCGTCCGTAACCGCTGATGACCGTCATCATTACGGCTGATGTGATCCCGTCCGATTCGATCTTTGTCGCGGCTGAAACCGACGTCCAACCGTCGTCGGTTTGGGTTTCGGTTTTAGGATTTGCCTCCGCCTTAAATGGTTTGACAACTTTTTCCGTCCATTCACTGGCAAAATCCTTTTGCGGACTGCCCGTGCTCTCAGTGCTGGGATAAACTATCAGAAGACAAATCGCGCCTGTTTTTTTGTCAGAATCGCTATAAACCGTCAATCCGTCTTTTGGTGTTTTGGCCCAGCCCTTCGGCGGCGTGTATTCGATAATGTCGAGCTTTTCTGTTTGACAAAAAATCGCTTTTGGGATGACCAAACATAAGATCTGAACGACGAGCAAAATCAAAATAATTTTTAATATTTTCATAAAATTCTCCCCTGGTTTAGTGTCCTACTTGCCCGGCTTGCGGAGCATCCACTCCTGGCGGCCCGAACAATCAAAGTAGCCATTGCTATGACCACACTTCAAATGTTGCGAAGCACCAACGACCTGGATTAAGGTGAGAACCGATTCGCCGTTTGCATTAGTCTCAAGTGCGACAAACTTATATTTCTCTTCAGTACCCTGGTCAAACTTGAATGTGATGAAATCGCGAGAGATTCCGACAGTGCCAGCGCCCCATTCACGGATCGTTTTAATTCCATAGCGAGCAGCAAATTTATATACGAATGTACCGTCGGCCTTGATTACATACTTCATGCCGAAAATGTTGCCCGAATGCGAATAGTTCCCGGTGCCGTGATCAAGGTATGTCAACATCAAACTGTGGCCAAAACCCCAATCGTCCGCCATATCCGCTGCCGTAATAGATTTTTTCGAAGTTGTCGCCTGACAAAAAAACGATTGAGCAGCTACGAGGAAAAAAGCGCAGCCGAATAAGCTGATCATCATGCTTGATGTTTTCATAACATATCTCCGGGTTTTCGAATTTCCTGACATTAATAAAGATCCGAAATGTGGATCATCCGCCGCCGCACTCGTTCCCCGTCAGCGGCGTAAGGGTCAGATGAACATTGCCACCACCGAATAGCGTTACACCGGCGGCGGTTCCTTTGCTGGTTCCGCTCATTTGAATACTCGTCTGCTCGCCATCGATCGTATAATCGCCGTGTCCTCCTCCGAGAACCCCGCCTTTGGTAGCGAATTTCCACGAACCGCCATTGGCTGAGGATGGAGTAAACTCGACAGGAGCTATGAAGGGGTTACTCGTAGTAACAGTGAATGGTTTCTCCAAATCACAGGCGACTCCAGACATCACGGTGTCACCGCCCGCATTTCCGCTCACCCTGTAGCTGCGATCGATGATGGTGATATGGGCGGAGAATACTCCCCTATGCGGAGGTTCGTAAACCTCGCCCCTAGCTTCCAACTCATAAGGAATAGTTACTGTCGCAACATTTGGCGTCGGCTTTTTTGGAGGGGCTGTATACACGATGTGAAGCTCTCGCGGATTGTCGATCGTGCCGATGTCGGCAAACCAATTTGGCAAGATGTCCCAGTAGTACTTCTTGTCAGTGACCTCACACCGCGCCACTCCCCCCAAAAGCTTTAGGAACCGTGTCCACAGACTGTTGTCGCGGACATAACATGGGGTAATCTGCATTCGTAACGTTTCGCCAACCCTAAGCGTTGCCGTGTCTGGAGAAATCCGAGAACGAGAGAGAAACGACCAATCTGTAAAATGGGTGGTTGTAACGGTAAACCGTTTTGCGTTCTGATCCAGGGTTGCCACGTCCTGAGAATGCCAGTTACCTTGTTGATCTTGATAGGCGAGTGACAACGCCTCGGGAATAGTGCCTGCTATATCCTTCTCGTCGTAACGGACGGAAAGCTCGAGCGGAACGGTAAAAGTGCGTCCGCTCGGCTCCAACCTATACCCGAGTCCCAGGCCACCATCCGCCTTATTAGTTATCGGTTGAATGCTAAACGGAATCGTTTCGGTTAACGCATTTGGCGGAACGGTAAGCGTTAATCGTCCGTCGGGGCTTGCAAGCGTGCCGCCGGCGGAGCCGATTTCCTTTGTTACTTTGTCACCCTGAGGCGTGCCGATTTCCGTTGCGGCAAAAACCACCTCAGAAATGTTGTTTTTGCTCAGAAACAGCTTGTAGCCCAGAGCACAGACGATTATGATAGCGATTATGACGACGAGAGGGGTCAATATATATCGCTTTCGAATCATAGCCATTTTCTCCTATGTTTTTGTGTTTTCTAACAAACAAGTAGATACCTCTCACCTTAAAAGGTCAAGGAAAATCGGCAGCGGGGCACTTTGATTATTTCCCAGATTTTCTTAACTTTGTGTTTTTTGTGATCTCTTTGTGCCTTTGTGATAACGGTTTTTTTAAATCACAAAGGAAACCAAAACTGAACCTTTTACCAAATTTCGGGCAAATGTTTGTTGGCTACTGGATTGATTTAGTTTTCACCGGATTAAGCGGGAGAGACAGCAGGTGACCGCGGTAGACGAAATAGACCTTGCTGGCGCTCTCGTCGACCCACATCGCCATGCTGTCGAAGACGATTTTTGGGATTTTTAGCACCTGATGAAATCCGAAATGATTTGTGTCGAAAATGCCGACTATCGTCTCTTTTTTTGAAGTGTCATTGAGCGCCGCCCAAAATTCATTGGGTTTTGTTGCCAGTTGCAGCGGTCGAAATGTTTGTTGAGCAAGCGGCCCGAATTCGCCGGGTGCGGTCTGCATCGAGCCTGTTTCCGGATCGAGCAGATACATCGGCTCATCAACAGCATCAGTTGTGTATTCGCCTTCGCCCTCACCATCCATATCGCCGTGTCCGCCGTAGTATTTGCCCTTGACCAGCACCTTATTGATCGAGGCGACATAGGCGACAGGGACGGCAATCGGAAATTGGTCAAATTCGACCTTAAACTCCTTGCCGGTGGCCGGATTGACCCGGACGAGAAAGCCGCCCGATTCATCGTCGTATTTTGTCGCGACCACCCAACGGCCGTTTGGCGTGGCGACCGGATCGGAATATTTACCGGTCTGTACTTTGGATATTTTTCCGCGGCTCACGCGATAGAGGCCCGTCTCGTCGGCACGAAACTCAACGTCGCCGGCGCGCGCCTTCCACTGTTCTGCAGTGGGCGAGACGGCGAGGCCGTCATGCAAGGGCAAATATTCGATCTGCGGCGGCTGACCCGATGGCGAGGCCGAGCCATCCTTTGCAAGCCCGAACCAGGCAAAGCCCTCAAGCGCACGTTTTGTTTTGAGTTTTTCGATCTTTGCCGCGACGGTGTTTTCCGCGTCGGTAGCCGGCGCGTTGATGTCTTCGTTTTCAGCGTCCTCGACATCGGCAATCTCACCATCGACCTTTTTTCTTACGGCTTGATCGCTGACCACGATCCGCAGGTCATCGCCTTTTTTCCAGACGGTCTCGACCTGATGATCGTCATCGGCATACAAAATCTCGAGACCCGGTATGTCACCGCTCAATGCATATTTGAGCTTGGCGGGCGTGAGTTTCATGTCGTCAAAATACTTTTCAAGCCCCATGAAGAATTCCGGCTTTTCGCCCGATTTGTAATAAACGCGGCGTCCGCCATTGCGGCTGAGCATCAACAGCTCACCGGCCGTGCATTCGCCGTCGCATTCCAGAAACGGAGTCATCTCATCGACGCGGCTGCTGGTGAGATACGATTTTAGGCGATCAAATTCATCGGCGCCGAGCGCCCGTTCGTGATACCGCGAATCGTCGTCATCCCAGCTAAAAATTGTTTTATCTTTGTAAATTTTGACGAAATTGCCGTCAAAGGCATATTCGCCCAACAGCTCCTGATCCGCTTTTACCTCTTTTCGAACCCTTTTTTCAAAGGTTTCAACCTCGGTCGGGTAATCGCAGACCGGTGTGTACTCGTTATAAGCGGTATTTTCGGTGACACTGGCAAAAAGGAAGCCCAGATACTTGCTGGGTGTGTAGGGTGACGAGCCTTCGGGTTGAAAACAGGCATGGGCACCCAGTATCTTTGCCTCGTTAGGATGTAGCGACAGGACGACGGATCTGGCCGGCGGCGAATCTTCGCTTTCGAGATAGCGCTCGGCGGCGAGAGCGAGCAGCTTATCGGGACTGTGGACAAATTCGGCTACTCTGGCAACAGGCAGCGGAGCGCGGGTCAGCCGGGCACAGGCGAGCGTTGCAGTTTTGGTTTCGTTGCTTTCACTAGCAAGCATTGAGGCAAGCTCATCAGCGTCACCGGTTATACAAGCCGCAATGCCACTGGCCGACGGCGCGCCAGTTTTGGCGTCGCCGACATCACTCGATAGCCTCTCGCTAAGCTGTTTTCGATTGGCAAGAAGTCGTACTATCGCGTCCGCACTAGCCTTGCCGTTCTTGAGATCGCGTAGCAGCAAAATATCGACCGCCGACCCCTGCCAGCGGAGGATCACGCTGCGAAGAGTCTTGGCGAGCGGCGGGTCTTTTGTATCGAGAATCTCGATCCGCCCGGCCACGGCCTGCGCCAGCTCGTCGCTCGCCTCATTTGACTGGATTATCTGCCGGCCGAGTAACTGCTTTAGATCAGACGGGCCAAATGGGTGCGGCGGAACATTTGTGTTGTCGGGTATGTATGTGTCATCCGTTATGACGTAATCCCTCGGCGATGTATTAACCGGGGCGACCATATTTGACATGGAATTTGACATAAATGGATGATTAAGTGCATTTTTCGCAATGCTTTCCAAAGCATCGACCTCTTCGGCAACCGAAAATCCGTGGCACTGGATCAGAGCCTTGATTATTGACTCGCGCTCGTAATCCTGCACCTCGGGCAAAATCCGCCTGAGAGCCGGAACTGCGCGCGAATCCTTTTGAGCCGCCAACGCACTAATGGCCGCGAATCTGTATGGATAACTGGATTGATCAACTCCATTTCCGTCAAACCCTCCCGCATAATTTGCCGAAGTAGTGTTCATCGGTTTTGAATTAGAGTTTGCGGTCATCGACATCTTAATTGCCGCGGGAACGTTCGTGGCAGACTTCATCGAATTCGCATTCGTCGCGTATCGAACCGTATCGCCGCGATTTGCTTTTTCATCCAAAACTTTAATCAGTCCCGGCACGCTTTCAGGCATCTCTACGGTAGCGAGTGCAGATATCAGAGAGCTGCGTGTGTCTGATGCGCTTACCGCCCATTTTGGATCTTCGAGCCACGGCAGAAACGCCCTGATGATCTCCGGGTTGCCGCTGTCGAGGCTTGTGATCAGATTACGAATCGCCGCTCCGCGCACCGTCGGATTGTCGCTCCTTAAAAGCTCAAGCATCTTTTCGGTGTATTTTTCCTCGGGCGAGATCATTATCATCGTCGTCAAGCCCGTGTAGCTGTTGAGATCGGAGAGCGTCGGATCGGCGAGCAGCGAGAGATACCATTCGTCGCGTCCCGGCCACTCTTTTTCGGCTACGAGAGCGTCCATAGCCAGATCGCGCATCGGGCCCGCCATTGATTTGTCAGCGACGGCAGTTTTGAGCTCTTCGCGGTATCGCTCGATATCGCCGGTCGAGTCTGTATCCAGCGCATGCCGGTAAAGTGCCCATTTTGCAAGCACACGCGACGCCCTGTGCGAACTGTCGTTATAGAGATTGTCGATAATCGGACGGGCCTTATCAAAATCCACGCGCGCGAGTGCGAGTACTTCATCCTGATTCGTCACATAGTCCTCAGTATCGGCGGCATGTGAAGCCATCCGGGCAAGATCGCTACTAAAATACGGGCTGTTATACGTCAGCCACCGCTTTATCTCGCCGCGTTGCTCACGTTTAAATGCGCCGCCCGTCCCCTCACGATCGTAAATTTCCTTTACAAAATCAGCGGCCTTAGGGTCGCTGGCCAATACGTTGAGATAACCCGGGAGCAGATTTGGATCCTTCTCGATCTCGCGCATTATCCGTTCGCGGGTCTTTTCAGACATCTCGGGGGTGTAACGCAGCTTTACATAGAGCGAATTTTGCTGTTTCCAATAATCGAGCAGTTCGTCCAGCGGTGCATTGTCCTTTGGCGGGTCTTTTTTTTTGTAAAATTTTGGGTCGCGTATCCGCGTTTTAGTTGTCCCAAGCGGATTCGGCGGCGGCGGCGCAGGCAGATTTAAGAGCGTGAGCAGAATGTTTTCTTTCGCCTCGACCGGTGGAAATAAAAAGAACGACAGCGCCACAAGCAGTGAAATGCAGAATACAAGGGCTGAAACAAATCTTTTCATTATGTGACTGTTGATCTAAAAACCGTCTGTCAGATGTTGCGATTATAAAGTAACCCTATGTTAACACAAGCAAAATTCGCGCTTGCGGATTCTTTCGTCAGTGTCAGATGACGAAATGTTGCGAATGGTTTGTCAATAATTGGCAAGCATAAAAATAGTATCGGCATCGCCGCCATTGGAATTTGCCCCGATTTAACTTAATGTAAACGGTGGCGGCCAAGGCCGTCTATACTAGAATGACCCCATCCCCCAAACTTGCAGCAAATCTCGACCGGGCATTGTTTTGGTCGCTGGTTTTGCTTGCACTTGCAGCTCCCGTCTCGATCGCTGCAACACAGACAGCGTGGTGTTTAGGGTTGATCTTTTGGTTGATCCGAGCCTTTGTAGTCAGACCGCCGATCCGCAAACAGGATATCGACCTCTCGATCCTAACCTTTGTCGGTCTATCGCTGATCTCATCCATTTTTTCCTACGAACCGCAGCTTTCGTTTGCGAAAATGTTACAAGTTTCGCTGGTGACAATCGTCTATCTGGTTTTGGAAAACATCCGCGACCGCCGCGCTTTGCATAAATTGGTGACCATCCTCGTGGCTTCTGCCGCACTGATCGCTATTTATGTTATCGGCTCATTTGCGGTCGGCAAAAACATAAAAGTCTTGCGGCTGGCCCCCGACAGCCCGCTGCTTGCCGCGGGAGTGATGGAAAATGACACTATTCTGAAAGCGAATGGTGTAAGCGTCAGTTCGCCCGACGACCTGGCAAAAGTGTTGGCAAATGCGCCAAAAGACAGCCTCGCCGAGATCGTCGTTTACCGTTACGAAGCCGTCCTCGGTTATTATCCACCGGTTGCCGCGATCCCTGACTTGGGCGACAGCATGGCTAAATTTGGCATCCTCCAATGGTCACGCGGCCGCGATACCCGAGCCACCGCGTTTTACAGCATTCATACGACTTATTCCGAGGCGGTACAATTGCTTCTGTCTCTGGCGTTTGGGCTGTTTATCGCCGCGACCGGCGGCTTTTTTTCACGCACACGCATCTTGCTCGCCCTGGCCGTTGGGGCAATGGCGTTCGCTCTTGCGCTGACGGTTACGCGAGCGTCGTGGGCGGCGTTTCTGCTCTCGGCGACGGTCATGGTGATCGCCGGCACGAGCCGCAGAACGATCCTGATATGCCTGCTGTGTGCGGTCCCGGTCTTTTTTGCGGCTGTCTTTTACCTACAGCAAAAACGCAATGTCTCGTTCGTCGATAAATCCGACACCTCGACGACCTACCGCGAAACTGTCTGGCGCGAGGGTTTTAATCTGCTCATCTCAAACCCCCGCCATCTCGCGGTCGGCGTCGGGATGAACTCCATCAACAATCGTTGGCCGGAATGGCACATGTATGACAACGGCAAACTGATCCACAGCCATCTTCACTCGACGCCGCTGATGCTCGCCTTCGAGCGCGGCATCCCCACGCTCGTCGCTTGGATCGTTTGGATGGCAATTTACCTGACGATGCTCTGGCGCGGTCTGCGGCAAAAAGATCTCGATTGGCTCGAACGCGGCGTGCTCCTCGGCGCGCTTGGCGGAACCGCCGGATTTCTCGCGAGCGGCTTTGTTCACTACAACCTCGGCGATTCGGTGGTCGCCATGATCTTTTACATCATAATGGGATTCAGCCTCGCCATACTTCGCGGCATCGACCGCGAACCACTCAAATCATAGATTTCAAATCTTAAATCCCGCTATTTTGTCTTCATAAATCCACTTAAAGAAAAAAAACACTTGACAATCACCACAACGTATGTTATAAAAATTGATATGATCGTAGCTAATTCGATCCCCAACCCATGACACACGAAGATAATTACGACGCCGAACGTTACGAATCGGCCGTCGGCTGGCAACCGTGTGATCCTGATGCAAAGCTCCGCGCCGCATATAGGAAAAAATATCCCGAACCGATTCCCGCCAACAACCTTCTCGATGTGCGCCCGGTCAACGAATGGATGCAGGAAAACGATTTTTTACCTGCCTCATCCAGGCTTTTCGACGATCTGTGGAAAGAGGGTGAGCTGTCAATCCTATTTGCCGACACCGGCACGGGCAAGAGCATTTTGGCCGTGCAGATCGCCGAATCAATCGCCCGCGGTCGTCCCGCTCTGCCAACCGCCAACGGCCTACTGCCAGCAGGCTTACTCCCCCACACGACCAAACCGCAAAAGGTTCTCTATCTCGATTACGAACTTTCCGAAGAACAGTTTAAGGAGCGTTACTCGCGGCTTTCGCCCGACGGCGACAGCTACACTGATAAATATAAGTTTTCTGATAATTTTTTGCGCTCACAGATAAAATGGGATGATCACATACCGGCGGCGTTCAAGAACATGGCGGAATTCATGTCTTATTCGGTCGCCGCCCGCATCCGAGAATTTGACGCAAAGGTTCTGATCGTCGACAACATCTCTTACCTTAATACCTCAAACGTCAACGCCAATGCCGCGCTTACGCTGATGAAGGCCCTCAAATGGATAAAATCGAATCTTGAAGTCTCGATCCTCGTCCTCGCGCATACCCCAAAACGCGCCATAACCAAGCCCTTGACCATCAACGACCTCGCCGGGTCAAAGATGCTCGCCAATTTCGCCGACAACATGTTTGCCATCGGCGCCAGCATCCGGGACAAGGACCTACGCTACATCAAGCAAATCAAACACCGAAACTGCCCCGTAACCTACGACGCCTCAAACGTAATCGTCTGCCGCCTCGAGAAGATCGCTGGTCCTTCCGACCCCGCCGACGCCGCGACACCACGACACAGTGACACCGGGAAAGGCTCCTCTCCTTACGAAGGAGGGGTGGCTGACGCTTCGTCAGACGAGGTGGTTCTCTTTGCGTCCCGCCCTCACGCCCTCCCCGCGTCACGACCCTCCGGGTCGTTCCTCGGTTTCACATTCGTCGAATTCGCCCCCGAAAGCCTCCACACCACTAGCCCCTACGCCGGTACAAACGTCGACCGCCAAAAACTAATCGCCGCCGCCAAAGAGCTAGCTGCCAAAGGCCACACCCAACGCGACATCGCCACCCAACTCGGCATCGGCCTCACCACCGTCAACCGCTACCTGTCCGACGACTCCACCTCCGCAGCCTTGTAAGGGCGGAAGATGATAGCCGGGTAAAATCCTGGGTATGGCAACTATTCTCCGCAGCCCTGTAAGGGCGGAAGATAATAGCCCAGGGTGAAACCCTGGGAAACGGTCAAAAAAAACCGGAAGCCCGCTTTAGCGGGCGACAGAAAAAAAGAATAAAACCAAAATAGCTCCCCTTCTTACGAAGAAGGGGTGGCAGCCGCTTCGGCTGAGGGGGTGGTTCTTTCTTGCACATTCCGCACTCCGCATTCCGCAATCGGAGGGAGGCGGCTGGGTTATTCGGCTTCGCCGCTCGATGTGCAAAAAAGCTCCGTTTTCCGTGAGACAAACCAAAAGATTGAGGCTACGTCTCATTCACAAAACCGACAAAACACTTTCCCCACGCCTCTCTAGCATTCTGAGGCCGACTAGTCGTACTCAGGATGCTAGAGAGGCGTGGGGAAAAGGAAGCATCACCGTGCCAAGGGATCTCGCCGCCAAAGGCCACACCCAAACGCGACATCGCCACCCAACTCGGCATCAGCCTCACCACCGTCAACCGCTACCTGTCCGCACCGCCTGAGTGAGCGGGGTCCAAGACCTATCGCGGATAAAAACGCTGAATTTGATTTGATACTAGCTCTTTAATCTGCCGGCATAGGAAGAAAGTTCTTTATCGGAGAGTTGATCAGATGGAACCAGGCGGTAATGTTTTTCAGAGGCAATTTGAATTTGTTCACCGTTCATTTCCAATTCAAACAAGGCAATTGCTCCATTATTCATAAACTGTGCTGCCACAGACTTACATTTGAGATTTGGAAATTTTGAGGCCGCCAGTGCAAAATCCTGCTCTATTTGCACAATACCCAAGCTATCGTTATGACCTTTTGCCTGGACAGGAATTATGTAATGCGCGCCACGTTTATCAACACCGATATAAATCTCGTCAACCTCAACCTGACCCATTTCAGGCACTGTAGTTCTCAGGTGATTTTGAAGCGAGTAACACGTTAGACCGGTGAAAATATCTATCAAGCGATTAAAACGAACAATAGCGAGAAGCGCTTGTTCGTCACCGAGAGCGTATTTGGTGATTATGCCCGGTGTCGAATCGAGAATTTTCGTTTCAACCAAATTCGCTGTTGGCGATAACTCAAATATCGGGGCCAAAACAAATCGGTACCGCCCAATACCCGCAGGCCTGATAATCCACTCTTCGCCTTCAGCAGTCGTCGCTCTGATCTTTTCGGGAAGTGCCTTCCGATAACGGTATGTGTATGGTATGTCGCCAATGTTGTCAGGTGCTCTTAAACCAAGAGCCTCAGCAGCAACACGAAACTCTTCACGTGCGAATTCAAACTCAGTAATTCCTTCCGCGAAATGATCGAAGAAGATTCTTTCTATGATTTGGTCATAACGGTTTTGTGGAGGCATTGTTATTTTCCTTTCCCGCGCCAACGAAGAATGACGACTTCCTCATTCAAATCGCTCTTCGTTGCAGTCGAGAATCTAGTTCTAAATTGGTCAATTCTGACAGCTTCATATCCAACCGATTTAGCGATTTGTTCAAGAATATTACCAGTTCGTATCATCACTCGTAAATACGAGGCTTGATCGCCTACGACATACGCCAAATGAGCTCCCGGTTTTAGAATCGGTTGGAGCTGAATCAAATGCTTCGCCATTCCACCGAAATACAGCTTCGTCAATCGCGCATACATTCTCTCAAAGCCCGATGTTTTGCCAAGTTCGAGGCGCTTTGCTTCGATGTCAGCGGCGATTTGCTGTATCTCAGGAACATCTGCAACAAACTTGTCGTCATCGTCGTCCTTATAGACTCCCCTAGTATTCGAACGAAGCATTGACTTCTTCATCGCTCGGAGGTCTTCTTTGTCTGCAATAAAGCCGAGCATCACCGATTCTAAGCGAGTCGTTCGCGTATAATCCTTCTCGTTTGGATAAGGCGGTGAAGTGATAACCGCAGAAACCTGCCGATGTTTCAATAAGCTCGTAGGGTCGCGAGAATCTGAGAGGAACACGTCTGCAATCGGAAACTCTTTCCCTTCGACGCTCTCGATGTCATGGCAAATCTTTTGGACTTCTTTGAACCAATTTCCAACCACTGTTATATCGTCCTTTGCTTTGCCAATACCAACCTCGGGACCAAACCTCAAATTGCTTATCTTGTAGACCAAAGCGTTTGCAAAGGCAATTCGTAGGTGCCCACTAAAGGTATTTCTCTCGAAGCGGTTTATTTCATCCCGTAAAACCAACGCCTTGTGTAATGGAAGAGGGCTAATCGAGTCTTTAAGGATCAGCTTTTCCTGTTCCGGTGAGAGTTTTCGAAGATCGCTTGGAACAACAAGATGTTGATTTGGCGTGTCCGAGATTCCTTGCCGACGAAGCCTACCCAAAACCCGATCGCGAATTCCCTCTGCGTGTTCAAGTAAATTGGCTGCGTCTATATTCCATTCAACCTTTGCCGAACCAGCAAAGGCTGCAAAACGATTTGCTTCGAGACCGACAGAGGGTATTCCACGAAGTTTCGCCTCGACCACGGTGGTGCCGGTGCCGCAGAAAGGATCTAGAACAAGGTCATCGCCCGTTAACTGAAATTCGTTTATATATTGTCGGACCAAATGTGGCGGGAACGACAAAACAAAACGATACCAATCATGAAACGTGCGGTCGGATATTGCCAGTTTGTTCCGCTCCCCGTTTGAGATTTCCAATTGGGTAGCTTGCCCATGAGATGTTTCTGCAAAATCGACCATGTATTTTGAAATAGCATACCATTTGTCACAAAATCTTTGCAGTTGCTAATATGCTTGTGCCATTCAGCCGCTCATCCGCCTGAATCCCAGGTCACTTCCCATACCTCGAGTTGTTTGTTCCACCCTGTTCCATGTGTTCCACTGTTCCGGAACGGAACAAAGGAACTGGGCCTGAATATGTCAGCACGATTGACATTACTACTAAAACTGACGTAAAAAATGAGTCTGAAGAATCTCCCGAAACCATAGAGAAGATACAGGAGACACGATCATGAAAAAACTTTTTGCAATATCGATACTTATGATGTCAGGATTTGTATTTGTTCAGTCGGCGGATGCTGCAGGGCCCAGGAAGCATCACGTCCGTCAGGGCAGCGGATGCTGGAATCACTGTGCGGCACTCAGAAGAAGATGTCGCGGCAGCCGCAGGGCCTGCGCAGCCCGGTATAAACGCTGCACCGCCGATTGCCCGCATTAGTATATAGTCATATACGCACAAGCATATATGTTGCCTATTAACGATTCACTATTCACGATTAACCCCTTATAAAGAGAAGTGCGGCCTCAAGTTTTCGGGAAACTTGAGGCCGCGTATTATCGGATAGGCAATCACTGTAGGCCTCGCGGAGGTGTAGGCAAAAGGCGGATTTTCAATGGTTGGTCAATGTGCTAACGAACAAACTACTCCGCGATTGTTCAGTTCGCCGGCACGGGAACTTTTTCTAGTCGAAGATCGATCCCGATCTTTTTCGCCTCGCGTTCGATGACGCGTGGATCGGTCTTCAACGAATGAATTTCTTCCTGCAGGGCCAGATTTTCATCCATCAGATTTTGTATCTGCCCGGCAAGATATGTATTTTTATTGAGCTCCTCACGCATTTCCGTAAACGAACGAAAATTAATCGATAGCAATAGCATCACAAAGATCGAGGTTACGATCAGGCACGACAGCCACCACGGAGCCGTCCGCCGTTTGGTGGCGGCGGCTTTTGCTCGCGGCCTTTTCCGGGGAACGGCATCGCGTCTCGCCGATCTCGCGGCGGGTGTGCTATCCCAGTAGATATTTGCGGCCTTGTTCAAGTAGCTCCTCCAGATCTTGCTTGTCTTCGCTCTCTGCGTATATTCTGATCATCGGCTCGGTGCCAGACGGTCGCATCAGCATCCACGCGCTGTTTTCAAATAAAAACTTCACGCCATCCATGCGGTTTATCTTTTCAATTCGTCGCCCGTCGATCTCCGATGGCTCCTGTGCCAATCTCTCTTTTAATTTTGCCGCAATATCCGGCGTCAACTTGACGCCGATCCGGCCCGATTCGAGCTTGCCGACGCGGCTGTAAAGCTCATTCAATTGCTCTGTCAAACTCTGCCCCCGTGCGGCGACCGCCTCGGCAGCCAATAGACAGGCCAAAATGCCGTCCTTTTCCGGGTAATGCCCGCGTATCGAAAGACCGGCGGATTCCTCTCCGCCAAGGATGATCTCGTCTTTGTTTATCAATTCGCCGATGTATTTGAAGCCTACCGGCGTCTCGTAGAGCTGTAAATTTCGCTCTTTTGCAACCCTGTCAATCAAATGCGACGTCGCCACGCTGCGGGCCACGCCCTGTGTCCAGCCCCGGCTCTCTGCAAGATAATCTGCCAATAACGCGACAAGCTGGTTCGGCGTGATGAACTCGCCATTACTGTCAATTACCCCAAACCTGTCACCGTCCCCGTCCGTCGCAAGCCCGAGCGTGAGGCCGTTTGTTTTGACTTTCGCTCGTAATTCATCGAGGTGCTCCTCACCCGGCTCAGGCGGCTCTCCGCCAAACGTTACGTCACGCCAATCGTGGATAGTCTCGACCTCAAGGCCGTGATCCCGCAAACTTTTATCAAGGTAGCCGCGTCCCGTGCCGTAGATGGCGTCGTATGCGTACCTGCCTTTTGCCGCAGCGATCACGTCGAACCTGATTTTAGTTTTCAAATCGTCCAGATATGCCGGACCAGCGTCAAAATCTATAATTTCACCACCGGGTTTGTTTTCGGCCTTCGTTTTGTTGACTATGCCTTCCTCGATCGTCTTCGTGACCTCAGGCATCGCCGGCGCCCCATCGGCGGTCGAAAATTTTATCCCTTGATACTCAGGCGGATTGTGCGACGCCGTGAAATTCATCCCGCCGACCGCATTATTGCTGCGGATCGCATATGAAATGGTCGGCGTCGGCGTCGGCCCCATGCATCGCAGCACCCGAAAGCCTTTTGTCGATCCGATCTCTGCCGCTACGGACGCGAACTTCTCGCCCATAAACCGCGAATCATGCCCAACTATTAGAGTCTTGCCGTCGGCAGCCCGGTTTATTGTCAAATAGCTGCAAATCGATTCAGTAACTAGCCGAACGTTTTCAAACGTAAAATCATCCGCGATTATCGCCCGCCAACCCGATGTTCCAAAGCGAATAGCCATTACCCTAAATCTAGAACCTAATCCCCGGAAAATAGGTCTGAGTTATTATTTCAGCCCAAAATCCCCTGAAGTGGTTGAAATCTTAGCATATCCTTAAACATCTGTAAAGCGAAAAAGCGTATTTTTTTTTTTTTATAAGTATAATGTTTTGTGTAGGTTAGCAAAGAAACGCTAAGGTGATGGTTAATAAGTGCGCTTAACAATATTAATTTTCTGTTATTTTGGTTAAGCGCAAAGTAAGCAGTTGAAAAATTATAGTCATACGCTAAATAAAGGGTCGGTTACGATCGTCGTCTTTATTGTATGTCGGAAATCCTGTCGGGGGTGTATCAATATGTCACAACTAGGATGTGTTGCTGAGTATTGTATCGAAAAGATACGTACCCATTAGCGTTAACAAGAGAAATCGGCTGATATAACCCCGTTATTTATATAGGGTTACAAACATTCACAGCATCTCAGGCGGATGGCACGATCGTTGCTAAAGGAATTAGTGTTAGTTTGCGCCGTCCGGCACAGTCAATATAAAGCATTATCAGTTGGAGCGGCCTGAAACGAAAGTTTTTTAACTTGGAGAATCGTAAACAATGAGACCCATAAAGCATGTTGAAAAGGGATTGACATATGTGGCGAAGGGCGTCTTTGGCGCTGTCCGCTCGGTCAATCAATTCAAACCGAATCCGTCATTCACGCCGAAGTGGTCGGACAAGCCGATCCTCAAATCATGGCAAAAATCGAAGCCGACGCTTGGCTTTCCGCGTACGACAGACTCGCTCTGTCCGAACTGCGTGATCGAGGCCCGCGAATCGATCCTGAGCGGCGATAAAGAAGTGTCGATGCTGATCAACGACAAAGTCGGCGAGATCAAGGCGCAGATCATCGAGCGTGACGGCGAGGTATGGATGATCAAGGATTGCACAACTCACGGCCATTTTGAAGACATGATGGCAATCGACGCAAAGTTTCTCCAGCATATCGAATCGCTCTTCCCCGGCCGCGACATTGAGTCGCACAATGACGAAAAGCTCCACAATCACGGCACGTCCTCGGTCAAGTTTGGTCGCGGAGCGGTGCTTACGGTCGATCTGACCAACCGCTGCAACATGATGTGCGATCCATGTTTTATGGACGCGAACCAGGTCGGCTTTGTTCACGAGCTGAGCATGGAGGACGTCAGCGAGATCCTCGACAACGCCATTTCGATCAAGCCGCGACGCCAGTTATCGGTGCAGTATTCGGGTGGTGAGCCGACGCTTTCGCCTTACTTTCTCGACGCGGTGCGTTATGCCCGCAAGGTCGGTTACAACTCGGTCCAGGCCGCGACGAACGGCATCGAGTTTGCAAAGAGCAAAGAATTTTGCCGCGAAGCCGCCGAGGCTGGCCTTCGCTTTGTCTATCTACAGTTTGACGGCATAGGCAACGACGCCAATTCGCACCGCCAGATCGGCAACCTGTTCGACGTCAAACTTCGTGCGATCAACAACCTGCACGAAGCCGGTGTTGACATCATCCTCGTCACGACGCTGGTCAACGGCGTCAATAACGATCAGGTCGGCACGATCATCCGGTTCGCGCTTGAGAATCCAAAGAAAATTTCGTTCATCGCGTTCCAGCCCGTGAGTTTCACCGGCCGCGACGAACTGATCACCGAAAAACGCCGTCTGCAACAGCGTTACACGCTCGCCCATTTGGCACACGATGTTCACGATCAGGTCGGCATCACCGAACCGACCCGCGATTGGTTCCCGCTTTCACTGATGGGAGCATTCGCAGATTTCGCGGATGTGGTCCACGGGCCCGAGAGCGAATGGGGACAGGTAAGTTGTGGCTGCCACCCGAATTGCGGCGTCGGCACGGCCGTGATGGTCAACAAAGAGACAAAGGAAATGGCACCAGTGCCGCAGTTCCTGAATATCCAGGGCCTCGTCACCGATATGCAGCACATCACCGATACCAACCGCGGCAAGTGGTTCTCAAATCTGATGATGGGTCTCGCACTGCTCAAAAATTACAACCCGTACGGCACGCCGAAAAGTTTGACGCTCGGCGCCATCTTCCAGAAGTTCGACAAGTCGTTTGGCCTGTCGGGCAAGGATTACGGCAAGGTCGGCCCCGACCGCACGATGGAGGACATCGAGAAACGCCGCGACGACCCGTGGAACTTCCTCTTTATCGCCGGCATGTGGTTCCAGGATCTGTTCAATTACGATTTCCGCCGGACCGAGATGTGCATCATCCCCTACGGCACACAGGAAGGCGAAATTTCGTTCTGTGCATACAACACCGGCATCGGCTGGCGCAACATCATCGAGCATATGCACCAAAATGCGACCGTCGCTCAGTGGTATAAAGAGCAGGGCCGTCACGAGGTCATCGCACACGGTAAAAATGTCACGATGGACGACGCTTCGCACAGCCTGATCCTCAACGAGGTCGATCTGACCCGCCCCAACAAACCCCACATGGAAGGGCCAAAGACCGCCGCCGAGGAAATGCAGATGATGCGAAAGCTCTATAACGAAATGCTCCTCGAAAAATCCGGCATCAAACCCGAAGCCCTCGTCCAGATCGGCGGGATCAAGAAGGCTAAGAAAGAAGAAAAAGAAATGGCGATGGCCGAATAGTGGTCAGTTGTCCGTGATCAGTGGTCAGTAGAAAAGCCTCGTCGGAAATGGCGAGGCTTTTCTGTTAGATTTCAAGATAGGTTACCATCTGAACAACAGGAGGCTAATTCGAGGATGAGGAGAACCCTAACTATTTCTCAATCAATCTTTTGTGAATGTTTTCAAGAAAGGCCACTTCGTCGCGATTTAGCCTTTTTTCCTTCGTTCCTTCGTGAGCCCACAGATTTCGATGTGAATTGAAGATTGAGATCCATTTCAGTTTCTCGGCTTTACTGTTGAACCCCAATCCTACATCAATCGAAAACTCGTCCTCGAATGTAATGAAGTCTGGGTTGTCCGGATTCGGTCTTTTTGTCCAATGTTTCTCGATTATCGTCTTGTAATCATATATGTTGAACATATCAGTCCACGGAATCTCTTTTCGCCCTAAACCCTCGCTGTACTGCCTCTGAATCTCCTCATTCGCGCGAGCCTCGCAATTTGTCTTAATATTTCCGATCTCAAGATCCCAATTATCACCAAAAAGGAGCTTTAATTTACCTAGGGTTCTCTGCTTGACGTTGCGTTCTATTTCGACGCCAAGCTGTCTACCGCGATTCTGAAGTTCTTCATCCTGTCTTTCCATCCAGTCGACAAGTTCAGTCGGATAGTAATCGGGGAACTTATCGTGAATCTTGGTTTGAAAGTCTCTTAGCCATTTAGTTTCTGCCGTACTACCCAACATCGTAAGCAAGCGTTCCGACTCCTCCGGCGACATTTCTTTAATTTTCTCGAAAAGAACTCGTAGATATTTTTCGATAGCTTCAAATCTTTCCGCCGGCGAACTCTTGACATTCAATGTTCCCTTAGCAGTTTCATGAGTGTTCAAGCTACTGATTAAGGAAATATAGGCAAAAGTTCCCCTATTAGAGATCAGCAGATATTTTTCGCGCTCAAAGATGTCTCTGTAGTGGTCTTCGGCATAGCCGTAACACAGGTTAAGGAAGGCGGAGATGCTTTTCCTAGTCTTAACCATCTCTCTATCGTGATTGTGGTTGTTGGTATCGTATAGCGAGCCAGACACACTGTCCGCGATGTAGGTATTACCTTTAGCTCTAGGTAATAGACCGCTTTTGCTCAGCGCATCTGCAAATGGTTTAGAGGACAGAAGTGCTGAGTCCTCTCCGATCTGAATCTTTCCGTAAAGAGACCCATTGAGCGTATTTGTTAAAGCTCGAATTATCGACGCGCGAAGAGCCTTGAGGCGGGAATCGGTGCGATCTGAATTCCAAAAGAGATCCTCCTCTAGGGTGAGTCGTAGCGTTGCACTAACAGCCTTTTGGTTTTCGTTTATATCGACGAAGATCTTCAGCTGTTCTGTGGGATCGAGATTTACGAAAGCCACAACTGGAATAGTATTAGATTCCTTGTAATCGGAGTTCGCATAACCATACAGGCGGTGCTGACCATCAATGATGTAGGCAATCGCGTACGCATTTTGAATCTTTAGTGTGCCAAATCGCGACTGCGTATCAACCCCTCTAGTCGAGCCTTCGAACTGAAGTTTTTTGTCCTTCGCATTAAAGTTTACGATGACAGAGTTAGGGAAGTATCCGCCTCCGTCGATGAACGCTGTTATTCCTTTTAACCTACTCGGGATGAGCAACCGTTGATAGTTTGGAAGCTCGGATTCGTTTGCTTCCGTTCGGTGCAGTATGAACCCCATTTTGAGCAATAGGTGAGGCTCAATAGAAAACATGTAGTAGGTAGTCTTGCCCTTGCCCATCTTCCCCTCAATCGCAGGCAATTCAATTCGTTCGCTACTGATATCCTCACCTTTAAAAAGGGTTCCCAGAAATTGGTAGGAAGCCGCTCCTTTGTACTTGGCGATCAGGTTGTTGACGTACCTGTAAGTGTTGTCATTGTAGAAGAAGGACTTCGTGTCAATCAGCCGCTGTATGTCCGCCCCTTCTCCATCTATTCTTAGATTCCTGGTCGCAAAGATGTACTTGACCTTAACGCCTTTCCCAAATAAGTCAGCTATCGATTGTTTGAACCCGTTTAGTCGCAGAGGTAAGCCTTCGAATTCAGTTTTCAAAGATGGCGGCTCGGAACGCTTCTTGCTTGATTTACATTCCACAAGAAGTACTACACCATCGGTTTGGTTGATAGCCACGACGTCGATTTGCTTTGTCTGGTTAGATTCTTTGCCGAACGGAAGGTTAAAGTCCCTATCGTAGCTGAGATACCGGAAACCTAGCTCGTATAGCTGGCACCAAATATCGTCCTCAAACTTACTGTCGTGGTTTTTTAGTTTCCTTAGTTTGGTTTTGGTCTTCAAAGGGGACCCGTACTCCTCCCATCCCTCGTTAGCGACCAAATCATTGACGAGTGAGTGATCTACATTTTTAAGATAATAATCGCTCTTTTTCGCCTTGTATAGCTTTCCTAGGGTCGAGGCGTCCTCAACTAGCTTTCCCTTCAGTTCCGCAACTTGGTAATCAGATAAGAGTCCCATGTTCTTTTACACCGATTCGTCGTGATCGTCTTGTCTGCTAAGATGCGTCCCAACCCAAACGGAACAAAACCTCGCTCGTTCGTTTTCGGTGTTGGCTCTGGCCTGCAATTACGCTCGCGCGTTCGATTCGGGCTGGATCACAGATATCCTTGTACAAAGCATGGATGGATTCATGATCTGCATTGGAGACAGTCACCATCGCTCCTCTCTTCAAAGCGAGTACAATCGCATTCTTCAGCCTGATTTGATCCTTCCACGAAAATATATCGTCGTTGTACTTCAGGAATCCGTTTTGATTGTGGTTCACCGTGTACGGTGGATCAACGTATACAAAGTCACCCTTCTTGGCCATCGCAAGTGTTTCTTCAAAGTCTAAGTGTTCAACTTTGGAGTTATGTAAAAGCTCCGAAGTCCTTTTGAAATCATCCGTGTCGAGCACAACATTCTGCTTGCTGCCACGAGGAACATTGAATTCACCATTCAGATTTACACGGTAAAGACCATTCCAACATGTTCGATTCAGATAGATAAAACGGGCCGCCCGGCCGACGCTCGTACGCGGCTTTGAGGCTCGCAATTTATAGTAAAAGTTGTCATTGTGACATCTCGCGTGTTGCCGTAAGCGGGTATCCACATCCTTCCAATTTGTTTTGATCGCGTCATAGGTGTTCACAAGTTCCGAGTTAATATCTGCCAATATGCTGTGGCTCGGTTTGAGGGAAAAAAATACTGCTCCGCTACCTAAGAACGGTTCGATGTATGTATTAAAACGCGCGGGGGCAACTTGAGCATTATTGCGCACCAGCCATCTCTTTCCCCCGGCCCATTTCAGAAACGGTAAGTTTGGTTCGTCGATACTCATCTCGGATCGCTTCGTCTTAATTAATGTTGTTTGACCTTATTCGTACGAGAGCGGTTTTCAGTATATCTGAGAATTCGATTATCAACTACAGCGGAGGAAGCGAAATCGACTAATGGTTGTGCGAAAGGATTGTAAATGGCGATCAACGGAAAACTGAAAATGGAAAGTTTAAGACTTAAGATATCGTCCGTAACTTCCGTCAAAACAATTACGAATTTCGAATTACGAATGTCGAATTATTTTTCGCCTCGCAGGTATCTTCCATATTCAGGTGACAGAAACATATCGACAACATTTTTGGGATCGCGCAAGCGTTTGATCCGGCGTTCCTCCGCCTTCTGAACAGCGAGGGCTTCGGCGGCGTAGTCGCGGAGGTGGTCTTTTTCTTCCGAAGGCCCTAAGAATGTAAATCCTAAAAACGGGCCTTCGGAAAGTGATGAGTGACGAGTGACAAGAGACGAGACGGGGCCGGAAGAGCGGGCGAGTTGGAATGTGAGGACTTCGTCAGTGGACAGTGGATGGTGGACAGTGGACAGTGAAGAAACGGAGTCGGCAGCAGCAGGATGCAGGCTGGCAGCCTGCGCTCCGACGCTTCGGAGGTGTTTGACGTAGCGGATGTCGGGCGAGAAGGTGCTGGGGCAGAGGGAGAAAATACTGTCGGGGATCTGGGCCAGATCCTCCGACAAGGGACAAGTGACGAGGGACGAGTGAGGACGAAGGCGACGGGCTCTGGAGTTGTGGAGGACGAGGATCGAGACCTCGTTTGTCATCGCATAGAGCTTGAGGGAGCGCAGGCGGCGGATAGCGGCGGCGTTGCCGGTAGCTTTGGGATCGAGCCATGCGAGGTTGTCGATGACGATCACTTTTGCATTTTCGTCGGCGAGCGTGAGGTTGAGCGAATGGTCAAAGTAGCGGGCGATGTCGCCGTTAAAGGCCTCGGGGATGTCGATCTCGCCAAAGCGTGTGAAGCTGAGCCTGGACGAGAAACGATACTTGACGGGCAGCTTGCCCGGGATCGGCGACAGACACATGTAACGCTCGGCGAACTGCCCGTCTGTGTGTTGGAAGTCGAGATAGAGGACGTTTTGAGGGACAAGTGACGAGTGACGGGTGACAGGTGCGGAGCGTCCGCGGGCGATCGATTCGGCGATCTGGACGGCGAGAATGCTCTTTCCGACACCGCTTTCACCGGCCAGCACGGCAAGCTCGCCTATTCGCCAAAGTCCGCCGAAGAGATTCGTTGGCGTGGTTTTTGCCGCCGGTGTCCGCAGGCAATCGTTGGCTGGCTTTGTCTCGAGCATGCTGTCGCTGCAAAATTCCTCAGAGTGGTTTTTGCGGTATTGCTCGCGAAACTTGGCCCATTCGTCTTTGGGCTGCCATCCGGCGGAACTGTCGTAGTCGGCGGCACTGTCGTAATTTTCAAGGGCGGATTGTTTCGGTGATGTCGGGGTGTCTTGGTGGTGGAAGGACTCGCGTTCGTGTGTCATTAGTCGAACAATCGTAGGGATACGATTGTAAGATTATATATAACATGTATTGCGTCAATTGTCAAGTGTATCAACAATGAAACATCAAAGGAGCTGTTCGGCAATCATCTGGTGGGCGTAATATTTGTCTTTCGCCGCATGGTCAGTTGCTCAACGCATTTCTAAAGAAATCTATAATCCGCTGATAGTATGCGGCTGATTGATCCATCGAGGCACTGATTATGCTGGATCCTGAAGGGCTTAGATCGAATTTGCTTTCGAATCTGTTATTAGCAGGAAAGCATTTATTCAACCGCGCCGTCGATTCCTGAAAACTCGGCGCATCGAGACCGGCGAGCAGCAGAATGTTGCGGTTTTCGACGGAGCGCGCCGTGTCGCAGATATCATCGCGTTTATAACAGCCGTCGTAAAAATACAGATACGTGCCTAAGTGAGCCAATTTCACTGTCGCAAAACTTGCAAACGGATACCGCCGGTTCACTGTCTCTCTTAGCAGACTGTCAGAATTTGCAGGAACCGAATCGACGGCGATCGCCTTGATCGTCTGATCTTTGGCTGCGGCAGAAATGCTTGCCAACGCTCCCATTTCGACGCCATAAAGACCCAGTTTGTTGCCGACCAGAGCGATCTGGTTTGGGGTCTTTAAACCACGAATGAACTCAATGGCCGCTCCGGCATCCTCGGCCTCACAACCCCCGAACGAAGCGCTTTTGACCGGTGGATTTTCGCCGTGAGCCCGTTGGTCTGGCATCAGGACGGTGAAATTGGTAGATTCGTTGAGTTTGACGCCGAGATTCAGCACATACGAACGGTCGGCGTCGTATTTATGAAAGAGGATCACTGCGGGTGCATTTTCCGCACCGCGCAGCAGCCATCCTCTAGCCTGGCTCCCATCTTTATTCGTCCATGTTTCCTCGGTGACCTGTGCGGCGCGGGGGCTTAGCTGGCCGTATTTGTCGGGTGTTACGAGATAACGGGCATTAAGCGGGCGCGACGATTTATATACCAGCCAAACCGATCCGGCAATGACAGCCGCAAGGATCAGTAAAATGACCGGAAACAACAGGCGATAAAAACTTTTAAAAATGCGAGTGGTAGTAGCCATAGCGGATGAAGATCGAATGCAGTGTTAAGCCGAATACCGGCATCAAAAGATGTGTGAGAACCGGGACGAGAAAGGCTTTTGATAAGCCCTCTAAAATGTTACCATAAGCGCCAGTCGATAAGGAAGTAGTTTTTAGACATGCAAAAAGCAATATACGCCGTCGTTTTTCTCTCCATTCTCATTGTGACTTCAAACGTTTCAGCCGAATTTCAACCGGCAGGTGAATCGCCCGCCACACCGCAGATATTCCCACTGGCGGAACTAAGAGAGGGTATGCACGGCATTGCCAAAACGGTCTTTCACGGCACAAAATCCGAAGAGTTTAACGTCGAGATACTCGGCGTCGTGCCAAACTGGATCGGGCCAAAACAAGACATGATCGTCGGGCGTTTAAGCGGCGCCAACGCCGAGCGGACTTTTGTATTCGCCGGTATGTCCGGCTCGCCCGTGTATATCGACGGCAAACTGGTCGGTGCGATTTCATATAGTTTTCCATTTGCCAAAGAGCCGATCTGCGGGATCACGCCGATCGAACAGATGATCTCTGCGGTCGAACGCGGCCCCGCAAAAATCGCGTCGGCACGCCAGCCCGCAGCATTCTCATTCGCCGACCTTCTTTCAAATATCTGGCGGCCTGAGATCGACAAAACGAACGTTTCACGAGGCCCCCTTGCATCCGGGTTTGCACAAAATTCGATGTTGATGGCAGTCGCCGGTCAGACGTTTGTGCCGATCGCGACGCCGGTGACATTTTCCGGCATCTCGCAGACGGCGATAGATCAATTTGCACCTGATCTGGCGCGTGCTGGATTAATGCCGGTGGCTGCATCAGGCGGCAAAATGCCCGGCGGCAAACTCAAACCGGCCGACGAAACGACGCTTGTCGGCGGCGATTCGGTCGTGGTGCATCTTTCGCGAGGCGACATCGTGATCGCTGCCGCCGGAACAGTGACGATGCGTGACGGCAACAAGATATACGCCTTTGGCCATCCTTTTTTCAGCCTCGGCACAACCGCTCTGCCGATGTCCGAATCGCATGTCGTAACCGTCGTGCCAAATGCCAACAACTCATTCAAACTCGCCGTGCCGGACGCGACCGTCGGGGCAATGACACAGGATCGTGCGACCGGTATTTTTGGCAACCTGGGCGAATCGCCAAAAATGCTGCCGGTGAAGATAAAGCTGCACACCAGCCGCGGACGCGATACCGAGGTCAATTTTGAATCCGCATTTGACGAGACTCTGACGCCGTTAATCGTTAACGCCGGCGTCGGAGGCGCTCTCTCGGCAAACGAACGCGGACTCGGCGATTCGACGATCGAATTTGACGGCGAGATCACCCTAAAGGGTGAGCAGCCGATAAAGATCAAACGCCGGTTCACGGGCGGCCAATCAGCTTTGTTTGCAGCATCGGCCTCCGCAGTGCCGCTCGGTGCGCTTCTTCGCGCGGACTTTGCAGGGATGGAGATTACCGGCGTCAACCTGAATATTAAAGTCGTTGACGGCAGTAAAACGGCTGTGATCGACCGGTTATCGGTGGACAGGACGCAGGTGCGGGCCGGTGATACCATTCAGGCCCAGATCTTTACCCGAAGCGAGGCCGGGCAAACGTTTGTCCAGACAGTTCCCGTCACAATACCAAAGGATACCGCCGCCGGGCCGTTGACGATAGCTATCGGCGATGGCAGCGCTGTCCAGCAAAACGCGGCAATTACGCAGTTTGTGCCAAAATCGGCGGCCGATCTGATCGCAACCTTTAACCGTCTGAAACGCCCCGACCGTCTCTACGCAATCCTGTCGCGAACCAGCCCGGGCATCGTCGTCGGCGTCAGCGAAATGCCAAATCTGCCGCCATCTGTACTAGCCACAATGAACAACGACCGCTCGGCCGGTGGCAGCAAACCCACCGTCCAGACAATCATCGCCGAACAGGAAATTCCAGACGGCGAATACATCATCTCAGGCCAGCAGACACTTATAATCGAGGTGATCCGAAGCCAGTAGTAACGATGGCCCGTAACCTCGCAAAACTCTTGTTCCTTTTCGTTTTTTTCGCGGCTTTCGCGGTTAAAACTCCCGCGCAGGATTTCCTTCCCGAGCTGGTTAAGCGGATCAAGCCATCCGCTGTTGCGATCGAGACGTTTGATTCAAAAGACAATACGGTTGCGCGCGGGAGCGGATTTTTTATCGCACCAGACCGCGTGATTACCAACCGCCACGTCATCGAGCGGTCGAGTCGCGTCGAGATTCACTTGCTCGACGGCAAAAAGTTTCCGGTCCGCGGCGTGCTTGCGATTGATGGCGAAGGCGACCTGGCATTACTGCTCGTTGACGTGCCGCCAGCCCTCGCCGTTCCATTGCCGATCGTTCGCGCCGTGCCGCAGGAGGGCGAATCGATTGTCGTCATCGGTAATCCGTTTGGGCTTGAGGGCAGCGTTTCAAACGGCATCGTTTCGGCAGTTCGCGAGATCTCGGGCTATGGCAAGATCATTCAAATAACGGCGTCGATCTCGCCCGGATCGTCCGGCTCGCCGGTTGTCAATATGGCCGGCCAGGTGATCGGCGTCGCCACTCTGCAGGCCGCTGAGGGACAAAATCTGAATTTTGCCGTGCCGGCAGAGCGAATTTTGCAGCTTAAGCTCGGCGATCTGCAGACATTTTCGTCTCTCACGGCCGTGACGCAGCGGAACAAGCGTTCGTCCGCCGAGGTCTTGTATTCGCAGGGCCTCGCACAGCTTTCGCGAGACGATTATGCCCGTGCATTGCCATATTTTGAGAAGGCGGCAGAAATGGACACCAACTACACCGAAGCCTGGTATCAGGCGGGTTATAGTTACGGATCGCTTGGACGCCACGTCGAGGCTCTCAAAGCGTCGCGACAGGCAGCCAGGCTGCGGCCAGACTGGGCTGCTACCTATGTAAATATCGGTGCATCCAGTTTTGCACTCGGGCAATACAAGGACGCAGTCGATGCTTACAAACAAGCGGCCAGACTGGACGAAGGCAATGCCGAGACGCAGTACTCGCTCGGTCTGACATTCAACAGGTTAAACCGGACCGGCGAGGAGATACTCGCCTACCAACGCGCCATCGCCATCAAGCCGGACCACGCAAATGCCATCGAAAAAATCGGTCTTGCATATTTCAAACAGCGTCGCTATGCGGACGCCGCGACGGCTTTTGACCAGCTAAAAGCATACAAACCCGACGCAAAAACCTATAATAATCTCGGCGAAAGCTATCTCGAGCTCGGGAAAACGGACGAGAGCATAGAGGCTCTAAACAATGCGCTCGGCTACAATCCCGATTTTGAAAAAGCACGATATAATCTCGGTCGCGCGTATCTCAAACTCGGCAATCGCGACATGGCGCTGGTGCAGTACGAGATACTAAAAAATTCCCGTTCCGACTGGGCCGACCGGCTTTTTGTCTTGCTAAACCCGTAAAAGCATAACTTCATTACGGCTGCTTTTGCTGAGTAACCACCAGAGCGCTCAAGAAACTGTCCTGTATCGGCTTTTCCAGAAAGAGCTTTGTGTGCGAACTACATGCAAAAAACGAGGATGCAAGAGGGATCATGGTTTTGATATCCGGTCCGCCATTGTTCGGCAAAGCGGTTTCGGCCAAGAGCGAGCGTTTTGTGACCCGGCCGTCGCCAACGGTAAACATCGCCGCCTTGACGTCGTCTTTTTTGATCTGGACGCCAGCCGAAGTTTTGATATCGTGCGCATCGACAAACGTCAGCCAACGGTTTTTGGGCTCGTCGTGTACGATAACCACGGCATCGAGCGTCGGCTCGCAGTTTCCACCGTAAGCATACATCTTAACCGCCGTATTTTTTGTCGGTGCGTCCAACGCGAGATGAAAGCGCTTGGCGCGGTTTAGAGCCGATGTCATATAGGCCAGAACCTGAGCATAGGTCGTTTGGGCTGTCAGACGATCATCATGGTTTGGGTTTTTGGGCAGCCCGACAGGTTTTATCTCCTTATTCTTTAACGCGAGTTGATCGGCGTCTTTCAGTTTGCTCAAGAATTTTGGGTCGCTGATCGCTCCCCAGCCGTACTTAAGCCAGGTTTCCACATCATAGATATCGATATTGACCGGCTTTAGATTCTCGTCCAAAAACCGTGCAGAAGATTGATGCGGGATCAACTCGAAAGCCGATGGGAACGTCATAACATCCTCGGGCGTGAGATCATCAACGAACGGCAGTCTTCTGTTTGCGATGATCGGGGAACCGTTCAGAAGCGCGTCAAATGAACTGAACGCCCCCTCATTCGGCGTGCCGAACATCATTAACTTATTAATATGGACCGCACCAGCCCAGGTGGGCACCGGGGCCACACCGTCGCGGGGCAGATCTGCCACCCCGTACATTGCGGCATAGCGCGCGATCAGTCCGCCCATCGAATGGGCGAGTATGTCAAATTTGAGACCGGGCCTGCGAACCGCCCTTTTTACAGCGGTCATTTTTTGCATCAGGATACGTGCCGATTCGACGTTGTCACGCCGCCAATCGTATGGAAAAACGTAATAAACATCGGTAGCTTTCGGCTTGCTCCAATCTCCCTCGGTATAGCCTTTTGCAACCAGGGCATCGATCAGCGTTTGATAAACTTCGACATCGGGCAAAACCTTTAACTTGATAGCGCGAATTATGTCCTTTACCTTCAAACTGTCTCGATTCATCGCCAGGTTTGGCGAGGTCATCGGCAAACGCAGATCGTCATCCTTATCGCGTTTTATGCTAAACCATACAGTTTTGCCGTCGTTTGGATTATAAAGTTGGGAACCGGTGACTCCGGGAATGATGATCACCGGATTTTTCCCGGTTGTTTGAGCCGCAGCGTCAAAAACCAACAAAACAAGCGATAAATAAAGCAAAAACAAAATTCGTGATCTCGGCATATTTCCCCTCCTCGAATACTACCTACGACCCCAACCGGTTTGGGCATCAATCAATGTCATCATATGATAACTTATTAACCCTTCTGGTTGCATAGTTTGTGTGAGGGCTTTTATGACTTTAATATCTCTCAAACTTTATAAACGCCTTCTTAAAAGTTAAAATCATTACATAAAATATGGAGATCACAGTAGCCATAACCGGTGCTTCTGGCGCGATTTATGCACATCGAACGTTGCAAATGCTTGCGGCCAGCGGTGTCGTTGAGACGATCAATCTCATAATATCCGGCACGGCCGCAACGGTCGCCCAGGTCGAGATGGGCGTAAATCTCACAACGGCAGACAATTCAAAGATCAACGATTGGCTCGGTCTGGCCCTGGGATCAAAACTGATCCGCTTTTGGCGGCTCGATAATTTTGCCGCAAAGCCGTCTTCGGGATCGAACAAACAGGCCGGGATGATCGTCGTGCCCTGCTCGATGGGCACGATGGGAGCAATCGCCTCGGGTGCCGGGACGAATCTGATCCATAGAGCCGCCGATGTCTGCCTGAAAGAGGGACGAAAGCTCATCCTCGTTCCGCGTGAGACTCCGTATAATGCGATTCACCTTGAAAATATGCTCAAACTCACTCATGCCGGGGCACGCATTCTACCGGCAAGCCCGGGCTTTTATCACCGGCCAAAGACGATTGACGACCTCGTTGAACATCTGTGTTTTCGAATTCTCGATCAATTTGACATTCCACACTCGAAAAAATCGCAATGGACGGGCGAGGAGGTCAACGAGAATTAAAATAGGATGCATAGGATAAACAGGATAGCTTTTATCTTGTCCATCCTGTCTATCCTGTTCTAAATAGTCCGTCAAGCTAAAGACCATGCAGGATTCAGTCGAGCGTTTTTCAAACCGGGTTGCAAACTACGTCAAATACCGTCCCGATTATCCGCGTGAGATCGTCGCATATCTGGCTGAGAATTGCGGGCTGACTAAAGACTCGATCATTGCCGATATCGGCTGCGGAACGGGCATTTCGTCGCGGATATTTTTAGAGAATTGCAACCGCGTTTTCGGCGTCGAGCCTAACGCGGCCATGCGCTCCGCTGCGATAGAATATTTGGCCGAATTTCCAAATTTCATTGCGGTCGAGGGCAAATCGGACAATACAACTTTAACTGATAATTCGGTTGACATGATCGTTTCGGCGCAGGCGTTTCACTGGTTCGACGGCGAATCCACGAGGCCCGAATTTCGGCGCATTCTGCGCCCCATCGGCCATATAGTTCTGATCTGGAACGAACGCCAGTTGGATACAACGCCCTTTTTGAAGGAGTATGAACAATTTTTGCTCAAGTATGCCGGGGACTATCCGGTGGTTCGGCACGAGAACATCGGATCATATACCATCCGCGAATTTCTCGGCGACGAAATGGAATCCGCGACTTTTCCAAACGTTCAGATATTTGATTTTGAAGGGCTAAAAGGGCGTATGCTTTCGGCCTCGTATATGCCTTCGGAATCGGATGCGATCTGCCCGGCGATGATCGGCGAACTACATTCCCTATTTGCCAAACACGCCGAAAACGGTAAAATAAAAGTTTTCTACGATACGAATGTTTACTACTCCCGGTTTTGATGTATGGCAGTAAAAGCAAGGGAAACTCCCAAAATACGCACAATTACAGTCGCCCATTCGCCTGATTCGGACGACGCATTTATGTTCTACGGGCTTGCGACCAACAAGCTAGAGACCGACGGGCTGAAATTTGAACACACGCTCAAGGACATCCAGACACTCAACGAGGATGCGAAAAAAGGCGTCTTTGACGTGACGGCAATCTCGTTTCATGCTTACGCGTATGTCGCGGATAAATATGCACTGCTGCCCCACGGCGCGAGCATTGGCGATAAGTACGGCCCGATCCTTGTTTCCAGCGAACCGCGCGAGCCGGACGAGATCGGCTCAATGAAGATCGCCATTCCAGGCCTGTTGACGAGCGCATTTTTGGCTTTGCGTATATATAATGCGGATTTCAAATACGTGGTCATGCCGTTTGACGAGATTATCGAAGCGGTTCAAAGCGGCGCTGTCGATGCCGGTTTGCTAATACACGAGGGGCAGTTGTTTTACAATCAGATGGGTCTGCATAAAGTGCTCGATCTCGGCGAATGGTGGTTTGATCTGACGGGTCTGCCACTGCCGATGGGCGGCAACGTTATCCGCCGCGATTTAGGCCGCGACCTTATGCGCGAGGTTTCGAAATATCTGCACGAGAGCATCGTTTTCTCGATGGAAAACCGCGAGGACGCCCTCTCCTATGCCATGCAGTTTGCCCGCGATATGCAGCCCGAGCTCGCCGACCGCTTTGTCGCAATGTGGGTCAACGACCTCACGCTCGACTACGGCGACCGCGGCCGCGAAGCCGTCAAACGCCTCCTAGCCGAGGGCCACAAAGCCGGGATCATTCCGCACAAGGTCAAAGTCGATTTTGTGGATTAGTCGTCTATATGGATTACACAAAAAAAGCGATGGCAATAAGGTCATCGCTTTTTTTGTGAACTTTTCAATGCTTGACGGCATCTATTTTCTAGACTTTGAGGGATAATAGAAACATGATGAAAAGATCGGCTATTTTGGGATTGTTAGTTGTATGTTTATCGATTGCTGGTGTTTTTTCACAGGTCGCGAGCAATCAGGCGAATAGCAATATCGTCAAAAAAGACCTGCCGCAGGCGGAAATCGACCGGATATTAAAAAAAATGACGGAGAATGAGTCGCTTTTTCGGCGGGCTTTGAATATTTACGCATTTAATCGATCAGCCACCATTCAAACTGTTAGCGTGCTGGGCGGTCAAATCACCGGCACATACACACGAAATTCTTACCTGTCGTTCAACGACTCAGGTGAACGATTTGAAAAAATTCTGTTCGCTCCGGTCTCTACTTTGACCGACATCACTGTAACCCCTGCTGACATCGATAATCTCGGCGGCATCGATCCTTTCGCCATAGAGCCGAAGGTCGCCGATCAATATACGTTTACATATCTTGGGAAGGAACGTATTGACGAGCTTGACCTCTTCGTTTTCGACGTGGTTCCAAAGGTGATCCCCGATGCTAAAAAGGGAGTGGCAAAATTCTTTTCCGGGCGCATCTGGGTGGATGACAGGGATCTAATGATCGTCAAATCAAAGGGGAAAGCCGTGCCGGAGGGCAAGGAGCGGTTCCCGGTAATCGAAACTTATCGTGAAAACGTCGATGGCAAATACTGGTTCCCGTCCTTTTCGACTTCAGACAGCGAATTGGTATTTGATAATGGTCAGGTTGTAAGGGTAAAGGTGCGAGTCCGTTACAACGGTTACAAAGTCGGGCACAGCGACGTGCGGATTTTGGACGACGTCCCCGATGTCAAACCCACGCCGACGCCCACGCCGAAGAAACCTTAAAAGTAGAGAGTGGAGAGAAAAAGAGACACTTAACTCTCAACTCTCAATTCATTCGCGATCGCGGATCGTGTCTGTCGCAATAGATCCATCAAATCATCTTCTGCATTGAGACCGTTGGTTTCGATCTGAGGTAGCAGAACCATCTCGATCTCGCCCGCGTAGGCGACGCCGGTGCGCTTGCCCATCATCCAGTCTGTATTTTTGATCGCTACTGGGATTATCGGTGCGTGCATTTGCAGGGCGAGGTGAAAGGCGCCTTTTTTGAACGGCAGCAGCTCACCGGGCATTGCCCGTGTCCCCTCTGCAAAAACGCCAAACGAAAATCCTTTTTTCATCACCTCGCGAGCCTTTTCCATCGAGCGGCGGGCACGCTCGGGATTTGAGCGGTCAATGGCGATTATATTGACAAAGCTCATCCCCTGTCCGATGACCGGAGCCTTGAGTAGCTCTTTTTTGGCGACGAGGCCCATCTTTTTCCCGGCATGAAAAAAAAGCGTCGCGGTGTCTAAGTAAGAGCGGTGATTTGAGATAAATACATACGAACGGCCATCTTCCAGATTTTCGAGGCCGCTGACTTTGACCCTCGCTCCGCACGCCCGGAGCCAAATATTTGCTCCCCATTGTGCAAGCGGAAAGAGCCACATCCGCCGCCTTATTAGCCACAAAAAGATCAGAGCGGGAGCCCCGATAATGAGCAACAGCGATCCCGCGACAAACCAGCACCACCAATAGCGAAGTTTCCCGGCCGTGCGCGATTTGTTAGACTTTTTGACGGGGAAATTCAGTTTTTGGTTTTTTTCGATAGCTTCGATTTTGATGGCCGTCATAGATCATTTACCGCAGAGACGCAGAGATAAGAATATCTAAGATTATGAGCATTTCACGTCGTTTACGTAAATCAGAAAGCTTAAAAATATTATTATCTTTCTCCGTGTTTCTGCGTCTCTATGGTTTAATTTTGCTCATTGCCCTCGCGGCCACGGCACAGATTCCAAGCCCAAAATCGGTTCTTGGTTTTACGCCGACCGATGACAAAACCATTGCCGATTGGAGGCAGATCGTCGATTATTTCACCAAACTCGACAAGGCGAGCAAAAATGTGTTTGTCAAAAAGATCGGCAAAACGACGAACGGCAAGCCGCTGATCGTTGCATTTATCTCATCCGCCGATAATTTAAAAAAGCTCGATAAATTTAGGCAGATAAACGCGAAACTGGCCGATCCGCGCACCATTAAGAATGAAGCCGAGCTTGCCGATCTCATCAAAAACGGCAAAACGATCGTCTCGATCTCATGCTCGATCCACTCGACCGAGATCGTGGCGTCGCAGATGTCTATGAATCTTGCCTACGAGCTGGCGACCGCAACTGACGCCGATACAAAGGAGATCCTCAATAACACGATCCTGCTCCTGATCCCATCGTCAAATCCCGACGGCGTCGACATCGTAGCGGATTGGTATCGCAAAACGCTCGGCACCAAGAGCGAGGGAACGTCGCCGCCCGAACTTTATCATCATTACGCCGGGCACGACGACAACCGCGATTGGTTTATGCTCAATCTCGCCGAGACGCAGGCGATCACGCGACTCTTTTGGCAGGAATGGTATCCGGAGATCGTCTATGACCTCCATCAGCAGGGGCAGAACGCGTCGCGGTTTATCATTCCGCCGTTTTTTGACCCGGTAAATCCGCGCATCTCGCCGTCAATCCTTCGCGAAGTCGGGCTGATCGGTTACAAGATGGCGGCCGATCTACAAGCTGCAAATATAGCGGGCGTGGCGACAAATTCGACGTACGACACGTGGTGGCACGGCGGTTTTCGTTCGGCGCCTTATTTCCACAATTCGATCGGCATTTTGTCCGAGGCGGCCAGCGCGAGTCTGATGTCGCCGCTCAATGTGACGACCGACGACCTCAAACTCAACCGAGGCGTTCGCGGCCTCCCAAATGTGCTCGAAACTGCCACCAATTATCCCGACGCATGGAAAGGTGG
>JBBRQM010000024.1:0-41555 GCA_038226395.1 Pyrinomonadales bacterium | reverse complement strand
GTTTTCGAAAATAGTCTCGGTAACCGTCGAAGTTCCCTCGGACTGTGTCATCAGGGCCATATACTGCGCCTGCATATCGGTCGGAAAATCAGGGTGCGGCTCGGTCGTCACGTCCTTTGCCTTGAGACCGGATGCACAGCATTTGACGAGAAGCGTACTTTGATTCAACTCCTCGATCTCGACGCCGACCTCGCGCAGTTTGGCAATTACCGCTCTGATATGCTCGGGGCGGCAGCTCTTTATCTCAAGCTCACCGTTTGTGATCGCCGCTGCGACGATAAATGTGCCGGTTTCGATGCGGTCGGGAATGATCGTATGTTCGGCGCTGCCGAGGCCCTCGACGCCCTCGATCTCCATCTGAGGCGTGCCGGCACCTTTGATACGGGCCCCCATTTTATTTAGCAGTTCGGCGAGATCCTCAATCTCAGGCTCCTGCGCGGCGTTGTTAATCACGCTCTTGCCGGTCGCGAGGGCTGCGGCCATCATCACATTTTCGGTTCCGGTGACGGTCACCTTTTCAAAATCGATCGTATTGCCGACGAGCCGCCCTTTTGGCGCGCGGGCAACGACGTCGCCAGATTCCAGCGAGACGGTCGCCCCAAGTTGTTCAAACGCCTTCAAATGCAGATCGATAGGACGCGTGCCGATAGCGCAGCCGCCGGGCAGGCTGACTTTTGCCTGACCAAAACGAGCGAGCAGCGGCCCGAGGGCCAGGACGCTCGCCCGCATTGTTTTGACCAGTTCATACGGGGCCTCAAAAATCTGGACGTTATTTGCCGTGACCTTATGAGTGCGAAGCTCCGGCGTCAAAACGGTCGCTCCGAGATCCTCGAGCAGACGGCGCTGGGTGATCAGGTCTTTGACATAGGGCACGTTATGGAGCGTGACCGTTTCAGGCGTGAGCAAGGTCGCGGCCAGACACGGCAAAGCCGAATTTTTTGCACCGCCTATCTCTATCTTTCCTCTCAGCGGTTTGCCGCCGCGAACCAAAAATTTGTCCATACATCCTCCAAAAGCGTGGTAGTCCAATGCCGCCAGTCAACGCGTGATTAATAGAATATGAGAAGAAAATGTTATCACAAAGCAAGAGATTTGCGTAGAATAATTTAATTTCCGGTGTGCAAAAACTTTCTTGTCGAACACCCGATCCACGTTGCCCATTATTAGAGCAACTTGAGACGATCTCCCGGTCATCCTAATTACGGTTTCGAACAAGTAAATAGTCGAATAGCAATTGTGAATTTGTTCGAGGCCGCTTTACCCCGGTCAGACACCCCTCCGTTTGGCCGGGGCTTTTTATTCTCGCTAAATCGACAGTAACTCTCCTCCTTAAATTCTTATATTCGACGAGGTTTTGACAAGACATAGAATTGCATGATGTTGTAACATTTTGTTTTATATGGCGAGACCATTGATACTTTCGCTTGACGGACAGGAATTCCCTGTGACGCTTGTCAAGATCGACCGGGAAAAGCTCTACGGGAAGGTCGATATTGAGGCTTTTGACGAGAAGGGGCGCGAGGCTAGCTTAAAGATTCTCGCAGCCGATGGCAAAACATTGATCGACAAGGGTGGAACCGCGCTCGCGACCGTTACCGATAAAGGGGATTCGATTGATCGAAACGATCTGGTGCCGGTGGATGCGGACGGCAAAAAGATTGAGCAGGTACCCTCGTCATTTAACCAGACCAATGTTCTCAAGCCCGCCACGGTTGAAGACTATTTTATGCAGGTCGTTAAGAGCGTGTATATCGTCGGGCCGCACGAGGGAGCCGAAATCAGAGGGCTGATGGACAATCTTTCGAGCGACCGGATATTTACTTTTCCATTTAGCTGGCGCGGCGGCATTGAATACGACAATGCGTATCTGATCGGTGCGAGCGGAGAGGCGTTCATTGTCGTGGGCAAACAGGCCGAGTTTCAATTTATCAAACTTAATCAGGCTGCCGTTCTGGAATCAACCGAAGAGGAGGAGATCTCTGGCGACGATTTGGATTTTGATTTGATGTGAAGAGCCAAGAGGAAAGAATTTTAACGCAGAGTTGCAAAGCCGCAAAGGAGAAACATTGGAAGATAATTCTGCTTAAATGCGATCATTAAAACCTTTGAGTAAAACCTTTGAGTCTTTGCTACTTAGCGTCTTTGCGTTGAAAAAATCTTATGCCGATAAATATCAGCAATCCTAAAAATCGTGACGCCGTTGTCGCTCTCGAAGCGCTCAATCCGAAGCGCGAGGTGCGCTTCACCGACGAAAAAGGCCGTCCGGTCTCGACGCGTAAATTATTAAAAACAGATGTGTTGCACGACTTGCCGGAGCTTCTCGCAAAACGGAAACATCTCGAAAAAGTAGCCGACGCCCTCGTCAAAGAAGACCCGGAGATCGACATCGAATCCTTTGGGATGTTTTTGACCGATATGTCGCGGGTTTATGTGACCAAAAAAGGGATTATTCACCTTGTCGAGGAGATCGAGGTTATTTACAACGCCGACGACACCATTCGAGAGCGGCGCCCGCGCAAAAAAGAGCCGCAAAATATGAACGGCGAATTTCCGATGCGTTGGACGGGTAAATTTATAAAAAAGGACGAGGCGGCGCATCGTTTTGTATTTACTAACAAGAAACAGCTTGTCCATATTAACGGCCTGACGTTCGATTTTCTTTATGAAATGGCAAAGGATCTCGACGAACGCAATTCCTTGCTGCTGGTTCGCGGCGGTGAAAAAGGCAACGAGCCGCTGGTGATGAATCGCGGCGGCAAGCCATATAACGCCTTTCTCGATGGCCGCATTAAAGGCGACGCATACTGCCTGATTCTGCATCTTTCAAACATGGAGTTAAAAAAGCCAAAGGGGCTCGACGATGCTTGATCTTGGTTTCGACAAAAGTAAATTCACCTGCAAATTCGGCTATTGCATCGGCAAGGCGGCCGATCTGGCCGATCCCGCTTTGCACATAAAGGCACAGGATTACAAACGTCGCGTAAGCGGCGCGATGAAAGCGATCTCGACTGAAGACGCGTTTCGGCTGCCAAAGGCACGCGGTTATTTTGTCTCGCGCAAATATGACGGCGAGAATGCGATGCTCTTTTTTGATGGCGAAAAGATGATCTCTGTCAATCCCGGCGGGACGGCGCGCGTCGGACTTCCGGCGTTTGAAGAGGCCGAAACGCTTTTGAAAAAGGCCAAAGTAAAATCGTGCATCCTGGGCGCCGAGATTTATGTAAAGGACGACGCGACCAAAGCTCATCCCGTGCAGCAGGTCGTTCGCGTGCTGCGCTCCCCGCCGTCAAAGGAATCGCTCGAAAAACTCGGCCTCGCGGTATTTGACGTGATCGAGGCGGACGGAAAACCCGTCGATAAGACATCCGAGGTTTTTGATCTGCTTAAAAAATGGTTTGGCAAGGGCGAGCATATTCATCCGGTCGAATACCATGAAACCGACAAGATCGACGAGGTGATGACCTGGTTCACCGAATGGGTTGTCGGCGAGGGTGCCGAGGGCGTCGTCGTCCGCCACGATCAGGCCGGGTGGTACAAGATCAAGCTGCGTCACAATCTGGATGTTGCGATCATCGGCTATTCCGAGGGCACCGACGCTCGAAAAGGCATGCTCCACGATTTGCTCGTGGCCGTGATACGTAGCGATGGTACGTTTCACGAATTTACACGTGTCGGTGGCGGCTTTACCGAGGACGAGCGTAAATCAATCGCCAACGAAATGCGGCGGCGTGTCGTCCCTTCGGACTACGTTGCCGTCAATAACGACTATGTCGCCTACGAGATGATACATCCCGGTCCAGTGATCGAAATCTCATGTTTAGACATGATTGCCGAGCGATCCCGCGGCGGGCCGGTGAAAAGAATGGTCCTCGATTGGGACGGCAAGCGTTATTCCGCCCTTTTGCGGATGCCGCTCGTGAGCGTTATCTCGCCGCAATTCGTCCGGATGCGCGATGATAAGGAAGCGGTCGTCGATGATGTAAATATCAGGCAGGTCACTGATCTCGTCACGGTGCCCGAAGCCGACAAGTCTGCTCACGCGGACGACTCGCCTGAAAGCGAGATCCTCGAACGCACGGTCTATACAAAAGTGATGAAAGGCAACCTTATGGTGCGAAAGCTGCTGCTCTGGAAGACAAACAAAACCGACCGCGCCGACTTTCCCGGTTTTGTCGTTTACCTCACCGATTTTTCGCCCAACCGTCAAAATCCGCTCGAACGCGACATAAAAATTTCGAACAGCGAGCGAAAAGCAAAACAGATGTTTGACGATCTGGCGAGGAAGATATTTATTACGGGTTGGGAAAAGGTTAAATGAAATAAAATTGGCAAGAGTATGGCTGAAAACCTATTACCGGCAACGAATCTCGGCGAAGTAGTCGACGTCGTGAAAGAAATGATAGTTGGAGGGATCATATCGGATTATGCTATTGGCGGAGCCGTAGCCGCAATTCTACATTATGAGCCGTTTTCAACCTTTGACCTTGATAATCTTCTTCTTGATAAACGATCCGGCTGATTCGCTTGTTTTAGATATGAGCAAAATATACGATTTTGTCAGAACCAGAGGTTTTGGGTTTGATCATGAGTTTATAATGATACACGGCTGGCCTGTACAATTTGTGGAAGCAAGTCACAATGCTCTATGGGTTGTAGCTATAAAAAATGCAGAAATTATGGGGATTGACGGACGTGAAGTAAATGTTATTGACGCTGAACATCTTGCGGCGATGTGGATTCAGGCAGGACGAAAAAAAGATATTCGAAAAATAGAGATGTTTGATGAAGCGGGGAAAATGGATGCGGGTATTTTAAAAACATTGCTGGAACGCTATGATTTATTGGGCAAATGGAAACAGTTACAACATAATTGTTCAGATGCATACCAATTCTAAAGATCAAGTAATAAAAGATCTTAACCGACGCAAGGCCGCAATGCGGCAATACGTCCGCAATCTTTCCCCGACGGCGAAGATCATACACCTCGAACTTCTGCAAAAGCGGACATATAACCTTGCCGATTCTCGTCAAAAAAATGGAAAAGGGGAGATCGGGGACAAACTAAAAATCTGGCGCAAGGCTCAAGATTTGAAGTGCTAATATGCCAGCACCATTCTTTGAATTTGCCGGTAACAAACGCCTTCTTTGGATCGCGGAGGAGTGGATGCGTTATGCCGATGATCTGGCGGAGTGGGCGATGGAGCGGCTTGTAAACCGCCGCGACGTTTGGAGCCAATATACTCTCAATGACGGCAAGATCCGCGTTTTTATGCTCCCGGTTCCTGAGCGGCGCAAGCTTGGCACAGACATGGTCACGCTAAATAAGCTGCACCGGCATTTTCAGGCAAAATCCGTCGCTCATCTGATCGGTCTTTTTTCGATCAGCGATCACAGCACGTGCAAATGGTTCGCGGTCGATGTCGATCTGCATGACGAAACCCTGCCAAATGCCGACGAGATCGCTGAGGCAAATTTTGCGGCGGCGTTAGAATGGGCGGAAAAACTTCGCGCGCAAGGAATGGATCCGATGCTGCTCGACAGCAACGGCGTTGGCGGTTATCATGTTTGGGTGCTGCTGGATAAGGAATATCCGCTCCCCGATGTTTTTGATTTTGCAGACAATCTCCGCAGCGATTGGGACAGGCTCGGATTGCCGCGAAAACCCGAGATTTTTCCGCCAAAAAGGGTCGTCGGGCCAGACGATTTGCCTTACACGCTACGCACACCGGGGCGGCATCACACGCGCCTGTTTTACACGCGGGTTTGGAATTTCGACGCTACGCCCGGCGAAAACGAATGGCTCGAAGGCGGCGATGCGATCGAGGCGATGCTTGCGACCCGGCCGTCAAAGCTTCCCAAGGTCAGAGCTTCAAAAAAACGTTCCCTTGCCCCGGCACCCTTGCCAAAAAAGACCGAAGCGACCCGCAAACCTCGCGTTTGTCTCGATCTCGACGGCGTGCTTGCCCAATATGACAAATGGAAAGGCATCGATCATATCGGCGATCCCATACCGGGATCCCTCGAATTTACAAAGAAACTCGCTAAAATAGCTGAGATCGTCATTTTTACATCCCGCTGTGCACAGGACGTACTCGAAGGCTCGCGTATTACGCCGGGTCAGTTACGCATCCGCGTCATTGAATGGCTGGAAAAGCACAAATTCCCGTACACTGACGTTTATACCGGCCAGGGCAAACCGCGTGCTGCTGCATTCATCGACGACCGTGCCGTGCCATGCAGCCCGCAAAACGACGGAAACGCCTTTGAAAACGCCCTCGATCAGACACGTCTGCTGGTAGCCAAACCCCACGGCAGGCCTAAAAATGTTGGCCGTGCTGACTGATGATTGACTTCGACGGCGTTTGGACGGACAATTGACAATGATTTGTTGAAAATAAGTGCCTTTGAGGTGCCGTCTTTTTTGGGGCGGCGTAAGTAGGGTAAGCCGGGTGAGATTCCCGCACGATCGCGTCACCGTTAAAGTCGGGCCGCCTGCCTCAAAAGCAATTGCCGGTTGGAGATGTTTCGCGTCAAAACATCGCAGGCAGACTTGGGTCCAAATTTTGGAACGCCTCGTTTTTCTGGTCGATGATTCGATGTGGAAAAGTGGGGTGTTTTTCGTTTTGAAGGCAAAAGTAACAAGGCAAAAGTCAAAATTGTGCGTCGTATTAGCGATGGCGATGCTCATTTTTGCGGGTTGTCGAGGCCGGACGGATGTTGGGTCTCAGCCTGCGGCGGTGCCGATGATGGTCGTGACCGATGATCTTGGGCGGACGGTGACGATACCGGTCAAGATCACCAGGGTTGTTAGCCTGGCGCCGAGCGTGACCGAGAATATCTTTGCCGTCGGTGCGGGCGACCGGCTGGTGGGCGATACGACATTTTGCAATTACCCCGAACAGGCAAAGCAAATCGCCAAGATCGGCGACACGATGACGCCGAATATAGAATCGATCATCGCGCTCAAACCCGACGTTGTTTTTGTATCGACGGCGTCGCAGATCGAGGCGTTTATGAAGCCGCTTGAGGCCAACGGCATCGCGGTTTATGTGACGAATCCAACTTCGCTCGATGGCGTGTTGAAAGATCTGAAGCAATTTGGCGAACTGCTCGGAACACAGGACACGGCGGACAAACTTGTTACCGATCTCCAACGCCGAATCCGAGCCGCTCTTCCACCCGCCGAGTGTGACCTAATGCCGCACCGCCGCGTATTTGTTCAAATATCAAAGGAGCCACTGTTTACTATTGGTAAACAATCATTTTTGACTGAACTCATTAACCGAGTTGATGGGCAGTCTGTGACCTCAGATGTTGACTCGGCCTATCCAAGGCTGAGCAAAGAAACCGCGTCCGCATTGGATCCCGAAATAATTATTTTGTCCGAAAGCGACGATAACAAAGAACCGAATGATGTTTTTAAAAACTCGCGGGCTGTGAAAACTGGTCGCGTCTATCGAATAAGTGCCGACATTCTTTCGCGACCGGGGCCAAGACTGGTTGATGCTTTAGAACAGATTTCGAGGTGTGTGCCTCCGTGCGCGGCCTTTTAGACATAAACCTTTGAAACGATACGTTTTAATCCTACTTCTGCTGATCGTCATGTTGGTCATTGTATTGATGGCGTCAGCGATGCTCGGGGCCGAGCGGCTGCCGCTGTTTGATCTCAACGAGCAGCAGCGGTCGATATTATTTGATATACGGCTGCCGCGGATCTTGCTGGGGGCGTGTGTCGGGGCGAGTTTGGCGGTTGCGGGAGCCGGGCTGCAATCGCTGCTGCGAAATCCGCTGGCCGAGCCGTATTTGCTTGGCGTGTCGAACGGCGCGGCATTGGGGACGATGCTGGCGTTTGTGTTTTTTCAGAGTCTTGAGATTACGCGGCCTTTGTTAGCCTTTGCCGGTGCGGGGCTGGCAACCATCGCAGTTTACCGGATGGCAAAGAGCCGTGCGGGTATGAACGTCGAGCGTCTCGTGCTGTCGGGTGTGATCGTGACGACGTTTTTGTCGTCGGTGATCGTCATGCTGACGACCTTGCTCGATGCCGCAAAGCTGCGGAGTTTTACGTTTTGGCTGCTCGGCGATCTGTCACAGGCGACGCGTAATGGTGTTTATTTGAGTGCCGGGGCGGTAATTGTTGGCACGGTCATATTGATGTCGCAGGCGAGGGCATTGAATCTGATGATGGTCGGGGAGCGGGATGCGTTTGATTTTGGGGTCGAGGTCGGGCGGGTGAGGATGCTGGTCTTTGGGGCGTCCAGTTTGGTAGTAGGGGCGGCTGTGGCGGCGAGCGGCTCGGTTGGGTATGTCGGGCTGATCGTGCCGCATCTAGTGCGGTTGACGGTCGGCAGCGATAACCGGCTGGTCGTGCCGTTTTCGGCCATCGCGGGGGCGGTATTTGTCGTTTTTGCCGATACCATCGCGAGGACGGCAATCGCGCCGAGGGAATTACCGGTCGGGGCGGTCACGGCGCTGATAGGAGCGCCTCTTTTTATATATTTACTACGGAAGAATTAGCCGAAAAAATGGCGCAAAAGGCGCAAGATAAAGAAATTTTTGTGAATTTTGTGCCTTTTTGCCGCAATTAATAAATGCTTGAGATTAAGGACATTTCGGTGAGTTATGGCGAGCGGGAGGTTTTGAGCGACGTGTCGCTGACCTTGCGCGAGGGTGGAATCATCGCTCTTTTGGGAGCGAACGGGGCAGGGAAAACAACGCTGATACGTGCGTTAAATGGGACATTGCCGTTGTCTAAGGGTGAGATCGTGCTCGACGGCAGACAAATTGCGGGCATCTCGCGGCGCGAGATCTCTCGGAACATCGCGGTCGTCGCGCAGGAGAATGAGACGCGGTTTCCGGTGACTGTTTTGGAGTTTGTGCTGTCGGGGCGGTTTGTCCACGGCAATGCGTTTGGCTGGGAAAGTATAGCGGATGTTGAATTTGCGCGGAATGCGCTCAATGACTGTGATCTCGACGAATTTGAGTCGCGGCTGATGAATCATCTCTCGGGCGGCGAGCGACAGCGGGTCGTATTGGCAAGGGCGATAGCCACTAATGCACGAATTCTGCTGCTTGACGAGCCAACGGCGAATCTCGATCTGGCTCATCAAGCCCTTATGTTCAGACTGGTGCGTGAGCGGTGCCGGAGCAGCAATTATTCGGCGATCGTCATCACGCATGACCTTAATCTGGCGTCGGAATTTGCTGACGATATTATAATGCTGCGCGAAGGGCGGATCGCGGCTGCGGGCAAGGCCGAAGAAGTTTTGACGGTGGGAAATATTCGCGAATGTTTCGCCGTCGATGTTTTGCTGGATACGCATCCGGCGAGCGGTAACGTTCGAGTGACGAGCGTTTTTTGACAGTGGCCGGTGGTCTGTGGTCAGTGGTCAGAATTCGGAAATTCGCCGACCACCGGTCACCGACCACTGAACACTGTTTGTTGACAAGCGATGCAGGGGAAGTTTGGTGAGAGGCCAACGCTGCCCACGCAACAGTGAGGGTAAATAACGAATATCGAATAATGAATAACGAATATAGAATCATTCGTTATTCGACATTCGACATTCGAAATTCGATATTTGTCCGAGCCTGGAACCCTGCCCGTTTGTCGTGTTATGAACCATTCTGCGTGTGGGCAGAAGAGGAAAAATATGAAGTATTTACAAATCGCTGGATTCATCATCCTGTTTGCAATACAGGCCGTTAGCCAACAGGCAGTTACCGTTTTGGGAAAGATCACCACGGGTCTTACGTCGTCGCCGGTGATTGCGACGATCGTCATAAGGCAGAACGGCCAAGAGATTAGACGCACAACGTCTAATGAAGCGGGCGAATATCGTTTTGACGGAATTCCTCCTGGAGATTACGAGGTCGAAGCTGAGTATCACGAACGTCCAAGCAGAACTTCAAAAGTTGCTCAAAAGGTCCATGTCGCTGGAAACACACCTGCGACAGTGAACTTAGATTTCGGGATCTTTATGTCGCAGCTTATGAATCTCCCGATTCACGAGACAGTGACAGTCTCGGCGGGGGCGAGCCAGACGGTCGAGCAAGTTTCAAAAACAGTCGATGTTATTGACGGACAACAAATGCGGGACCGGGCGGATTTTTCGCTGGCTGAGACATTAAGGATAATACCGGGATTTCGGGTTTCACAGCTTGGCGGTTTTGGGCGGACGGCGACGATCAAGACTCGTGGTTTGCGGAATCAGGACACGGCGATATTGATTGATGGCATACGATTTCGCGATGCGTCGGCGATCACGGGTGATGCGTCACCATTTTTGAGCGATTTTACGCTGACGAGCGTCAGCAAGATCGAGGTGCTGCGGGGGTCAGGTTCGTCACTATACGGCACGAATGCGATCGGCGGGACGGTCGATTTTCAGACGCCGACAGCAAAATCGGGAACGCACGGTCAGATCGGCGGGGCGTTTGGCGGCTACGGCCTCGGACGCTTTCGCGGAAACATTTCTCATGGGACAAGCAACGGCAAATTTGGCGTAAACGCGGGCGTGTCGCGGACCGTTTATACAAAGGGCATCGACGGCGACGACCGGGCTGAGAATACCAATTTTCAATCTAGGGTTGAGTTTAACCCGACGGCAAAAACGAATATTTCGGGCAGATTTTTCTTCTCAAATGCCTTTGTGCGGTTAAATTCGAGTCCGGATACGTTTGGCACTTTGCCCGCGTCAAATGCCACGATCATCAACGCAAATCCGGGCGTGAATTTTGTGCCCGACGCCGACGATCCCGACAATATTCAGCAATCGCGATTCTTGAGCGGCCAATTTGCTGTAATTCAGATCATTAACAGCAAGCTCGTCGTGAGCGGCTACTATCAGGGTCTCGCGACCCGTCGCCGAAACGATGATGGGCCCCTCGGGCCAGGGTTTCAGAGTCCATCGACGAGCATTTTTGACGGGACTATCCAGACCGTTAACGCTCACGTCAATTGGACTGCCCTGCCGCAGAATGAGCTGACGGCGGGATATGAATATGAGCATGAGCGATTTGGCAATATCGGCACCACGCCGACGGGAGCAGGCAATTTTTTTACTCATGCGACACAGTCGAGCAATACATTTTACGTTCAGGAATTGTTGCGATTGCTGGACGGACGATTGCAGTTGGCGGGCGGTTTTCGGGCGCAGCGGTTCGGTCTGGGACGTCCGGAGTTTAGTTTGGCTAATGCTCCCTACAACAATTTGACACTCACGAACCCGCCGACGGCGGTTACGTTTGACGGGGCGATGTCGTATTTCTTTGCGAAAACGGGTACGAAATTGAGGGCACACGTCGGAAACGGCTATCGCGTGCCGTCGCTGTTTGAGCGGTTTGGGACATTTTTTAGCACGTTTGGCCCGCCAAGTTTTGTTGCTCTCGGCGATCCATTCCTAAAACCGGAAAAGACGATCGCGTTTGACGCCGGGATCGAGCAAAACGTAGCAAAAGACTGCGTCCGGCTCTCGGCGACCTACTTTTACACTCGGCTCAATGACATTATCGGATTTGGCAATGTCGTGCCACCCATCGGCTTAACAACGCGGCCATTCGGCGGTTACCAAAACCAAAAGGGAGGCACGGCAAGTGGCGGCGAATTCAGCGTAAAAACGAAGGCGACCGCGACGACCGATATTTTTGCGTCATACACTTTTACCGACAGCGTCCAACTGACGCAGCAGGTTTCCGGTAGCGGAATTTTGAATACGCTTGGCGTTCCCGATCATCAATTTACACTGGTGGCGACGCAGCAGATAAAGCGGGCGTGGGTAAATTTCGATTTTCTTGCAACCTCGACGTATCTCGCGCCGATCTTTAGCAATTCGACGTTCAATACCTATATTTATCGCTTCAAGGGCAACCGCAAGGGCGATCTGACGGTGGGATATACGTTCGCGTTCAAAAAGGAAAAAATGACGCTGCGGGTGTATGGCACGATCGAGAATGTGTTTGATCAGGAGTATTACGAAAATGGGTTTAAGACGTTTCGGCGAACGGCTCGGGTTGGGACGACGTTTGGGTTTTAGGAGATATTGCCCGCGAAAGAAAGATTTGCCCGCGAATTACGCGAATAGGAACAGGAAATGTGAGGCCGCTCGCCATTCCAAACGAATCGGCCCAATTTAAATTCGCTTTTCTTTATTCGTATTATTCGCGTTATTCGCGGGCACGTCTCTTTTCTTTTAAAGGCGTCCATTTTCGTGGTAAAATCGAAAAATCGAGGTAAAAATATCATGAAGCAAAGACTGTTGTTTGTTTTTTGTATCATTGTTGGATCGAGTGTTTTTGCGTTTTCGCAGACGAAGACTGTGACGAATGCTGATCTCGAAAAATACCGCCAAGAGCGTCTAAAGGCTGAGGCCGAATATCGCGCAAATTACAAGAAGCTCGGACTTCCGTCGCCTGAGGAACTTGACCGCCGGCGTGAGCAGAGCCGCGTCGAGAATGTGCGATTTTTGACGCAATGGCGCACAGAACAGCTTGAGCGCGAGCGGATCGAGGATGAGCGTCAGTTGATCGAACAGCCAACGACATATGTTTATGTCGAGCCAGGATCACCATATTACGATCAGTTTTATTTTCCGGCATTTGTTGGCGGTCGCAGGTTTGCGATTCGGCACGGCTTTATGCAACAAGGGTATTTTGCCGGTGGACAATTTTGGCCGACGGGACCGAGAACCAAACCTCGGCCATTGTGGGTGCCGCCGCGACATTAATATATGAAACAAGGTTGGGAAGCGGTTATCGGGATGGAGATCCATGCGCAGTTGGCGACGGCTACGAAGATTTTTTGTTCGTGCGCGGTTGAGACGGGGGGGGAGCCAAATGCGAATACGTGCCCGACCTGTCTCGGCCTGCCGGGTGCGTTGCCGGTACTGAACCGAAGAGTGATCGAATTGGGTGCGAGAGCCGCGCTGGCGCTTGGGCTTGAGATACAAGAAACATCCTTTTTTGCACGCAAAAATTATTTTTACCCCGATCTGCCAAAGGGTTATCAAATCTCGCAATATGACAAGCCGTTTTCGGCGAACGGACATTTGACGATAATGACGGCAGATCGTGACGATCACGGCCACGCTAAGGAATGGCGGCCTTTTGACGTCCACATCCAGCGGATGCACCTCGAGGAAGACGCAGGGAAAAACGTCCACGAGGGGCTGCCTGAGACCGACAAATACTCCTATATCGATCTCAATCGCGCCGGGACGCCGCTCGGCGAGATTGTCACATCGCCGGATTTTCGCACCTCGTGGCAGGCGTATGATTATGTCAATCACATCCGCCGTGTGCTGCAATGGGTCGGAGCAAGTGATGCCGATATGGAGAAAGGGAATCTGCGGTGCGAGGCAAATGTTTCTGTCCGAAAGGTAGGCGAGAATACATACAATAATAAAATAGAGTTGAAAAATTTAAATTCGGTGCGTTTTATGCAAAAAGCGATCGAGTTTGAGATTGAGCGCCAGATCGAGGCTCACGAGGCGGGTGAGGCGGTCAATCAGGAATCGCGTCTATGGGACGAGAAAAATAACCAGACGCGGTTTATGCGGAGCAAAGAGGACGCCCACGATTATCGCTATTTTCCCGAACCCGATCTACAGCCGCTCGTCGTGACCACCGATTTTATCGAGGCTATAAGGGATCAGATGCCCGAATTGCCGGATGTGATGCGCGAAAGGTTTATCGGCGTTTACGGGCTTAGCTTTGCGGATGCCAATCAGCTAGTTGCGGATCGCGATCTCGCTGAGTATTTTGAGACGACAGCGCGGATCACGGCAAATCCAAAAATGTCGGCAAACTGGATATTAGGCGAATTGACCCGCGAGCTTAACAATTCCGGTAAAACGGCTGGCGAGAGCCTGCTCACCGCCGAAGATATGGCCGAGCTTATCACAACCATCGAGACAGGCAAGATCAACAACAATCAGGGCAAAGAAGTGCTGGCGGAGATGTTCGTGTCGGGCAAAACCGCGTCCGACGTGATCTCGAAAAAGGGTTTCGAGCAAGTCTCGAATATTGCCGAGATAGAAAAAATTGTTGACGAAGTGATAAAAAATAATCAAAATCAAGTTGAAGCATATAGAAACGGAAGTGACAAGCTTTTTGGATTTTTTGTCGGCCAGGTGATGAAGGCATCGCAGGGCAACGCCAATCCAAAGATCGTAAATGACATATTAAAGAGCAAACTGTAATATAAATATGTTTTCAACGAACATACAAAACCCAGGAGGGATTATGTAGGATCTGCCATTTACCTCAAGCGTTTATCGACTCCTATTTGGTTTCGACGCTCAGCTTAGTCGAGTGTCGCTAACGATAGAAATTTTTTAAGAGGAGTAGGAAAAACTATGCGACGGAGAATCATTGTATTGGGCCTAGTTATCTTGTGTACTGTTGGCGTCAGTGCTCAGATAGTGGATAACTTGCCGAACGGCAACAGATCGACTACGAACGAATCCGACGGCAAACGGGCGCGAGAGATCACTTCGGCAATGTTAAAGAAATTGGACGATCCCGACGTATCGTCCCAGGATCCGGCTACTCATAATCTCCCAAATCAACAGATACGGGATCTATACCGCAAACCAACAGCCCGGGAAACCGCAATAATCGCTCCCTCCACAAAATTGACCGACATCTACGCAGATTTTCTTAGCCAAAAGCGCACCGGCATTGTCAAACTCAACGCTGATTCGCAGTGTTCCGAGAATACCGAAATAGTTTCCGCCGCTGATGAGTGCTCTCGTTACAAAATACCGGGTGCAGGAACTTCCTACTCATTCAGATTTGAAAGCTACCGGATACCGCGACTGGCCGATCTGGTCCTGGAAAACGATATTTTAAGAATCGACGGAATATACCAGGAAGGGATAATGGCCAATCTCGGCGACGTTCCCATAGAAAGTATCACGCTGAGATCAAATGGTTTGAAGTACCTGGTCGAACTCAGGCCAGCCCCCGACAGCGATGAATTGACCAGGACAGAAACGCGCCTGGGCAACGGCATAAAGGCGGACGGATATGTCTACGGGTTGGGGTTTTATGCGAGGGAAAAAACGACCTATGTCGTGCGTTCTATTGCGTTCAAGGGCGTGTTTATGAGGTCGTTAAGGGGACACACCTACGACGAATTCCAATTCGATAAACGGGCCGATGTGGTCGTCGTTTTTCGCGTGGTCGAAAAGGACCCGAACGGAAATGTAACTATAGTCTGGAAGGAATTATCCCGGACTGATTCACGGACGTTAAAGATCAATGATCCAGGCCGGACGGGTGCGAAATAGCGCTCAGATAAAACGACACGGTCTATGCAGATGCGGGCATTGGGTATTGAAAGGCATTTATCGCAAGAGGCATCACAAGGCAAGGCGAATCCGAAGGTCGTAAATGCCGTTTTGAAAGATCGGTTATTGTAAGACGAAAGGAGGTCGTGCTTATGCGAAAATATTTTTATTTATTATTATGCTTGGCAATTTGCGGGTGCCTTTGTCAGGGAATTTATTCGCAACGTCGCCCAACTTTAACCCGAGAACAGCAAATGGCTCTGGAAGCCGCCAGACGACAAGCCGAAAGCGAGCGGCAAATGGCATATCTGGACGCACTCGCGAAAAAAAAGAATACGAGAAGTGACGATACCCAGCGTGATCGCACTCCACCGCTCAATAAGGAAACGATCGACAGGATCCGTAACTTTCGTCGGATCGATCCGGCGGAGCAGGCCAAATATGCTGCATTTTTAAGTGGCGAGCACACCGGGATGCTCAAATTCTTTCCGGATTTTAACTGCTTGACGCTAGAATATATTCGGATCGACGGCGACTGCGCGGCATCCGTGCCTAATAGCTATGCTTTTTCGTTTCGGGCATACAGCTATGCAGACGATTATTATCACGATATTGCTTTCAAACCGGACGCGATTGTAAGCACGGGATTCTATTCGCAGGGTATGCTCGTGTCATTGGGCGACGTTCCTATAGATAAAATCAATACCAGTTCGGCCGGGATCAAGTATTTGATGGATTTTCAACCGGATCTCAATCCATCGGCGGCCCGCAAAACCGCAGCGAGATTAGCGGAGGGGGTTGACTCGGGCGGATTCAAGTATGCAAGGAGCGTCAAGACGGCTGAGAACATGACGTATGCGGTGCGGGTGATCGCTTATCGCAATGGGAACAGCCTGCCTCCGCTTTCCGACTCGACGACAACGATGGAAAAGCGGTTTATGAGTCTGGCGTATGATAAACGCGAAGATTTGATTGTTGTTTTCCGAATCGTCAAACTCGATGCCAGCGGCGGCGTCACGATGTTGTGGAAAGAACTCGATCGGAGGGAAGCACCAAAGCTCAAATTCGCGAAAGGGGAATCTCTAAGTGATATAAAACCGTGATCCAGTCAGGTCGAGAATAAAACAGTGGGGGGGTTGAGGGCGAAATGAAGACAATAACATTGATTGTGTTTTCTCTCTCGTTTTTGTCTGTCACCGTTTGCGGTTTCCAGAATCCTCCGACGTCGGACACAAAAACAAACCATCCAAAAACCGCAAACCAACATACTGATGCATACCCTGATCCGAATGGGGCATTTTTGCCGGATGGCATGGCTGTGCGAAACATTATTCTCCAACGGGCGACGGAACCGCTTTACCGTCCGCCGACAAAAGCGGAATTGGCTATAATCGCTCCCAACCAGTCGCTGGCTCAACGGTACGCCGTGTTTCTTCGTGAGCCGCATACGGGGCTGTTGAGGCTTGAGCCGGAGGCGAAATGCAGCGAGGGCGTGATGGTCGTTTCGGCGAGGGGAAATTGCCTGAAATTTACAATGCCGGGCGGCGGTAGCTCATACTCGTTTCGCACCGGCAGCTACCGGATAGGGCGGCTTGCGGATATCACGTTCGGCTCAAACTCCTTTCAAACCACAGGCATTATGACCCACGGAATATTTGTCAATCTCGGCGACGTCCCGATCGAGAGCGTGACAATGCAGACGGCTAGTCTTAGATATTTATCTGAATTTCAGCCATCAGCCGACTTGGATGAAGCCAAGGAAATGCAAAGTCAACTCGCCAACGGTATCATCGCGAATGGTTTTGTATATAGCTGCGCGCTCAAAGCTGCCGAAGGATCGACATATGTTTTGAGCACCATCGCGTATCGCGGTAAGAGCCTGCGCTCCGTTGACGGCGTGATCTATAATGAACTGGATTTTGACAAGCGAAAGGACCTGACGATTGTTTTCAGGGTGGTTAACCGCGCCGAGGATGGCAGCGTGACGATCCTATGGAAGCGACTCGAAAAAAAGAATGCTCCACAAATAAAACGCCCGACGAAAAGAGGAAAACCCCACAAGTCTGGTTCGCGCATCGGCAAAATCGAGTGGTTGATTCCCATGAAGGTCGGATACCCTTTTGCAATGGCAGAGAAAGTAAATCGATTATAATTGGTAAATTGGGAAGGTTATAGTTAATAATGTCATCAGCTTTGTAATGGTAAATTGCAATACAATTGGTTGATGGGATTTAAGAGAGGGTTTTTGCTCATGAAAAAAAATCTTTACATATTAATATTTTGCTCGATCTTGAGTATTTTTGCCCTGCCTGTATGGTCGCAGCTTAATCCAAATCCCCCGCCACCGCCCAACGAACTTGATAGATATATTGAGAGAAGACGCGGCTCTATATTTGGTTCGAGCGACTCAGGTCCTTCCTCACAATATCGCTCAGTGATACTGCCTGGCTCGATGCTCGATAGCAAGGAACAAAAGAGGGTTATTAGCATGAGAAAGGTCGATCCAGCCGATCGGGACAAGTATCATGACTTTTTGAAGGGAAAAAATACGGGCATATTTCGGCTCGCTCCCGATTTTGACTGTATTGAGAACAATAATGTACGAGTTGACGGCAAGTGTGCCAACTTCATGCCGATAAGTTCTTTTTACTCATTTCGGCATGTTGGTTACGTAAGCCCGCTTTTTCAGGATATAGGTTACAGGGGCAATTACATTGTGACGGATGGATTTTTTTCGCAGGGAATCCTGGTTTCTCTGGGAGACGTGCCTATAGATAAACTAGAGCTAACCGATCTTGGGCTACAGTTTTTGGTAAATTTCAAACCCGAGGTTGAGCCTGTTGCGGCTAACAAAGTCTCGGCACAATTGATGTCGGGTATCCATGCGGACGATCATACTTACACGCGCTTTGTCCAAGCGACAGCGGACACAACCTTTGCGTTGCGGGTAATTGCATATAAAACGGATAGTTCCAGGCCTCGCAATTCAAATTCGCCAGGGCTTGACGATCTGAAATTTCGTGCACTGGCTTTGGATAAGCGAGCAGACGTGATCGCCGTGTTTCGAATAATCAAAAAGGATGCGGACGGAAATCTAACGATAGTTTGGAGACGTTTAAGTATAAATGACGCTCCGAAAATGAAATTGCTTAATCCGACTGATTCCCGGAAATAGCGAAACAACTGTGATATATTAACTTTGGAAAAAATCAAGGGGTAATAATTGAGTTCTTAGCCCAAGCACTACTCTCCTCGATTGAACACGTTGATCTCGTCTGATTCGGCTCAGGCTGTAAAAAATATCAACATATTGAGGAGATTTAGTATGAAAAGCTCAATTCTCGTAATTTCATTAATAGCATGTTGGAGCCTCCTTATCTCTGACACTTACGCTCAGGTTTCTCCCGAACGTGATGCGTTGGAAACGGCAGCGCAGAGGGAACAAAGAAAAGCGGACGAAAGTATCAATCGTCGGACCGACAGCCTGACGAATCTTAATATTAGGGCGCGTTATTACAAAAAAGCTCATAAGCCAACCCTTCGTTTTGAAAAGGATGATACAGTGGGGGACTTTAGGCAGTAATAGAAACGAAATTAAACCATAAGTCAGCAATTATTACTGGCGGAACGAAGGGGATTGGTTACGCGATTGCGGAACACCTCGTTCAAGCTAACGCGCGGGTTTACATATGTGCGCGGGATTGTAGCGAGATCGATAACGCGATTGGGCGGCTGTCGGTTTTTGGCACGGCGGACGGTGGAGTTTGCGATATTCGCGACGAGGAGCAGGTGCGGTCGATGCTCGCAGATTGCGAACGCATTTTTGGCGGCGTCGATATTTTGGTCAACAACGCCGGGATGGGCATTTTTGGCAAGACTGTCGAGGAGATGACGGGCGACGAATTTCGTCAGACGCTTGAGACCAATCTGTTTGGTGTTTTTTACGCTTGCCACCACGCGATCCCGATGATGAAGCGTCGCGGCGGCGGCTATATAATCAATATCTCAAGCTTAGCCGGACAAAACGCCCATCCGCGAATGGCGGCGTATAACGCTTCGAAATTTGGGCTAAACGGATTCTCCGAGGCGTTAATGCAGGAGGTCCGGCATGACAATATCAAGGTCAGCTATATCTGCCCCGGCAGCGTAAATACGCACTTTGGCGGCGACACGCCGGGGGATGAAAAAGCGTGGCAGCTACAGCCGGAGGACATCGCCCAGATCGTGGTCGATCTGCTAAAGATGAATGACCGGGCTTTGCCAAGCAAGATCGATATCCGTCCGAGCAAGCCGCCGAAAGCTTAAACCGCGATTGATCGACAGTATTTTTCAACGACTTGATCTAGATCAAACATGCTAAATGGCTTAACGATGTAGTCGGCGGCGCCGAGGTTGATTGCCTTTTGACGGTATTCGTCTGAGTCGAGCGACGTAACCAACACGACGGGGATGTGACCGAGATTGTCGTCAGTTTTGACGTATTCGAGAAATTCCCAGCCGTCGATTTGCGGCATTTCGACATCGGACAGGATCAGGTCGGGTTCCCAGGCGCCAGACAGCAGCAGTTCCAAAGCCTCGGATCCGTCAACGGCGGTGATGCAGCGCAGCCCCGAGTCTTCGATGATTTTGGAAGTTTGGCGACGAATGCTGGCGCTGTCATCGACAACGAGGACGAGCGGCGGTAGGCTTTCGGTGGGTTCGTCAGCAGTGATCTCCAGTTCAGGTATCAGTGGGATGTGGTCAGGTTTGGCGAGACAGAGCGGGAGCGTGATCGTAAACGAGGTGCCTTTTTGCGGCGTGGAATTGATTACGATCGACCCGCCGCGGCTCTCAACGCTTTCACGCACGATGCTCATCCCGACGCCGCGTCCTGCGTTCAGATTGAGCGTTTCGGCAGTCGTCAGGCCGCGTTCGAAGATGAGGGCGAGAGCTTCGTTATCGCCGATCGAAAGTGCGGCGTCTTTGGTGATGACTCCCGTTTGAATGGCCTTTTCTATCAATTTCGCGGTCGAAATGCCCCGTCCGTCATCCGATACCCAAAGAGTCATTTGCTCGTCATTCGCATCAATACACAATCGAATTGTGCCTTTTTCGGGTTTGCCGATCAGACGCCGCGTTTCCGGGCTTTCGATACCGTGGACAACCGCATTTCTGAGCAGATGCAGGAGCGGCTCGATCAGTGCGTCGATCACCAGCGTATCGACTTCCGTTTCCTCGTTTTCTATAACCAGTAAGGCATTTTTATTCTCTTCCTGACAGGTTACGTTAACCGCACGGTTTAGCCGTGTCGCGAGCGTGCCAAACCTGACCATTCTGATCTGCAGCAACCTTTCCTGCATCTCGCCAGTGAGCCGCCGCTGCGTTTCAAACAGCATCTCAAGTTTTTTTCGGCCGTCGGATGAGACGTTGCTGGCTGGTATCTGGCCGGTAAACTCAGTAAAGCGCTCTGCCACGGCAGACCGGTTTATCAGCAGATTGCGGGATATTTTTAGTAAATCATCAAGCCGTTCGAGCGAGATGCGGACGATGGGCGTGGGCGGTGGCTTTTGATGAACTATAAGGTTGGCCGACGAGTCGTCATTTGTTGCAGTATTGCTTGCGGCAACGGCATCCTCAATTTGAAGTGACTGGCCGGCACCGTCTAAAACCCCGGGGTCGGATAAAAGTGCATGATCAAAACCGGCATAGATAGCATCGATCGATACCGGACATTCGGACGCTCCTGACCCGGTGGACAATACTTCGAGACACCCCGCAGCATTTATCAAAAGATGGATCAACGACGGTTCGAGATTGCAGCGGCGCTCGGCGAGGCGGTCGAGCAGGTCCTCAACGCGGTGGGCGAGAGCGGACGCCGGACGCAGGCCGACGATGCCGGCCGCTCCCTTAAAAGTATGAGCATTTCGGCGGATCTCCCAAAGAGCTTCGTGATTTTCGGCATTTGATGTCAGAAGAGCGAGATTGCAACGGATATTTTCCAGCAACTCATTAGCCTCCGATCGAAATATCTCTAGCGTTTCCTCATCTATCTCGAAGGCCGTATCATCCTCGGTGTCCGTTTCCGCTACTATTTTTCCGGCGAGATTGTCAAACGATTCGTCGACCAGATCGGACACTTCTGTGAAAAAGCCCGACGCGCGCAGCGGGCCCGTTAGCAAAGTCGCCTCCATCTGAGCGATCAGGTCGAGCACGGTACGTGCGCCGATGTCGCGTTTTGTTTGTAGGTCCTTTCGAAGGCTTTCGAGCGAGCGTTCACAGAGCGCGGCGAGTTCCTCGAAACTGGTCATTCCGGCTTCGAGAGCGCTTGCCCTGAGGGTGTTCAGGTCGCGGATCGGCGTTGCCAGATCGCCGGCGGTACTCGTGTCCTGTATAAATACAAGAATCGAGCGCCGGATCCCCGCCAGACAGGACTCCGCCTGAGAGTAGAACAATTTTATTGTGACGGGGTCCATTGAAGATGCAAAAGCGATTGCCCGGTGTTATGGTATTGAGCCGCTTATTCGGGCGAATCGTCGCCAAGATAGGTATCCAGGGTTTTCATCAGCGTCTCGGGGCCAAAGGGTTTTGTGATGTAACCGCTGGTGCCGGCCATGCGGCCGCGAACCTTGTCAAAAAAACCGTCCTTGCCTGAGATCATAACGATGGGGATGTCCTTAGTGGCTGGATTTGAGCGTATCTCCTTGCAGACCTGATAGCCGTCCATTCGCGGCATCGCGATATCGAGCAGGACCAGATCGGGAAGAATCTCCCCGATCCTGGCCAGACCGTCAACGCCGTCGACAGCGCAAACGACATTGTGGCCTGATTTTTCGAGTTTGCCTGAGATGAGTTTTCTTACTGTTGGACTGTCGTCCACGACGAGAATCGTTTTGCCTTTTGGCATGGAATCATGCACCTCGTCCTGACGACGGATTTCCTCAAGCCGGATCGCGATTGCGTTTAGCTGCCCGGCGAGGATCACGTCGTTAGAATCGAGCCGGGCAGCCTCTTGCAAATATTTGAAGCCCTGATCGTAATTTTCCAAATTAAAATGTCCGATGCCGAGAGCCGTCAATTCATCCCCGTCAAACTCCCGAAGGTTCCAATCGGCCGCCATTTTGGTGACCGCATATTGTATAACGTCATGATCCGCGTGCGAATTGCCAAGCAGGGCCTCAATATCCGAAAGAGATAGGACGGCATGACACGACCCGCATTCGAAAGCCTGCGATTCATTGGCTGCGGAGCAATAGGAACAGGAAAAGCCCGCCGCTGCCGGGGTTTGCAAATCGGGCAATAAAACTTCAGTTTGCTGGTTATGTTGTCCGCCGGGCGTTTCAGTTTCACCGGGCAAATCCTGCAATTCAGTCCCGGCCGCATCGATCTCATAAACATCCTGGGTTGAAGGGGCATTGACGAGTTGTTCAAAAACGGACGAAGACTCATTTGCTTCATCAAGAACCGGGCCGAGGTTTTCGAGGGTGATACGGTTGGCCTCTACGGTTTCGTGAATTGCCTCTTCCAGTTCTTTGGCGGTGGGCTCGGCAATTTCCTGTTCTGGCTCAGGTGATACGACCGGTTTAATCAGATGAATGGACGCTTTGTGCTCATGGGCCGGCGGAACCAATGATTTTGGGTGTGGGGCGGGTTGCTCAAACACAACATTTTGCGGTTCTGTATGCTGTAGCTCTATCGGCGTTTTGACCGATTCTATCAAGCCTGCAAGAAAATCATGAGCGGAGTGAGCCGCAACGTTTTCGGGTTCTATCTCAAGGGCGTTTGTCAGTGCTCTAAGTTTTTCTTCAAATCCGAGCGAGAGATGCGAACGCAGCAGCCACGCCTCGGCACTCACTTTGTCGGAATCGAGAACGTCTTGTAGCGTTTCGAGTGCTTTTTTGCGTTTACCGGCGACGGCTTCAACTTTCGCTTCTTGAAAAAGTATCTGAATATTGGGCTTTTTCAAAGATTCGAGCGCCTTTTGTGCGTCGGCGTTATCGGGTTTTAAGCTCAAAACGCGGTTGAGATACGCAATTTTCTCGTCCTTGTTTTCTTCAATAGAGGCCTTCCAAAACCATGCCAGTTCACAGGTTTCATCGTAAGCGACAGCCTGATCGAAACACTGTTCAGCTAGATCGTTTGCGCCGTCGTTATGGGCCTCGATGCCGCGCTGGACAAAAGTTTTTGCAAGCAGCGAACAGGTTGCGACACGCCAATCCACAGCTCGTTCGTTGTCAGGATTGACTTCAAGGACCTTATTTAAAAATGCGAGCAGCTCTTCGGGATATTCGCTGATTGAGGCAAGCCACATCCAGGCATCCTCGCTTGACGGATCGGTCTCTGTAACGCGGAGGAGCAGGCTGCGTGCGGATTCGCGGTCACCGTTTTGAGCGGCGGAGATGCCTCGTTTGAGAAGCCCGGCTGTATTGGCTGGAGATAAGATGTTAGGGTCGTCGAACAGTTCGTTTTCGACAAGTGGCAGAGCGGTTACATTGGGTTCGAATTCTAATCTCATAAGTTTTTAACGAAAGAGTGGTTATTTTTTGGATTTGAGTCCGGTGGAAGCGCCGGCATAAACAGCGCCCAATATCAGTGAAACTTCAAAGGCAAAACCGATGCCAGCCCAACGGGTTTTCCACCCTGTTGAGAAATCGTCGGAAAGTGCCTAAACTAATGGCTGAAAACGTTTTTCATATTAGCCGGGATGATGGTCACGTTTTTATTAGTCCGGGAAAGTGACAAAAAACGGCAGAAAGCGTTGACAAAAAGTAGTAATTTAAGGCAGTTTAGCGGTTATTTATTATGGAAAAAAGCGCCAAGTTTGAGGTAATTATTATCGGCGGCGGTCCCGGCGGAATGTCCGCTGCGCTGTGGTGCACGGATTTAGGTTTGAATGTAGCTATTTTCGAAAAAGAAGCTGAATTTGGCGGGCAAATGCTGTCGACGCACAATCCCATCGGTAATTATTTAGGTGTTGAGACGGCGAACGGGCGAGAGATGCGCGACCGGTTTTTGCGACAAATCGAAAGAGCCAAAATTCAGCGGTTTGAGAGGGCTGAAATTGTCCGGGCAGACCTCTCGAAAAGAACAATAATTTTGGCCGATGGGCGAGCGTTTTATTCTGATTCGATCGTGATCGCAACCGGCACCGGGCGGCGAAAACTGTGCGTCGCGGGCGAAGAAGGATTTCGTGGGAGAGGCATCCTGGAGTCGGGCGTAAAATCAAAAAATGATATGACGGGAAAGACAGTTTTGATCGTCGGCGGCGGTGATGCGGCGCTTGAAAACGCGCTTATTCTGGGTGAGGTAGCGGAGAAGGTTATTGTCGTTCATCGTCGCAGCAAATTTACCGCCCGCACCGATTTTGTTGACCGGGCGTCGGGTCGCCGAAATGTTGAGTTTTTGCTGAACACCAGCGTGACCGCAATTATTGGAAATGCAGTGGTTGAGGGCGTGGAACTACTGAATACGGAAACCGGAGTAATATCGACGGTGGAATCCGATCACGTTTTGATACGTATTGGCGTTGAACCAAATATCGAACTTTTTCGCGGCCAGATCGCTATGGAAGAAACCGGTTACATCGTCGTCAATCCTCAGTGTGAGACCGACCTTAAAGGCATTTTTGCTATAGGAGACGTGGCAAATCCTCTCTCACACTCCGTCAGTTCCGCCGCCGGCATGGGTGCAACGGCGGCCAAAATAATTTTCCAAAAACTGAAAAATTGATCGTCGATTGCGAAGATAATCTTCTATTTTGCGGCGAACGCATCGTTGCCGGTGATGTGGATGAGATGGCGGGTGTCATTAAGAGCTAGGACGCGGACATTTCGATGGCCGCGTAGCTCAAAGCGATTGATGCCGCAGTTTGAGGTGATTATCCACGGCGTATTTTTTGTCCCGCGATGGATCGCCCCGAGCAGATGCAGGATCAGATAACATATCGCTCCGGTATGTGAATATATAGCGATCCGCTCGCCCTGATGTTTGCGAAGAACGTCCGAGAGCTTCGCGGTGGCACGGCGGAGCAGATGCCGATAGCTTTCGCCGCCGGTGATGACGTGGTGGATATTGCGGTTGACAAGGGCGTAATAATCTTTTGGAAAATCACGTTTCGATTCGTCAAAAGTCAGGCCCTCAAGCACACCGACATGACGCTCGCGGAATTCAAGAGAGGGGTAAACGGGCAATTGGAGCAGTTTTCCGAGTGGTTCGGCTGTCTGCATGGCACGGAGAAGGTCACTCGAATAGATCCCCGTAATTCGCTCTTTTGCAAGGACTTTGGCAGTTTTCTCCGCCTGCTGCTGTCCTAATTCCGACAATGGTGTCGTCCCATGCCCGCCAAATCGCCCTTCGGCATTACCAGCCGATTGGCCGTGACGGATGAGGTATAAATGAGTGGCTGCCGGCATTCGTAAAGGTAGAATTAAAAATGCAAAATACAGATTTCAAAAAAACAAACATGCGGCTTCGCTTAGGCGGCAACGGCCTCGGCGTTTAGTTTTTCGGTCTGGTAATGCGTTCGGAGGGTATCGACAAACTCGTCTATCTGTCCCTCCATCACAAGTTCGAGTTGGTGGACGGTCAGGCCGATACGGTGGTCGGTGACACGATTTTCTTTGAAATTGTAAGTGCGAATTTTTTCCGAGCGGTCGCCGCTGCCGACCATGCTTTTACGTTCGCTGGCCTCGAGATCGTGTTGTTTTTGCTCCTCAAGTTCCTGCAAACGGGCCCGCAAAATGCGCATCGCTTTTTCCTTATTTTTTATCTGCGATTTTTCATCCTGCATTGATACGACAACGTTTGTCGGCAAATGCGTCAGACGGACGGCGGAATATGTTGTATTGACCGACTGGCCGCCGGGACCCGATGAGCAAAAGTAATCGACTCTCAGGTCTTTTGGATCGACATGGACATCAACTTCCTCGGCCTCAGGCAGAACAGCGACGGTGATCGCGGATGTATGTATGCGGCCGCTGGTCTCGGTCTGCGGGACGCGCTGGACGCGATGAACGCCTGACTCGAAACGCATTTTTGAGTAAACATTGTCGCCCTCGATCACCGCGACGGCGTCCTTGATACCGCCGACGCCGGTGTCAGATGTTTCGAGAATGTCCATCTTCCAACCCTGGCGCTCGGCGTAACGGGCATACATTCGCAGGATTTCGGCGGCAAACAGCGTCGCTTCGTCACCGCCGGTGCCGGCACGGATTTCGAGAATTACGTTCTTTTCGTCGTTAGGATCTTTTGGCAATAGGAGAAGCGTTAATTCCTCTTCGGCGGTAGGGAGTTTGCCCTCTATCTCGGCAATTTCGAGTGCGGCCATCTCACGCATTTCATCGTCGTCGGCCATTTCCCGAGCACCTTGCAGATCTTCCTGCATCTTGCGAACCTCGCGGTATTTTTCGACGATCTCGCCAAGGGACCGGTGCTGTTTCATCAACTTTGCATAGACCGACATGTCGGACATAAACTCAGGTTGAGAAATCTGCTCCGTCAGCTCGTCATAGCTTTTCTCGATCTGTGCAAGTTTTTCGAACATAAGAATGTTTTGCCACAGATTACACAGATGAAAACAGGATAAGAAAATATTTTATCGGTGGTTATCTGTGTGATCTGCGGCTAATTTTTTTACACGACGACTTCGAGATGCCGTTCATATATGGGTGCGGTTTTGACTTCAGAAGGCTCGAGTTTTAGCGATTCGTCGAGTGCCTTGATCGCAACCTCAAGCTGGCCGGGATCGGGTTCCTGGGTTGTGATATTTTGCAGCCACAGTCCAGGCTTGGTCATCAATTTAAAGATGGCACCAGATTCTTTTTTCGCGGCGTAGCGAATCACCTCATACGAGAGGCCCGCTACCAGCGGCATCAGAGCTATTCTGACGACCAGATTCATCCAAAGGACGTCGAATTTAATCACCGAGAACAGCACGATAGCAACCAGCATAACCACCATCAGAAACGAGGTGCCGCATCGCGGGTGCTGGCGTCGTTGAATTGTCGCATTGTCGGGTGTCAAATCGAGGCCTTTTTCCCATGTAAACACCGTTTTATGCTCGGCTCCGTGATACTCGAAAACGCGGCGTATGTCTTTCAGACGCGACATCGAAAAGATCATTACGACAAAAAAGAGCATCCGAATGAGACCATCCACTAAATTAAACGCGATCCACGAGTGCGGCTTGATTTCCCAGATATAACCTTTGATAGTTTCAAACCAACCGGCTCCGGCGGCTATCACCGGGGCATCTGCCCAGTGAGCGGCGATAAATACGAGATTTGTCAGCAACAGCGGAGCGGCCAAAAACAGCAGGATATTAAATAATAGAGCGAAAATGATCGAGCCGACAGCACCGGCCGATCGTCCGACTGACTTGGCTTTCGTTTTTTCCGGCATAATTACCTTGACCGGGGCTTTGAGAAAATTTTCGTCCGTCGTGCCGTCGACCAACGCGGCTTCGGTCTCGCCGGTTTTTTCCTTCACAAGAGCCTCCTGCTCGTTGAGATCGTCCTCAAAAACCTTTGCCGAAAAATTCAGTGCCTTGACACCCAGCGCCATCGACTGGATGAGCGTTGAGCCGCCGCGAAGCACAGGCCAGCTCAGCCATTTGTATTTATCACTCCATTTTGGCAGCGATTCGGACGTGTGGACGATCGAGCCGTCGGATTTACGACATGCGATGGCGTAGGCCGAGGGTGTGCGCATCATCACGCCCTCCATCACGGCCTGGCCACCGACGATCAGGTCGCGCTCCATCGCAAAGACGGTGTGGAGGAATTTTAGTTTTCGTGCCCTTGAGCTGTTTTTCATAACGTTTTATTAAGATATTGGTTTTATTGGACTGCGGTCTACTTTAATTAAGATGCTCAAACAATCCGTATTACCAATCTATAATTTCATATTTTGAGATTTAAAATTACAAAAAAGGAAAACGCCGGCCTTTTTTCGCCTGTCGTGGATGTGCGTGAACACAGAATACGGACACGGCGCTCGAAGGTCGGCATCAAATTTTGCTGGCTAATATCTGTCAGTAAGTAATCTCAAGCGATCAAATACCTTTTACTTAGCGGCCTCCGCGGTACCGCGTGCATAACGCTTGTTAAAGCGGTCGACGCGACCGGCCGTATCGACCAATTTTTGCTTGCCGGTAAAAAACGGGTGACACTCGGAGCAAATTTCGATGTGCAGTTCCTCGCCCATAGTCGAGCGGGTCTTAAATGTGTTACCGCAGGCACAGACCACCGCCATTTCGTCGTATTTCGGATGTATTTCTGGTTTCATAATTTCACTTCCTTCGCCGTATATAAGCGATGTGATCTTGCGATTAGACGCAAACTTTAATGATACGTCCGACGCGTGGAAAGGTCAAGTTTTCCGGGGCGATCTGCTGCCGAGGGCCTTTTCATAGGCCTCGATCCATTGCTGGGGCGTGAGTTTTGACGCAAGCTCGCCGATGAGCGCGATGGGGATGTCTTCGGGCTTTTTAAAGCGAACGCACCCTTTGCCCATATCGAGTTTTTTCGGTGTCGCTTTTGTCCACGCAGTGTGAAACCACTCCAACAGATGCTCGGAGCTGTAAAGACCCAAATGATGCAGCGATATATGCCCTTTTGTCGATCCCAGACTCATCAGCATCAGCGGCTTGGTCGGGTCGCAATGATAGCCGGCCGGAAAAAGCGAGTGCGGCACGACCCAGCCGATCATGCCGTAAGCAATACATTCCTTAAATCCTTTTGGAATGTTCTTGTTGATCGCCTTTCTGATATCCGAGACGGCTTTCTTGCGGTCGTCCGGCAGATTGGCGATGTATTCTTCAGGTGTGGTCAGTTTTGATTCCATAATATATGAATGGATAATCCGGGCTGGTAATATTACGGTATCCGCGTCAACTGGGAGGCCACGACCCGCCATCTTCCGCCCCGCTTCAAATATGTATCAGTGTAGCGATACCGCTCAACAACTATCTGCCCCCTGTTGCGGTATTTCAATATAACACGCCCTATCAAAATAGCCGTATCTCCATAGACCCGGACCATCACGTCTTCGACATCGAAAGCATCGTCAGGTTGCGGTGGTTTGGCATTCTTAACGCTTTCGACATCCTCGGCCTTGGTTGTAAGCTTGCCGTCCGACTCTGTAAGGATAAAATCGTCGGCCTCTATGCGTTCGAGAGCGGCGGCGTCATGCTTCTGGTATGCGTCTAGCCACTCACGTTGCAGCTTTAGCAATTCCTTTTCGATTTTAGGTTTCTTGGTTTGCCCGACGGCAGGCAAAGATGCGAAAACCACGAGCAAAAATATCATCCAAAGACGTTTCATAATTTGCGGCCAAGCTTTCTCAAAGCAGCCCAACACAGATTAACACAGATGCACACGGATTTTATCTGTGTTTATCCGTGTCTATCTGTGGTTTCGCTCTTTGATTTAGCAGCTTTTCCAAACGTTGTTCGCGGATGCCGAACAAAGATTTTATCTCATTGATCTGGCGGTCAAATTCGTCAGGCAGTTTGGGATTCGCAAGGCGCATGCCGACGAGCATATTATTTTTTGGCGTGTGTTCAGTGGCGACAAATTCGAAAAGTTTCGTTGCGTAACCCTCACGTTCAAGCAGGAGCGAGCGCAGGCCGTCGGTCAGAGTTTCGGCGACGCGCTCGGCCATCACGCCGTGTTTTAAAATATCTGCGAACATCTTAGGAACGACGATCTGCGGGCGAATTTCCTGATGGCAGCACGGGGCGGCGACGATCAGCTCGGCTTTTGCCATGATGCCCTTGTAGATAGCTTCGTCTGTAGCGGTGTTACACGCATGGAGAGCTATAAGGATGTCGATATCGCGCACCTCGTAGTCTGCAATGCTGCAGTGGATGAATTTTAACCCGTCGAAACCGCTGGCAACAGCGATGTCGTTGTCGAGGCCGACGAGCTCGCGTTTTACATCGACACCGGTCATGCGGACGTCGATTTTACGTATATTTTTGAAATAATCGTATGCGGCAAAGGTCAAATAGCCCTTGCCCGAGCCCATATCGAGGATCGAGATCGATTGGCGGTCTTTGAGAGCGGATTTATCGACAAGACTCTCTAAAACCTCGACAAATTTATTGATTTGCCGCCATTTATTTTGCTCGCGGTCGCGGACCTGGCCGTGATCGTTTGTAATGGCCAAGGCCTTTAGATAAAGGCTGTTCTGGTCAATCCGGGAACGTTTTTCGCGGTCGTGAGCGAGCGTCGGCGTTGGCTTAAATGTCGGTTTTGCAGTATTTAGCCGCGATTTGCCTTTCTTGCCGATGTCTAGCTGAAAGTCGTTTTCGCTGGTAAAAAGATGCCCGCTAAAAAAGGAAGTGCCGAGGAGTTTGCCGATGAGAGCGGTGCCTTCGTCAAAGTCATGGTTTTTTGCCGTGTCGCGCGTGTCGTAACGATAAAGAAAGAAAAGCCTGACACCCTTTTTTATCTTTATCAGACGTATCAGCAGTTTTTGCAGATGCGTATCGCTGCCCTTATAATTACCCAACGTAAGTTTTACAAAACTCTCCGTTTGCAGGCTGCTTGTGAGCTGGTTAACAAACTTTTCGATATTCTCATCCATCAAAAAAAGGTTAGCACATATGAATATAGATAAGATAAAGAACCGTTGCAGCTAAAGATAAAACAGCCAAGTCGATGAGATTGTGAAGGATAAAAAACGAAATAGGTGCCGTTGGTTGAGACTCCGGCTCATTCGGATGTGCCGGATGAGAAATCCGCGGATATTCGTTGCCGTTGCTGCCCTCGCGATTGCTTTGACGCTCACGTCAAGGATCTGCGTCGCCTATTTTCTGGCTAGTGACGCACCCGGCGACGGCGTAATTTACTCGCAGATCGCAAAAAATATTCTCGAACAAAACGTCTACTCCCTCGACTCGGAACCGCCTTTCACACCGACCCTTGTGCGCCTGCCCGGTTACCCGCTGTTTATCGCCGCCGTTTATTCCGTTTTCGGACATGATAACAACGCGGCTGTCCGCATTGTTCAGGGTGTTTTTGACACGGCGACCTGTGTAATAGTTGCCCTGATCGCCGGGCTGTGGACGGAAGACAAAAAGAGAAAAAGCAAAAATGCGATTTGGACATTTTTACTCGTCGCTCTGTGTCCGTTCATTGTGATTTATGCGGCCACGCTTTTAACCGAAACGCTGACGACCTTTCTGATGGCGGCGATGACTTTGACCGCGACGCTAGCCTTTAAATCCGTGAGTACGAAAAAAATCCTAATATGGTGGATTTTAACGGGATTGCTAGGGGGATCGGTTGTTCTATTGCGTCCCGACAGCGGGCTTTTTGCCGCTGGGATCGGTTTGACTTTGGTCATTTCGGGATTGTTTCTGCAAACAGAAAACTCTCCGAAATTCTCTGAAAGTTTTAGACAGGTCATTTGGAAAGGCACGGTCTTTTCGCTGAGTTTTATATTGGTTTTGATGCCATGGACTAATCGCAATTATCGACTTTTTGGCGTATTTCAGCCTATCTCACCTACTCACGCCGAGATGCCCGGTGAATTTGTCCCCTTCGGTTATCAGCGATGGCTGCGAACGTGGGTGGACGATTCGCGTTTTACTGAACCCATGCTTTGGAACCTCGACGAAAAGCCGATCGATATAAATAAAATTCCGGTGCAAAATTTCGATTCGCTCGAAGAGCGTCAACGCGTGGCCGCGCTTTTGGAACAATATAATCATCCACCGGGGAGCGAAAACAAAGAGGTTCCGGCAAAGGATGAGACGGACGATAATTCAGCGGACGAGGCGGATACTAGCGGCGATAACAATAATGATAACGCAGACGATAATGCGATGCCAGACGAGACTGAAAACGGCGAATCTGCCGATAAAGATGCAGACAAATCGAGCGACGATCAATCGGATGACGAGGACGAAAACAAAAAATATATCGTCAAAATGACACCCGAGATCGACGCGCAGTTTGAGCAGATTGCCGACGAAAGAATCAGACGGTCACCGCTTCGTTATTACATTTTTGTGCCAGCCAAACGCTCCGCTGCGTTGTGGTTTGATTCGCATTCATTGTATTACCCATTTGGCGGGCAAATGTCACCGGTCGGCGATTTGGATTACGATGTGAGCCAGCAATACTGGCTGCCGGCGTTTACTCTTTTAATGTGGCTTTACACGTTGCTGGCGGTAGGCGGGGTAATTGTTTTGTGGCGCAGTCGAGCAAATAAAAATATTCTGCGATGGCTTATCCTGCTTGCTCTTATGACCTTGCCGCGAACCATTTTTTTCTCAATGATCGAGAATCCAGAGCCGCGTTATGTAGTCGAGCTTTTTGTTTTTGCGGCGATAATGGGGGGCTTCTTTCTCGGCACTCTTAAGTTTAGAAAATCCAGGACAAAAGAAACAGTCGTGCCGAACTCGCTGCCGAATCGCATGTTTTCGCTCGACGTTTTTCGCGGCATTACCATCGCGGCGATGACACTGGTCAACGAGCCGGGAACCTGGGCGGCGATCTACCCGCCGCTGGAACATGCCGCATGGAATGGCGCAACGCCGACCGACGCTGTATTTCCGTTCTTTCTCTTTATCGTCGGTGTATCGATTACTTTTGCGCTAGGCAAGCGTGTTGATAGGGAAGCCGTCAGCCGGGAAGTTTATTTCCAAGTTTTCAAACGCTCTATTTTGCTTTTTGCGCTTGGCATTTTTCTGGAAATTTTCCCATTTTACAACATCTGGAGCGGATTGTGGTTTGAGCCGTCAGGGATGAGGATAATGGGAGTTTTGCAGCGCATAGCAGTTTGTTATCTCGCCGCCGCGCTGATTTTTCTGCATACAAACTGGAAACGTCAGGCGATGATCGCTGCCGGCATTTTGCTCGTCTACTGGGCGTTGATGACGCTGATAAATGTTCCGGGTTGCGAGATTACAACTTTTAACGACAAAGCCTGCAATCTAGCCGCGTATCTCGATCGCGCAATTTTGACGCAAAATCACATCTGGAATCAGTCAAAAGTTTTTGATCCCGAAGGTTTGCTTTCGACGCTGCCGGCTATAACGACGACGCTGGCGGGCGTTCTCACCGGGCATTGGCTAAGATCGGAGCGCAAAGACCAGCGAAAGTTTACGGGAATGTTTTTTTCGGGCATTGCTCTCACGATAGTTGGTTGGGTTTGGAGTTTTTGGTTCCCGCTCAACAAATCTCTTTGGACGAGCTCATATGTCGTTTATGAAGCAGGCTTAGCCCTCTGTTTTTTGGCGGTCTGCTATTGGCTTTTGGATGTTAAGGTCTATCGAAAATGGTCAAAACCTTTCACAATTTTCGGCCTGAACGCCATCGCTCTCTATGTCGGTTCAACCATTATGGGCAGCATTCTAAATATCGTCCAACTTTCCGTGTCGGATGACAATACAATTTCGTTACAGGAAAAAATTTTTAACGGAGTGTTTGTGCCGCTTGCATCGCCGTTCAACGCCTCTCTGCTGTATGCAATTTCGTTCGTTTTGATTTGGTTATTTTTGATGTGGCTGCTTTATCGAAAAAAGATTTTTGTAAAGATCTGATCAGACAGATCGTAATACTGGAGTTCCTATTTAGCTTATGATATAAGCATATATTTATGATAAGCAGACGCGAATTTGGAGCACATCTTTTAAGAGTTCTGGCTGGTTCAATTGTCGCAACCCAACCGGTCCTGCAATGGGTCGAAGCTCAAACGGGGATACCGGTTAATGAGTTGCGAAAATCATTGGTCCCAGCCGATGGTCTGATCGTCGTTCCCGGTGACAGCAGTTTTAAGAGCTATCAGGCAGCCTATAATTTGCGGACGTTACAGATCCCGGAAATCAGAGTGTTAGCCAAATCCGCTAAAGGGATTGCGACCACCATTCAGTGGGCGCGCTCAAATAAGATCAATTTTTCAATGCGCGGCGGGGGACATTGTTACGAGGGCTTTTCTCAAAACCTCAATCTGGTGATCGACACACGGTTGATGACCGGCTTTCATCGGGAAAGTGATTCAACATTTTCAGCCGGCAGCGGATTAAACCTCGGGTCAATTTACAAAACGCTAAGCAATACGAATGAGGTAATTCCGGCTGGCTCATGCTTTACGGTCGGTGTTTCTGGGCATTGTCTTGGCGGAGGGTACGGGCTTTTGGCCCGGCCGATGGGTTTGGCGTGTGACAATTTGACCTCGGTTGAAATTGTCACGGCTGACGGTAAGATACTGAGTGCCTCTGAGTCAGAAAATGCCGATCTATTTTGGGCTTTGCGCGGCGGTGGCGGCGGAAGTTTTGGGGCGGTTTCTAAATTTACTTTTCGATCCCATAAATTAAAAAATGTCTCCACATTTTCTGTCGGATGGGTATTGCCAGTTGCAAAAGCCATGAAGGTTTTTGAAATGTGGCAGGCATGGGCGCCGCACGCTCCCAGCGAGATCACATCGACGATGAAAATTTCAAAAGATGCATCTGGAAATATCCGGTTGCACTCAGTCGGACAATCTACGGGCACGGAATCGGATCTGATAAAACAGGTGCGGCTGTGGGCGAGTAAAACCTTGCCTTCACGGCCGGTCAGAGCCGAAACGCTCCCATTTATTGATGCCGCTCATAAATTTAGCGGTGGTGAAACCTATGAGTCTATTTTTATGAAAGGACGGTCAGATTATGTCAAATCGCCGATCACGCCTGAGGGACTAACCACTCTGATGACCCAGATGCAAAAGTTTGGTTCCAATTCGATTGTGGCTATTTGTGACGCATATGGTGGAAAGATCGCGGAAATGTCCGCGACTTCGACGGCGTTTGCCCATCGTGATGCTCTGTTTTCGATCCAATATTATTCTCAGTGGGGCACCGCAAGAGATACCGAAAGAAAAATGGCAATGAGCCGCCAGATATATCAAGCTATGCGCCCCTTTGTTTCAGGATACGCATATGTCAATTACCCCGACCTGGAGCTAACAGATTATGCCAATGCCTATTGGGGCGACAACCTGCAGCGGCTAAAACAGGTCAAGTCAAAGTATGACCCAACCGACCTGTTTAAGCACGACCAAAGCGTGCCGTTAGCATAGCTTGGTTTTACCAGACCTTTTTGATACAAATGGTTTCAAATGAATAATCTGTTTCACCTTGCATTTCCCGTTCACGATCTCGAAGCGGCTCGTGAGTTTTACGGCGGCGTACTCGAATGTGAAGAGGCCCGGAGCTCGGAACGATGGGTTGATTTTAATCTTTTCGGACATCAGATCGTCGCTCACTTGGCGAACGGATCGGCGGGCGTGAAGGCGTCAAATGCAGTGGATACCGACGACGTTCCAATACCGCATTTTGGGATAGTTTTGCCCATGAATGAGTGGCGGGAGTTGGCCGATAAACTCACTGCGAAAGGCGTCAAATTTGTCATCGAGCCAAAGATACGCTTTGCCGGCGAGGTGGGCGAACAGGCGACGATGTTTTTCCTCGACCCGAGCGGGAACGCATTGGAATTTAAGGGGTTTACGAATTTTTCGAGCGTGTTTGCGAAATAGTAGCTGTTTTTAAGAAGTCTTATGTTTTGGAGAACAATATTTATCCTTCTCTTTTTGTCTGGTTCCGCATTTGCTCAGACAACTGCACGAAGCGTCGCTATCACGATCGACGATCTGCCGGTCGTTTCGACGCGAACAGATCTTAAAACACGTAAGCAGATAACAAAAAAGCTGATCGGACATATTACAAGGGCGAAGGTTCCGGTGACCGCTTTTGTAAATGAAAATAAGCTCTACAACGATGAAAAACGAGATGAAAAACAGATCGATCTGCTGCGTATGTGGCTGGCTGCGGGATTGGATCTGGGCAATCATACTTTTTCGCATCGCAGTCTGAACGCGATCACGCTGGCGGATTACGAGGCCGATCTTTTGAAAGGCGAGACGATAACAAAGGAACTACTGGCCGCGAATGGCCGCAAGATGCGGTATTTTCGGCATCCATATTTGCAGACAGGGCGGACATTGCAAGTTAAAGCGGATTTTGACGCTTTTTTGAAAGAGCATTCTTATACTATCGCTCCGATCACAATAGATAATGCCGATTACATTTTCTCTCGGGCATACGACCTGGCTTTTGACAAGGGCGACAAGAGGCTGATGAAGCAGGTCGGCGACGCATACATCCCGTATATGGAGAGCAAGGTCGCGTATTGGGAAAAGCAGTCGAACAAGCTTTTTGGCAGGGAAATGGCCCAGACGCTGCTGATTCACGCCAATTTTATTAACTCCGATTATTTTGACGATCTGACGGCGATGTTCAAGCGGCGCGGATATAAATTTGTGGATCTCGAAACCGCTCTCAAAGACGACGCTTATCGTCTGCCCGATAAATTCGTTGGTGCGGGCGGAATTTCGTGGCTCCACCGCTGGGCGCTCGATCGGGGACTGGAAAATATTGTGCCGGACGAACCGACCGTACCCGCATTTGTTCTCAAGGCTTCTGGTTTAGAATCCGAATAAAAATGCAAAAAGCTGAGATCGTCATCATCGGCGGCGGCGTTGTCGGGGCGTCGGTCGCGTATCATATGACGGAGCGTGGCTGCAGCGATGTGCTGATCCTCGAACGCGAACATTCGCTCGGACTCGGCTCGACCGGCAAGGCGACTGGCGGCGTCCGGGCCCAATTTGAGACCGACATTAATATAAAACTTTCGCTTTACTCGCTGGATTTTTTTCGCGACTGGGATTTTGATTGCGAATATGAGCCCCGCGGATACTTATTTCTCGCGACGGATCTGGCACAGCTTGATTTCTTAAAGAAATGCTCTGAAAGGCAGCGGTTGCTTGGTTATGGCGAGGTTGAGATAGTTGATGCGAAAACAATCGCGGATATGATTCCCGGTTTGAATTGCGATGATATTACGGGCGGCAGCTTCGGGCCGCGTGATGGTTTTATCAATCCGCTGGCGGTGCTTGAGGGCTTTATGGTCGCGGCGGCAATGAAAGGTGCTCGTGTCAGGACCTCGGCGCTTGTCCGGTCGATTGATGTCGAAGGCGGACGCGTGACCGGCGTCAGAACATCCGAAGGCCGCCTCGAATGTGAAAAAGTTGTTGTCTGCTCCGGTGCCTGGGCGAGAATTGTCGCCGCGACCGCAGGAATAGATTTGCCCGTCGAGCCGCAGCGGCGGCAGATCGTTTGGGCTAAGACCGCAAACCCTTTGCCGCCCGAATTGCCAATGGTGATCGATCTCTCGAATGGTTTTCATTTTCGCCCGGGACGTGATTTTCACTTAACTGCTGATGCTGCTGACGGTTGTGACGTAATTTTTGCTTATCCCGACCCAGATGAACCGGCGAGCTTCTCGACCGACTTTGACGAAGCCTTTATTGAGAAAGTTGCTGAAATGGCTGCTCATCGAGCACCGTTCCTGAACGGGGCATCGATCGTATATGAAAAATGCCGGGCCGGTTTGTATGAAAACACGCCGGATCATCATGCGATCCTTGGAGGTTGCGAGGTCGAAGGGTTGTATTTTGCCAACGGTTTTTCCGGCCATGGCGTGATGCACTCTCCGGCCACGGGCAGCGCGTTGGCCGAGATAATACTCCACGGGAAAGCGAGCTTTCTGGACGTTTCCTGCCTCAGGCTTGAACGTTTTGCGCAGGGCGAACTGCTGCACGAAACTGCATTTATATAAAAAAAATTTAAACGCAGAGACCGCAAAGTTCGCGGAGAATACTAGATTTTAGTCTTATTTCTGCGTCCTTTGCGGTCTCTGCGTTAAACTGTCTTTATGACTACCGCGCTTGTTCACCATCCCATCTATCAAAAACACGAAACGGGTCTGGGGCATCCCGAGACGCCGATGCGTTATGAGGTTGTGATGGATGCTCTTAGAAATGATAAAAAACTGTGGGACAACCTGGACGAGATAACACCGGAAAAAGCGTCTAAGGGAATGATCCAGGCGGCACATACGCCGCAGCACTTTAAGCGGATCGAGCACGCTTTTGAGAACGGTGACCGGCTCGACGCCGATACTGTTATCTCGATGCAGTCGTTCGATGCGTCGCTTTTTGCTGCCGGTGGTGCGATTGCCGGGGTCGATGCGCTTATGCAGGGCGGCGCGAGGAATGCATTTGTCGCCGTGCGTCCACCTGGTCATCACGCGACGGCAGAGAATGCGATGGGCTTTTGCCTCTTTAACAACGTGGCGGTGGCGGCGAGATACGCCCAAAACAAATACAAAGAGATCGAGCGTGTCGCCGTTATCGATTGGGACGTGCATCATGGCAACGGCACGCAGGGCATTTTTTATGATGACGGAAGCGTCTATTTTTTTTCGATGCATCAATATCCGTGGTATCCGGGTTCGGGGAGCCGCGGCGAGACAGGACATGGCCGGGGCCTCGGCTCGACTTTGAATATTCCCATCAAGGCGAATACGCTGGCAAATGAGCAGACGCGGATGTTCGAGGGCGCGCTTGAGGATATTGCGAAAAATTTCAAACCAGATTTGGTAATGATATCGGCCGGTTTTGACGCCCATTTGACCGACCCGCTGGGGCAATTGCGACTCGAGGATAAGGATTTTGTCTCAATGACGCGCACATTAAAGCAATGGGCCGGCGGTCATTGCAAAGGGCGGATCGTTTCGTGTCTTGAGGGTGGCTATAATCTCGAAACTCTGGGCGAAACGGTCAAAAATCACGTCGCCGAACTAAACCGTTGATCTCACCTGTGCTAAAATCATTTGCATAGCCTATAAAATCCCGCCAGGCAAGGAGGTAACACTATGCCGGATGTAGAAATCCCGTGTGTGCAGTGCAAGGATATTTTCGTTTTCACTGAAAAGGATCAGGATGTTTTTTATCAGCGAAACATGATGGCCCCGCAGCGGTGCCCAAAATGCCGCTCGAAAAAAGCCGCCCTGCGCGAGGACGCGCCGACAAGGTTTGAGATCGTTTGCGACCATTGCGGCAAGCACGATACGGTGCCGTTTCAGCCAAAGGTCGGCCGCTCGGTTCTATGCCGGGACTGTCATGAGGCGAGCCGCTCGCGGGCGAGGTTTGCGTAGTAAAAATTGCCGCAAAAGGGCACAAAAAGCACAAACTAAGACTATCAACCCAACATAATTACTTCTTTTTTGTGTCTTCTGTGCCTTTTTGCGGCTAAATTGTTTTTATGGATTTTGAAACTGTAATTTACTCGCTGGACGGCAGCGTCGCGACTGTGACGATGAACCGACCGGGGGCGCTTAATGCATTGTCGCTGCAGTTGACGCTCGATCTCGCGGCGGCGATCCGCCAGGCGATTGCGAATAATGCACGTGCCGTAATTCTCACGGGTAGAGGCCGCGCGTTTTGCTCCGGCGGCGATTTACGTGAGATGAAGTCAATGTGGGAACGAGAGGGAAGGATCGAAGCATTTCTCGAGGATCCGCTGGCCGCTTTGCACGAAGTGATCCGATTGATCCGCGAGACGCCAATACCATTTATTGCTGCCGTTAACGGCGTCTGCGCCGGTGCGGGAACAAATTTTGCTTTGGCCTGCGATATGGTCGTCGCGGCTGATAATACTAGCTTTAACGAGGCTTTTGTACGGATCGGCCTGTCGCCTGATTGCGGCGGGACGTTCCTTTTGCCTCGTGCCGTTGGCGACAAGATGGCGGCAGAACTATTTATGATTGGTGAAACCGTCACTGCCGAACGTGCCTTGCAGATAGGCATGATAAACCGCGTTGTGCCAGCCGATGATCTAGCCGCCGAGGCAGAGAAGCTTGCATCAAAACTCGCCGCCGGGCCAACCGCGTCGATCGGACGCATCAAACAAATGCTCAACGCCTCGTTCTCAAACGACCTCACTGCCCAACTCGCCCTCGAACACGAATGCCAGATTGCATCCGGCAAATCCGATGATTTCAAAGAGGGCGTCGCCGCATTCTTCGAAAAACGCCCGCCTAATTTCACTGGACAATAAACCTGCTCGCTAGCGACATTCTTTGCTGATAAATATCTAAATCAATAAAATACCGCATCACATTTGACAAACTATTGCGCGGTGTTTATATTGATAATGAAAATCATTTTCAATAAAGATTGAGAGCGTTCATATTATGAAGATTGAAACATACGTTAAGGATGGTTTGGCTGGGGCGGCAGTTTATAAGCGAACGAAGCTAAGGGTGAGGGTGTTGAGTGGGTTGACCACACCATTTCTTTTGCTCTGCACCACGATCATCGTTGCAAATGGGCAAACGGTCAGTGAGTATGTTTTAGGAAATAGTATGGTGTCTGTTTCAAATGAACCCAAAGTAAAACCCATAGCAACGCCGACGCCTGCGGGCGAGGTCGAGGAACTGCGGAAAGAAGTGAAAGATCTTCGCTCTGAGTTGGAATCATTAAAAAAGCTCGTTGAGGGGAATACTGCTCAAGTAAAAATCAATCCACCAGTTTCGACCGCTAAACAGCCGAACAAGAATGTTGGTGGAAACACTCAATCAACCGCAGTAAATGGCGATTCTAAAATCGCTATAGCGACAAAGGCGCAGGGTGGCGATCTATCGGGAGCGGGTAATCTTTTGCGGACAGACCGGATCACTATAGGTGGCTATGGCGAAATGCAGTATCGCGATTCTCCGATCAGCGAACGGGCCGACGGCGGCGGTACGCCGACATTTATAACGCCGCGTTTTGTGTTAGGCATCGCGGCTGTTTTGTCAGAAAAGCAAAATATCGTGTTTAATTCCGAGATCGAGTATGAGTTTGGCTCAAAGGAGATCGATGTTGAGCAGGCCTTTGTCGAGTGGAAAGTACGGCCGGAATTTGCGGTGCGGGCCGGAATTTTTGTGCCCTCAATCGGGCGTTTTAATACTTATCATGATTCTAATCTCAACCTGACGGCGATCCGTCCGCTTATCAATCAGTTTATCGTCCCAACGGCCTACCGCGACACCGGAATCGGGATCCGCGGGCGGTTTAAGCTGCCTCATAAGATGAAATTATCTTACGAGTTTGATGTCGTCAACGGAATGCAGGGCCGGAATGCAGACGGCGAGGCCACGCCATTCTCGCGTCTCCTGGGGCAATCGTCTGCGGCAGAACCGGGAGCGATCTCGTTTCAGGACAACAATCGAAACAAGGCTGTGGTCGGACGTATTGGATTTTCGCCATTTAGGGGATTTGAATTTGGCGTATCGGGCTATAGAGGCATTTTTACAAATCAGGATGAAGCTCCCATCTCGGCAAATATTGTCTTTTTTGACGCTTCGTACCGGCGTGGAAACCTGATATTAAATGCCGAATATGGACGCTCAAATATTG
>JBBRQM010000023.1:0-42300 GCA_038226395.1 Pyrinomonadales bacterium | reverse complement strand
CGATCCGCGTTCCATCTCTTACGCCTTCGGATGCGATCTATCATAAACCTCGATCATCTTTTCCATTGAGACCTGGGTGTAGATCTGCGTCGTGGTGAGCCGGGCGTGGCCGAGGAGTTCCTGGATGTCGCGGAGGTCGGCCCCTTGATCGAGCAGGTGCGTGGCGAACGTGTGCCGCAGGCTGTGCGGCGAAATGTCGTGAATATCGGCGCATTGCTTGATGTATTTGTCGATGAGGCGACCGACCGAGCGTGTAGTGATCCGCGTGCCCTGATAATTCAGAAATAACGCCTGTGGGTCGCGCTCCGAGACGGGACAGTTATCCAGATACTCGCCGCGAGTACCGTCCAAATAAAGCATTAGAGCCTGTAGAGATGGCTCGCCAAAGGGGACGATCCGCTGCTTTTTTCGTTTGCCGGTCACGCGAACCATTTTCTCACGCAGATCGACATCGGCGAGGTTGATGCCCACCAACTCGCCGACGCGGATGCCCGTCGCATACAGAAATTCAATGATCGCACGGTCGCGGCGGCCCTGCGTCGTGTTGACGTCGGGCGTTTCGATAAACCGCACGGCATCCTCGATCGAGAGATGATTTGGCAGCTTGCGCTCGATCTTTGGCGTGGCGACCATCTTGGCAGGGTTGGATTCGAGCTTGCCTTCGCGAACGAGGAACTGGAAAAATGTGCGTAAACTCGCCAGCTTTCGTGCGACCGACGTTTTCTTATGATCAGCGTGAAGCGACGCCATCCACTCACGGATCGTCAGCCGGTCGATTTCGTTAAGCGGCATATCGGTACGCTTTTCGACGCCAAACAAATGCTCTTTAAACTGCTCAAGGTCGCTGGCGTAATTGCGCAGCGTATGCGGGCTCAAATTACGCTCATATTTGAGGTGCTGGAGAAATTGTTGGAGGTGTTGAGAAAGCATCTATTTTCTTCCAACATAATACCCCTTCCGCGTCCGTAACGTCACATTTGACTTGCCCTTGACCGTCAGCGAGATCGTGCGAAATTCGCCGCGTTTGTCGGCCGTGTCGTCGGGGTAATAGCTTAGAATGTATTGCTGCGAGAGCTCGGCCGAGATCTGATCAAAGGCGGCTTTCATTTCGTTTTCGTCAATTGGCGAATAGACCGAGCCGCCGGTTTGCTGGGCGATTTCGATCATGCGGCGCTCGGCTGTGAGGGCGCGGATGTTGGCGTTGCCGCCGCGCATGCCCGTTCGTTTGTAGTTTTCAAAGTCGCTCGTTTTCACCACATATACCTGACAGTCGTTGATCTGTAGCTCCCGGACGACAAGTTCGAGCGTCGTTGTAAGTTCGCTGTAGGTGTCCTCGCCGTCAGAGACGATCACGACCACACGACGACCGGTCTCCGGTTTCAAATACCCCGAAACTCTAACAATGCCGTCGAGCAGGGCGGTCGCTCCCTTGGGGTCTGGGAACGCCCCGATCGCCCGCGTTAGCTGTGACACATCACTCGTCAACCCCTGTTCGAGCCTTGTGTAATCGGCCACCGAAAACAGAGCGGCAAGGTCTTTGTCAGGTTGTATTACGCGGCGAAAAAACCGCACGGCAGCCTCACGTTCAAAATCGCGGGCGATCAGAACGCTCGACGAATTATCAAACAGCATCGCAAGACGGATCGGAGCCTCACTGTGAGCCAAGTCCGAGAGCTCAACCATTTTGCCGTCGATCTTTAGCTCAAAATCAGTGATCTTCAGATTTGTCACCGCACGGCCGCTCGCGTCCGTGATCGAAACAGGTATCGGCACCAGTATGGAATTGACCTTGATAACATCGTCCGCATCGCCCTTTGGCGTTGGCGAAGGTGTAGGTTTGGCCGAGATCGTCTGCGTCGGCAGATCGCGGGCAGACGGCCCGATAATCGTCCACGGGGTCGGTGTGGGCGAAGGCCCGGGCTTCAAACGTCCCGACTGCGCCGAAGCGGCAGAGACCAGAAGCAGGATGCTGATGACGGCTATTCTCATTAAACGATAATTAGAACGCGGATTTGGCGGATCCAACGGATCGGCGCGGATCAAAAGCATGCAATTAAAATTTCAGATCCGTGAAAATCCGCCTGATCCGTTTTATCCGTGTTCCATTCTTTTGATTGCGGAATCAGTCAATTGTATGCCTAGACAAAAATTAACTTCACGCCCGCAAAAAGCAGCACCACCGCCAGCACCCGCCGCAGCGTGATCGAATCAAACTTTTTGCTCCCCAGTGTCGACCCGATTAGGCCCCCGGCGACCGCCGCCGCGATCCAAACCCAGACGTTCGACGGCAACGTCGAAACCTGAGCATAATTTCCCGCAAGCCCCGCGAAGGAATTCACAAGAATAAACAATACCGAAACACCCGCCGCGACTCTCGTCTCCGCCCAATGCATAAGCAGCAAAACCGGCGTCAAAAAAATACCGCCGCCGACACCAACCATCCCTGAGAGTAGTCCGATGCATGCACCGATCAATAGACAAGCGACTATCGGCGGATCTTTGACGCTGTCGTCGCCCTTCAGATTTATAGCTAAACGAACCGCCGCAAGACATAACACGACGCCCAGCACCATCTTATAAACATCCGTCGGCAGATGTATCATACCGCCGACAAACGCCATCGGTATCGACGCCACGGCAAACGGCAAAAATATCCGCCACGAAAAATACCCGGCTCGATAAAACTGCACCGTCCCGATAGACGCGACAAAGAGATTAAGGGCCAGCGCCGTCGGCCGCGTCACCTCAGGAGCCACCGTCAAAAACGCCATCACCGCCAAATACCCCGACGCCCCACCATGCCCGACCGAGGAATACAGGACAGCGACGATAAAGACGGCGAGGATAATTAATATTGCGGTTACTTCCATAAATTCAAAATCACGCCGGGAACGCAGGCACCCTCGCCTGCAAGACGCGAATGCGTCTGACGAACGCTGGCCGCAAAACCTTCACGCCGCAGGAACCGGCGTTGCACGCGAGGGCGCGTACGATCCCAGCAACCACGCATCCCAATCAACCAGCGCCTGCTCGACCTGTATCGAATGCCGTTCGCGTTTGTTACGATGTTTTTTACGCAGTTCGACGGGCAGCGGTTCGAGTAATCCAAATGTAATATTCACCGGTTGAAAATTCTTGGTCTCGACGTTTGAGACATAGCGACACAGCGCTCCGATGGCGGAAGTTAAAGGCGCGGTCAATATCGGTAGATCGCGCGACACCCGCACAGCATTTATCCCGGCGAGCCAGCCGGTCGCAACCGATTCGACATAACCCTCGACGCCGGTGATCTGCCCGGCGAAAAAGATGCGCGGGTTTGTTCGTGTCGCGAGCGACTCATTTAGGATCTTTGGCGAATTGATAAATGTATTGCGGTGTATCTGCCCAAACTGCAAAAACTCGGCATTCTCCAAACCCGGGATCAGTTTCAAGACCCTTTCCTGCTCGCCGTAGCGCAAGTGGTTTTGAAATCCCACCAGCCCGTAGGCGTCGGCCATCATATTTTCCTGCCGTAATTGCACACATGCCCACGGCTCACGGCCGGTTTTTGGGTCGGGAAGCCCTCGCGGTTTCATCGGGCCGTATCGCAATGTGTCGACCCCGCGACGGGCCGCCTCCTCGATCGGCAGACAGCTTTCGAACCAATGCGTATCCTCAAAGCGCTTTAGCGGCACCGATCTGGCGGCGATCAACTCCGTGTAAAAAACGTCGTATTGCTCCGGCGACATCGGGCAATTGATGTAATCGTCGCCGCCCTTGCTATAGCGTGCCGCCTTAAAAGCAATCGACATATCTATCGACTCCGCCGCGACGATCGGTGCGATCGCGTCGTAAAAATAAAGCTGATCGTCGCCCGTTAGACGCATGATCTCTTTTGTGAGGGCGTCCGAGGTCAGCGGCCCGGTCGCGATGATCGTGATCTCGTCCGACCGGATCGTCGTAACCTCCTCGCGAAGGATCTCGATATTCGGGTGCTCTTTTATCCGCTCCGTTATCATTTCGGCAAACTTTATCCGATCTACCGACAAAGCCGCCCCCGCCGGAACCTTTGTCAGGGCCGCCACCTCTAAAACCAGCGAATTTCCCCGCCGCAGTTCTTCTTTCAAAAGATAGGGAGCCGAACCCGGCTCATCCGTCTTAAGCGAATTAGAACAAACAATCTCGGCCAATTGGTCTGTCCGATGCGCCGGCGTCTGCTGGACCGGGCGCATTTCAAATAGCCGTACATTCGCCCCCATTGCCGCCGCCTGCCACGCCGCCTCGACCCCGGCGAGCCCGCCGCCGATCACATTAATATATTGAGATTTACGCATTCAGGCGTGATTTTATCACGGGTGAAAATAATTTGAACGCGGATTAGACGGATTAAGGATTTACACAGAAGGGGATAAAGAACTCCGAAATGGTTTTCCCCGATCTGTGTAAATCCACCTGATCCGTTAAATCTGCGTTCTATTTCACTCGTGACATATCTGTTTAGATAGATATGTTTAACCAACATACATTTTTGTATTCATACATACCAACTTTTTTGCCGAGTAGAGCCGTGCCATTGCCCGGCAATTGTCAAATACTTTTGAAGTCATAATGCCTGAACCAGGAGGATCGACTTCGGTTAACAGGCTCGCTCGTCCGGCTTTGACGAGCCAACCGGCGGCAGCCGCGGCATTGAGATCATAGGTCGGCGTCCAATCCATGTTAGACGGATTGAGTCCCGCCGAATCCTGCAAAGCCGCAGCAGCCAGGATGCCGTTTAGATCATCATCGTCGAGAGTGGGATCCATATTCCAGGCAGTCATTCTTTTTAGTTTGTCTTTTGGTGTTTCCATAGTTTCGTGAATAGTAAATCGTGAATCGAAAAGTAGTGAACCGTGCGTTGCTAATCGTTTAATGGAGATCGTTATTTCTTTCCTATCTATTCACGATTTACGATTCACGATTCACTATTGTCCCTACGCCTTATTCGCTATCAACATCGCAAGCGCGGTGGGGCGGACGACCCGTGCGCCGTAAACATGAAGCCCCTTGACCGCATCTCCAAAGCGTTTTTCAGGCTTGTATGTCTGTAGATCGACGATCTGCTCGACATAGGCAGTTGCGATCGAATGGCCGGCGATGATTTTGTATTTGGTTCCGGTCGTATTTGGGACGTTGTTGGATTTAAGGATCGCAAAACCGGCCGCCTCACCGACTTCGCCGTTTGCAAGTGCAGAATCCGAGCGTTGCGTACCAGAGCGGACAAATCTGTCGTCCTTTAGCAGCAGCCCGTGAAACCAGGCCGGCACGACAACAAACCGGCCGTCGATCGGCGTGTCCGCCTCATCGAGCAGCACGCCGAGATCGACGAGATACTCATAAGCGTCCGCTTTGGTAGGCACCTTGGGCGTACCGGTCGAGCCGATCTGATTGCCGTTCGGCACCGAGACTTCCATCTTGCCGGCGAGAAAGGTATCGGCCTTGTCCCGCAGCCTCCACGCCGAGCGCCGCATGGCCTCCTCCATCACATTGACGTTCTGCTGCGCGCGGTCGACGCTGTCTACATAAAAATTGAAGTATTTTGACTGGTCGATCAAAAGTGACTGATCCGAATCGGTCAGTACCTCGGGGTCGTTAATATCCGTGTCCTTTGTGTAATCGCCAATGGAAACGTCGCCGATCGACGCGATCTTGACCGTATTGCCGGCATCGCGTATCTCGCCTTCGTAATCACGGTTAGACACATTGGTCTGACCGTATATAAGAGCCTTTTCCAAAGCGGTGAGCAATCTCGCCGCCCATACTGTGGGTATAAATTCTAGTGACATATTTCTCCTTGGTTCGTTGTTAGTGGTTGGTAGTTAGTTGCTGGCGAGCACGCGTTTCACGTCTTGCCAATCGAGTGCCGCGATCTCGCCTGGTTTCATTTTTGCCAGGGCATCTTTGGTCAGCAGCGGTTGGGCCGCCCCATTCGCTCCGCCGTCAATCGAGCCGGTTGGCCGCTCAAATCCGAACTGCTCCGGAAAGCCCGATTTTAGCTTTTCGATCAGAGCAGCCGCGTTTGCGGGGCTGCCGTCCTCGGCAAATTGCAGATCGGCCTTGACCGAATCGAACAGCAGCTCCGGCGATCTCGCTCCGGCCTTTGTCAGCTCGCCCGTTATCTGCCGGTGAGCCTCCGCGTTGCGTATCGTCGCCTTTAGCTGTTCGTTCTCCACCTGAAGCTCGTTCAGAGCTGAGTCTTCAGGTGTAATGGTCTCGTCACCGCCCGCTGGCAGCGTGTTTTGTGTTGTGGTTTCATTTTGTTTTTTCATAGTTTTTAAATTGCCTCCGGCTTTAGCCGGAGGGAAAAGGATTAAATGCACGTCGGGCTTTAGCCCAACTTTGCTTTGGTAAATTTCAAACATCGTGTTATAACAATCGCGGCAAAACTCTCATGGAAAATAAGATCAAACGTCCGACATCTGTCTTGATAGCCCAATTGATTCTCCTTTGCTTTTTATTGCTGCTCTTCATCATTCCGATAAAGATGTCAATGAACATAAGGACATCTATGAACTTCATGGACACCCTTGGCCACGCCGAAGTTGGTCGGTCGATGGCATGGCGCGAGATCTTCCCGTTCTTGCTTCGGTATTTCCTAATTTTTTCACCGGTAATCATTTTGTATACGGCCTCGTCGATCGGTTTGGCGATGCGGCATCGAATAGGACGGTGGTTAGGAGTGTTTTCCTTGCTGCTCTTGAGCTTTGCCCTCGTAACCCACTCGCTTGGCGGCTCACCCCTGATGGAACTGTTTGATAAAGATCGATATGAATATCCGATTGAGGTTGCATCGGTTCTGCAAATATTTCTAGCCCTTGTAAGCATCCTTATTGCGATGCAGATAACTTTTTTCAAAGACGCTAGGATCTTTTTCCATCGCCAGGTTGTCCCGGTTTCTGGCGGACCGCCGCCACCACCGCCGTTATTCGACTCCTGATGCCTTGACCATCCTCTTTACATCTGCCTCCCCATAGCCGGCTTCGAGCAGGGCCTGTTCGACGGGCAAGCCGATCTGTTTCTTTAGTAGAATGTTTTCGAGGATTTCTCGTTCGGCCACCGGGGCTGGGTCTTCCCATTCTGTGATCAGTGACACGTCGCGGTCGCGGCCCTCGATCATCAGAGCAAATGACATCGCATCTGCCCACACCTGGCCAAATGTCTCCTGCCGCTCACGGATCTTTGCCAGGAATCGCGTCTCGGCCTTTCGCAGCGATTCGCCCGAAGGGAAGCCCCCGGAGTTCTGCATAAAGTAGTCGAGCGGCGTGCCCGTCACCGCCGCCATATCGACGCGAAAACCGTCCTTCACCTTTAGAAACTGGTCGAGCTGCGCCGCCTCAAAATCGCCAAATTTGGCATTTGGGTTTTCTGATATCCAGAGGTGGTCAATACCCGCCGTAAAAGGCGCGACCACCTTGCCGTCAGAGTCGTATTCGATCTCGATCCCGGCTGCCCAACGCTGCCGATAGGCCGAGTATTCCATCGCGACGAGCATGTCGAGTACCGATTTATTAAGCCCGTCCTGAATAGGGATCGCTGCATCAAGCTCGGAGCGGCCCGGCAATCCAATATCCGCATTATTAGCAAAATGAAAAACCGGGACGACGCCGTAGGGATTCGGTATGACCGAATCCGACGCGGAGACACGGAGACGCGGCGAGGGCGGGACAGAACCTCGGACAATCGTAGTTGTCCCGGCGTCTCTGCGTCCCTGTGTCTCAATGTCTGCGAACGGTTGAAAACCGTTTGCATCGGGCAGCGAACCATCGCATTCGGTGGTTGAGATATATTTCTCAATTCTGTCCGGGTAAAAGAGATTAAGTCTGATGAATTTGTCAGCCATTCGCCAGTATTTGGCTGCCCAACGGATGCGGCCCGGTGAGTCGTCTTCGTAAACAATCGTGCAATTCGCCGCGCGGTTTGGATAGAGCATCGATCGCCCCGCCTCATCGGGCCAGACGATCATATATGCGTCACCGCATTTGAGTGCCTGTTTATGTATTTCGCCGGCGCGGGTATGCATCCGATTCCGCTGCCAAACCGCTCTCGCTGCTGAGCTAACGGCGTCGGCTCGGCTGCTCGTCCCCGCGTCCTCTGTGGAGAACCCCGTCACGCGCAGCTTGTCACGCACGGCGTCGCAGATCACCGGGCAAAGATTGAGTGCAAATTCCCGAAAGAGCGAGCCGAATGTGTTCTGAAACTTCTCGGTTGCAAACGCGAGATCGTGTTTGCCGTCGTAATACCGCTCGGAGCGTGCATACCGCGTCGAGTTTAGCCGTAAATTTGTAAGTGCTTGTTCGATGTCTTTGTTCATATTTTTTTATTTTTAACCTCTTAGCCACAGAGAACACAGAGTTATTTCAAAACCGAGAAGATCCCGGCTCCGATGAGAATGTCACCGATCCTCCGCCATGGTGACGTCTTTTTGTGTTTTAGAGCGTCTATCAACTTATCCTGCGATGCTATGACCGTATCCTTTGCCGCAATCGTTTCGTTTTTGGCGGCAACGGCCGCTTTCAGCGCGTCTGACTCGCTCTTGCGCGTTTGGCTGAGTTCGGTGAGCAATGTAGTCGCCCGTTTCTCTGTTTCGAGCCTGTTTTTTAATGCCTTGTTCTCGCTTTCCAACGCCGACACCAGCACACGCGTCTTTTCCAGTTCCACCGCTGTCGCCATGCACGAGTTGACCATTGACTGCCGACTGCCTTCTGCCGATTGCTTACTTTTCGCAGGGGTGTCCGAGCTCGGCGAGCTTTTGGCAGAGTTCGTCTGCGTTTGCGGCGATTGACCGCGTGCTTCGGGCGCGGTCTGCATCATCGCGAGCACGGCTGCTGTTAACATTAAGCTTTTCCAATTCTTCATCCTGTTTCCTCGCTATTGTTTGAATTTCCGTGATCTGCTGTTCTAGGTACTCGATCTTTTGCTTATACTGAGCTGCCTCGATCTCTTTCTTTTCGGCCAACTGCCTACTGCCTTCCGCCTTCTGTTTGGCGTCGTCGATTGCGCTTTCCAACTTTGCGATCTTGTTATTCGACCAGACTGCCCCGCCGAATATGCCAACTGCAAAGATCGCGGCGATGGAAAGGCCGATGTAAATTTTTGTAGTCATAGTCATCTGTTTTATTAAATGACCCCCTACCGGTCGTGTTTCCGCCTTGAATCATCCCGTCTTTGAAAATAAATTTGCAGCAGCACATCCACCGTCTTGCCCAATGCAAAAAACACAATGGGCAGCACAACCGCCGAGATGATCGTTATCAACGTCCCTGCTTCGATCGCCGCAAAAAACGACGAGAGCGAGCTTATCCACGCTAGTAAAATGTTCTTTGTATCGTTCATATCGCTCTCTCATCTGTTGTCACTCGTCCCTGCTCCCTGATTTTTCCCATTTCGATTTGTCTGTAAAGGTAAACCAGCATTAGCGCGGCCGCGATCATGGCGACGACGATCCAAACCGCTGTCGGCAAGCCCGCTAAAAATCCGAATACCGCCCACGCCGCCTGGGATATTGCTCCAATAACGGTCGTCCAGAGCGATTTAACCGAGTCGGCTCGTGACGTAACGGCGGTCAACGTATTGTCCACCCGGTCAAATTTCTCCCCGAACGAATCTATGGCCCCGCCGGCCGATTCCAGAACATTCGGCCCGCCATCGTCCGAAACCGGCGGTTGAGCCTGTGGAGTTTCGGCGGGTTTGCTGGCGGAGTTTTTGAGGACATCGGGAGCGGCATCTATCGACACCGTTTCTGCGTGGCTTTCGGCTGGCTCAACCGCCGGAACTGCCATACCGACAATGTCGCCGGCTGTGAACGCCTCGGCGTTCAATTCTCTTTCAGTTAATTTCAAGCCATGCACAATCATCGGCAGCCGCAAGCTCCAATTACCAGTCGCGATCTGATCGAGAAAAAATTTTGTCCGATAAGTTGTCGGTTTAAGCCGTGGTATATTTATCAACCAGAAATGGCGTTTGCGGACATACTCGGTGATCCAAGCCTTTTCAGAATGTGGCGTTACATCAGAAACACGAGCGGCGATCCGCTCCCAGCTGCCGTGCGTGATCGAATCGTAAACAACAGCCAGCGACAGCGGCAACACAAAGCCGCGTGATCTGCAAATATCAATCGCGGGCCTCAAATACCGTTCAAACGCGACGTGCGTTTGCGCGTTTTTCATCTCGATCGTCACCGCCGCTGCTTTTAACGCTTTTTTTAACTGCTCATTTTCGCTCAAGCTGCGGATCGCGGTTGGCGTCGAGCGTCGAAGCATCGGCAGATTTGCTTCGAGCACCGATGTGCCGACCTTGCCGCCGTTAGCCAGATAAGATTGGACAACCGCGAGCAACGAGCCCGAACGATGCGTAAACTGATTGATGCCATACGATACGCCAGCACCGTCGTTGAGAACGACACAAGCTGCGTAATCGCCAAATGGCCGCGATGTCTCGAAAATATGGACGATCGCAAGTGCTTTTAATTTGTCTCTGTCTGAAAATGTCATAGCTAAAAATTTTATTTGCAAATTTATTTATTGTTTGATATATTCAAACAGCCGGACGATATAAGGCGAACCTTTTATAAATGAGATTTCCTTCGCCGCTTACATATCGCCCGGCATTTACGAGACTAAACCAACTCGTCGAAAATTGAAACCCTGTTTTGCGGGGTTTGTTGTATTATGCAGATAATGATGTATTTTTCTTATTTTGACGTATTCCGCGGATTTTGCCGATTTAATGGCCGATCCGCTTGTCGCTCACGCCTGCTTCCGCATTTTGCGGCAGTAAATTCAAACAATTACACACACAATATATATGAATACCACGCAACATTTATTGGATTTGTCGCCGCGGCCAAAGCTCCGCCTTTCTGAAATCGAACGGCTTATACGCAAACACCGCATCATCATTCCGACGCCATCGCGCCGGACGCTTATAGCCTGGTGCGAAGACGGAACATTCGAGGCCACGCCTAAAACCCCGGGCATGACCTGGCTGGTTTACGAGGATTCGTTTCTAAAATGGGTCGAGAGTCTCGATGGCGAGTAGCAGGAATGTATCTTCAGGTACTGCAAACATAGGTGCATCTGCTTTATTGGCAGATGTCCCTAATCTTGTGCTGTCGCACAGCAAACGTAAGCGAACAAAGCCTTCTCGCGTTTGACAAGCGAGCGGTCAACATACGTCATCACCAACCCGTTTGGTTATTACACCTTTTACGGCGTCCGCAGCGGTCGGAGCTATATCGTCACGGTCACTGACAAACGCTATAAGTTTGCCCCGCTGCCCGTGACAATCACCGACGACCTCGGCGATTTAATTTCACCCCCGAGCCTTAAAAACGGCTCGTCATTTTTCTGCTCTAAGGCGACTCAGGTGTCGCCTTTTTGCGCGCCCGCCCGGACCAAAAATCAACGGGCTGAACCTGACAAAAAATAATTTATCCGAATCGCTGTGTTTTCACTAGAATAATCTTAATAAATAAGTGTATGCTGTTAGGTTAGACGTTTTGGGTGACGGTGACCTGTTTAGCTTCCTGTCAGCAGCGATTTTTATGGACGACGGATCACTCCGTTACCACGATCTCTAAGATATAATTTAGTTAGTTTTATTTATTCAAAATGGCATTTAAGTCTTTATTTAGTTTATTTTCCAGCGATCTGGCGATTGATTTGGGAACGGCGAATACGCTCGTCTATGCAAAGGGGCGAGGCATCGTTGTATCAGAGCCTTCGATAGTCGCTATCAACAAAGTTACAAATCAGGTCGAGGCCGTTGGTCGCGACGCAAAAGAGATGCTTGGCCGCACACCCGGCAACATCGTCGCCATCCGCCCGATGAAGGACGGCGTCATCGCAAATTTTGAGGTCACGGAAAAGATGCTCCAGCATTTTATCCGCAAGGCGCATAACGGCAAATCGTGGGTTCGCCCGCGTGTCGTCATCGGCATCCCGTCCGAGATCACGCAGGTCGAACGCCGCGCGGTCGAAGATTCGGCCTATCGTGCCAAGGCCAGCGAAGTTTATCTTGTCGAAGAAGCGATGGCCGCCGCGATCGGCGCCGGGCTTCCGATCACAGAACCGCACGGCAACATGGTGGTCGATATCGGCGGCGGAACGACCGACATCGCCGTTATTTCGCTTTCGGGAATCGTTTATTCGCGTGCCGTTCGCGTTGCCGGCAACGAGATGGACGAAGCCATCACGCAATACATCAAACGCAAATACAACTTGCTGATCGGTGAGCGAACCGCCGAAGCCATCAAGATCGCCCTCGGCAGCGCGTTTCCGCTCGAAGAGCCTCTCTCAATGGATGTCCGCGGCCGCAATCTCATCGAGGGAATTCCGAAGACCATCACGATGACTGACGAAGAGATCCGCGAGGCTCTGTCGGATTCGGTCTCGACCATCATAAACGCCGTCCGCGTAGCGCTCGAACGCACACCGCCTGAGCTGTCCGCCGACATCGTCGAGCGCGGCATTGTCCTGACCGGCGGCGGCGCTCTGCTTAAGAACCTGGACAAACGGCTGATGATCGAAACCGGTCTGCCGGTCGTGCTTGCCGACGATCCACTTTCGTCCGTCGTGCTCGGCACGGGCAAGATGCTCTCTGATTTTGAGCTCCTCAAACGCGTAAAATGGGATAATTCATTGATGACTGGGAATTAGTTCGCCGAGTTGCCTGAGTTAGGCGAGTTGACTGAGTCTGACTCGGTAAACTTGGTAAACTTGGTAAACTCGGTAAACTCGAAAGGGATGGTTGAGCGTAGTCAAAAAGATGTTTGGCGATTGACTCCGTGGCTGATGATCGCTCTGCTGCTCGCGAACTTCGTCATGATGGCGTTTGACGCCAGAGAGATTACGTCGGGGCAGCGCGTGATCCGGGCATGGACACAAACTGTGGCGGATTTTGTCCAGTCACCGGTGACAAGCGTAACCTCTTCGATCTCGAATTATTTCACGTCGATCTCCACGCTTCGTTCGGCAGCTGACGAAAACGGCCAGTTAAAATCGCGCGTTCAGGAGCTCGAGGTCGAGAAAAAGCAAAAGGAAGAATTAGCGTCAGAAAATGAACGCCTGAGATCGCTCCTAAAGCTAAAGGAACAAAGCAAATACAACGTTTTGATCGCAAGGATCATCGGCCGCGATCCGTCTGCATGGTTCGATTCTTCGATCGTAAATCGCGGCAGTCTTGACGGAGTCAAGTTGAATATGCCGGTCGTTACAGACGGCGGCCTGGTCGGAAGAATCACGGCGGTAAGCCCGCTCACCGCCCAGGTCGATCTGATAACACGCGACAAATCGGGGCTCGGAGCCGTCATCGGCCAGATCGGTGAATCAAACGCCCTCGGCGTTGTCAGCGGCACAAGCAAAAAAGATCTGCTCGAAATGAAATATGTTCCGGGTTTCATCGATGTGCAGATTGGCCAACCGGTATTCACCACGGGACAGGATGGCATTTTTCCACCCGGTTTGAAGGTGGGCGAGATCGTCAGCGTTAGTCAGGGATCGGCGACGACTCCCAGCCAGATATTGATCCGGCCGGCCGCGGGTCTTAGTTCGATGCAGGAAGTCGGCATCCTGCTCTACGATCCCCCTACGCGGCCGGAGTTTGAACAAAAACTGCCCAATGCGGTGAAGAAAAAATGAGTTCAAAGTTCAAAGTTTCAGGTTCAAAGTTATAAAACCTATACCCGCGAACTTCCTCTACTTTGAACTTTGAACTTTGAACCTTGAATTAGAAAGGATGGAAGGCGTAAAACTAACGATCGCGATCATAATCGCCATTTTGCTTCAGTGGACGCTGCGAAACGTTGCCGAGCCGTTTGTGTATATTGATTTTCCGTTGATCGTTATCGTCTACGCCGCGCTCCAACGCAATGCGATCCGGGCGATTCTTTTTGCGACGATTTCGGGTGTCGCCGTTGATGCATTGAGCGGCGGTTTGCTAGGTGCCAACGGATTCGCCAAAACCCTTGTCGCATATATAGTTTCCGAGATCGCCCGGCGGGTCTATATGGACAACCTTCTGCTCCGGATTCCCGTCATAGCCGGAGCGAGTGTGGTGAGCAGTTTTATCTATTTTGGATTGCACTGGATATTCGGCCAGGCGCCGTCGGGCGACATGATTGTGACGGCCGCCTATTCGTTGATCGCGACGACGATCGCGGGGACATTGATATTTTTGATCTTCCAGAATTTCTTTTCTGACAAAGTCAGGCCCAAGAAACGCGAGATTTTTACGCCGCGGCGTCAAACCCGGCGGCGAAACCCGATACGACTGAGCAAATAACGGTATGAAGATAGGCGATAACATTCAAAATCTCGGCGCGCGGGTTGGTACCATCCAGATCCTCGCGTTCGTTTTGCTCGCTTTGCTTGGCGTCCGGCTTTACTATCTACAGATCGTAAAGGGCAGCTATTATAGCGAGCGGGCAGAAAATCAACGTGTGCGGCTGATCCCGATTCCGGCGCCACGGGGAGCGATCTTTGATCGCAAGGGCAAACTGCTTGTCGATTCGCGCCCGACTTATAATATAGTTCTTTCAAATGAGCCGTTAAAAACGATCAACATCAACGATCGCGTAGACGATTACTCACATGGCCTGAAACTCGACCGCCAGTTCGTCGTCGAGCGTCTTAACCTGATCAAAAAGCAGAATGATTTTGACACGATGGTGCTCAAGGAAAACGTCGAAATGCCTGACATCACATGGGTCGAATCGCATTCGCTCGAGTTTCCCGAGCTGCGCGTCGAATTGCAGCCGCAGCGGTTTTATCCGCTCGGCACGACCCTCGCTCATGTGCTCGGCTATGTCGGCGAGATCAGCCCAAAACAGCTCGAGGAGGACGAATACCGGGAAAAGGGTTTTCGTCCGGGCGATATTATCGGCAAGGGCGGGCTCGAACAGTATTACGACGAATTTCTTCGCGGCAAGCCGGGCTATCGCAAGGTTTTGGTCGACAGCCGCGGCCGCGTCCAGAGCGAACTTCAGGTCGTGCCGCCGCAATCCGGCCAGGATCTCGTCACTACCATCGATCTCGACCTCCAGCTCGAAGCCGAAAACCAACTCGCCAAATCTTCAACAAAACGCGGAACGATCATTTCGATGGATCCTAATAACGGGGAGATCTTTGCAATGGCTTCGGCGCCGTCGTTTGATCCCAACGTCTTTGTTCGCGGCAGCGCGACGCCCGAGGGGCGAAAACAGATCGCAGCATATTGGCAGGACGAAAAACGCCCGCTCTATAACCGCGCGATTCAGGGCAGATACCCGCCTGGCTCAACCTGGAAAATTCCCATGTCGGTTGCCGCCTTGCAGGAGGGAGCGATCACCGTTGCCCATTCTAATGTCATATGCGGCGGCGGCATCACCATCGGAAATAAGTTTACACGCTGCATGGGCAGCCACGGTTCACCGCCACTCGATTATGCCATTACTAAATCCTGCGACGGATATTATTATCATCTAGGGCTAAAAATGAGCATCGAGGGCATCATCAAAATGGTCGAGACATTTGAATACGACAAACGCACTGGGATCGATCTGCCAAACGAAAAAGTGCCTCAGACGCCAAAAACTTGGATGCCGTGGGTCGTCAAACACGAAGGCAAATGGGGCGATATTCGCACCGTTTATGCCTCGGTCGGACAGGATACGGTAGTGGTAACCCCGATCTCGATGCTCCGCGTCATTGCGAGCGTCGGGATGCGCGGAAAACAGTATATTCCACACTTTTTAAAGGAATTTAAGGCCATCGGCCCGGTCGGCGAAGATGGCGACCTGAATTACATTCCAAATCGTGTCGGTTTTGGTTTTGCGCATCCCGAGCCGAGGATCATCGAGCTTCAACCAAATCAATGGGATTTGATCCTGAAAGGAATGTGGGGCGTGGTCAATAACGGCGGAACGGCCGGCTCGATCAAGATGCCGGGGTGGGAAATAGCCGGAAAAACCGGAACCGCCCAGGTAGCCGAGCTCGGAAAAGACAATGGCAAGGATAAGGATCATGCCTGGTTCGATAGTTTTGCCCCCGCAAGTAAACCTGAGATAGCCGTTCTGGTATTGATAGAGAATTCCGGTTTTGGCTCGGCAAACGCGGCCCCGGCCGCCAAAGCAATGTACGAGTCATACCTTACGCGAAGGACACCACCGCCCGCCGGTCAGGATGTAGCGCAGCGATAACAAATGGTTGCTATTATCGAAAAACACGAACTCCGTGATTTTGACTGGCTGACAGCATTGCTGGCACTGGTTATCTCGTGTTTTGGCGTCTGGCAGATCCACAACGCCATTCCGTCGGAAAATTATTGGTCAAAGCAGATCATCGGTCTTGGCATCGCGATTGTCGCTTTTTTGGTCGTCGCATTTAATGATTACCGCCGGATAATCGATTCGGCGCCCGTGTTCTATGTTATCGGATTGGTCATGCTTCTTTTGGTATTGACGCCGATGGGTCACGAGAGCCACGGGCAAAAGGCCTGGCTTTCATTGCCTTTCATCGGCCAATTTCAGCCATCGGAGTTTGTAAAAATACCGACCGTGCTGATGTTGGCGAAGTATTTCGGCTCAAAAAAAGCGCACGTCCTGAAATTCAAAGAGATGCTAATCGGCGGGGCGATATTTGCTGGCCCTGTTGCCCTGATAATGCTCGAGCCCGACACCGGACAGGCAATCACCTATTTTCCGATACTCGCGGCAATGTTCTTTTTGTCAGGAATGAAGGTCCGGTATATTATTTTGGCAGCGATCGCGGCGGCAATTCTAATTCCCGCCGCCTGGACGGTCGGGGTAAAAACAGGCAAGATCAAACGTTATCAGGAGGAGCGCGTCCTCGCGATCATCGATCCTGACAGCGTTGATCCGCGCGGATTTGGCTATCATACGATCCAGTCGGAAATTACGGTTGGCAAGGGCGGCTTGTCGGGTATTAAAGGGGATCCGGAAACATCGCAAAGTGTCTTGAAATTTCTTCCCGAGCCGCATACCGATTTCATTTTCGCCGTAACTGCGGAAAATACAGGTTTTATCGGCTGCGTCTCGCTGCTGCTCGCTTACGCCTTGCTCCTCTCGAGAATGGTTGCGGGTGCCCGCGAGGCTTCAGACCGCCCCGGTATGTTGGTTATAATGGCAATCGTATGCGGAATGGTTTTTCAGATTTTTATGAATGTTGGGATGGCCCTCGGCGTAATGCCTGTAATAGGTGTCCCGCTGCCGCTGATGAGCGCCGGGCTCTCGGCCATTTTATCGACATTTATAGCAATAGGTTTTGTGGTCAGCGTAAAGATGCGCCGATTTGTTAATTAGGAGGTTTTTGAGACATGGCGACTGAGGTCAAGGAATTAAAGGTGATCGGCACGGCCGACAGCGGTGCAAAACGCAGCGGATTTTCTACGTTGACGCTTTTGGCGATGGCGCTCATGCTGTCGCTCTCGGCTGGGGCTTTGACAGGGGTGTTGGCTTCATATTATATGAACAATTCGCGGTATTCGGTCGAGGTTTCGGCTCTCGCGACATATCGCCCGCCTCAGGTGACCACCATCTATGCGGACGACGGTGAGACCGTTTTGGCCGAATTTGCGATCGAAAAGCGCATCCCAGTAAAGATCCAGGACGTGCCTGACAACGTCAAAAATGCGCTCATGGCGATAGAGGATTACCGGTTCAGAGATCACGTCGGGATCGATCCCTACCGCATCATCGGCGCCGTTTTCAAAAACATCACTACCGGCAAGGTCGAGGGTGCTTCGACCATTACGCAGCAGCTCGCCAAGAATCTTTTTCTTTATAAGGATCAAACCTACACTCGAAAGATCAACGAGTGGGCGGTCGCATTGCAGATCGAGCGGCTTTATACAAAAGACCAGATCCTCGAGATGTATATGAATTACGTCTTTCTCGGAGCCGGTGCTTATGGTTTTGAGGCCGGATCGCGCACGTATTTTGGCAAAACGTTAAAGGATCTCAGCCTCGAGGAGGCTGCCCTGCTGGCGGCTGTCCCAAAATCGCCTGAGTACTCGCCGACCCGCAACATCGAAAAGGCGAGGATCCGACGCGATATCGTCCTCGATCAGATGGGCAAATATTTTCCGGATAAATACTCTCAAGCCGTAGTGGATGCCGCCAAAGCCAAGCCGATCGTGCTCGCCGATACCGCTTATTACCAGTCGCAGCCAAAATCGACCGCGTGGGATTACCCCGTCGAGGAGATTCGCCGGTATCTCGAAGAAAAATATACGACCCGCGTTGCCCAGGGCGGCCTAAAGGTTTACACGACTATTAACGTCGAGGCGCAAAAAATAGCGACCAAATCAATCCGCGAGCATCTCCGCGAATACGACCGCCCGCGTGCATGGCGATCGGATTACGACAACATACTTGTCGATGACGACGATCAGCCATTCACCGACGAAAAGTTGATCGCCAAGACACTCGAATCCTACAAACACGCCGATTGGTACGGCGACGATTACAAAGAGGGCGAATATATCAAGGGGCTCGTGACAAAGGTAAATCCATCTGCTGACGAAGTCGGCGTGCGGTTTGGCAAATTTAAAGCGATCGTTCGTTCCGGCAACATGGGACGCAGCCATAAACGGCCAAAGGATGAGCTAAAACCCGGTTATCTGGCCGAGTTTTTGGTAAAAAAGGTCGATGTCGAGCATAAGTTACTTGACGTAGAATTGGAGCAGGTGCCCGAGGTTCAAGCCGCGCAGGTCACTATCAATGCCCATACCGGCGAGATCGTCGCAATGGTCGGCGGTTACGATTTTCATACCAGTAAATTCAATAATGCAACCCAGGGCCTACGGCAAACCGGCTCATCATACAAACCATATATTTACACCGCCGCGGTCGAAGCTGGTATGACGCCGGACTCGATCGTTAGCGGTGCTCCCATAAAACGCGGCGGGTGGCAGCCTCATAATTACGATGGAAGTCTGAGCTCGCCAAACATGCCGATGAAAACAATGCTGCAAAAATCAATCAATGTCGGCGCCGTTCATCTTATGGAGCAGGTTGGTATTCAGGCCGCTGCACAGATGGTTCGCAGGTTTGGCATCACAAATCCGATGGCCCCGAGCCTCCCGTCGGCATTAGGTGCCAGTGAGGTTTCATTGATCGAAATGGTAGCGGCTTATTCGTCGTTCCCGAATAAAGGCATTCGCATGACGCCGCACATGATTCGCAAGGTTTACAACCGCGACGGCAGCCTGCTCGAGGAATCTGACGGCTCCAGTTCAAAGGTAACCAGCGAATATGTTGCGCTAACGATGGTCTCGATGATGCGAGGCGTGGTAAATGGCGGAACGGGTTCGGGAGCCAGTGCAAGCGGGCAGCCGCTCGCCGCAAAGACGGGAACGGTCAATGACCATACCGACGTCTGGTTTATCGGCTACACACCGACATACGTGACCGGCATCTGGGTGGGCAATCCCGAGCGAAAAGAGAATCTCGGAAATAATATGACCGGCCATAGCGCTATCCCCTATTTTAATTCTTTTATGAACCCGTTTATGAAAGGCAAGCCGATCGAGACTTTCCCGTCCCCGCCGCCGATGCCTGCGGAAGTGAAACGCGAGGCCGAGATGCGTAAACGCGAGGAACTCGAAACCCTACAGGATGCCGACGCCAACGGTAAGAAAACAGGCACCTCAACAACGTCTGGAACGACAACGACATCCGATCCGGCATTGATCCCGCCCGATAAGATCGGCGGCGACAAACCGGCTGCCGGCGATCCTGGAACCGACAAACCTCCAACCGACAAACCGCCAGTCCAGCGTCCGCCGGTCCAACCGACGACTAAGCCGGACAAACCGCCCGTTGAAAAGCCTCCAGGTACAAAGCCGAAAGGCAAGAAAGGCGACGGAAAGTAAAACGCAATGACCTAAGGCTTCCCAACCGGGCAGCCTCTCTGCGGGCTGGGTTGAGGGATATTGACGGCGGGGCGGAGGCGGAGGCATTTGGGTCAGGCCTTCGACTCTGCGATTCCAGTGGCGCTACCACAATGCAATGAAGCAACGGCTTAGCTATTTATCCAGAGCGCTCTCCAAGGCTTTCGCTAGGTTTTCATCAAGTTCTTTCAACTTGGGTAAGTAGGTTTTGGCGCTGACTTTGTCACCTTTGTCGATATAACTCATAGCGATCACATAGATCGCTCGTTCGGAGTCCGGTCTAACCCCTAGAGCCTCCTTTGCAGCAGCAATAGCGTCATCGTAGCGAGCGATTCTGCCTGATATCATCGCGATGGATATTAGAGACTCATAATCCTTCGGTTTTAGTTGCAGCAATTGCCGAAAAGTGGCGATCGCTTCAATCCGTTTTCCCGCCAAAGCTTGGACTGTCCCAAGATGGCGTAAGTCTTCAGTATTCTTAGGATCGAGGGCGATTGCCTGTTGAAGGACGACTATCGACTTCTGGTGTTTGCCGAGACTCAAATACGCGAAGCCAAGGCTCGAAAAATATGGCGCGAAATTTGGTTTCAATGCGATCAGTGTTTCGAGTTCGGCAACCGCTTCATGATATTTACCCGACCTTAGATACAGTGACGAAAGACTGCCACGCGGTCGTGCATCCTTTGGGTCTAACCCGATTGCCGTTTTTAGTTCCTCAACCGCTTCATCTTCTCTCGCTTGATGAAGATAAGCATAGCCTAGGTTATTGTGGGAAAGAGCGTAAGCCGGGTTCATCTTGATCGAGGTCTTTAGTTCTGCAACAGCCTCATCGAAACGACCAAGCATCGTGAAAGCCCAACCCAGGTTACTGTACGCGATATAGTCCGATGGATCCAGCGAGATCGCCTTCTTCGCCGACTCGACCGCCGCTTCATGATCACCCAGCTCGCTCTGACACCATCCCAAATATCGATACGCCACGCTGTTAGTCGGATCTTTCTTAACGGCCTGTAGAAACGCCTCGGCCGCCTCTTTGAATCTATTCGCTTCGGTGAGCCTTACTCCTTGATCGAAAACACTCTCGGTTGCCCCTTGCGCGAACGTTTGAAAAACCGAGATCGTTGAACAAATCAAGAAAAATAAAGCAAATCTGGTGATCATAATTTGAAATACCCTGGGGGAATACTGGACACCGCTCGAAATAACATTTCATAATTTAACATAAAAACCGGGGTAACCATCCGGGGGCAAGCGTGCGGTTCTGCGAAAAGGCACGGATCATAACGTTGATACTATTCTAAGGCATGGTTACAAATCGTCAATCAAAAAGATCTTGCGCACCGGGCTTAATTCACCAAAACGATGTGTATTGCTCCGATAGGCTGCGATCAGGTTTGATTTGGGATTTTTCTTATAAGATATGAAGTTTTTCTTGGAAGAAGAGAGTTTCATCTTATAAGGAGTGTTCCTTTTCTTATAATCTTATAAGAAAAATCTCTCGTCTTATTAGATCAGGGATCTTTCTTATAAGATGTGGAGTTTTTCTTATAAGAAAAAAGATTTATCGCGAAAAAAATTGCAAAAAATGGCCGATTCAGGGTGAAAACGGCCAAAAGTGGCATAAAAGCGCTTGTTGGCATCGAAATATCGCTATTCGACGTTTCCGGATGTAGAAAGAACAGGTCCTTACTTTACAAACTCTCCGAGGTAATAGGGAAGCATCTTCCGCCACCAGACCCAATCGTGGTTGACATCGTGGCCCCAGACGTCGAGGCGGTGCGGGATGCCTTTTGAATGAAGCAGGCTGGAGAATTCGCGGCTGCGGTCGGGGGCCTCAAATGATCCCTGGCCGGTGACGATAACTATCGAATCGGCGTTTTGCAGACGCGGCAGATGATAGTCGTCGTCGAGATTTTTGAGATACATCGCGGGGTTGTTAAAATAGACGTTGTCATCGTAGTAGCTCTCGAGATAATTATAAATATCGTAGCTGCCGCTCATCGCGATGACTCCGCGAAAATTATCGGAGTGCTTGAAATAGGTGTTGGCTGCCAATAACGCTCCCAACGAGGCTCCGGTTGTCAACGGCATCGCATCTTCACCGCACTCGTTGCGGATCAGCGGCAAAACCTCTTCACAGACATAGCGGTCATAACGCGAGAGCATCTCGACCTTCCAGCCAGGGTGCGATTCCTGGTTTAAGAGGCTGTATTTATTGACCGAGTTGATTGAATATGCCCGTATCTTGCCCGCCTCTATAAAATCCTTGATCGCATCGACCAGATAAAACCGCTCGTACTCAAGATAATCAGCCGCCGCCGTCGGGAACATCAACAGCGGATACCCCGCATGCCCATAAGCCACCAACGGCATATCCATTCCCAAATTGTGGCTAAACCACGATATTGTGTCTCTTCTCATAGATTTAAAACAGAATCCTTATGGGCCACATAGGCCTCATAGGTCTTATCGGCAGTTGAATAATCAAAGACCTCGCGAAAACGGGTCTCGATCCGCTCTTCGACCTCGGCCATATCAATCTCGCGGCCCAGCAGCCGCTCCATTGAGGTCACCGGCTCACCTTCGCAGGCGATGATCCAGTTATAGTAGCTGAGATCGGTGTTGACGTTTAGGGCAAAACCATGTGTCGTGACCCAGCGTTTAATATGAACGCCGATCGCCGCGACCTTGCCCTCGGTTGTATGGACGCCGGTCAGTCCCTCGATGCGAAATGTCTCAATGCCAAAATCGCCCATCGAGCGCATCAATACTTCTTCGAGATCGCGGACGTATTTATGCACGTCTTCGCGATCCGGCGAAAGGCTGATCACCGGATAGCCGACGATCTGCCCGATGCCGTGATATGTTACCTTGCCGCCGCGGTTTATCTCATAAACCTCGGCGCCTAATTTGCTCAAAATCTCAGCAGTTGCCAGCACACCATCAGTTTTTGACCGCCGCCCTAGCGTAAATGTGTGTGGGTGCTCAAGCAGCAGCAGAAAGTCATGCTTACGCTCGGCGATTACTTCTTCCTCAAGTTTTTTTTGTTGATCGAGGGCAGCTTGATAGCCAACCCGACCGAGCCTTCGCACTTCTAAATACCGCTGATGCATTACGACTATGATAAAATTTTTTAGTCAATTTTAACAGGAAGACAAAATATTATGAAACGAATTCAATTCTTGGTGATAGCTGTTATGGCCTTGGCGCTCTTTGCCGAATCCGCTGATGCACAACGGAGAAAGCCTCCTGTGAAAAAGCCGCCCGTAACGACGGTTCCGCCGCTAGACGTCCGGGCCGCACGCGAAAAGGTCGATAATCAGCTTTCGAACGTGAACGATTTCGTGAACAAGCTGGCAGCAATTGCTCAGGGACTCGAGGTTGCTGACACCGATGCAAAGGCCGGAAATCTCAAGCCAGCGACTGTTGCTAAGATCGAGGCCAAGAAAAAGGAGATCGTCGAAGCCATACGCAATATCAAGACGGGGCTTTCAACCCTTGAGTCCGAGTTCCGTACAAAGCCGGTGCTTCAGAAATACCTCTCCACTATCCAGGGCATAACCGATCTCGCGGCCCAGTCAGAGGACTCGGCGATAGCCGGAAGATTTGTTGCCGCTAAAGATCCGCTTAGGGAAATTGCGAAGAAGCTGACCGATACGCTTGCGATCCTTCCACTTAGCCCCAAATCCTGACTAGCCGAGGCTACGGTTTTTTCACTGTCGGATTTACCAGCGTGGTCGTTTTTTTATCAGGATCGCAAACTTCGACCTTGCCGCTCTCGGCCGTTGAGGCTTTCGGGTCCAATGCAGGCAGGCCCAATCTTTCACGGATAAACTTCTCACCCTCGGCCTCGATCATCTCGCCGTTTATGACAAACGTCTTTTTTGTCAGCGTATCGCCTTTCTTTTCGAGGTGCGACGGATCGAGAAAGACATAATATGGCGAACCCCAGCCGCGTGTATCGCCGGTCGATTGACGGTATCCGTAATGCAGGGTCTTTTGCTTCTCGGTGCGATTTTCCGATTCGTAAACCATCGGAAATGTGAGCTTCATCGTGTCGATATTTGCCTTCATCGAGGCGACTGGATCGTATTCACCGACAGCGACAAACTCTAGACCCGCCGTTTTGTATTTTTCATAAAATTTTTCGAGCATCGGGGCATCGTGCCGCCAATTACCACACCAGGGGGCGAAATATACCACTATCACCAGCTTTTTGCCCGCTGTCAGCTCACGCAGATTCAGATCCTCCCCCGTGCGGACACTTTTATACGACCAGTCCTTGTATTTTATCTCCTTTTCGACGATCGGCGACTGCTCGTTTTGCCCAAACGCGAAACCGAGACAAAGCAGTAAAATTACAAATGCAAAAACGCTTTTCATTAATAAATCCCTCGCTACAAAAGACTATCTTTTCAGATGCGGATAATCAAGACAAAAGTTGGAAGGAAAAGATATTTGCCACGGATTCACACAGATAAAACGGATTAGGAAATCAATTTCGCATCCAGTAAATGTGGCTTTACCAATTAATATCCGTGTCCATCTGTGTTAATCTGTGGCTAATATTTCTTATGAGCGATCAACCAACAGTATCCGACATTTTCCGGCGAGCGTTGGAGATGAGAAAATCAGATCCGAACGCCACGTATAAAGACGTGACGAAGCAGATCGTCAGCGAGTTTAGCGGCAAGCCGTTTCCCGGGACGGCCTTTCTGACCATTCCAGAGTATGACAACATTACGCCCGAGGAAGACTGGACCTCCGGCCTGCCGGTCATACTTCGCGGCATCCAGAACGAGGACTGGAACGATGTCGCCCACGGCATTGTCATCAGTCTCGAACAAGTCGAAAATTATCCCAAAGAATCCGGCCGCGAGGACGACCCCGCCAAGGAATGGCGCAACCGTACAAAAGGCATCGCCGCCGAGGAAGAAAAAGTCTGGAAGAAATGGATGCCCGCCGACCTGATGGCGATGGCAAAGCGGAATGTTAAGTCATAGGCAGAAACGCGACTGTTAAGGAGCGTGCGAATTTACGCATTAGAACTTGTACGCTCGTTCACACTCGCGTTTCCGCCCTAAATGTCCAAACGTAGACCATCCACAGCCTCGACCACCTCACACGGCGGCGAAAATTGCGCGACCTCCGAATTAAAATCCACGCTGTCCCATTCGGGATATAGATGCGTCAATACCGCGCGTTTCGGCCTCGACCTACGGATCAGATACATCGCCTCGGCGAGGTCTAAATGTTTTTGGACCGGTTTGTTTTTGGGATACGAGCATTCCAGGATCAGCAGATCTACCATATTCATAAACGCCGCCAGCGACTCGGAAAACCCTGTGTCAGCGGTGTAAACGAGCGTTTTATCATCTGAATCGTTCAAATGCAGAGCGTGGCTCTCGTCCGTGTGCGGCGTCTTAAATGCGACAGCCTCGACGCCTGGCAATATCTCAAATTTCTCATGCTGTTCGACCTCAATTACCTCGACCGGAAACGGCTGTTCAAACAGACGGTAATTATTGACCGCATTAAACCCTTCCAAAAGTTTTTTTAACCCGCCGGGGCCAAAAATACGCAGCGGTTTCGCTCGTTTCTGCATCTCAGCCGCGTGCTTTGTCCCAGCTAAAAATGGAGCCAGCCCGCCGCAGTGATCCAGGTGAAAATGCGAGATCCATATCGCATCCAAATTCGGCCAATCGAGGTTTTCCTGTGCCATTCTCAGCGGCATAGCAGCCGAGCTATCGAGCAGTAGATTGCCTCCGCTTGTCTCAAGCCAGTAGCCCGACGGAGCCCGCGTTGGATGCGGTATACTGGTGCCTGAGCCGAGGACGGTGAGTTTCATACAAGAATAATAACAGAAGAAAATTCAAACAGGATGAACAGGATAAACAGGATTGGTTTATCTGTTAGCGATATTAAATCTTTCAAAATTAGTTGCAATTAAAAATCACTCTTTATCTTGCATATCCTGTCTATCCTGTTTGAATTCCCGTTATGGTAAATTAGACCTATGACCCAAGTGGATATTCTTGCCGTTTTTGCTCACCCCGACGATCTGGAACTTGCCGTGGGCGGCACCATGCTCAAGATGAAGCATCTCGGCTATCGCACGGGAGCTCTCGATGTGACCCGAGGCGAGATGGGAACGCGCGGCACAGCTGAGGGGAGAGCGAAAGAGGCGGCGACGGCGGCCGTGATACTAAAACTCGACATCCGCGAAAATCTCGGTCTGCCCGACGGGCATGTTTTTGTCACGGATGTCGAACGAACGGCGATGGTGGGCGTCCTGCGGCGTCTAAAACCAAAAGTAATCCTGACGCATCAGTTGGACGATCCGCACCCCGACCACGATCATATCGCCCGTCTGACGCGTGAATCAGCCCGGCTCGCGAGTATGCTTGGGTTTGACAAAGAGACGGGCGGAGACAAGATCGCAGTACCAAATATCGCTCACAACATTTTTTCGCGCCGCATCGAGCCGTCGTTTATTGTCGATATTTCCGATTTTCTTGAGCAAAAAATGGAGGCGATCCGGGCTCACGCATCGCAGTTTTACAATCCTGCGTCCGGTGAGCCTGAGACGCGCCTTACTTCAAAACATTTTCTAGATGAACTTGAGAATCGCTCGCGCTATTTCGGCTCACTCATCGGCGTCGCGGCGGGCGAACCGTTCTGCGTCCGCGAGGCGCTCAATATCGACGACCCGATCGCCCTGCTCACGCGGCCGATGAATTTGTATTCCTGATTATCTGTAGGATTGGTTAAATACTTAACACTTCGACGGCCATTTTACCGTCTTTGAGGGTGCCCGGCTGGCAAACGCCGACGATTTTGCCCAAAATGCGGATATTTATTTCGTCAAAAAATTGCGGATCGCCAGACGGTGTTTCGAGGCAGACGATCCCAAAATCAGCATCGTAAAAGCCGCAGATGACTTGATCGCTCTCCAGTTCGGTAACGGCGGCGAGATCACCGCGATTTATTTTTTCGCTAACAACGATCCCCAGCGACCCACAGTCGAGACCGATATTTTTCAGATGGTCGTTTGTCATCCAAACGCCGCGATAATCTTGATACCGGGCCAGCGAGGGCGGCATTATAAGTTCGAGATCCTCGGCTGCGGGTTGTGTCTTTGTCACCGGCTCATTTTTTCGTTTTAGCTCTGTTTCAAAATCGTTTATCAACCGGACCGCCGATTCTTCGCCCGTCTGCACTCTGGCTACATTAACCGCCTCGATCAGGCTCAACACCGCCGCCGAAAATTTATCCAAATGCAGCAGGATCTTTGCTTTTGTCAGCAGCGTCTCGATCAGGTATCCAAAATTCTCACTTTTGCCAAGAATCAATAACGCCTTTTCGACGGTTCGCAGTGCATCATTGTATTTCGATTCGGCAAAGTAGATGAGAGCCTTGGTATCGAGCGAAAAGCCCTCACGCGTCTTATCTTTTAATTGTTTGAATATCCGTGTCGCATTATCTATCGATTCATGCGCTCTGCTGAATTTGCCGGTCTCTTTATAGATCTGTGCGAGCTTATTCTCGACCGTGCCGAGATAAATCTTGTGACGCGATCGCTGGTGATAATATCTAGCAAGTTCGAAATGTCCAATTGCTTCGGATTTGTTACCGAGATTCTTTAATGCCAATGCAATATTCGTATAAAAACTTCCCGTCAAAAAAGCATCGCCGTATCTTAGAAATTCTGGCTCAAGCTTCTTTAGGTTTGCAAAAATTTCCTCATATCGCTCGAACGAACGATCAACCATGCTTTTCGCGATATGCGAATAAAGCCGCGTGTCGGATAAAATCGGAAGTTGGCGTGCCAAGGCCTCTTCGATCCAAATTTCCGCTTCATTAAATTCACGTGTTCGCCAAAGGGCAAGCGCCACATAATTCTCGCATTCTGCAGCTTTTTCGAAATTTTTAAGACTCAAAAATCTCTCGCGAGCATTGGTTAGGAGGTCTTTCGACCTTAATTGGCTATTTGGGATCTGCGCAATATGGCCGTGAAACCCTATCAAACAGCCGCATCTCAAAAGGATCTCGGCAGCATCCTGAATTTCAAAGCTTCCAATTTCAGGATCGAGATCAAAATCCGGCCAAATATCCGTGAGTTCCTTTAGCGCTTCCTCGTATTTACCATTTCTTTCGAGTTTAAATAAACCTCTGGCAAGAGCAGCGGGCTTGCTTTGCGTTGGGACGTGGAGAGGCATCATCGTTATGTGAGCAAAAAGTATTTGCTATTATAGTCTCGATACGCTTTCAGTATCAAGACTAAAAACGACTAAGGAGAAAATAAAATGAAAACAATGTTTAAGGTGTCTTTAACAATCGCTCTGTTTGTTTCGGCAATTTCCGCTGGTGATATGGATAATGGCGGCTATCAGTGTCCCCCCGAAGGCTGCCCGCCGCCATGTACAGTCAATTGCGGAGCTGCCTCACAGGCATCTGCAACCAATCAATCGGCCGGAACCGTCACGACAACAGATTCGATATTTGTTTTTGTTAAGAAATACTTGCGTTTGTATTTCTAAAAACTATAACCGATACCGTTCTGACAACCTTTAAGGTTGTTTTTCAGAAAGGGACACGGATTCGTCCATAACCTTTTCTGACAACAACTCCCCGGAACGTAATACGACGACTTTTGGTTGAGCCGCTTCTTGTCTCACATTAATTTCGTTGATTACTTCCACGCATATTCGCCTGACAGAAGCCTCTATTTGGCGGGATAGTATTGGTGTGTCTTGATGGTTTTCGGCCTCAATAAATTTTTTACCACGCCCTGTCAGCAGCCAATGAATAGAATATTCAGTGTTTTGTGCGATCTTAAGCAAAACCTGGGCATCCGGTATCCGGCCGCTAAGATAATTCTTGGCCGCCTGATATGAAATATTCAACAATCGTTTAATAATTGCCGGGCGGTCAGAGCCGCAGACTTCGATAAATCGTATAGAAAACTCTGGACTCAGATTATTTTTTGCTGTTGCTCTTGACATCTTTCTACAACTATGGGATTATCCTATACGATCGTTAACCACATGTAAAGAGACGGCTATCGATCAAGGTTTTTCCAGACATTATTTTTTAAAAATTGCCGATGATTTGACTTGTCGGCATCAAGTTCGCTGTTCGGGTACTCCACGTATCCGGCGGCGGAATAGGGGGAGACGGATGTGGGAGACGTCTCCTCCGCCTTATTTTAAATAGCATTGCCGGCCGCAAACCCAGACGCCCACGCCCACTGAAAATTATACCCGCCGAGCCATCCCGTAACGTCTACAACCTCACCGATAAAATAAAGACCCGCAATCTTTTTCGATTCCATCGTTTGTGATGAAAGTTCATTTGTCGAAACACCGCCAAGCGTGACCTCGGCCCGGTCGTAACCCTCGGTTTCGCTAAATTTGACCTGCCAGTTATTTAATAAAAGTGTCAGCCGCTCGATCTCGTGGTCATTCATTTGATATAGCGGTTTGTTTTCAAATTGGGTGATAGCAAAGGCCTCGGCAAACCGCTGAGGCAAAATTTCACTGAGAAAATTACCGAGATTCCGCCGGTCTTTTCTGTTGTCCGCTATCAGTTTTGCCGCATTTGTTTCAGGTATGAGCTGAAACGAAACAACCTCGCCGCGTCGCCAATAATTTGATATTTGCAGGATCGCCGGGCCGGACATTCCGCGATGCGTAAAAAGAATATTCTCGCGAAAATTCTGTTTTCCGGCTGTAACTACGGCATCGACCGAAACGCCTGCCAAATGTTTGTAATTCCTGCTTTCCAGCACCAAAGCGACCAGCGATGGACGGGTTTCGACGATCCTGAGCTTAAATTGACGGGCAATCCGATAGCCGAGATCGCTGGCTCCGATCTTTGCAAACGACAGCCCGCCGCAGGCAACGACAAGATTTTTTGCTTCAAAGATGCCTTGATTCGTCTCTACTTTAAAATTCCCGGCTTTTACTACATTCGCGACTGTGCAGCCGGTTTTGATCGCGACCTGAGCCGCTTTTGACTCCGCGAGCAGCATATCGACAATCTGACGCGAACTCTCACGACAAAAAAGCTGACCGAGTTTCTTCTCAAAATAGGCAATCTTGTGCTTTTTGACAAGCGCTAAAAAATCCCGAGGAGTGTATCCGGCAAGCGCCGATTTGCAGAAATGCGGATTTTTGGAGATGAAATTCTCTGGCAATGTGTGGATATTTGTAAAATTACAACGCCCCCCGCCGGAAATAATTATCTTGCGACCAACTTGCGCGTTGTGCTCGATCACCAGCACCTTTTTGCGACGCTTGCAAGCCTCAATCGCGCAAAACAACCCCGCCGCTCCGCCGCCGATGATAATGGCGTCGTATTTCACCTAGGCGAGATATCTCTCTTTCAAAATACCCAAATGATGCCGCACATGCCCGGCCATGATGTAAGCGATGGCGCGGGTCGTTATCTGTTTTTGATTGGCGGTGCCAACGCGGCTTGCGGCCTCGTCGGAGAGATTATTGATAAAGAGCATATTGGAGCGCCGCTGGAGATCAAATTCGTCGAGCAGCTCTGCGAAGCAGCGGTTATTGGCGTTCGAGTTTTCGATATAGCCGTCCTGCTCAAAGCCCTCGATCGGCGTCGTGTCGCCTCGCGAGATGCGCAGCATCCGGTAGGCAAACATCCGCTCGCCGTCGATCAGATGGCTGAGCAGCTCCTTGATCGTCCATTTGCCTGTCGCATAGGCGAATGTGCCTTTTTCTTCCGGCACCGTCGCAAAAAGCGTGCGCAATTCCGCCGGCTGTGCATCCAAAACGGGCACAGCATTATCGCCCTCAACGAGCGAGATATAGGTGTTGTAATATGGATCGTATTCTGAAGGTTGCGGCCTCAACATAGATTTTTCCTCGTATTTTACTTAAAATTTGGCAATAGCGTAATATTAACAAAACGTTAGTAACAATTCTGAATATGAATATTAAAAATTACTTCTTTTTGTGTCTTTTGTGCCTCTTTGCGGCCATTCCTGTTTTTGCCCAGCGCGGCGGCAAGGCCGAACCGCTTCGCATCGAATTCGCAAAGGGCTCGTCCAGCAAAACACTCAACGGCGCGCTCTCGACCGACCAGGAGATGGAATATGTTTTTGCCGCGACAAAAGGGCAAAAGGTGACGATCACAAACTCGCGGGCGAGCCTCTTTGATTTCAAGGTTTTTAGCGAAGAAAATTTTCCCGACGGCGATTTTGACAGCTCGCGGACATATAGTTTTGAGATACCCGCGACCGGCGACTACAATCTCTTTGTTCGTAAAAAACGCGTCAAAACACCGCGAACGGCGCGATTTTCAATAACTCTGAGCATTAAGTAAGATTTTTTTGCCGCAGATGAACGCAGATAAACGCGGATCAGAAAAGAACTCAAATGATTTTTAGCTGCGTCATCTGGGTTTATCTGCGGCTAATTCTTCTTTTTCTTTTTCCCGACCTCTGAGAATGAAATGTCGTAGATCGCGTATTCCTGCCAATCTTTGTAGTCAAAATGCCACCATTCGTTTGGGTTGACAGTGAAGCCCTCTGATTCCATCAATCGCCGCAGCATATCGCGGTTTGCGCGTTCCTCTTTGGTTCCGCCCTTGTAATCCGGCGACGCACGCTCGGTGAATTCATCGAAACCCGACGGCATCGGTATCTCGTTGCCGGTTTTGAGGTCATATATGCTCAGATCGACGGCGCAGCCGCGGTTATGTTTTGAGCCTTTCACGGGGTCGGCGACAAACTTGCGCTGTTCGAGCATGACGACCTCCCAAAAAAGTTTTGTGATCGTCCACGGCCTGTAACCGTCAAAAATGACGATCCCAAGCCCTTTCTTTTTTAACTCATTGTGCACCCGAACCAAAGCCTCTGCCGCCGGACGCTGTAAAAATGCGCGTGCCTCAGGGTAAACCTTATGGCCGGTGAAATTATTCGCCGTTGCATAGCGGATATCGAGCTTTATTGATTTGCTGAGTTTTTTGAGTTCGATCAAATCGGCCTCTCGCTTATTTTCTTCCCTGGGCGGCGCGTTCTGGGCAAACGCGTGAAGTGTCAGGATAAGGCAAATCCCCGGAAGCGCAAATCTGACGATGTGTTTTCCGTTCATAAACAAAAATTTATAATTAAGTGATTGAAAACCACAAACAGAAAAGTTATTTTGAGAAGTGATGCTGGACAAATTAGCCAAACCGGCCCATCCTGCCCACAAATGGGCAAAGCGCGCCGGTATCATCGCCTTTCTTCTTTTTCTCGCCAAAGGCCTGCTTTGGCTTGGCGCAATCATCGCCGGAGCGTATTATACACTCAATTAATTTGGCTTTTTCGGCGTCGGCTCGGGCTTGGTGTCATCGTCGAGTATTTTAACCTCGGTGCCGTATCTCTGGTAATTCTTAAAGCGTATTAAATTGCGGTCCTGAAACATCTGCCGGCCTTCGGAGGTCGTAAATCGATTATCGGACAAGATCGGCAGTAAGAATTTCTCATCACTGATCGTGACCCAATCATAGTCGATCGTGCTCTCGTACGCTTTGACCTTAAAATCCGCCGGTATCTGGGTTGCTGCAAATTCGATCTTCAGCACGCGGCCCGCTTTGCGGTCAATCCACACCTTGCCTTTTTCGCCGGCTGGAACGGTGGTAAACGAATATCCGGCCGAGCCGTTTGGCGTCTTAAATCCGACACCGCCGTTTTTGTTGTTTTCAAGCGCGATCTCGTACTCAAAAACGAGAGACGGCTGATTGCGGATCGTGTCGGTGGTCAATAATTTAAATGTAGTTTTGCTGGCCGCATTAAAGAGCTTATCGAGAGCCTCGACAAATTCGCCACCGGTTGTGCTGCCGCTCAGATTTGAGTAATTGTTGCTCTTTTCCGATTGGACGAGAGCGCCGTCAACCGATAAAACCTTGTATTGCTCGCCCTTTTCCGTGCTGTAGCTGACGGCGATGATGACCGTATCGAGCGGTCGCCAGTTGCCTGTCCCGGCATATGCGCCAGAGCGGTTGATAACTTGTTTGACCACGAAATCGGGCATTACCTCGAGCGAGGCGATTGTATTTGTGCGTGCCTTTTCGAGCACCTCGGTTGCATCTTTCTCCGCTGGCAATTTTGCCCCTTCGGGATCGCGACGGCGGTGGTCGGCCTCTTCGAGCGTGCGTTTCAGATCCTCGTCATTCGCGCCCTTTGTCCGCGTCAGGTCACGGAGCCCGTCAGTTAAGACAAAGCCGATTCCACGCGTTCTGAGCGCCTCGATGATCTCCGCTTTTTCGTTCGGATTCTTTTGAATCGCGTAGAGCATCTTGACATATTCGTCATGCGTTACCGGCGCCCCTTGCGCAAAAACCGAAACACCAATACCCAAAAATAATGCCGCCGTTAAAACCTTTTTCATCTCTCTAACTGATGCTTTTCAAGCAAAAATCGTTGCGTTTAGTTCCTGGTTTTGTCCTGCCGTTCAGGAATAAACAAGCTGAAGCTTGAACTCAAAACGTCAAAAACGGGAAAATTTCGTTGAAATTTTCCCGCCTTCGGGTATAAACGAATTAAAGTGCCAAGTTAATTGACCCATTCTTCTTCGTAGTTTAATTGCCAGTGCCTTGTCACCCATGCCTGGGCCGCTCCCATAGCCGTATTTTTCCATTTCTTCAAATTTTCCAAAATGGTCAATGCGGCCATCGGCTTGCCAGGATCGCGTTCGACACGTATTACACGGGTCGAAACCTCGATAATAGGCTTTTTCTCGCCCATTATCCTGAGGCGGACTTCGCAGCCGACCGGCGGCAGAATGTCGAGATTGACCAGAGTGCTGGTTTCCCCAACGTTTTCTGTCAGCCCCTCGACATTTATCGTTTCGCCGCTCACTTCGTCGATCCAGCTAGCCTGAACCGGCATGCTCGCGATGATGCGATGGTGCAAAGGCGTTTTGTATGATGATGTTGCGTATTCTACTTGTGACATTATTTTCCTATATCCCCCTTGTTTATCCCCTTAATCTCGCAGTTTGCGCTTCTCCCCCCCCTTGTGAATAATTACGCAAAATACCGAACAAATTTAGTCTACTTTTACAAAAAAGTCAAGTTTCATTTAATAAATCGTGTAATGAGAGACGTAACATATTAATTTGGTTTGGGTGAGGTCGTTAATCCACACGTTTGGCGGAACTTAATTTGCATCATTACTTACGTAAACAAATTGCTTTCGGCTAAGTTTTTAACTTTTGGTTTGTGGCGGGTCGTGAGTGTGGTTCGAAAAGCCCGCAAAATCTAAGGCATATGCTCGGTTTTGGGTGGGTTAAGCGTTGCGTTTGAGAATAAACATAATATCTTTATATATTTCACAAAATCCGAAAAGTAAGATAAAAATCCAAAAAATCAGTATTTGCGCTTGTTTCAGCGTACTCAAAACCAAAATATTTAAGGAAATTCTAAAATAATGGGATCAAAAAAACAGATGACTAAAAATAATTTAAATTCAATCAAGCTTTTACCGGTATTGATGCTATTTATCCTGGCAAGTGTAGCTCAGGTATTTGCACAATCGGCAGTTGCCGGCGGCATCAACGGCAAAATAACCGATCCACATGGCGCTGTGGTGCCTAACGCGAGTATCAAAGTTACAAATACAGGTACGAACAATGTGACGACCGTGACCACAAGCGGAGATGGTGATTTCAGAGTCACAAACCTCGCTCCGGGAATATATAGAGTAGAAACAACGGTTTCCGGCTTTGCTCCGGCAAGGGCCGATAACGTCGTCGTCGAGGTCGGTAAAAACACGACACTTGACATTCCATTGACCCTTGGTACGGCGACGGCCCAGGTAGAAGTGACGGCCGAGACTCCTATCGTCAATACGAACGATAATGCCAACGCCACGAATATCGACCAGAACCAGATCAGCGAGTTGCCGATTAATGGACGCCGAGCGTCTGACTTTGCACGCCTGACGCCTGGTGTTAACCCTGAGGGGGACTTTGGGTTAAACAGCTTTCGTGGGCTTTCGTCACTGCTTAACAATCACACGCTCGACGGGACCGATAACAACAACACGTTCTTTTCTGAGGAACGGGGCCGCACCCGAATCCAGTACGCCGTTAGCCAGGCTGCGGTTCGCGAGTTTCAGGTAAACAGCACCAATTTCTCGGCTGAATATGGCCGCGCAGCAGGCGGCGTAATCAACACCGTTACAAAGAGCGGTACAAATGACTTTCGCGGTGAGCTCTTCATCTTTGACCGCAACAATATGTGGGGCGGGGCCCGCAACCCATCGGCACTGTTGCCGGTGGCCGGCGGCGGATCCGTCGTCGTCAAGCCGAAGGATGTTCGATACCAGTTCGGTGGTGCGATCGGCGGTCCGATCATCAAGAACAAGCTCTTCTTTTTCTTCAATTACGATCAACAGAAGCGTAATTTTCCGGGTGTGGCAACCACACAGACCCCGGGTGCATTCAATCCGATCACCGCCGTTGCGGGCACAACACAGGCTCAAACGGATGCCGCCCTCGCCTTTCTCCGGTCTCTTACCGGCGAAGCGCCAAGAAGACAGGATCAAAAGATCTTTTTCTCGAAAGTCGACTGGATAATAAATGGGCGAAATACACTCACCGTGTCCTATAACCGTGCTCGCACCAAGGGTCTTAATGCTTTCCAAACACCCGCAGTCGTGAATGTTGGTTTAGCTGATTTCGGTGACGACCTTGTAGGCATCGATACATTCAATGCCCGGTTAACGACCACTATTTCATCATCGACCATCAACGAGTTTCGCTTTCAACGTGGCCGCGAAAACGCCCGCTCTATCCTGCAAAATGAGACAGCAGCTGAAACTGCACTAGCTACCCTACCGGGCGTAAAGACCATCAATAGTCTTTTGCCGTCAGTTTCGTTCGCAACCGCGGCCAGCATTGGATTCCAGTTTGGCACGAGCACTAATTTTCAGCGTGCGGCCTTTCCTGATGAGCATACGACTCAATTTGTCGATACTGTTACCACAAACCGTGGCAACCATACAGTGAAGGCAGGTTTTGATATCAAGCTCACGAGAGATTTCATCAGCAATCTGCGAAGCGAGTATGGCACATATACCTATGGCTCACTTCCAAATTTCATCATCGACTACACAACGGCGGTCAATGGGCTGGCACCTCAAAAGAAGTATTCTACCTTCACGGAGGCTTTCGGCTTGAGGGATTATACGCTTAAGACGCCCGACTATGGGTTCTTTGTTCAGGACGACTGGCGTATAGCTCATAGGCTGACCCTGAACCTGGGTCTTCGTTGGGATTACCAGAAGTTCCCCGCCCCGCAATTCCCAAACACTCTGGTGCCAACACTGAATACCCTCACTGCGACAATACCGCAGCGATACACTCAGGATCAGGCGAACGCGATCATCGCCCGTACCGGCCAATCCCCGAGTGATAAGAATAATTTCGGACCGCGTATTGGTTTTGCATGGGACATCTTTGGCAACAGTAAGACCGTCCTTCGCGGAGGTTACGGTCTCTATTACGGCCGCGTTCCTAATACATTCCTGTCAAGCGCGATCACAAACACAGGAGGACTCGGATCCCAGTTATCGGCCCAGAGCATCGTACCGACACAAACCGGGCTTGTAGATGCAAACGGAAATGTCATTCAGACACCTTCTTTCCCGAATGTGCTGAGCGCAACTCCAACGAGATCCAGCGCGGGCCTGAGCATCACGACGATCGATCCGAAATTCCAGAATCCTCAGGTTCACGAGGTCGATATTATCTTTGAACGTGAGTTAGCCAAGAATATGGTGTTTTCTGCCTCATATCTCTTCACAAAGGCCAATAAGCTCCCGGCGTTCGTAGATCTCAATCTTCCGCCGCCGACCGCCACTAAGACATATATGATCAGCGGCGGCCCGCAGGACGGACTGACTTTCACGGTACCGTTCTTCCTAGGTTACGGGACGACATCGACGACGACTCGTCCGATAACCAATTTCAACTCCATCATCGATATGGAGAGTATTTCGAAATCGACATACAACGCGCTCGTGATACAGATCCAGCGCCGTATGACCAATGGATTAAGCTTGCAGAGCAATTACACGTGGTCAAAGGCTATCGATTATAACCAGCAGTTCGGAACGTTTGCGGCATCGTTTATGAATGTCAGCGATCCTTTCGATCTATCGTTCGACAAAGGCCTCTCGGCCAACAACATTCCGCACAAGTTTGTCGCTAGTGCGGTGTGGCGTCCGGCAGAATTCTTCCATATGGCAAAGACCGGCATGAGTCACGCGATTTTCAACGGCTTCCAGCTTTCGCCTATCGTGGTAATTTCGTCGGGATACGCATTGGCTGCGTCAATACCGGGAGGATTCCCGCCGGGCTTTAGCACTCCGTCAAACACGCTTTTCGGTGATGGCGGAGTACTCCAGATCCCCTTCCTGCGTAACGTCAATCGACGTCCATACACGTGGACGGCCGATCTGCGTGCGTCGAAAAGGATCCGGTTTAACGAGCATATGAGTCTTGAGCTCCTCGCTGAGGGATTCAATATTTTCAACCGTCAGAACGTAACGGCTGCGAATACGGCTTATATCTCGCAGGCCATTAATTTTGGTACTACCTCACAAACGGGCATATTGACGTACAACTCCGGTCAGGTTGCGAACATCCCGGCATACGGCACGCCCACGACGTTTAACAACACGACCATTTTCGCACCGCGTCAGCTACAGTTTGGCGTAAAGTTCCACTTCTAATTTTCACTCCCTTTTTAGGGACATAATCTCAGGCACGCTTTCTTTAACAAAAAGCGTGCCTTTTTTTGTTTATTTTTTTTTAGCAGCTTGCCGCGATGCAATGCGGCGAGGCTTGCTTTTTGAGAAAAAACGTAATATCTTTATTTCACAAAATCCGTAAAGAGAAATTAAACTCCAAAATTCCAAACTACGGCGTGATTCACGCAAAAAAAGCAATGAATGCTTAAGGAAATACTAATAAACGAGGTCAAAAAAACTAATGACTAAAAATTTTACGATCAGGCTTTTGCCGATATTGATTCTTTGCCTGGCCATCGGCGTCGGACAGCTTTTTGCCCAGGCGACTGGCACCGGCGCGATCAGCGGCACCGTTTCCGACACCAAGGGTGCGGTTGTTCCTGGTGCGTCGGTCACACTGACAAGCAAAACAACTAACGCAACCAAGACGGACACTACAAATGGTGACGGAGTTTACCAATTCCTTCAATTGCAACCCGGGACATACTCGGTCAAAACGACGTCGGGCTCATTTGCCGCGGTGACATTGGACGCCGAAGTATTTGTCGGGCGTACGACGGATGCAAACGTCACGCTCGGAGCCAGCGGGGTGACCGCCATTGTCGAGGTGACCGGTGAGGGCATCCAAACCACCGCAAACAATTTTGACGCCGTTCAGAATGCAAATGACATTACGAATTTGCCGATCAACGGCCGCCGTTTCCAGGATTTTGCCACGCTGACGCCGACCGCACAGGTTGATCCGTCGCGCGGCCAGATCTCGCTCTCGGGCCAACGCGGCATAAACAGCAATATCAATGTTGACGGCGTGGATTATAATCAGCCGTTTTTCGGCGGCATCCGCGGCGGCGAGCGGTCAGGCTCGGCACCGACGATCCCGCAGGAATCTATCCGCGAGTTTCAGGTGGTCGCTGCCGGCTACTCAGCCGAATATGGCCGCAGCTCGGGCGGTATCGTAAATGTAGTTACCAAAGGCGGCGGGAATAACGTTCACGGCAGTTTGTTTTATGTACTGCGTCCGCATCAGCTCTCACGTGGAAACAATTTTACGGCCGCTCTACAGGATGAAAAACTTAATGGGTTGGGAATAACCAACCCCATTTTTGCTCCGACCCAGCAGCAATGGGGCGGTTCGATCGGCGGCCCGATCAAGAAAGATAAGTTGTTCTATTTCGGTTCGGCGGAAATGCAGCGTTTCCGTGCTCCCCGTTTCACCGTGTTCCCAAATCTTCCTGCCGCTTCGACGATCACGGCGCGGCAGACTGACGGCTTCAATTTCTACAACCCGCTTCAAGTGGGTTATACGGCGACAAATGACGCCATTACCGCTCTCGGCAAGGTGGATTGGAACATAAACAACAATAACCGGTTTAGCACGCGTTTTAATTTCGCCCGGCTAAAGGCCATCAACGGCGTCTCTGTCGGCGAGACCCAGCTCGATCCGACAACTAACAACGCGCTGACAAACAACGGAACGGAGTTTGACCGGCCGATGATCCTTGTATCCTCGCTTAATACAAATTTCTCGTCCAATGTCTATAATGAGGCCAGATTTCAATGGGCCCGTGAGGTTCGTCCCCGTATCCCAAACAGCATAGTTGCCAATGTCAATACCGGCGGTATCGGCGTCTATGGCACGAAAAACTTCCTCCCGACGACACAGACAGACAAGCGAACGCAGTTTGGCGATACCCTCTCCGTGATTGCCGGGAATCACACGATTAAGCTCGGCGGTGAATACAGCAACCTTTTCGCCAGTCAGACATTCGGTTTTAATCAGACCGGTACTTACAGTTTCGCCGCTACTCTAACCGGTGGACAGATCCTCGACATCGTCTCGCCTGTCGTGACGCCTGGTACTCTGAACTACTACGGCAGATTCGACACCACAACCGCGAGATATGCTCAGCAGGTAGGAAACCTTCAGGCGGCATTTACCGTCAAAGAAGTCTCATTCTTTGGCCAGGATTCATGGCGGGTTAATAGTCACCTTTTCATAAACTACGGCATCCGTTATGAGAGACAGTTTAATCCTGCGGCGCAGGCAAATAACACGCCGGTGCTCAATGCGATCAATGCCGCTTTTTTCCCGATTTTTGGAGGCCCAACCACGGTTGCCAACATTCCAAACAGCCAAAACGAGTGGGGGCCGCGGGCTGGTTTTGCTTACGATCCTAAGGGGGACGGCAAAACGGTCATCCGAGGTTATGCCGGTGAGTATTATGCCCGGACGCCTCTTCTTTTGCTCGCGGGCCCGGTCAACAACTTCCGCGACCCGGCGGGCGACCTTTCGGTTACGCTCGGCTCGCCTGCATTTGGCGGATCGACCCCCACAGCTACCAATGCTTCGAACTTTAATTTTCCCGCCTTCTTTGCAGCTAACCCCAGCTATGCAACAATCACCGGGCTTACCGCCGCACAATGCGCGACGGCCGGAAATGCAAGCGCAAGCACTGTTCTTTTCAATAATTGTGCACCAAACACGGTATTTCGCCAGTTTGCCGCTATCGGCATAAATCTGAATTCGTCTGCGTTGACTGGTTTGCCGACTTTGTCGCCTGCTCAAGTGGCTGCGATTTCCGCATCTATGAACAATGCCATCTCGCCGCTGGCGCCGAGTTTTGGTATCTTTCAGGGCGCGACATACTCCGGCATTACTGGGAACTTCAGGAATCCTCAATCTTTCCAGTTCGGGTTTGGTATCGAGCATGAATTCTTTAAGGGATTTACGTTCGGTTTTGATTACTCGCAGGTCAACACCGAAAACTTACAGCGACACCGCGACATCAATATTCCGGCTCCAACCGGTATTGATCCGGTGACCGGACGCGTGCTGGTTAACCGTGCATTGCGGCCACTCACGTCACTCGGGCCAATAGTGCTTCAAGATTCGTCGGGACGCTCGCGGTTTTATGCATACACGGCCCGGATAAATCTGAAGAAGAGCTGGGGATCGGTCAGCGCATATTATGTCTATTCCCGCAACTATTCGGATGACGACAATGAACGTGATGCAAGCGGCGTTTTGTATGATAATCCTTACGATTTTAGTTCGGAGTATTATAATGCGCGCATCGACCGGCGTAACCAGTTCGTCGCAAACCCGTTGTTCTATTTGCCGTATGGCTTTGAGTTTTCGAGTGCTATCCGGCTTTTGTCGGGCAATCCGATCAATTCCCAGGTCGGCAGCGACCTAAATGCTGACGGCAATGCAAATGAGCGGCCTATACTGGTTCCCGGGGTCGAGCTCCAGCGTAACTTCTATACGAACAAGCCCATCTATAATGTAGATGTGCGTATTCAGAAATCGTTCAAGTTTGGCGAGAGCAAGAAACTTGTTATTTCGGCTGAGTTCTTTAACATCCTCAACCGGTCAAACATTCAGCTCACCGGATCATCGGTGACAAATTATTGCCGGAACAGCATCGAGCAGATCGGCCAGTCGACCGCTCCGGCATTGTCCCGCTGTGGTCTCGACGGTATTACTAATTCCACCTTCCTGCAGATCAATGACTTGCGTGGGATCGTTAATAACGTCACCAATCCTAACCTTGGAAAGATCAACCTCTCGAATTCAGCGGGAAGTGCAGTATTCCAGACACAGATCGGTGCCCGTTTCTACTTCTAACTTTCGCCCTTTGGCGTAAATTTTGGCACGCTTCTATTTGAGGCGTGCCTTTTTTTGTCTTGGCATTCGTTATACACTTCTTCCGATGCGGATTTTGCAAATTTCGTCGGCAAAAACATTTGGCGCGAGCGAGCGTCACTTTGTCGATCTCTGTCGTGAGCTTATGGCTCGTGGGCACGACGTTTTTGTCGCGCTCAGACCGACAAATGAGTGGAGCGCCCGGCTCGACTTTATTCCGGCTGATAATTTCCTGCATACATCAATCCGCAATTCGTTTGGCATGTTTAGCGCTCCGAGCCTAGCGGATTTTGCCGCCAAAAACAGGATCGATATTCTGCACGCTCATGTCGCTCGCGATTACCTGGCGGCAAGCATCGCCTGCCGCTCGGCCAAAGGCGTCAGGCTGGTGCTCACGCGGCATCTGCTCTCGTCGATGAAATCGTTTCATCGATTTGCCTTGCGAAACGTGGATGCCGCAATCGCAATCTCGGCGGCCGGCCGTCCCCATCTCGCGCGGATATTTCCCGCCGAAAAGATATATTTCGTGCCCCCGGGCATCGCCGTTATAGAGCGAGACCCGTATGCAGTGCAAACCTCCGGCATCGAATTCCGCGCATTTCACGGCATTGGGCCGCAGGCGCCGCTTGTCGTTATGCTTGGCGAGCTTAAACTTGCTAAAGGCCAGCGCGACTTCGTCCTCGCGGCAAACGAGATAGTCAAGCGCTTTCCCGATTGCCGCTTTATCATCGCCGGACTCGACAACTCAATGGATAAAAAATTTCGCCGCGAACTGCGACGCCTCAGCCGCGTGCTTGATCTTGATGAAAATATCTTGTGGCTCGGTTGGCTCGATGACATTGATCCTTTGCTCGATGCGGCCGATATTTTTGTCTCGCCGTCGCACGACGCCAGCTTTGGCCGCTCGATACTCGCCGCGATGGCCGCCGGCTGCGCTTGTGTAGCGGCCGAAACCGCCGTGAGCCGCGAGCTTCTGCAAAAT
>JBBRQM010000022.1:0-42432 GCA_038226395.1 Pyrinomonadales bacterium | reverse complement strand
CATCCCGAATATTACTCTGCGTGACGTCACCGAGCGTCCCGAAACTATCGAGTGCGGCAGCAACATTCTCAGCGGAGCGGATGCCGAGACAATCGTCCGCGCCGTCGAGATCGCCATAGCACAGCCCGCTACATGGACGGCTCCACGCGAATATATGGCCGAAAACGTTTCCCAGACCGTCAGCAAGATCCTCCTTGGCTATTTGAGTTTACGCAGGCACGCTTCATGAACGACCGTAATCCAGGCAGTACAACAACGAAAAAAAAGATCCTCGTATTTTGCGATTTTTATCTTCCGAGCATAAAAAGCGGCGGCGGCATGTGGACGGTGGTCAATCTGGTCGATAGGTTTTGCGACCGGTATGATTTTTATGTCGTCACGCGAAACTACGACAGCAAAGGCGACACCAAACCATACACGACAGTCAAAACGGGTGAGTGGAATACAGTCGGAAATGCCCGTGTTTACTATGTAACGAACCGCGATTTGACACGGACAACATGCGCAAATCTCACAAACGATGTAAATCCCGATGCAGTTTTTCTCAATAGTGCGTTGAGCCGGCCGGTAGTTAAATTTCTGATGGCAAGGCAAAAGCAGATGGTCACCGACATGCCCGTGATCGTCGCCCCTTGCGGTGAGCTTTCCGTGGGAGCTCTAAAGGGCAAATCATTGAAAAAAAGACTGTTCATTGCTTACGCAAAGGTAATCGGCCTTTTCGACAAAGTCATTTGGAAAGCCTCATCTGAACTGGAAGCCGCTGAGATCGCCACGGCTTTTGGGCGAGGGCTTGAGACGTTCGTCGCACCGGATCTGGCCCCAAAAACAATCCTCCCTGATTTTCAACCCGAATCAAAACCAAAAAAGACGCCGGGGGCGGTGAAATTTATCTTTCTTTCGCGTCTGGTGAGGAAAAAAAATCTAAAATATTTTCTCGAACGCCTGAAAACAATAAACACTGGAAGCGTGGAACTCGACATCGTCGGCCCCCTTGAGGATCGATCTTATTGGCACGAATGCAAGGCCGTCATCGATGATCTGCCGTCAAATATCTTAGTCAAAATAGTTGGAGCAGTGTCTTATGCAGACGGCCTTAAACTACTGTGCAGAAATCACTTCCTTGTTCTCCCAACATTAAACGAAAACTTCGGATATGTCTTTATCGAAAGCCTCGCCGCCGGTTCTCCTCTGTTGACGACCAATCAGACCTCCTGGGATGAGATCGATGAAAAAAACCTCGGCTGGCAGGTGCCTTTGGACAATGAGAATGAGTGGAACCGCAAGATCGAGCATTGTATTCAGATGAATGACGATGAATACCGCACAATGTCTAATGCCGCTCGTAAATATGCTCTTGATTGGCTCGCAAAACCCGAGTATGACGAGGCAACGGAAACGGTTCTAATGAGAGCATTAAATAATTCCGCCCAAAATGTCAGCAATGGATGATAAACCCGCAAAAAAAAGGACGCTCTGGGTTGTGACCGAGCTTTATTATCCCGAGGAAACCTCAACCGGATACTATTTGACGCGTATCGCGGAGGGGCTGACTGACGTTTTTGACGTTAAAGCCTTGTGCGGCCAGCCAAATTATTCGGCGCGCGGCGCGCGTGCGCCAAAACACGAAGAGCGTAGCGGCGTCGAGATATTTCGATGTGCCGGAACTACGTTCAACAAAAATGTCATCATTTTTCGGCTAATTAATATTTTCACGCTTACTTGCTCTATATTTTTCAGGAGTTTAATCCATTTCCATGCCGGAGATCGTGTGCTGGTCGTGACGACGCCGCCATCATTGCCGTTTATCGTTGCATTTGCTTCCCTAATAAAGGGAGCCAGCTATACGTTACTCATACATGATAACTACCCCGAAATCCTGATTGCCGCAGGTAAGATACGGAATAATTCTCTGATCGCCCGCGGGTTGAATTTCTTTAATCGTTGGCTTTACAAGCATGCCGCTAAAATTATCGTCGTCGGACGCGATATGAAAGAATTGATCGGATCCAAAACGAGCGGCCTCGACATCCCGATTGCCGTTATCCCAAACTGGGCCGAGCTTGAGACGGTCGAGCCAGGATTGCGCAGCAATAACGAATTATTGCAGGAATTGGGTTTAACCGTTAAATTTGTCTTGTTGTATGCCGGGAATTTAGGATATCCAAACGATGTCGAGACGATCGTCACCTGTGCGGAGATGTTGGCGGATGTGCCAGATATTCATTTCATTTTCCTTGGAGCAGGCGTTAAAGTGCCGCTCGTCCGTCATGCGATTGAGAAAAATAATCTAAAAAATGTAACGCTCCTCCCGCCAAAACCTCGCAGCGAGCAGATCGTATTTCTCAATGCCTGTGACATAGCGCTCGTCTCGCTCGTTGCAAAAATGCGCGGAGTTTCAATGCCGAGCCGGACATATAACATTCTGGCCGCTGGCAAACCTATCCTGGCGATTGTCGAAAGCAATACGGAAGTGACAAAAGTGATTGAGGAAGAAAATGTCGGATGGAGCGTTCCACCGGGCGAGCCGGACCTTTTGCGTGAAAAAATCCTTGAAACTTACGGTAAACGCAAGATGATTGAACTACATGGCACAAATGCCCGAAAAGCGGCGATTACCAAATACTCGTTGGAAAAGGCTATTGAAAAATACAAGACCGAACTAACGTAGCCTGCTCCAAAACACACGACGCCAAAAAATGACCTTGATCGCAATATTCATATTTCCGGCCGCATTGATACTTACCTGGATCGGTATCCGTTTTTTTCACATCTGGAGTCTGAAAAAAGGCGTCCTCGACATTCCGAATGAGCGAAGCTCGCACGATTCGCCGACACCGCGCGGCGGCGGCCTCGTAATTGTCTTGGTGACTCTCATTTTTTATGGTTTGATCTCGTATCTTTATCCGGGGACCTTTTCCTGGGGTTTTCTTGTAGGAGCTGTGCTGATCGCGACGGTTAGCTGGCTCGACGACCGATACTCGGTCTCGACTGTATGGCGGTTGATGACGCATGCTCTCGCGGCGGTTTTACTGATCGCGGATCGTGGCTATTGGAACGAAATATCGCTCTTCGGTTCAACGGGCGCCATCAATCTGAGTATTGCCGGGCCGATACTGACATTTCTCTGGATCGTCTGGTTGATAAATTCATACAATTTTATGGACGGCATCGACGGAATCGCCGGTATTCAGGCGGTCGTGGCCGGATTTGCGTGGCTCGGCCTGGGTTGGTTATCCGGCATCCCTGACGTTGCATTATTTGGCGGTGTTATTCTTTTTTCAAGCTTGGGCTTTTTGCTACATAATTGGCCGCCGGCAAGGATATTTATGGGCGATGTCGGGAGCGCGTTTCTTGGGTTTACGTTCGCCTCGATGCCGTTTATTGCTGCCCGGCCGGATCCGCTCAAGCCGGTTGCTTTTCTGCCGCTCGCCGCAGTAGTTTTTGTCTGGTTTTTTCTGTTCGACTCGATCGTCACATTCATGCGCAGGGCATTTAGGCGTGAGCGGGTCTGGATCGCCCACCGCGAACATCTTTATCAGCGGCTCGTCTCATCGGGCCTTTCACACGGATTCGTGAGCCTTTTGTATGGGTCTATGACGATCATTATAAGCTCATCCGTTTTGTTTGCTTACGCCTTTTCATATAGATTCGATGTCACCGTTATACCAATAGTGTTTGTAGTGACCACAGTGTTCATTTTTTTCTGTGCAAAAAGAGATGTATTGACGTAAATTATCTCAAATGATAGATTTACACGCTAGAAATGATTAGCGAAACCATTGAAAAAGACAGTATATTTCTCCCTGCGATCAAACCAAAGGCGACGCCAAAGAAATTTTCCTTTAGCTCCTATGGTGTAAATATCCGTTTCGAAAGTAATGATCAGGATCTGCTTGACGAAACCGAGAGGGTCGCGCGCAAGGCGTTGATAAATCGTATCCTGCCCTGCGGCGTTGCAAACCCCGAATATGTCTTTAGGATCGAAATCGACAAGAAAGACACCCTTTTTCTCTTTCAGAATGGCGTAGAGCTTGGATCGGGATCATCGCGAAAGGGCTTTTTCAAGTTTTTTGACAGCATTATCCGCGTAGCGGTCGCACGCGATGCTGTCGATCATATTTTTTTGCATGCCGGCGTCGTTGGCTGGCGTGGTAATGCGATCGTGTTGCCGGCTGACAGCTTTCACGGCAAATCGACGTTGGTTGCCGAATTGGTCAGGCAAGGGGCCGTTTACTACTCGGACGAATTTGCGATCTTTGACAGCAGGGGGCATGTGCATCCGTTTCAGCGTCTGCTCAACATGCGTGCCGATGACGGTAAATTTACTCCCTACGAGATCACCGTAGAGTCGCTTGGTGGAGTTGTAGGCAAAGACGCGATACCAGTCGGTTTTGTACTTCTCACAAAATACGAACCGAAAGGCGTGTGGAAACCCAAGCTCATTACGGCCGGAAACGGCGCGCTGGAAATGATCCCTTTTACCGCTTCATTGCGAAACAGGCCTGAATTTACTTTGCAAGTTTTGAAAAATATCGCGAGTAATGCAATAATCGCTTCGAGTTCCAGAGGCTCGGCAAAAAAATTCGCAAAAACACTGCTGGATTACGTTGACTCAAATGTAGTTTGAGGTCGAGCAATCAGAGTTGCTGTATATCAATTAGATAGATTTTTCAGGGAAAAATGAATAATTCACAGAATCCGATTGCCCGTCAAAATGGGCTGGTGGTGCAGGAAATGCCTGACGAGATTTTGGTGTATGATCTGGACAGTAATAAGGCCCATTGTTTAAATCGGTCTTCGGCTTTTGTATGGCGATCCTGCGACGGCAGGAATTCGGTGGCCGATATCGTTCGGGAATTTGAATTAAAAGCCGAGGGCAAGGTAACCGAGGATTTTGTTTGGCTTGCAATTGATCAGTTAAGCGAGAAGGATTTGCTTCAAATACCCGTTACCCCAAAATTTGCCGGCCAATCCCGTCGTCAGGTGCTCAAAACCATTGGTCTCGTCTCGGTCGTGGCACTCCCGGTGATCGCATCGCTTGTCGCCCCCCGAAATGCTGTTGCTCTTGCTTCATGTTCTTGTCTTAACTCAGGTGCGTGTATGTTTACGAGTTGTCCCTCGACCACGTGTTGCAATACAAACAGCACTTGTGGACCGGCGATTCCTACACTTGCGGTCCCCACTGGTTGCCTTCCTTAAAACAAACTGGGCTGTTTGACCCAGAAAGATCAAAGAGTAGTGAAGATACATTATCTTTGCTACTCTTTTATTTATTGTGATTGAACAGGCTGCACTCGAAGGTGAAACAAAGACGGACGCCTACCGTTGGAATCTTCTTCAAAAAAAGGCCCAAGAGATTCGGATTGGCCAGGCGTTCTCGCTGTTTCGTTCGCATGGTATCGAGCCTGTCCTGATCAAGGGCTGGGCGATTGGCCGTCTTTATCCACCCACAAAGCCGAGAATAAGTGTCGATATCGACATCGCCGTTTCCGCCGCAGACTATGGTGCGGCTGAGCGAATTGCAAAATCATCAGATGACCTTAACCTGGCGCTGGATTTGCATCGCGAGCTGAGGCATCTTGACACTTTGAAATGGCAGGATCTCTTCGATAATTCACAGATGATCGATGTGGACGGCGTACAGGTGCGGGTGCTTTGCCCAGAGGATCATCTGCGGGTTCTGTGCGTTCACTGGCTGACCGACGGCGGAGAATTTAAGGAAAGGCTTTGGGACATCGTTTATCTGATCGAGAACCGTACCCCTGATTTTGATTGGGATCGATGCTTGAATGTAGTCAGTCAGACCAGAAGACGATGGATATTATGCACGATCGGCCTCGCCCATCGTTATCTCGATCTGGATCTAACCGGCACGCCGATAGCAAACGAAGTGCTGGACTTGCCTGCCTGGCTCGCAAACGAAATCGAACGGGAGTGGGCAAGCGACATTCGCCTTATACCTGTTGAGATGTGGCATTGGAATGCTAAATTGCTGTTTCAGCAGGTCCGTAAGAGATTCCCTCCGGGCCCTATCATAGCTACAGTACAAATGGAAGGGAGTTTTGACTCGAAAACCCGCATCTTCTATCGGTTCGGGAACATATTTCAGAGGATAGCGGCCTCATATCGCCGAATTACGTTAAATAGAAGGCTGCGTCGAAATGAATCTGTCCGGTAAGATCACTCTAGCGATCGAATCCGCCGTTTGCGGCGGCAGTATCTCGCTGCTTCAGGAAGGCATCGAGATTGCGAATTGGATCGGCGAGTCGAGCGTCTCAAAAGCCGAAGACCTGCTCGTTAACATTGACGCTTTGCTGACACAAAATAATATCTCGCGGCGTGAGATCGATCTGATCGCCGTCTCCGCAGGGCCCGGAAGTTTTACGGGTATCAGAATTGGCATCGCCACCGCTCTTGGACTCAAGAACGGTCTCAGCATTAACACCTCAAGCGAGTCGGCGCTAAAGGCGATGATCTTCACTGGGCCGGATACACAAAACGTCACCACTGCAGTGCCGATGGGCCGAAACGCAGTTTGTTTGCAATCCTTCAGAAAATCCGGGGTGCGAATTGAGTCCGCGGGCGCGCCTCAGACCCTGGCCGAAAATGCATTTCTGGACATGGTTCGAGATAAAGCAGATCGGACGTTTGTCCTTCACGAGGCTTTGTATCAAAAAACTGGGCAGTTATCCAATGTCATTAACTTCGGAACAAATATCGCACGGGCTATCGGACTGATCTGCCAGACAAATGCCGGTGTTATGACCAAGCCGATGTTTATCAGCAAAAATTTTTAGATGAACCCCCCTGAGTCGCAAAACCCGTCTACCATACTGCGCATTCGCGCCGTCGATGCTTCTCATATCGCCGATCTCATCCGTATCGCAGAGGAAACAAATCTCAGCCATTGGTCGGCGCAGAGCTATCTCGACGAGATGAAAAATGCAGATGCGATCATGCTGCGGCTCGTCACCGGGGATAATGCAACGATCGGCTTCGTCGTCGGCCGCTTCGTGATCGGCGGCCAAATTGAAACAAGCACCGATGCCGAGATCTACAACATCGCCGTTACGAAAAACAAACAAAATAAAGGCTGCGGACAATTTTTATTTGATGCTTTTAAGGAAATCTGCAGGAAAAAACAAGCCGCAAATATATGGCTTGAGGTTCGCCAGTCTAACAAACCGGCTATCTCATTCTATAAAAAAAACGGATTCGCAAGCGTTCAGACACGCCCGTCGTTTTACGAAAACCCCCGCGAGCACGCGATACTCATGAAACTTATTTTGAAATAACAATTCGCTTGATTATTTAATTCGATAGGATTAAAATGAAAATTAACCCGGTTCCGTAATCTAAAATGACGCCATCGGGCCAAAAAAATGAAAAAGTGAGGACAATACGCTATGGACATGTCAACCGCTGATGCAGTGAGAGACGAATTGATAAAGAGCAACCCGCAATTCAGAGATTTGGTTCATCAGCATCAGGACTTCGAGGCAAGATTGAGCGAACTGGCACATCTTACTTACCCAAACGACGACGAGCAGTTTGAGGAGGTCACTCTAAAGAAAAAGAAACTCGCAATTAAAGACGAGATTTACGCAATAATGCAGCAGCAAACCGTTTCGCATTAGAGAGAACGGATCGGCTGCTGAAATTATTTTAAAAGGGCGGTGAGGGGCTTTGCTCCGTTGCCGCCTTTATTTTTGGGGCAGGACAGCCACTGAGCGAATAAGCGTATGCAGCATTATTTGTCAGGATGAAAATAAGTTCGCTGGCGACGATCGGCGGTGCAATAATGCTCTCATCATCGGCAAATGCGATCTGACCGCTTACTTTTCCCTTAATTAGATCGATGAGCACAGCTCCGTGTTCCTCAAAACCTGAGATCAACGCAAACTTGTCCGACACATTTGCAATCTGCGAGACACGACCGGCTAAACGTTTTTTCCACGCAATAGCGCCATTTTTGCTAACAATAGAATAAACAAAATTATCGTGTGAGGTGACCAAAACGTGGTCATGATCGCCGATTATCCTCGATATCTCGCCGCCGGTCTTGAATTTCCAATCCGACCTCTCGGGGCTGTTGATGATAGACGTTACGTTGCCTCTTTCGTCACCTATGACGATCTCGCCGGCGGCCGTTTTGCCGACGGCAGTTATGCCAAACATTGTCTTTCGCACCAAATCGATCTCGCCCGTCGCCAAGGTAATCACAAAAACCTGTTTCGCTGTAGTGGCAACGATCACCTTGTCACCCGTAAAAGCGGGGTCAGCGACAAAGCCCTCAGCGATTTCGCGTTTCCATTTCACAATGCCGCTTTTTGCATTTATTGATTGAATAACTCCGCTTTTAGACACAACGACAATTTCATCATTAAATCCACCGAGAAAATAGGCTTTCGCGTCTGGCAATTTTACCGTCCAGTTGGGGATTCCGGTCTCTTTGCTCAAACTGCGAAGCACGCTGATGCCTGTTTTGCCGGTTTCATTGAGTTTCGTCGTTGTAACGAGAAACAGGCCGCTGTAAAGGGGCAGCATATTAGAGCTGATATCGCCGCCGAGATCCGTCGACCATATTTTTTTCCCGTCCAGCGCCAATGTCTCGACCCTGGCACCACTAAGAGTACCGCCGACACCCAAAAACACGCGGCTGCCATCCGAGGCCAGCACAGGACCGGTGGCATCTGCCGACTGATACATCCAGCATTTGGTCACATCGAGATCACCGGTTGCTTTCGTCTGTGAGAAAGCCCCCGGCGCCGAGAGAAACGCGCAGATCGCAAATAAAATTATAATTTTGGGAAATGGGGTGCGGTGCATTTATTATCTTTTCTCTCGGCTCGTCAGGCGAATTTACGATTTTAACACACGCCCCGTGTCGTGTTATATTGATGGCTAAACTTAACTAAAAGTTTATATTTTAATCACACATAAGAGGAAACCACTATGTCATTCAACAAGATAATTCTCGTCGGCAATCTCGGAAAAGATCCTGAGCTCCGCTACACCCCGCAGGGAACTGCAGTCTGCAGCTTCTCGATGGCGACGAACGAAAAACGCCGCGACAAATCCGGTGAATTTCAAAATATCGCGACTTGGTTTAAGGTCACGCTCTGGGGCAATCAGGCTGAAACAGCTTCAAAATATCTGGCAAAAGGCAGACAGGTCTATATCGAAGGACGTCTCAGGATCGAGGAATGGACCGACCGCGATAACAACAACCGCCAAACACTCGAGGTCAATGCTACCGATATGCAGTTCCTCGGTGGAGCCGAACGCGGCGAAGGCGGAGGAGGTGGCGATTATAGTGGCGGCCATCACGAAGACGACCACGAAACCCACAGCGGCCCACCAGCCGCCAGTTCATCAGCCGCAGCATCGTCAGACTCAGGAACAGGCACTGCTCCAGTGGCCGCACCCGCAGCACCGGATGACGATATCCCATTCTGATCGAAAGAAAGAATGATTGCCCGCGAATAGCACAAATAAACGCGAATAAAGCTTCTGTTCTTATTCGCATTATTCGTGTTATTCGCGGGCAAAATTTTTTCCATTTCTTAATAATTAAGCGAAGTTTGAGATAATCTTTAATTATTTTGAATTTAGCTCTTGACTTAATTAAGTAAAAACTTTATTATAAAAAATATGGATACATTCACCGCACTTGCAGAACCAACCAGACGCAGCATACTCGAAATGCTGTCGACGAGCGGCAATCTGCCCGCGACCGACATTTATCGTAAATTCAAAGCGAGCCCACCAGCAATCTCTCAGCATTTAAAGGTGTTACGGGAGGCAAATCTTGTTCGTGTCGAGCGCCGGGCGCAGCAGCGGATCTATTACATAAACCCTGAGCCTATGAAAGAACTTGAAAAGTGGGTACATCAATTTTCAGCTAAATTAGAGGAACGGTTTCAGTCTCTGGACACGGTTCTGGAGATCGAAAAACAACGCCTATTGGCGAATAAAGAAAAGGAGAAAAAATAATGTCAAACAAAACCACAGTAACAGCCGAACCCGGCAAACAGGAACTCTTTATCACGCGCGAATTTGACGCTCCACGTGAACTTGTATTTAAGGCACACACCGACCCGGAGATTTACGTCCAGTGGGTCGGTCCGCATGGCATGAAAATGACAATAGAAAAATGGGAGTGCCGTGACAACGGCAATTATCATTTCACGCACGAGCGTGATGGCAAAACCTATGCCTTCTTTGGCGTCAATCATGAAATTCATGCTCCTGAAAGGATAATAGGCACATTCGAATTTGACGGTTTGCCCGAGCGCGGCCATGTGATAATGGGCAAAACGACATTCGAGGACTTGCCTGGCGGACGTTCGCGGCTTGTGCATCAGTCTGTTTTCTTTTCGGTTGCCGACCGCGATGGCATGATCCAGTCCGGCATGGAACGCGGCGTCACCGACGGGTACGAAAAACTCGACACGCTGCTATCAAGTCACCAAAAACAAGAACCGGGCACGTAATTTTAATTTGTATATGAAAACAATAACTCAAAATGTTGACGAATACATAGCTGCGTTTCCCTGCGAGACCGTATCTAGGCTGATACAGCTTCGCGAAACAATAAAGACCGCAGCTCCCGATTCAGATGAAGTCATAAGCTATGCGATGCCGGCGTATAAGCTGAACGGAATGCTTGTCTCTTTCGCTGGTTATGCAAATCACATCGGTTTTTATCCTGGAGCGGGCGGTATCGCTGAATTCAAAGACGAGTTGTCAGCCTATAAAGGAGCAAAGGGTTCGGTGCAGTTTCCACTCAACCGGCCTTTGCCCCTAAAGTTGATAAGCAAGATAGTAAAATTTAGAGTCCAACAAAATCTTGAAAATCCAAGGAGAAAATAATGCAAAAAATAACAACATTTCTGATGTTCAACGACCAGGCCGAAAAAGCCATGAATTTCTACGTCTCGGTCTTCAAGGATGCAAAGATCATCAACACTATGCCCGGCCCGGGTGGCAAGGCCATGGGCGGCACGTTTGAGATCGCTGGCCAGCGGTTCAATTGTTTTAACGGCGGGCCAAAGTTCAAATTCGCTCAGGGCATGTCGCTGATGGTAAATGCGGAAACGCAGGAAGAGATCGATCACCTCTACGAGAGTCTCAGCGAGGGTGGCAAGCAGGAGCCGTGCGCGTGGCTCGATGATAAATTTGGCGTTTCGTGGCAGATCGTCCCGCCGATCCTCGGGCAACTTCTCGGCGATCCCGATCGCGAAAAAGCCGGCCGGGTGATGAACGCAATGTTCAAAATGACAAAAATAATAATCGCCGACCTCAAAGCCGCGGCAGCTGGAAATTAGCGAACAAAGCATTGCACACGAAATACACTAAAAACACGAAAAGGAAATAGGATTTTTCTTTCGTATGTTTCGTGTATTTCGTGGGCAATTATCCTTTCTAAACCCACTCGCCCATTTTGCGGAATTTCTGATAGCGGTTATCGAGAAGCGTTTTGGTATCAACGGCAGTAAGGGCCTTGACCTCGCGGAGGAGGCTCTTTTTTAATGTTTCGCAGATCTTGTCAAACGCTTTCTGCCGTTTCTTGTCGTTATTTGCAGGTATCGCCCACGGATCGTCCTCAGGAATGATCTCATCGATGATGTCAAACTTTTTTAGATCGTCGGCGGTGAGTTTGAGGCCCTCGGCGGCGTCGGGAGCGCGGTCTTTATCTCTCCAGAGGATGGCGGCACAGCCTTCGGGTGTGATAACAGAATAGACAGCGTTTTCCATCATCAGCACTCGGTCGCCGATGCCGATAGCTAATGCGCCGCCCGAACCGCCCTCGCCAAGCACCACGACGACGATCGGCACCCTCAACCCGGCCATTTCGCGCAGGTTAAACGCGATCGCCTCGGCCTGGCCGCGTTCCTCCGCGTCGATGCCCGGATACGCACCCGGCGTGTCGATGATCGTGATAACAGGCCGGCCAAATTTCTCCGCCATCTGCATCATTCGCAGGGCTTTGCGATAGCCCTCGGGCTTTGACATCGCAAAATTGCGGTGGCGGCGTTCGTTAATATCGCGGCCTTTTTGCTGACCGATCACGCAAACCTCGATCCCGTCCAGACGCGCAAATCCCGTTATCATCGCCGGGTCATCTGCATACCGCCGGTCGCCGTGAACCTCGACAAAATCGGTAAATATCGTGGATAACAGATCCATTGCGTAAGGGCGGTCGGGATGTCGCGCCATCTGCACGCGTTCCATTGCGGTTGTTACCATAGGTTAATGATAAAGGTTTAGCTCAAAGTCGCAAAGAGACCTTTAACGCAAAGTCGCAAAGGAAAATTTTTATGTAGGGAGTTTGAATTTCGTTTTGGTCTTATCTTCCTTTGCGATCTTTGCGACTTTGCGTTAAAAATCTTACTGAACCCACTGCACATGACAGCCTCGATCCTCAAGCTCCCGCTGTAGCGCGCGGCTGCCCCCGACGGTCAAGCCTCCGGCCTCGAGTTTCACCTGAGTGTCACCCGCCGTTAGCGTCAACGACACGCCACAGTGTCCGCGTTCACGTTCCAGGACGTGGTAAATAGACTGGAAATACGACTCGTCTGCCGCTCCGTTCGGGATGGTGATATTGATCTGACGGGCACTGGTCGCGACGGTATCGTCTAACGATTTGAGATCGTTAATCTTTAGCGTCGGTTCCTGCCCCTCGGCGGCCTCGATGTTGCCTTCGGCAATAAACATCGCGTCATCGGCCAAAAATGCGCTCAGTTTATTAAAACTCTCGCCAAGCACGACGCCTTTGATACCACCGGAGCGGTCCTCGAAACGGAATGTCGCAAACCGCTTTCCGCGTTTGCTTGTACGTATCTGCAACCCGCTGATCATCCCCGCGATCTTCACCACGTCGCCCGATCTGAGGTCGTCAAACTCGACAATTGCCTTGAGCCGCATCCCTACAAGCAGATCCTTGTAATTGTCGAGCGGGTGCGTCGATAGATAAAACCCTATCGCCGCCTTTTCGCGTTTTGCGATCTCGGACTGCGGCCACGGCTCAGCATATGGCAATTCGTCGGCGGCGTTTGATCCATTTGATTCCACGACTCCAAAAAGCCCGCTCTGCCCACGCAGACGGTCCTCCGCCATCCGCTGCCCCTGCTGCAACGCAGATTCGATAGCCGCGTGATTCTGCGCCCGCCATGCTCCAATCTCAATGCTCTCGGGCATTAAGGAATCAAAAGCACCCGCCGCGATCAGGCTTTCAAGCCCGCGTCGATTTACGGCGCCCGAACCAAGCCGCGAGCAAAAATCGAAGAGGGAAGTGAACTTGCCGCTTTTACGGGCTTCGATCATCGCCGCGACGCTTGTCGTGCCCATTCCCTTGATCGCCGTCAGGCCATAACGCACGGTGTTCTCGACCGGCGTAAACCCGTCATCGCTTTCGTTGATGTCCGGCGGCAGCAGCTCGAGACCCATCGACTTTAATTCGCTGGAATATTTATAGACTTTCGCGCTATCCTGAGCTTCGTGCGAAAGCACCGCCGCATAGAAATACGCCGGATAGTGAGCTTTTAAGTACGCCGTCTGAAACGCCAGGATCGCATACGCCATCGAGTGGCTGCGGTTAAATCCATAATCGGCAAATTTTGCCATCAGATCGAATATTTCTTTTGCCGTTTTCTTTTTGATCCCACGCTCGACCGCGCCGTCAATAAACTGATTCTCGTGCACAGCCATCTCCGCCTGCTTTTTTTTGCCCATCGCCCGCCGCATCAGATCGGCTCCGCCGAGGCTGAAGCCGGCCAGCTTTTGTGCGAGCTGCATGATCTGTTCCTGATAAACGAGCACACCAAACGTGTTGCCGAGAATATCCTCCATCTCAGGCACGATGTATTCGACCTCTTTTATGCCGCGATGACGATCAATAAAATCGTCGATCATCCCGCCGTCGAGCGGCCCGGGGCGATAGAGGGCATTGAGCGCCGAGAGGTCTTCAAGCTCCTTTGGCCGCAACTTGCGGCACATATCCTGCATCCCCGAAGATTCAAACTGGAATATGGCTTCCGTCCGTCCGGCGCCAAAAAGCTCCATCGTTTTTTGATCGTCGGTCGGGATTTTTGTCCAATCTATAGTTACATCTAGCTTTTCTTTCATTGACGCAAGACAATCCGCGATAACGGTCAGCGTCGTCAGCCCAAGAAAATCCATCTTGAGCATCCCGACCTTTGCGAGGTCATTCATTGGATATTGGCTCGTCAATTCGTCCTTGCCCGACATTGCGACCGGAACCAATTCGTGCAGCGGTTTGGGCGAAATAACAACGCCGGCCGCATGAACGGAGGAATGTCGCGAACAGCCCTCCAGCCTCAATGCAAGATCGATCAGTTCCTTGACTTTCGCGTCCTTCATGGCGGATTTCATCTCAGGAACGGTCTCGATAGCCTGAGAAATGCTAACATTTCGCCCGCGTATCGGCGGCGGTATCATCTTGGCCACCTTTTCAACCGCACCATATTCCATTCCCAACGCCCGGCCGACATCCTTTATCGCCGCCCGCGACGCCATCGTCCCAAAGGTAATGATCTGGCAGACCGACTCGCGGCCATAAAACTCAGTGACGTGATCGATGACCTTGCCCCTTCCGCGAATACAAAAATCGATGTCGATATCCGGCATTTCATTACGCCCGGTATTGAGAAAGCGTTCGAACAGCAGCTCATATTGCAACGGATCGACGTCCGTGATGCGCAGGCAATAGGCCGCCAGCGAACCGGCCGCCGATCCGCGACCCGGACCGACCGGAATGCCTTGCTCACGGGCGTATTTGATAAATTCCCAAACGATCAGAAAATACCCGGGAAAGCCCATATTCTTGATCGTAGCGATCTCAATATCGAGACGCTCCTGATATTCGATAAGATTGTGTTTGAGAGTTCCGAGAGCGATCATTGGTTCCCACTGGGTCTTTTTCCGATCCTCAAAACCGTCGCGAAGTACCTTTTCAAAATAATCATCCGCGCCTGTGAAACCCGAACCGACCGTGATCGGGTAGGTCGGCAATTGTCTCACGTCGTCGCCCTGCGGCAGGTCGAGATCGCACATCTCGGCGATTTTGACGGTGTTTGTAAGAGAATCGGGTAACTCTGCACCAAAAATGTCCCACATTTCCTCCGCCGAACGCAGGTAGCGTATCGCATTGGCCGTATCCCGGGGATTCTCGCCGACCGTCCGACCCTCGCCGATAGCAATCAATAACTGATGAGCCCTGGCATCGTCCTTATTTAGATAATGAACATCATTTGTTGCTACAAGCGGAATCCCGCTGCTTTTAGAGAGTTCCGCCGTGTCTTTTATGAGCTTTTTGCCCTGATCGCCGGTCTGATCCTGTATCTCAAGAAAGAAATTTCCGGCTCCGAAGATATCTTCGAGCATTTTTGCGTTCGTCAGCGCCTTTTCTTCGTTACCACTGGCGAGAAAATGTCCGACAGCACCGTCAATACCGGCTGAGAGACCTATCAAACCCGCACTTTTTTCCGATAAAAGCTCAATATCTATGCGTGGCTTGTAATAAAAACCCTCGGTAAAGGCCTTTGAAGCGAGATGAACGAGATTCTGATACCCCTCGAGGTCGCGGGCCAGCAAAATGAGGTTGTAATAGCCTTTTTCACCCGCCTCGACGGCTGTGCTGCGATCAAAACGGCTGCCAAATTTTAGATAAGCTTCGTAGCCGATGATCGGCGTGATCCCCTCGGACGCCATCGCGTTAAAAAACGAAACCGTCCCGTACATATTGCCGTAATCCGTGATGGCGCAGGCTTTTTGGTCGAGTTCTATCAGGCGCGAGGCTAAAGGCTTGAGTTGGATTGTGCTTTGCAACAAGCTATAATCGGAGTGTAAATGCAAATGGACAAAGTCGTTTGCCCCAAATATCGGTCTTTCCGGTTTTTGCGCCATATATGAAGAAAGTGTATCTCGAAACCTTCGGCTGTCAAATGAACGTCTCCGATTCGGAGCGCATTTCGACGACGTTGGCGCGCGACGGCTTTGAAATAACGGCGGATGAGGCTAATGCCGATGTAGTGATCTTTAATACCTGCTCCGTCCGCGAAAAGGCGGAGCATAAGCTTTATACCCGTGTCGGCCATATTCGCCACTCTGAGCGCAAAAAACCAGTCGTCGGCGTGATGGGCTGCGTCGCACAATTAGAGGGCGAAACTCTGTTCAAAAAGATCGAAGGCGTTGATTTTGTGCTCGGAACTCGAGCCGTCGGTCGGGTCACAGCCGCCATCAATGAAACATTTCGAACAGGCAAAAATGTCCTCGATGTCGGTGAACGCGAAGATAATTACGACTGGACCGTCGCCGACACGCACCGACACTCGCCATATGTCGCGTTTCTGCCGATAATCGAGGGCTGTAACAAGTTTTGCACTTATTGTATTGTCCCTTTTTCACGGGGCAGGGAACGCAGCTTTCCCGCCTCCGAGATCGTCCGTCAGGTCATGGAATTGAGAGAAAAAGGCGTCAGGGAAGTCCACCTGATCGGCCAAAACGTCAATAGTTACCGGCCCGAAACCAACGCGGGGCTTGAAAATCATGCAGGGAAGTCGGCTTTCTCTCGCCTTTTGCATGCCGTCGCCGCCACGGGAATGGAGCGGATAAAATTTACAACCTCATTTCCCCGCGATTTTACATTCGACATCGTCGATGCCATTGAGGAGCACGAAAATCTTTGTGACTGGGTTCATTTACCTGTCCAATCAGGCAGCAACCGGGTGCTTAAACTCATGAAACGCGGTCACACGATCGAAAAATATCTCGAAAAGATCGACCGCTTAAGGTCGTCGAGCCGCAATATTGCCATCACGACCGATATAATCGTTGGTTTTCCTGGCGAAACCGAGGCTGATTTTCGGGATACAGTAAAAATGGTGGAGTATTGCGGCTTTGACATGGCATATATTTTCAAATATTCGCCGCGCCCCGGCACACCGGCCTACGAAATGTCAGATGACGTATCGCCGGCTGATAAAACCATCAGATTTATGGAGCTTGAGAAAATACAGAAACATATACAAAACAACCGTTTACAGAGATATGTTAATCAAGTGCTTAAAGTTTTGGTAGAAAGAAAATCAACCCGCACTGAGCACGGGTTGACCGGACATTCGACCTGTCACAAGATCGTGAATTTTGTCGGCTCATCGGAATTGCCTGGGAAAGTAGTAAATGTCAAAATAACTCGTATCAAGGCCAATTCGCTCTTTGGCAAGGTCGTTTAAGATTTATGGGATCGGAATTGTCATTAGTTGAAGTAAAAATCGGGGCCTTAATAATGGATCCGAATACAAATACGCCCATCGTGGTGCTTAAAGGCATCGATTCCGAGACCGTCCTGCCGATCTGGGTTGGAGCCTTTGAGGCCAATGCAATCGCCCTCGAGATCGAAAAAGTCGTTCCGCAGAGACCGATGACCCACGACCTTCTCCGAAACATCATTATCGAATGCGGCCTAACCGCATCCAGCGTCATCATTACCGATCTACAGGAAAATACTTTCTATGCACGCATTGAGCTTAAAGATAAGGACGACGAGCCGGTCATGCTCGACGCGCGCCCGTCTGACGCTATAGCGCTTGCACTGCGTCTCGATTGCCCTATCTTTGTCGAACAAAAAGTGATAGACCTTTCCGCTGCTTCCACTCAAGCCGAAGGCGGCTCGGATGAAATGCCTTCCGCCGAGGATTGGCCCGAGATGATCGGGTAATTGGTCGATTTCACAATCTAATCGCTGGATTTATGTACAATCTAATCGCTGGATTTATGTATTTATTACATAATCTCTATTATCAGACGCAGGATATATATTTCAGCAACTGCATACGGATAAAAAATAGTACCTTTCTCCGATTACCCCAATCCCGCCTTTCCCGCTTTGACACCTTTCTGGCAAAAAGCTATCATTATCGTTTTGTTATCTATCGCAGATTCCAATTTAGTAATACAACCTCGATAAAAAGGAGTTACGTAAACAATTGAGTAACGGAAATTTTTTATTTACATCTGAATCGGTCACTGAGGGCCATCCTGACAAGATTGCTGATCACATTTCGGACGCGATCCTCGACGCCATTTTGGCACAAGACCCGATGGGACGCGTTGCGTGTGAAACGTTAGTCACCACCGGCCTGGCGGTCGTTGCGGGTGAGATCACCACAACGGCTGATGTTAATTACAAGCAGATCATTCGCGAAACTATCGAAGAGATCGGCTATGACAACGCCGAATACGGCTACGATTCGAACACCTGCAGCGTAATTGACGCCATCGGTACGCAGTCGCCTGATATTTCGCAGGGCGTGGATACGGGCGGTGCCGGCGATCAGGGGTTGATGTTTGGCTATGCCTGTAATGAGACGCCCGAGCTGATGCCAATGCCGATCCAGATGGCACATAATCTGACACGCAAATTGAGTGAGGTTCGCCGTGACGGCTCGATTCCCTACTTGCGGCCTGATGGAAAATCGCAGGTTTCAATCGAGTATCGCGACGGAAGGCCTTTTCGTGTGGAAGCGGTTGTAATTTCCACGCAGACCGGTGAGGTTCCGATCGAACAGATCCGCGCGGACATCATGGAAAAGGTCATAAAACCGACCATTCCCGGCGATCTTTTGGACGAAAACACAAAATATCACATCAACCCGACCGGACGCTTTGTCGTTGGCGGCCCGATGGGCGACGCCGGAGTAACGGGGCGCAAGATTATCGTCGACACCTACGGAGGCTATGCCCCACACGGCGGCGGTGCTTTTTCGGGCAAGGACCCGACCAAGGTTGACCGCTCGGCGGCATATATGGCTCGTTATATTGCTAAGAACATCGTCGCTGCCGGCCTTGCGGACAAAGTAACGGTCCAATTGGCTTATGCGATCGGCGTGGCCGAGCCGGTTTCGGTTTTGGTTGACACGCACGGAACGGGCACGATCGACGACGACAAATTATCAGTAATCGTTCGCGAAAATTTCGTCCTCAATCCCAAAGGCATCATCGAGACGCTTGACCTCCGCCGCCCGATCTATAAGGCGACGGCGCGTTTCGGTCATTTTGGACGCCTAAACGGCGAATTTTCATGGGAAGTAACAGACAAAGCCGAGGCGCTGAGAACCGCGGCTGAGAGAGGTATCGGAACAAATGGCTAATCCAGGACATTCAATGCATCACGACATCAAGGACATCAATCTTGCCCCGATGGGCAAACAGCGTATCGAGTGGGCGGACCGCGAAATGCCCGTTCTGCGGCTTATTCGCGAGCGTTTTGAGGCTGAAAAGCCGCTCACCGGTGTCAAACTGATCGCCTGTGCACACATCACGACCGAGACGGCAAATCTCGCCCGCACGCTTCAGGCGGGCGGTGCCGATTCGCTGCTGATCGCGTCTAATCCGCTCTCGACACAGGACGATGTCGCGGCTTCGCTTGTCGCCGATTGGGGCATCCCGGTCATGGCGATCAAAGGCGAATCGATCGAGACATACGTCAGCCACGTCAAAGCGGCGCTCGAAACCAACCCGAACATGATAATCGACGACGGGTCGGATGTTGTCGCGACCATGTTGAAGGAAAAACGCGAGCTGGCGGAAACGCTGATCGGCACGACCGAGGAAACGACGACCGGAATTGTCCGCCTCCAGGCGATGCAAAAGGCCGGCGTGCTCAACTTCCCTTCTATCGCGGTCAACGACGCTCAAACCAAGCATTTCTTTGATAATCGCTATGGTACGGGCCAATCGACGCTCGACGGCATCATCCGCGCGACCAATATTTTGCTGGCCGGTAAGAACCTCGTCGTCGTCGGCTATGGCTGGTGCGGCAAAGGCGTTTCGATGCGTGCCCGCGGCATGGGTGCCAACGTCATCGTCACCGAGATCAATCCGATCAAGGCGATCGAGGCCGTCATGGACGGGTTCCGCGTGATGCCAATGATCGAGGCTTGCAAGATTGGCGACTTCTTTGTAACGGTCACCGGCAACCGCCACGTTATAGACAAGGAACATTTTGAACAGATGAAGGACGGTGCGATCGTCTGCAACAGCGGCCATTTTGACCTCGAATTAAACCTCGATGCCCTGCGTGAAATGTCCGCCGAAGCAGTCAAACGCCGCCCGTTCGTCGAGGAATATATCGGCAAAAACGGTGGAAAGAGCGTGATCGTGCTCGGCGAAGGCCGCCTCATCAACCTCGCCGCCGCCGAGGGCCATCCCGCGTCGGTGATGGATATGTCCTTTGCCAATCAGGCCTTATCCGCAGAATACCTCGTCAAACAAAAAGGCAAGCTCGCCAACGGCGTCCACGTCCTGCCGCCCGAGGTCGATCAGGAGATCGCCTCCCTCAAGCTCCATGCCATGGGCGTCAAACTCGATGTCCTGACCCCCGAAATGCTCGAATACATGTCGAGCTGGGAAACGGGAACATAATTAGTGAATAGTGAATAGTAAATCGTAAATAGTTAAGAATGATCCGGCCACTGGGCCGGATCTTTTTCTTTGATCCTCTTTATCCGTCCCTAAAAATAAAATAAACACACAAGTGGCGAGAATACGAGACAAAATAGGAAAGAAAATCGTATGGTGTGTTTATTGCCGTTCATTGCCGCTCAATTCTACACTCCGCAATCACTCACTCTGAAACCGGAAAAAGCAGCTCATTGTCGTCGGGGTCGTCAATTTGGAGTATGTCGTAGCCCCACCAGGATTGCTTGCTTGGAACGGAGCGTTCGGCGATCTCTTGGCGAAGCTCTGCAAGCGCCTCCGGCGTCAACGAGATAAAGAGGCGTCCACGGTCGCTGCGGGTGGCGTCTTGGCATAGGATGATCTCACATTCTCCGCGATCAACCTGGCAGACCGTGCCCGCGCCGTCGCCTTCGGGCCAACGCTTTTCGAAGCCGAGCATGTCAATGTAGAAAATCGCGGCACGGTTAATATCGGTGACGAAGAGCACCGGTCGCGTATACCACCGGTGAACGATCTGATCTCTCTCGGATTTGCTCTGTCATAATAACCTCACGCCCAGACTTAAAATAAACCGTTTCTCCATTTTTAACAAAATCATCAAATTATGTGAAGCAGTTGGATCGATCCGTTTCTCGACAAAACGGCGGGCGTGGTATTATTATGGATCGAGGTACAACTTAGTAAAAATGCGAGTAATTGTTAAAGCGTTGCGAAGCTCATTTTTTTTTGCCGGTGCTTTCATTTGTTTTTTATCGCTTTCGGCCGGCGCGCAGCAGACTGATCCTGCGGCGCCGCCGGTTGTCGTGCAGCCGGGCGCTCCGGGCCAGCCGACCCGAACTCTACCGTCTTCGACGAAAGGTATATTGCCGCCGCGTTCACCAAAGGATGTGGAATTTATGCAGGGGATGATCATGCATCACTCTCAGGCGGTCGAGATGGTGGCTCTATTCGACTCCCGTACGGAGAACAAGGATCTTCGGCTTTTGGGCGCCCGCATCAGCCATTCGCAATCGGACGAAATGAGGTTTATGCAGCGATGGCTTGAGGCGAGAGGCGAGTCAACGTCGATGCCGATGCCTAAAATGTCCGGCATGGATATGCCAGGCATGGATATGTCCAGCCCGCCGATGCTCATGCCCGGAATGCTTACCGACAAACAGATGGATGCCCTGCGAAAAGCAAAGGGCGCCGAGTTTGACCGCCTGTTTTTGACCGGAATGATCCAGCATCACGGTGGTGCTTTAGTGATGGTAAAGGATCTGTTTAATACGGCCGGTGCCGGGCAGGATGCCGAAATATTCAATTTTACGACGGACATCGACAGCGGCCAGCGGGCCGAGATTAGGATAATGCAGAATATGTTAGAAAAAAAGTGAAAAGGTGAAAAAGGAGTAGAAAAGAAAAGATGAGAACAGTACATACTTTACGTTTAATTGCAGCTTCCCTATTTTTGTGTTCGTGTTTTGCTGCCGGGACGCTGGCGCAAAACAATCCCTTCGCTCCGGTACCAGCGCCTCCGCTGCCGGCTGGGATGACAGGCTCGGATGCAAATGATCCGCGCGCCAAACTGACGCCCGGAATGTACGACGCGGGTGAAGCAGCGATGGGCATTAAACATCTGCTGCTCCTAAAAAAGCCGGAGCCGTTTCAGCTACCCAATGATCCTAACGACCCCAAAGTGGATAAAGGCGCGAGTATTATCGTCGGCGACGCATCGAAGATCCCCGCGCCGATGAAACTGGTCCTCGCCGGTCTCGCCTTTGCAAATTCCGACCTTGCCTTCCAGGGTAATCACCTGTTTCAGGGCAACTTTTACGGGATGAGCATCTATGATATTTCCGATCCCGCAAAAACACATCTCCTGACAAACATCATCTGCCCGGGCGGCCAGGGCGACGTGTCGGTTTACAAAAACCTGATGTTTATGTCGGTCGAAATGCCAAACGGCCGTTTGGACTGCAGTGCCGCAGGATTTCCTATCGAGGCAACGCCGGGACAACATCCCGCGGCATCAAAAGACCGTTTTCGCGGCGTCAGGATCTTTGATATTTCGGACATCAAAAACCCAAAACAGGTGGGTGCCATACAGACCTGCCGCGGGTCGCACACGCATACGCTGGTGACCGATCCTAATGATAAGAACAACGTTTATATCTACGTCTCAGGCACCTCTTTTGTCCGTCAGGACGAAGAGCTTGCAGGCTGCTCCGATGGAACGCCCGATAAAAACCCGAATACCGCTAAATTTCGCATCGACGTGATAAAAGTGCCGGTCAAGGCTCCTCAGGACGCTAAGATCGTGTCGAGCCCTCGGATCTTTATGGATTCACGTACGAGTCAGATCGCCGGTCTGACAAACGGAGGCACCCACGGCGCTCTCGACAAGCCAACGCCCACAGACCAGTGCCACGACATCACAGTTTACTCGGCGATCGGCCTCGCCGCCGGAGCCTGCGAGGGCAACGGCATAGTGCTTGATATCAAGGACCCGGCCAATCCAAAGCGGGTTGATGCGGTCAACGACCCCAATTACTCATACTGGCACTCGGCCTCGTTCTCAAATGACGGCAAAAAGGTCGTTTTCACCGACGAATGGGGAGGTGGCCTCGGCGCACGCTGCCGTGCAAACGACCCGAACGTCTGGGGGGCGGATTCGATCTTTCGCCTTGAGGCGGGCAAGCTAAAGTTTGCCAGCTACTACAAAATGCCCTCGGCTCAGGGGGACACGGAGAATTGCGTCGCTCACAATGGCTCGCTCATTCCCATTCCGGGCCGAGACATCATGGTTCAGGCGTGGTATCAGGGCGGCATTTCGGTCATGGACTTCACCGATGCCGATCATCCGAAGGAGATCGCATATTTCGACCGCGGTCCGATCGATCCAAAGATGCTCGTGCTCGGCGGCTCGTGGTCGGCGTATTGGTACAATGGCCACATCTATTCGTCCGAGATCTCGCGCGGCCTCGACGTGTTTGAGCTAACCCCGTCGAAGTTTCTCACGCAGAACGAGATCGACGCCGCCAAATCGGTCCGCGTTGGTGAGCTCAACGTCCAGAACCAGCAAATGATCGTGTGGCCCAAAAACAAGTCTGCCGCCCTCGCATACATTGACCAGCTGGAGCGGTCCGGAAGCCTACCCGCCGACCGGATCGCAGCCTTGCGGCAGGCGATCGAAACGACCAGGGGTTCAGACAGTGATCTGGGCCGCCTCAAAGGCATCGGGATCGCGTTGGGCATGGCCGCCAGCTCCGCAAAGAGCGGCCTGGATCAGGCCCGATTGCAGGCATTAGCTGAGATTCTCAAGCGGTCTGCGCTTTAATCCTCGAAAGAAACGTCAAAGACTCATCAAGCCTCGTCGATCAGATTGATCTTCGAGGCTTTTTTACTGCCGATCCCTACTGCCTACTTTTTTTCGCACGGCTTATGTCTGCTTAAATACATTCGTCTGATTCGCAAATCTGTAAAATATAATGTTGTAGCATTATTTGTCAGTTCGGGAGGATGAAAAAAATGTCTTTAATATACTGTCCTGAGTGCGGCCACGAGGTGGCGGTTGACGCCGTGGCATGTCCAAATTGCGCGCATCCGCTTCATGCGGCGGCGGCGGTGGTCGAGAAAAAGTATGTCGTTGCGCCCCCGCGCGAGAGCGGTTTTCCGACGTGGGCCTTTATTCCGATCGGGCTTTTGGCCGTCATTTTGCTTGTCGTGGTCTATATGGCGTTTCGTCAAACGGACGATCAGGCGAACACAAATATCAATGTCAATCTGGCCGGAAAACGACCGAATTCGGAACCGTTACGTGATACCAAAACGACAACCGTGCCGTCGTCCGAGACTCAGCCGGTAACGGCTCCTCCGGGACAGACAACAACGATTCCCGGCAGCTCAACAACATCTCCTGTCGCACCGCCGTCTGACAAAGGCACGGTTGTGATCAATGCCCGCATAGCCCCGCGGAGCGGTTCGGTGCAGACGGCCAGAAACACAAAATTTTATTTACTCGACAAAGATCTCGAAACTATTTTGAGCGAAGCCCGCGTTGAGCCTATAGAGGGCAACAGTCTGGCGGCCAGCCTTGGCCTCGCGGCGGTTTTTCCTGACCGTTATGGCGAATTTCAGCGGGCGGCGATGAAGGCAATCGGCGGGCATGTAAAATATTCCGGCACGACGGCGGGCAACGGCAGTGCAAATCTGTCTGGCATCGTGCCTAACGAATATTATCTATTCGGCATCACAAGGGTCGGCCGCGGATTTGCGCTTTGGAATTCGCCAGTCTCTGTTATCGCGGGTCAAAATGTCCTAAATCTCAGCCCGCAAAGCATTACCGAGATACCGGATTCATCGGGATAATAAACTCGTCGCAGTCTGCGGCTTGCAGAGTTAATTTTCGCGACAGTTTGCGGTCGGAGTTTTTAATAGATCGGTTGTCCCTTCGGTGACGCTTGTCGGGACAAAGTCGATGTCGCTCATTTGCGGCAGTTTTTTTGTTGGTTCTGCGCGTGTCAAGGCTTCGGGCTGCGCGGTCTGAACAATTTCACGCCTGCGACGCTGGGGCAAATAAGGATAAGCGACAATGAATATGCCGGCTATGGCAAGCAGAGCCCTATAACAGTGACAAAATCCATTTGGAACATCTTTTTGCCAGTGACCCCGAGTGCCACGCCCGCGACCATCATGATAAACCCCGTCCGCACCGTCATACCGACCAGGCTCATTACACCCATACCGACTATAGCCTGTGTGCGTTCCGGAGTAGTTACTGCCGCAGGTTCGACAAGCGGTTGCGCGGTTGGCTGCAAGGTCGCCCCGCATTTGCGGCAGAATTTTTGATCTGACAGCGGCTCAAGACCGCAATTCGGACAATTCATTTTTCACCTCAATAGCTCGTCAATTAGAAATGATATATACGACGATCACTTGACGTCGGTTCCCTGCCATCCAAACCTCATTGTAACAGTCCGCGCGTCGGGCCAGTTTGACATGGGCATCTTTTTGCATTATAAAAATAGCTCATATCGATACACACAAATTCAATCAAACGCTGTCGCTGTTTAGACGCTTCATTTTAGCTAAAACGGAGGAAACTGATTATGGTTCGAGTACTTGCATTGGTTTACGGGGTCGTTTCTTATGTCGTCTTTTTTGTTGCATTTCTTTACGCCATTGCTTTTGTCGGTAATCTTTTCGTGCCAAAGTCGATTGACATCGGCCAGGCCGCTGGAACGCTCACGCGGGCGCTGATCGCGAACATAATTCTTCTAAGCATTTTTGCGATCCAGCACAGCGTGATGGCTCGGCCGGCATTTAAAAAAATATGGACGAAAATTGTGCCGCCGGCCATCGAGCGAAGCACATACGTTCTGCTCTCGAGTCTCGCACTGATACTGCTTTTTTGGCAATGGCGAACGATCCCAGACGTTATCTGGGATGTTCAAAACCAGATAGGTGCATACATTCTTTTGGCACTTTTCTTTTTGGGCTGGGGGATCGTGCTGCTGAGCACGACGCTTATTAACCACTTTGATCTCTTTGGGCTGCGGCAGGTTTATCTTTATTCAAAGGGCATGGAATATACAAATTTGGGATTCAAAGAGGTCTTTTTGTATAAGATAGTGAGGCATCCGATCATGCTTGGCTTTATTATCGCGTTTTGGGCGACGCCGAGGATGACCTACGGCCATCTGCTTTTTGCCGCCGTCACAACGGTTTACATACTCGTCGCGATCCAGCTCGAGGAACGCGACAGCGCCAGTTTTCATGGCGAGGACTACGAAGATTACCGCAAGCGTGTCTCAATGATCGTGCCGATACCAAAAAAAAGGGTAAGCGTCTAGTTCCCTGGATGGTACTGCCTCTCGCTGTGGCCTTTTAATTGGGAAGGGTAAAAATATACATCGCGGAGATTGCCCGTGGCATATCTTTCAGCCTGATCGTTAAAGTGTTTTGACCCGACAACGCCGCTCTCGCCGCCGGCTGTAACGGCCTTTGCTCGGACGGTCTTGCCAAATTCAACCACGGCGACAAAGCTGTTGCCGCTCGTGCCGTAGATCTTTTTCGATCCTTTATAAGAACGAGCTCCAAACGAGGCCAGCGACCCCCAAACCGCAGATGTAAAGCCAACCGGAATGCTCGGCCCATCATCGATAAAGGGATGCACGATGTCGTCGGAGAGGCGTTGAAAGCGGTTGATCTGACCCCACGGCGTTTTCCACGTGCCAAAATCCGCTGTGAGTTTGTCGGATGCGGCGGCGAGCGATTCGTAAAGCTGCTTTCCCGTCGCTCGTGTTGCGATATAATCCTCGGCGGAGATCCTGGCTCGTCGGGCGTCGGCACCCACTTTTCGCTGAATATCTTCACCCCAATAAACAGCAAGCGAAGTTGGAACGGAATCAACCGACCAGCGATGATCCCATGAGAGCAGCATCGCGATCTGATCTGACAATTTTGTCTTTACTGGATCGGTTGACGGCATCTCATCCCAAGACTTGATCAGCGCCGGAAGCGGCTTGTCAAACCAGGTGAGATAGCTGTCGTAGGCTGCGGTATTGAGTGATTCGAGCGTGAAATCCTTCCTGTTTTGCAGGACGCGAATCGCATGCAGTCCGCGTGCGGACTCGACGCCGTTATCGACATATTTTGGAAAATCAGCCTGTTTCAGGCTGCTCGTCCCGGCCGCCGACCATGGTGAATTATTGCTGTTATAAAGCCAGCCACTAGCCGGATTTAGCAGGTTCGGCGACTCGTCCACCGACAGAAGGCCTTTGTAATCGGTCGCCGGATCGCTGCCGTCAACGGGTTGTGTCCAGTCAAATTTCGGATCACGCCTCGGTATATAATTGCCGTGAAAATATGCAATATTGCCATCGCCGTCGGCATAGATCGTGTTGTTCGACGAATCGGAATGCAAGTCCATTATCTGCTTGAACTCTTTGTAATTCTTAGCTTTCGTTCGTGTGTACGATTGCGTCAGCGCCTTGACCGGCTCGTTCATAAGGCTGACGGTGATCCATTTGCCGTCGTCGGTTTTGCGAACCACGGGGCCGTGCGGTGTCCGATAGACTGTGAAAATCCTCTGCGTCAGGTTAAAGCTGGCCGTTTTGTACGGCACGGAGATCTTTTCGATCGTTACGGGCAACTCGTCGGTTCCGTGTTTGTAAACGTAGCTGTCACCTTTTTTGGTGACCGTTTCGATAAATTCGTCGATCGCATCGACCGCGCTCGAAGTGTGCATCCAGCCGCAATGCTCATTAAAGCCCTGATAAATAAAAAACTGTCCCCATGTGGCCGCTCCGTAGGCATTCAGCCCTTGGTCGCTCGTCATTTGCAGTTCGGAGCGGAAAAAGAAAGACGTGTGCGGATTGATCAGCAAAAGTGCCTTTTTACCCGAAGTATTTGACGGGGAGATCGCCATTCCGTTTGAGCCGGATGGCTCTTTTAGCCAATCATCATTCTCATTTTGTGCTACAGGAACAGCCCCGCCGCCATAAAAAGCCTGTAACTGCCCAAGATTTATTGTCTCAATATCGCCGCCAATACTGCCCTCGGTAAATGACAGAGCCATCCACGGCTCGAAATGCGTTATCACACGTGGTTTTACTTCGGTATGTTTTGCGAGATAAAAATTCAGCCCGTCGGCCCATGCGTCCATGAGTTTTTTGAGCCATGCCGGACTGGCGGCGTAATCTTTTTTGAGTACGACCGGATCGATAAAAATCTTCTGCCGCAGATCCTTCCATATGGCAGATTCGCCTTCGGCTTCGGCAAGGCGGCCCATCGAGTTGAGATAATTCATCTCGATCCGGTTAAAATCGTCCTCGGCCTGAGCGTAGATCGCTCCAAAAACGGCATCTGCGTCCGTCTTGCCCTTGACGTGAGCAATGCCCCAATCGTCGCGGGTGATCGTGACGCTCCTCGCCTCTCGCTCCCAACGCTCTAATTCCAAATTTGGCTCGACAGCCGAGGCGTGGAAAACGAATGCAAATGTAAAAAGAAAAACGCAGATCGAACGTAAAATATATGGCATGATCGAGATCTTAATTCTCATTTATGAATATTTTCCACCCTGGAGATCCGGCTTATTGATGTTTTACTTTTGCAAAAAACTCGTCGGCGTTGGCTTGAGTTTACTCGGGTGTCATTTCCTTTAGCTGCTGATTGATACCCCATTCGTGGCCAAAAGGGTCTCTGATCTTGGCATAACGCGCTCCCCAAAACATATCTTGAACTGGCATTAGCACTGTTGAGCCACGCGCGACCGCACGTTCGACGACCGCATCTGGGTCATCGGTCATAAGCGTTATCCTCATGCATGTCCCGCCGAGCATCTCAGGCGATTGCAGCGAACCGCCATCGCTCGGTGCAAACCAATCCGAGACAAAGAGCTTGTGCCCGTCGAGCACGATCTCGCCGTGCATCAGCTTTTTGCCGTCGGGCGACATCATATTATCGCCAAGCTCGCCTTCAAAAACCTCTTTATAAAACTCAAGCGCGGCCGGGCCGTCGCTGACGATCAAATGCGGAACAAATTGATCTTTATGATTCATTTTCATACCCTGACCTCGGCGATGAGCTACTGAAGAAAAATAAGAAGCACTCCGCACGGATCCCAAATGTGAAATAAAAGCGTATCACCGGCCGTTTCTGGCTCGGAAACTCGAGCGTCGCCAAAATTTCCTCCTTCTATAATTTTTTTTGCATGCTCGTACCAAACACCGACGTCGTCAACCTCAAACCGCATCATAAAATTCTCGGCCCAGTCTTTGACATAATAATTTTGCAGCCTGAAAGCCGCCCCGCCCAGCCGGCAGTCCATTGTTCCGCCCCAGCCCTCGGTCATTTCGAAACCAAGCTCGGAATAGAAACGCTTTGAAATCTCAAAATCTTTAGCCGGTGTATAGACCAGCAAAGTTTTGATCGTTGGATTCATAAAAGACACCGGCATTTACGGCTTATGATAATTCGGAAAAGCCCCGTGCGGAGGCGTCCGCTGCGGATTTTTTTGAATCTCGCCGAGCGTAACCTCGACAGCTTTTTCAAGCTGGGTATCGTGGCCCTGCCGCCACAATTTCGGATCGAGATCGACATCGACATCAGGCCCGACACCTTTATTCTCGATATCCAACTCGCCCTGCGCGTTGCGAAATGCGACGCGCGGAGCCGTTACACCGCCGCCGTCGATCAGCGTCGGATATGAGTAAATACCGACCAGACCACCCCACGTTTTACGGCCAACCAGCGTCCCGACTTTTGATGCACGGAAAAGCCACGGCATCAGATCGCCGCCGGAACCGGCATATTCATTGATAATCATTGTCTTTGGGCCGTAGATTGAACTCACCGGAGTCGTAAAATCATCACCCTCGCGGGTCGACCAGTAATTGAGCAGCGGCCGCCGCATATAATCGATAATATAATCGGCCGCGCTCCCGCCGCCATTAAAACGCTCGTCGATTACGGCACCCGCCTTATCGATCTGGGCGAAATAGTAGCGGTTGAAGTTCGTATATCCGGCACCGCCCGTATTCGGCAGGTAAACATACGCCAGCTTGCCGCCGCTAAGCTCGGAAACCTTACGCCGGTTGCCCTCGATCCACGCCAGGTTGCGCAATGCGCCTTCGTTGGCGACCGGAACGACCGTTACATCGCGGGCGTCTTTGCCGTCCGGGTTTGGCCCGACATGAATGACGATCTGCTTTCCGGCGGTTTCCTGGAAAAACGAATAGATATTATCCGTCCCTCTGACCTCGCGGCCGCCCACGGCAAGTAGATATTCGCCTTCCCTGACGTTTACCCCCGGCTGGGTCAATGGAGCCACGAGATCGGGGTTCCAGTTTTCGCCGTCATATATTTTGGCAAAACGATAGCGCCCATTTTCGACTGTATAATCCGCGCCAAGCAGACCGCCGGTATAGCGTGTCGGCTCGGGCGAATCGCCGCCGCCAGCATTATGATGCCCGACGCTCATATTGCCGAGCATTTCCTGAAACAGATAATTGAGATCGGCACGGCTCGATAGATTGTCGAGAAAAGGACGGTATTTATCCTCTGTCGCCTTGAGATTTAGACCGTGAAGGTTCGGATCGTAGAAAAAGTCGCGTTGGATACGCCAAACTTCGTTATACATCTGCCGCCACTCGGCGCGGGGATCAACCTGAACTTCCATTTCGCCGACATTCAACACGCCGTCGCCGGGTTTCAGTGGCAGCACCGTCGAGCCGATCGTAAAGCGGCCCGGGAATTGCCCAAAGATCATCTTTTCACCGTTTGCCGAAACCTCAAAAAACGTCACGGCGTCGAGGATCTTCTCCGCCTTGCGTTTGTCCATGTCAAAACGATGAATGGCTCCACCAAATTGCGGCCCTCTCGTTGTGCCGGATGCCGGGACGTTTTCGACTAAAAAGAAAGTTCCCGATTTACCGGTTACAAGACCCTGATAATCCCTGGCCGGCAGCGGCAAAGCGACGATCCGCTGGCCGATTTTTTCCATGTCGATGGTGACGGTGACCGGCTCAGGTTTTGGCGGCCCGGCAGGCCTGGGCGTGTCCGATTTTTGCTCCTTTTCCTCATCGCTTTCCGGCGATAATGGCGACGGGTCGGTCTTTTTCAGGACGATCGCATATACGCTGCGGGTCGTGCGAAAGGGATAGCTCGACATATCGAGCCAGCCGGTCGTCGGCCCGTTATCGGTGCTGGCCGTAAAATATATATATTTGCCGTTTTTATCAAACGCCGCATACCGGGCATCGCTCAGGCCATCTGTTACCTGAGTCGATTTTGCGGATTCGAGGGAATAGACATGCACCGCACAGAGACGATTTTTTAACTGTTTTGTATAAACTATCCACTTGCTGTCCGGTGACCAATTTGGATCGAGAACCTGAAACGGATTTTCGAATGTGTTTGTATCGACCTTGACCGGTGTTCCCTTTTCGAGATCGAGATACCAGACATTCAAACGCTTGTCGGTAAACAGTATTTTTTTGCTGTCAGGCGAGAATTTTGGGCTGTAAAAATATGACGAAGGGCTGCCGAGGCTGATCTTCCTAACCTCGCCCATGCCCGTCTGATCGCGTAGATGCAGAGCGTATTCGCCCGATGCATCTGAGAAATAGGCGATCCATTTGCCGTCGGGCGACCATGCCGGATCGCGCTCGGCGACACCGGGCGTGTTTGTCAGGTTTCTCGCATTTCCCTTCTCAACCGGAACACTCAAAATCTCGCCGCGGGCCTCGAAAAGCGCCCGTGCCCCGGTCGGCGAAATCGCCACATTTGCAACCCGCTGGGCCACCTTTTCAAAACGGTTACGCACCTGCGGGAGATCGCCGTTTAATGTGATATTTACCTTATTTGTCTTGCCGGATGCGGGATCATAAATACCTATCGAGCCAAATTGCTCATAAACTATCCCGTCAGGCCCGGCAGACGCTGATTTAAGATCGAGGCCCGTATTATTAACCGCCTCGGCCACCTTTTTTGATTTTGTGTCGTATGCATAAAGCGTGACATTTTTCCCGCTGCGGTCGGACAGGAAATAGATCTTATCGCCCATCCACATCGGCGTAAAATCATTGGAATTGGTGCGCGGTATCTCGGCTACGCTCGAATCGCTCATATCGCCGATCCATATCTTGGTCGTGCGCCCGCCGCGATAAAATTTCCATTGGGCAAAAGCGGCCGCCAGCGGCTGATAAGCGATATGCGAGCCATCCGGCGAAAAAGAAGCAATGCCGCCCGCCATCGGAAACGGCAGCTCGGCGGGAAGCCCCTCGCCGGTAACCGGCATCGTGTACATTTTTGGCGAAGGCATTGCACTTGATCGCCCCGAAAGAAATACAACTGACTTGCCATCCGGCGTCCAACCAACAACCGTGTCCGCACCGGGATGATAGGTTAACCGCCTCGGCTCGCCGCCGGTCGCTGGTATGACAAAAACGTCTGCGTTTCCATCATATTCGCCGGTAAAGGCGATCCAGTTGCCGTCGGGCGAAAATTTGGGGTTCGATTCGGTGCCGATGCCGCTCGTCAAACGCTCGGCCGACCCGCCACTACGCGAAACTTTCCACAAATCGCCCGCAAAAACAAAAACGATGTCGGTTTTGTTCATCGTCGGCTGGCGAAACAGCATCGGCCCCGCGGCTTGTGCAAAACCAGCAACTGAAAAAACGATTACGATCAAAAAGCCTAAAATAATTTTTTTCATTATATTTTCCTTCCAAAATTCGGTTGTAGGTCGGTTTGAAAAATGATTTTATTCTCTGTGTACTCCGCGAAAAACTCTGCGTCCTCCGCGTTGTATATTTGCTGAGCATCTTTCAACGCTGAGGCCACTGAGTAAGACGCAGAGACCGCCGAGAAATTTTTCGAACTATTCACAAGTTTTCAAATTGACCCATTACACAAAATTCACTAAAAAACTTTACGGTTTACCCAGGCTTGTTCCCTTGTGATAATCGGGATATGCCGGGCGTTTGTATTCCTTTGGCGGATTTTTCGCAAGTTCCGCCAGCAGCCATTCGACCGATTTTTCGAGCTGCGGGTCGTGTCCCTGACGCCAGGCCGCCGGATCGTATTCGACCTCGATATCGGGCGCAACGCCGACATTTTCGACCTCCCACTCGCCGCCAAGCCCGTAAACAGCACCGTTCGGTGCGGTGACGCTACCGCCATCCATCAACGTCGGAATGCCGGATGCGGCGATCAATCCACCCCATGTGCGTTTGCCGATTAGCGCGCCTGATTTCGCCTTTTTGAAAAACCACGGCATTGCGTCGCCGCCGGAACCGGCTAATTCATTGATAAGCATTGCTTTAGGGCCATAGATCGCACCCGCCGGAACATTCCAGTCCTTGCCATCGCGAAACGCGATTTTGGCAAGCTGCGCACGATTCAAATACTCGACGACATAATCGGCCAGCAGGCCGCCACTGTTAAAACGCTCGTCGATCACCGCCCCGTATTTGTTTGTCTGTGCGAAAAAGTAGCGGTTAAAGCTGGTATAGCCGCCGCCACCCGTATTTGGTATATAGACATAACCGAGTTTGCCGCCGCTTAATTTATCGACGGCCCGGCGATTGTCCTCGATCCATGCCAAATTTCGTAAGCCGCTTTCGGTGCCGGTCGGAACGACATCAACCTCGCGGGCGTCCTTTCCGTCCGCGTTGGGGCCGACTTTGATCATTACCTGTTTGCCGGCCGTGCTTTCAAAAAATTGATCGACATTGTCAGAAGCCTTGATTTCCCTGCCATTTACAGCCAAAAGATAATCTCCAGCTTTAACTTTTACACCCGGAACGGTCAGCGGAGCCCGAAGCTGCGGATTCCAGTTTTCGCCATTATAGACGCGGGCAAAGCGATAGCGGCCGTTCTCGATCTTATAATCCGCTCCGAGCAAACCACCCGAAACAAAGTTAGGCCGCGGCTGGTCGCCGCCGCGTATAAACGTATGCCCGACGGTGATCTGATTGAGCATCTCGCGAAATAGATAATTCAGATCGTCACGATTGGCGACAACCGCGAGGTAAGGCTCGTAGAGTTTTTTTGCTTTTTCTATGTCCAGTCCGTGTGTATTTGGGTCATAGAAAAAATCACGCTCGCCGCGCCAGATCTCGTTAAACATCTGTTTCCACTCGGCCCGTGGATCGACATAGACCTCCATATCGGCGGTTTTCACTATCCCCTGTCCAGGCGGCGTCGGAATTGTGGTCGAGACCAGATTCCAAACCGGGCCCTGTTGAAAAAGCATTTTCTCGCCGTTTTCTGAGACGCGGAAATTATTGATGCCGGACTTAGCTTCTTCGAATTTGCGTTTTTCGAGGTCGAATTTATGCAGCGTCAAGCCAAACTGTCCCGGCTGCTGAGCCTGCGGGATCTCGGTTACATAAAGCGTCCCCGCCTTGCCGGCGTATATAGCGTTGTAATTGCGTGTCGGAATTTGCGTAATCGAGATCACACGCTGGTCGATTCCGTCGAGGTCGATCCGCGTTAGTTCGGCCTCTTTCTTCGGCTGCGGTTTTGGTGTCGGCGTCGGCGTTTCGGCTGGTTTATCGACTGGAGTCCCGGCGGGCGCTGGCGTCGGTATGCCCGATGGCATCGCCGGCGTCGGTGTTGTGCCCGGCGGTGTTTCGTCCTTTTTCTCCGCCGCTATCTTTTCTTCGTCGCTTTCCGGTGCGAGAGGAGATGGAATATCGTTTCTTAATACGATCGCATAGACGCTCCGCGAAGTTTGATGATCGATGCCCGACAGATCGGCAAAACTTATCGTCGGCCCGATGTTTGTGCTTGCCGTAAAAAAGATATATTTCCCGCTTTTATCAAAAACGATGTAGCGGGCGTCGCCAAGGCCGTCGGTTACCTGATTCGCCTGACTTTTTTCCAATGAATACAAATAAACGGCGCGCAGACGGTTATCCAGTTGCTTTACATATGTGATCCAGCGGCTGTCCGGCGACCATGACGGTTCCAGAACATCATCGAGCGTCCCGTAAGGATTTGTATCGACCTTTGTGTTTGCTCCTTTTTCGACATCGACATACCAGAGGTTTACATGATTGTCGTTATAGGCGATTTTTTTGCTGTCGGGCGACCAAACCGGATTTGAATAAAACCCCGGAGATCCGCCCAGCGCGATCTTTTTCACCTCGCCCATGCCCGTCTGATCACGCAAATGGAGCATATATTCGCCCGATTCGTCTGAGAAATAGGCGATCCACTTCCCGTCAGGCGACCATGCCGGATCGCGTTCCATCACGTTTGTGGTGTTTGTGAGGTTGCGGGCGTCGCCCTTGTCGGCCGGTGCGGAGATAATTTCGCCGCGAGCCTCAAAAACGGCCCGGACGCCGGTCGGCGAGATCGTGGCATTTACGATCCTGCTTCCGACTTTTTCAAAATGCGGCCGGACCCCCGGAAAATCTCCGGCGACGCGAATTTCTACTTTCTTAGGATTTCTCGCTCCAAGGTCAAGCGTATAGATCGCGCCGAATTGTTCATAAACGATCGCTCCGCCGCCAGCCGAAGCATATTTAATATCGAGTCCTTTATTATCGGTTACCTGCTCGACATTCTTTGATTTTGTGTCATACGAGAAGAGCGAAACTATCTCGCCATTACGGTCGGACAGAAAATAGACTTTGTCGCCGACCCACATCGGGCATTTGTCGTTTGAATTTTGACGCGGCACTTTTTCGATGGTCGAATCCGCTAGTTTAGCTATCCAGATGGGCTGAGTCTGCCCGCCGTGATAATGTTTCCAATCGCCCTGCCATTGCGATAGCGGCTCGTACGCGATATATTGGCCGTCCGGCGAGAGCCAGCCGCGATTTGCCATCGGCAGAGGAACTTCCTCAGGCAATCCGCCGCCCTCGACCGCGACGGTAAAAAGCCGCGAATAATTTGTGCTGCTGTTGCGGGTCGAGGAAAACAAAACACGCTTGCCATCCGGCGTCCAGCCCGAAACTATGTCTGGCGAAGGGTGATAGGTCAGCCGCTTTGGCACCCCGCCCGTCGACGGGATCACGTAAACATCGGTGTTCCCGTCATATTCGCCGGTAAATGCTATCCAATTCCCATTCGGCGAAAAATACGGATTTGTCTCGACGCCGATTCCGGTCGTCAAACGCCTGGCGTCGCCACCATTTCGAGAGACAATCCACAGATCGCCGGCATACGAAAAAACGATCTCTGTTTTGCTAATCGCCGGTGAGCGAAACAGCGTCTGCGTCTGGGCACTGGCCGCAGCGGACATGGCCAAAAGGACTACGAGCGTAAATACACACACGCGAAAACGGATCTGCATAATTTATTCTCCAAGTTTCGTAAACGAATTATTGATACGTAGAATAGACGTTTCTTGTTTCAAAGGCAATCCTGAACGGCTGACTTAAATTTAGGAATTCACAAAGAAGAGCTTCTGGTGATATATTTATCAAATTGCAGATATTCGATCACTTTATTTAACAGGAGAAATCTATGTCCCGATTCCGCATATCACTAAATCGCTTGTCCCTTTTTGTTATTTTGGCGCTTGCCGCAACCTCGCTTTATGCCCAGACACAGCTCCCGACCGACACTCAAACGCAAATTGACAAGATCGCCGCTGATGCATTGGCTGGATCGGGTGTTCCGAGCGCGTCTGTTGCCGTCGTCAAAAACAGCCAGATTGTCTATTTAAAAGCCTACGGCGATGCAAAGATCGACCCAAAAATGGCTGCCCGCTCCGATATGCGTTACAGCATCGGATCGATCAGCAAGCAATTTACGGCGACCGCGATACTGCTTTTGCAGGAACAGGGCAAGCTCTCGCTCGATGACAAGGTGTCAAAATTCCTGCCCGATCTGACCCGGTCTGGCGAGGTCACCATCCGCCAACTTCTCTCGCACACATCCGGCTATCAGGATTACTGGCCGCAGGATTACGTCATGCCGATGATGCTCAAGCCAGTGACTGCAAATCAAATAATCGACATATGGGCGAAAAAACCTTTGGATTTCGAACCTGGCACAAAATGGCAATACAGCAATACAAACTACGTCATCGCCGGCGTCATCGTCGAAAAAGCGAGCGGGATGAAGCTGCTCGATTTTTTACAGCAAAAGGTTTTTACGCCATTGGGTATGAAAAGCGTGGCCGACGTCGATCAAAAAAGATTGGGCGAGACCGACCCGACCGGCTATCTGCGTTACGCTCTCGGGCCGCTGCGCAAGGCTCCGAAAGAAGGTCCCGGCTGGCTGTTTGCCGCCGGCGAGCTTGGAATGCCCGCCGAAGATCTCGCAAAATGGGACATCTCCATCATGGATCAAAAGCTGATGAAACCGGCGTCATACCGCGAGTTTGGGACCGAGATGCTGCTAAAAAGCGGCGTCGGCTCGCATTACGGACTCGGCGTTGATGTGCGGATGCAGTCGGGCCACCGGTCACTCTCGCACGGTGGCGAAGTTTCAGGTTTTACCGCTCAAAATATAATTTTCCCGGATGATCGCATAGCTGTCGTCGTGCTCACAAATCAGGACGCCGCCTCGGCCGCCGGAACCATCGCCAACTCAATCGCCCCGCTCTTGTTAAAGACCGACGATCCGGCGACGCCGCAAAAGACCGAACAGTCTCGCAAAATATTCGAGGGTCTGCAAAACGGGACCATCGACCGAACGCTCTTTACTGACAACGCAAACAGCTATTTTAGCGATCAGGCAATAAAAGATTTCGCCGCCAGCCTCGCCCCGCTAGGAGCTATCCAGGGATTTGATCAGGTCAACCGGCAACTGCGGGGCGGCATGATATTGCGTGTCTATAACGTAAAATTTGCCTCAAAAAGCCTCACTGCCTGGACATACGAAATGCCCGACGGCCATCTCGAACAATATCAGGTCGCTGAGGAAAACTAGTATATTGGAGAGGCCATGTCGAGGAGCTGCCCATCGCTGCATGAAAAAAGGCATCCACGGGACGCCTTTTGGTTTATGGTTTGAGATGTAGATTTAATCAATTGCAAAACACGATACCACGACTCTTTTCTCATCCCGATTATTTGGATTCGACACAACTAACCCATATTCACCAGAACCCAAGTCTTTGAGGGCTATAATATAGGAAGATTTCGCATATTTTTTCCCACTAAAACGAATCATGTCCTTAGAATTTGTACGGCTTTTCATAAATGTGCCTGAATTATCTTTACTAAGCACAACTGACCGTGATTTCGTCTTTGATTTGAATTTATACATGCCAATGATCGTGAGGGGATCAGAATTATTATCAGCGGCACGAACAACTAACTGTAATGGCACATCCCGGGCGAATCTGCTTTGAGCTTTACCTCCGGCAATTTCAAGTGAAAGAGCATTAAATGAATTATGCGACCATGAAATACCCGACGTAAAATCGCCGATCTCCTTGTCTAATGAAACGGATGTGCCGTCAGATTTTAACAAATAGGCATCGCCGATAAATTCAGGATCTCTTTCCTGACCGCTAACTGCCAGTCCCCAAATCAAAATCGTGATCAGTGTATAAATTATCTTCATGGCTTTCGTCCTCCACTAGTTTTGCTAGTTCGGCATAATCTTCGTCCGTTTCGAGCTTTGCGTCAAGTATTGGAGGGGATCAGGTCCTGACCTTCGACAGCAAATAAACACCGAGCATCGCGAAGAGGACGAGCGGCGACCAGACGGCAAACACCGGTGTCAGCGACCCGGAGAGGCCGAATTGCTCAAAAACGCCGCTTACGCCGGCAAACAGCAGCCACAGACCGACCGCATAACCAACCGTTTCGGCCTTTCCTTTCCGGCTTAGGCTTAATGCAAATGGGGCTGTAAAAAGAGCGATCACCAGCGGCAAAAGGATCGAGGCATATTTTTTCTCAAGCGCAACGCCAAAACTCCGGCGCTCGGTATCCGAGTCGCTGGTCGCTATCTGCTGCTTGATCTCAAACGAATTCAAATGGCTTGGTTTTTTGCGGATGCTGCCAAATGGGTCAATTTCCTCCGGGATCTCCGCCCCGTTAAGCGTCGAGGTCTCGATCTTCCCTTCCCGCAGGTCGTCCCGCTCTGTATCGCCATAAAGGACGACTTTTCCATGCTGCCACGAACCGCTTTTTGCACGGTACAGGATTTGCAATCCGGGCTTCCCTTCGGTGAATTCATACACGTTGATATCCATTACGCATCCCGGCGGACAAGGAGCAGTAGGCTTTTCGTTATCAGACGCAAGAACAGAAAGGATGAAGGATGAAGTATGAGGGATGAAGAAAGTAGCGACGGGGACGTCTATTCGATGCGCGTTATCAGACGCGTTTCTGGACGGTGGCACGCCCGCCATCGATGCCCCGTCCTCATTTGTCGATCCAACCTTTCCCTTCTCGTTATCAGACGCGGGCATGAATGAATAGATGCGGCTCCCGCTCGAGACCCAGTATTTACCGGGCTGGGAGGACGACACGCCCCGATTCATTATCAGAGATCGAAATGCGTCCTGTGTTTGATTTGCTTTTGGTAAAATCCGCTCCTGTACCTGCCAATCCACGACCCCGAGCATGATCGTCAGCACAAAACACGGGATCAACAGGCGATAAATGCTCTGCCCGGCGGATGTCCAGGTCACGATCTCGTTTCGTCGAGATTTTATAACGTATGTTGCCAGGATAGCGATCATAGCAGCCGACGGGGCGATTTGCAGATAGACAAATGGAAGCAGATAAAACAGATACCTGACCAGCATCATAAACCCGCCGTTGATCGTGCCCGCAAATTTCCACAGTTCAAACGCTGTAAAAATGACAAAGATCGACGCCAAAAATGTAAGCGTAAGCAGGAAATATCCGGCCAGATCAAGCACAAGATCGAGATCGCGAAGTCCGGTCGTCAGATCCGCCAATATATTGCGGGTCTGCATTCGTTTGGCAGAAGGGCGAAACCCAGACATTGTGCTTTTGATCCGTTCAAACAAGCCCCTCCCAAATTCGATGCGCCCGGAATAGTTGAGCCATAGGATAGCCAACAGGCTGCCCACAAGCGGTATCAGGCCGGCCACGGCGACGCCGATCTGACCGACACGAGCAAGCTGTTCGCCTAAGAATGCCAGCACAAAATAACCAATCAATGCCGAAAGAGCGAGCAGCGTTCCAAACCCGCGACCGCCGCGGTTAAACCGCAGAATCATCGCCGATCCGAGCAGGCAAAATATAAGCGGCGAGAAAGATAGGATGATCCTTCGCTGCCACAAAAGCTGTGCCTCGATGCGGTCTGTGCCATCGGTTGTCGTCGCATAATCCGAGAGTTCGGCGAGACCGAGTTCCTCCAAACGCCCGCTCGAACTGTTTAACTTTTGGATCAGCTCAGCCCGACGCGTCTGGATCGAGAAACGCAGTTCGCCTATATTCTCGGTAATATATTTACCCTTCCCCGGTTCATAGGGGATCATTGAGGATGTCGCGTTTTCCAAAACCAGCTCCGACTGGTCACCCGAAGCGTCGATCCGCCCCGATTTTGACGTTATCAGACGCACAACGCCGGTCTTTGCGCTGTCAGTGTAGATAAAAATGTCGTTCCAACGTCCGTTATCCGCGTCTCCGGCGCGGACATAGATCGTAAAACCGCCGATCTCTGTGTTAAAAATACCCGGCTCGATCGGCGATTCGAGCTTTTGCAAGGCAGTTTCGAGCGCGACCTTGCGGACCAGGCTGGCGGCAAACGGCACGCCTTTCAGATTCACCATAAAAGCGAATACCGAGCATAAAATGCCAAGCACCGCAATCGGCGCGGTGATCTGCAAATTGCCGACGCCAGACGCGCGAATGACCACCAGTTCGCTGTCGCCCTGCATCTTTGACAGGCCGATAACCACCCCGACGAGCATCGCCATCGGACAGGTAAACGCAATAACATTAGGGATCAGGGCGATGGTCAATTGCCAGACGAGTTTTGCCGGAATGTTTACGTTAAAAAAAATGTCCGAGAACCGGCTCGCCTGCTGTAGAAAGAGAATGACGCTCAACAGCAGCCACGCAAACGCAAAGTAAGGCACCACGGCCTTAACCAGATATTTTGAAATGAGCCAGCTTACACGCGTCATATTTTCGTCAATATTAAACCACAGAGCCGCAGCGATTATTCAAACAGGATATACAGGATGGACATGATACAGAAAGAAGGAACTCGTATCAGATATAAAAATCCTGTTTATCCTGTGCATCCTGTTAAATTTCTTACCTGCGTCTCCGTGTCTCTGCGGTGAAAATTACCTAATGGATAGCGAGCGACGTTTCGCCGCCGATCTCCCGGCCGATCGATTGCGAGATCATTCGCTTGAGCAGGATCGAGATATCCTTAAGTTTATCGCTCTTTCCATTCGTAAATTCTGCAAATTTATCCGGCGACAGCCGCCGTGCCGAGGCAGCAATCGCCCGATTCGCTCCGTCCATTTCCCTGCCAGATGACCGCCGGCAATTCGAGCACATCAGATGAAAATTAGCTCTGACCGACGTCTCTTCGGTCTCGTCAAATACACGTCCGCACTCGTCGCATTTGCTCCAATCGGGCAGATACCCGGCGAGGCGGAGCATCCATAATTCAAAGTAAACGCCTACAGCCAAAAGGTTTGCCGTATCCGCCGCGGCTGTTTCGAGGCACGAACGAGCCATGCGATAGAGCGTCTCATTCGGATCGTGAGGCGGCGAAAACGTAACCAATAGATCGCTCAAATACGAGAATTTTTGCAAAAATTCCGGGTCGCTCGCCGCAGAAAAATATGATCTCACCAGATCAGCCCGCTGAATCGAGACCAATTCGACCGCATCCTTCTGAAAATACGTGACCTGCACGATCGAAAATGGTTCCAACCCACTGCCAAACTTGCTCTTTAGCCGCTTCGCCCCTTTCGCAACGCCACGCACAACTCCGTGATCGTGCGTCAAAAAGACAACGATCTTGTCCGCATCCGCCAAATTGTAGGTCTTTAGAACCAGGCTCTCGGTCTCGATCAATGACATCAAATTACCATGGAACGAAGTATAGAATCCACGCGAGGACGAGGCTGACGAGGACAAACTGCGCAAAGGTTTTCGCTCCGTAAATCAGACGCTCGCGTCTTGTCCCGGAGGAAAACGCGCCAAAGGCCACCGAGACAAAAAATGCGAATCCAACCAGATATATAAAATGGATCATTTTTTCCTCCCGAGGGCGATATCGACGGCGTCGATTGCCGCCAGATAATTGATCAGCCCGGCCACCTCGAGAAAACGCCCGCCGTATTCAAACGTGGCGAGCGCCGCGACCTGCGGCGAGGGCGTTCCGGCCATAATATAGCTCACCACCGCTCCGAGGCCATTGCCAAACCGGGCAAAAACATTGAGTAAATACAGCAAAGCCCCGTCTTTAAAATCAAAACCGGGATAATGCGCCCCGCCGCTCACTATCGCGATCGCAAACATTATCCAAACGACCGCCGCGATAGCCGTGCCT
>JBBRQM010000021.1:0-42915 GCA_038226395.1 Pyrinomonadales bacterium | reverse complement strand
GGTCAAGTTAAAATTGGCGATAAATGGATTCCGTGTGCCGTTCTCTATCCTGAATCAGAAAATCCCATTCGGGTTTTTTGGCAAAGAGAAATTGTCGGCTTGTTGACAGGTAATAAAAAAGGTGGTTTTGAACGGTATCTAAAAGCTGTAAATTTACAGCCATACTTGCCTGATAAATTCAAAGAAAAATTGTTGAGCGAAACCGTAATGCCAATGAAAATTGCGGGACGGGCTGGCATCGCTCAATCTTTTGAGGCCACCGATCTCATTGATATTTGTCAGATGTATATGAAAGCCGACCGAGCCGGAGTTATACATCAAAGCCAAAATGATTTAGTAACGCAGTCTGAAATTATTGTTTTTGCGTTCGCAAAACTCGGCGTGGTTGCTGTGATCGACGAAGCAACGAATTATCAATATGTTAGAGATCGGTTTGCTCTAAATAGACTACTTGATCGCTACATTGATGATGAAAAGGCTAAAGTTTGGGCGAAGAAGTTTCCCGACAATTTTTACCGAGAAATCTTTCGACTGAACAACTGGGAATTTAATCCTGCGGGGTTTCATAAGCGGCCCGGCGTTGTGGGAAAATGGACAAAAGAACTCATTTATGCGCGATTTCCTACACCGATTCTGACTAAACTTGAGGATTTGAATCCTATGACGAAACACGGTTATCGGAAATGGCGTCACCACCAGTTTTTAACAGAAGATGTTGGCAACTTAGAGTTACAAGAATATATTTCAAACTGCACATTCTTAATGAAATCTTCCTCAAACTGGCGCAAGTTCAAGCAACTATTTGCACGGGCTATGGGACAGGAATACAATGGTGAGTTGTTTGATTATTGATTATGAGTAGCTATAAAGACGAATTCAAAAAGTCTTATACTCAGGGCCGTTCTGATAGCCGACCCGAAATAGAAAGCGGTGTCCCAAACCGAGAGAATTCATATAGACGCGCTCGGTTTTGCATAATGCTTGGTATGGTTTTCGGGCTGTGCGTCTTTGTTTATTACTGGATCGCTTGTAGTCTTAGCGTCGTGTATGCAGCCTTAATTGGCTTCGGGGCTTGCTGGGGCGGCATTGTTTTGCTGTTGGTGCTTTTAGGCACTCTTTCTTTTTTAGCGAGTAGGGCTAATCGGTCGAAAAAATACTACCGCTAACTATGACAATCCCTTTAATTTTATAAATCAAAACTACTATCTTATTTCCTCAACAAAAGTCACCCGGTTGATCTCATGCAAGGTTGTCATACCCAAAAACACCTTCTTCACCGCAGATTCACGAAGCGACGAAAGACCTTCTTTTTCGGCCTGGCGTCGAATTTCCGAGCCAGGCCGGCGTTCGATTATCATTTCGCGGATGGTATCCGACATGTCCAACAACTCGTGAATCGCGGTTCGGCCCCGATATCCGGTGTGGTTACAGGCGTCGCAGCCGACGCTGCGGAAAAATACCTGATCCGCGGTTATATCTTCGGTGCGCATCCCCGATTCGTTTAGTTCCTCAACCGTTGGTGTATAAGGCCGTTTGCATGTCGGACAAAGAAGTCTAACGAGCCGCTGGGCAAGCACGCAATTAAGAGACGACACGAAATTATATGGCTCTACGCCCATATTTAGAAAACGGCCGATCACGTCGATGACGTTATTGGCGTGAACCGTCGTAAAAACAAGGTGGCCGGTCAGCGCCGACTGGATGGCGATCTGAGCCGTCTCTTCGTCACGAATTTCCCCGACCATTATCTTGTCAGGATCGTGACGCAGGATCGAACGCAGGCCGCGGGCAAAGGTGAGGCCTTTTTTCTCGTTTACAGGTATCTGCACGATGCCGTGAAGCTGATATTCGACCGGGTCTTCGATGGTAATGATCTTGTCTTCTTCGTTGCGTATCTCGTTTAGAGCGGCATAGAGTGTCGTCGTTTTACCCGAACCGGTCGGCCCCGTGACGAGCACCATGCCGTACGGTTCTTTGATATACAGCCTAAATCTGGACACATCCTCAGGGTCAAACCCAACGACATCGAGGTCGAGATTTTTGAAACTTTCGTTTATCTGCTCTTTGTCGAGGATACGAATAACGGCGTCCTCGCCGTAGATTGTCGGCATTATCGAAACACGAAAATCGACCGTTCGCCCCTTGTAACGCACGCGAAAACGTCCGTCCTGAGGGATTCGACGCTCGGCGATGTCGAGCTCGGACATGACCTTGATACGCGAGATCAGCGTCTGGTGATACGAAATGTCGATCGGATCGACCTTGGCGTAAAGCGCTCCGTCTATGCGGAATTTGACCTGCACGTCACGTTCACGGGTTTCAATATGAATATCCGAAGCCCTCGATTCCATCGCATTGTATAGGATCGTATCGACGAGTTTGATGATCGGCGACATATCCGTGTCGGATGCGAGACGGTCGAGATCCAAAACCTCGTCGCCCTGGTCGGTCTCTTTTAATATCGATATCTTGAACCCGGACGCGGCTTCGGCAAGCACACGCTGGGTCGAATCGCCTTTTCTGAGCACGACGTCGATAGCACCGGCGGTCGCGACATAGGGCACGATACGGACATTGAGCACGTTTTCAAGCTCATCCAGCCTTTCAAGATTTGTTGGGTCAGCCATCGCCGCATGTAGATTGTTGCCGTCGCGTCGCAGTGGCACGAACTGATTGCGGAGCATCAGATCGACCGGCAGTTTTGCTAATTCATTATGATCGACCGGCGAAGGCTGTTCCGGAGGCAGCAGATCGATAAATGGCAGGCGGTAACGTTTTGCCAATTGTTTGGCACTGGTGACCTCGGGCGGCTCTTTGTCAAGAAAATCGGTGATCTCTATCTTTGGCGAGGAGATATTTAGAGTTTCGATCTGGATTTGTTCACTCATTTTTTTATTTATCTACGTCCGCCAACCGGCCCGGCCGAGATCATCTGGATAATCGGGAGATAGATCGCCAGCAAAATCGTCACGACGACTCCCGCCATAAACAGAAGTATCATTGGTTCGAGAAGCGTCGTCAATTGATCCAATCTCACCTCGGCCTCGGCGTCATAAAACGTCGCCACCTCATCAAGCATCTCCCGCAAACTGCCCGAACGCTCGCCGATCCCTATCATATCGAGGCCAAGTTCGGGCACCCAATTAGCTTTTTCCAGAGCCTCGGTAAAACCGCGGCCCTCGCGGATCATCGGCAAAACGCCCTGGCTCCGCCGCCTCAATTCAAGATTATTGATCGCCTGCGACGAGATGTCCCACGAATCGGGCACCGTAATGCCGCCCGACAAAAGTGTCGAAAGCGAGCGAGAAAGTTGCGCTGTAGCCATATTGCGAATGAGCTTGCCAGCCACCGGTATTCGCAGAAGAAATTTGTGCAGCGTCAATCGTCCATTTGTCGTCCTAAGCCAGACATAAATCGCCAATCCAATCAATACCAGCAAAGGCAGCAGCCAAAGAGCATTATTCGCGATGCCGTTTGAGATCGACAAAACCACAATTGTCACCATCGGAAGCGTCCTGTTCGCGCTAAGACTCTTAAAAAGATCGGACATTCGCGGGACAATATAAAGCGAAAGAAACGCAACCATCATGGTCGCCGCGACCAACAGAAAGGCTGGGTAGGCCAGTGCTCCACGCAATTTACGCGATACTCCGACACTTCGCTTGAGATAAGTGACAAAACGGGCCAGAACATCGTCGAGCGCTCCGCTTTGCTCACCGGCCAGTATCGATGCCGTGTAGATACGCGGAAAAATTCCCTGCGATTCAAAGGCTTCTGACAGCGGGACGCCGTTTTTTATTTTTTCCTCGACATCCTCAAGCACTAGACGCAGATTTGCCGACGAAGAGCGTGCCCTCAGCAGCCCAATCGCCTGCAAAACAGGAATCCCGGCCCGCAAAAGAGCCGATAACTGTTGGTTAAACAAGAGAAAATCAGCCTGTTTTACCTTGCCTTTCGAGCCGCGACCCATCGGCAGCACCGCCGAAAGTCCACTTTCAGAAGATGAGACGGCAAATACACGAAAGCCCTCGCTCTCAAGCCGAGTGCGCGCCTCGCCGGCACCCGCCGCTTCGACGATTCGTGTCACAATCTCACCTGACGGAGTGCCCAATCGGCAAATGAATTCGGTCATATTTGATCAATGCGCAAATATAGTTACAACAAGCCTGACTAGCCCGAATTATATCACGCAAACGGCGATAAATTGTTGCATCCACACGGCCGGAAACATTTGTCGGATAAAACAACCAACTACTCACGGCATACATCCAACGTCTATCTTGCACGTTCTTTGTTCATTCCATAGAATGCAGATTATACATGGGGATCATATGACATTTTTACCAATTTTGCGTCAGTTGCCGGTCGGCAGGTTTAATTGTCTTGTTCTGTATATTGTGGCGTGTCTAACCATTGCTATAAATTGCTCTGCGCAGCAGCCAACCCCATCACCCATCGAAGACCCGGATGCTCCGGTAAAAATCAAAACAGATCTCGTAACACTTACCCTGACCGTTACTGATCCCTATGGCCGATACGTGTCTGGCCTGTCCAGAGAGGCATTTGGAATTACTGACAACAACAAAGATCAGGATATTACTTTTTTTGGCGACAGCGACGCACCAGTTTCGATCGGAATACTTTTTGATGTTTCGGGCTCCATGTCGGGCGAGAAAATAAATAAAGCCCGTACCGCCCTTTCCAGGTTTATACTGACTAATCATCCCTCAGACGAGTATTTTCTTATCGCTTTCAACAGCCGTGCCCAACTGTTGCTAGACCGTTCGCGTGACGGCGATGCCGTGCTTCAAAAACTTACATTGATACAACCAAAGAGCCAAACCGCTCTCTATGATGCGGTTTATTTGGGTATTGAACGCGTCACCCGCGGCAGCCATCAAAAACGCGCCATGCTGATAATAAGTGACGGTCAGGACAACTCTTCGCGCTATAATTTTAGCGAGGTTCGCCGTTTGATGAAAGAATCCGACGTCGTGACCTATGCCGTCGGTATTATGGATCACGGCGACGCCGGCAGCCCGCTCGGAATGCAGGGACAGGCTTTTCTGGATGAGATCACCTCGGTTACTGGCGGAAAGGCATTTTATCCTCAGTCGGATGTTGAAATGGATGAGATATTTGAGCGTATCGCCCTGGAGCTACGCCACCAATATTCGATCGGTTATACGCCAAAAGACTTTCAACCGGATGGAAAATGGCGTAAGATCAAAGTTAAGGTCAACCCGCCACGCGGTTTGCCGCGTCTAACCGTTCGCGGGCGTGACGGTTACTACGCAACGCCCAATCCAAGCTATAAATGATCCATGATTTGAAAAAATGAAACGAACCTTTCTTATTTTCTCAGTTGCTTTGTTCCTTACATCTCTCGTTTCGGTTGCATTTTACAGTGGTAAGGTAAATGCCCGGATCGCTGATATTCGATTTACGGCGACCCCCTCACCGACGCCGTTGCCGCTTGGGACGCCTACGCCAAAACCTACACCGGATGACGAGATAATAAAAATCGACACCGAGCTTGTCAATTTGACTGTCCGTGTAGTTGATCGTAATAACCGCTCGATCAACAACATTCCCGAGAACGAATTCAAGATATACGAGGACGGCTCAATTCAAAAGATAGATTTTTTCTCGACATCCGAGGTTCCGACAAATTATGCAATAGTGGTCGACAATTCCGGTTCGATGCGACAACAATTGGACAAAGTGATCGAAGCCGGAAAGATAATGATCAACACTAATCGTCAGCCTGATGAATCCGAGATTATAAGGTTTGTCGGCCGGGACAAGATCAGCGTCGAACAGACCTTTACCTCAAGTAAAACCGATTTGATCGATTCGCTTGACAACCTCTTTATTGAGGGCGGGCAAACTGCGATCATCGATGCTGTTTATCTGGCCGTTCAGAGCGTTGATGCATACGAAAAGACCCAAAAGGTGGATGACCACAAACGCCGGGCTTTGATACTCGTGTCCGACGGCGAGGATCGCGACAGTTTTTACAACGAAAAGCAGCTTTTTGACCTTCTTAAGGAATCCGAGGTTCAGATATACGTGATCGGACTTATTGATGATCTGAGCAAAGAGGGCGGTTTTATTGGAAAAAGCCCGCAGGGCAAGGCAAAAGCGTTTCTTGAGCGGATGGCAAACGAGACCGGCGGAAAGGCATATTTCCCTGCAAATGCGAATGCACTGCCACAACTCGCACGGGAAATCTCTTCGGAGCTTCGCACGCAGTACTCAATCGGCTACATACCATCTAACGAACGCCGTGACGGCACATACCGGGCAATTAAAGTATCGGTCAGCGACGGCCCTAACAATCAAAAACGTATCGCTGTCACCCGCTCCGGGCGAACCGCCGATGGAGGCGTATCGACCAAAGAAACGCCAAAACCAACACCTGTTACCAAAAATCCATAAGCTTTCTATTATTCGTGTCAACTAGGCTTCGTACATTGCGAGGCCTTTTCCTTGCTTCACACACGGGGATTATCGAAAAACATTGCTAAAATAGAATTAATGTTATGCAGCCTGGTGAAGAGCATAAAGCACATCGTGTCGGATGGCTTCGGGCCGCGGTTTTGGGCGCGAACGATGGTATTGTTTCGACCGCTAGTCTTGTATTGGGCGTGGTGGCGGCGGGTGCTGGCTCAAAAAGTATTTTAATTACGGGTATCGCCGGTCTCGTTGCCGGTTCATTATCTATGGCTGCGGGCGAATATGTTTCCGTGAGTTCGCAGTCCGATACCGAAAAGGCGGATCTCGAACTCGAACGTAAGCATTTAGCTGCTGATCCTGACGCAGAACATGCGGAATTGGCGTCAATATATGTTGCTCGCGGGATCGAAACCACATTGGCCGACGAAGTGGCAAAACAGTTGATGGAGCATGATGCTCTCGGAGCACACGCCCGCGATGAACTGGGATTTTCCCATACGTCAAAGGCACGTCCTATCCAGGCCGCGATCGCGTCCGCCGTCAGTTTTGCGGTCGGAGCCGCGTTGCCGCTGTCGATTGTCCTCTTATTCCCCTTAACAGTGCTAATGTGGAGTGTTTCAGTTTGTTCGCTTTTCTTTCTTGCTGTCCTGGGGATAGTCGCAGCTCGAGTCGGCGGCGCCTCCATGCTCACTGCCGCCGTTCGCGTAACTGTTTGGGGCGCGCTCGCAATGGCCCTGACAGCCGGAGTCGGAGCTTTGTTCGGACGGGCAGTATAAGCCGTTTTCCGCCCCGACCGCAGATTGCGAATAAAAACCCTATAATGCTATCGTGTGTATGCAACCCCATGCGTAACCCTGAACAAACTCTTTTACGGCGACAATCTTGATGTAATGCGGAAGTTTATCCGTGATTGAAGGTGGAAAAGTCATGACCGCGGAAAAAGGAACGATGGCTTTCGGCTGGCGGGTTTACGGCTTGGGCGTGATGGCGTTAGCCATCGTATGCCTCGCGTGGGGAGACTTCGACCCGGGGCAGCCGGTGCCGAAGGACTTTCCCGACCGCACGATATTGGCCTATGCCGCCGCTGCGTTCATGCTTGTCGCGGGCGCGGCCGTCGAGTGGCGTCGGATCGCAGCCTGGGGCGCCGCTACCCTCGCCGCCTACTACGCGCTCATCGTCGTCATCCTGATGAACGGCAGCGTGGTGCTTGCCCATTACGCCGAGTTCGGCGCCTACAGCGCCGCCGCCGAGCAGCTCGCGATCGCGGCCGGCGCCCTGATCGTTTACGCCGGAAATGCCAAAATCAATGCGGGCCTGGCCGCACGGCTCACGCGCCTAGGCCAACTAGCGTTCGGAATTTGTTCGCTGTTATTTGGCGGAGCGCATTTTGTCTATATGTACCTCACCGCCCCACTGGTCCCCAAATGGCTACCGCCTACGCAAGAGTTCTGGGGTTATGCAACCGGGGTTTGCTTCATCGCAGCGGGTGTTGCGATCCTGACTGGCGTGCAGGCCCGACTCGCAGCTATCCTACTGACCGCCATGTTAGCGTCCTTCGCCCTGCTGGTGCACGCTCCGATGCTCCTCGCCGATCCCTCCAGCCATATGAACTGGGCCGAGAACGCCCTTAATCTCGCCGTGCTCGGCGCTGCCTGGGTCATGGCGGACTCGCTGACGCTCCCAGACACGGAACTTGACAACTTTTCTGTGACCGTCATCAACGGGCTTACGGGAAACGCCGCATATCCGACACCACCTGTTACGCTTGCTAATCTGCAAACGGCGAGGGACGATTTTACCGCTAAGATCGCTGCAGCCAAAGTTGGCGGCCCGCCGGACACTGCGCTCAAAAACAACTCGCGCGGGTCGCTGCTCGGAATGCTGCGAAAAGATGCGGCCTATGTCCAGATCAACTGCAATGACGATATGGCTGTTTTGCTAAGCTCCGGGTTTCTGACAATGAGCACCAATCGCGCGCAGAATCCGCTTGACCACCACAAAGTCTCGTCATCAAAAACGGAACCAGCGGCCAACTTGTCGCAAGCGTTACTCCGGTGAAAAACACGAGCATGTACGAGGGACGCGCAAAACCTGACGGCGGCGACTGGATGCCGAGCGTCTTTACCGGCGATTCGCAGCACGTCACATTCGATGGCTTAACGCCTGGCACAAACTACACGATCCAGGTCCGTGCCCCCGGCGGCTCGACAGGCCAATCCGATTGGTCCGACCCAAGCTCGCACATGTCGATGTAACCCCTGACTGCCTCTCATAACTCCTTGGACCGAAAGAGTCGGCACTACCATCACGGGCTAAAGCCCTTAGAAAACTAATGTCGTTGATAATACCCGATTTTGGTGTATTATCAATGACATTGGTGTTAATCGCCTCTCTCGGTCAACTCTTACTTTGAATTGCTAGTCTTTTAATGAAAGGTAGAAATTTAAAAATGAAAAGCGTTATCGTGTTGAGTTTATTGATCTTTTTTTCGACTGCATCTGCTAGCAAAGCTAACGATCTCTACCTCTCAATTACTTTAATTGAAAGCGAGCATAGTAGAGATAGTAATTCGATTAAAAAGATAATCACGCTCAAGGGGAATAAGATCGTATATGAAGAGACGTATAGCGGATTTAGAGCCAGTGTGGGCGAACCACCAGTCCGTAAAGAGCACACACTAACTGCTCAAGAGATAGTTAAATTGAAACGGCTGATAAAAGAGAACAACCTATTGAGGTCAGGGTCATTGAAATATCCGACGGGCAATGTTCCTTATAGATATTATGATCTGAGAGTCGAAGTCAGATTGCACGGAAGAAGATCGTTGATTAAAGTCTCTGGACCCATCAAGTCCGATGAAATGAAGAACAGCCGGTTGTACCAAACCACAGACGCTTTATTGGAATATATTAGGGCCATAATCAATAAGGGTTAAAAAGTTCTTCAACGACCCAATCCAACAAATCGTTCGACAAGATTGCGGGTGGAGTATTCTTTAACTTATTCTTTGGCGAAAGGAGACTTATGACTAATACAACTGAAACGCCGCAAGTGTCGCTGGACACGTTTTTCGAGACCGCCCATGCCTTTCACCGGACGGCCGCGCTGAAGGCGGCAGTCGAACTCGATGTGTTCACCGCCATAGGTGAAGGAGCGGATACGGCTGACGCGCTCGCTCAGCGATGTAACGCTTCGGAACGAGGCACGCGCATCCTTTGTGATTACCTGACAGTGATCGGGTTTCTCACCAAGACCGGGAATCGTTTCGCCTTGACGCAGGACTCGGCAATCTTTCTGAACAAGCGCTCCCCCGGTTATGTCGGAGCGGCACTTGAATTCTTGCTCGCACCGACACAGACCGACGCCTTCCGGGATCTGACAGCCGTGGTTAGAAATGGCGGAACGATTATGAGTGATGATGAGGGGGTCGTAGCTCCCGATCATCCGGTCTGGATCAAGTTTGCCAGAGCTATGGCGCCATTAATGGCGCTCCCCGCGGAATCTCTGGCAAACCTACTAGCAGGCGGGTCAGAAGAGAAGTGGAAAGTCCTGGATATCGCCGCCGGTCATGGCCTATACGGTATCGCCGTGGCGAAGCAAAACCGTAATGCGAACGTATTCGCCGTGGATTGGGAGGGCGTCCTTACCGTGGCGGAGGAAAATGCGCTTTCTGCGGGTGTGACAGACCGCTACCATATCATTCCGGGAAGCGCTTTTGCCGTTGACTATGGCACCGACTACGATCTCGTTCTGCTCACTAATTTCCTGCACCACTTCGATGCCGCAGCGTGTCAAAAACTGCTTGCAAAGGTCTATGCGTCACTCAAACCCGGCGGACGTGCTGCAATCCTCGAGTTCATCCCCGACGAGGACCGAATCTCGCCACCCGTTCCTGCTCAGTTCAGCTTGATGATGCTGGCTACGACTCCGGGCGGTGATGCTTACACCTTCTCACAGTATGAGGAGATTCTGCGCGACGTAGGTTTCGTTCATAGCGAACTACATCCGGTGCCGCCAACTTATTTTCGAGCAGTCATCGCCGTGAAATAGGGTGACAAGCGTTAATGATCGTGTAGCTCGCCCACCTTTCGACTGGCGCAAACGACATCAAAAAGGGCCCGACTATATTGTGCAGAGGGCTGCGAGTTGTTCGCATCTTTTTTTGCTGGGCAGAAAGTCAATAGGTAGTTCAAATGAGGATCAAGCATCGGGCATGGAACCCGATATTTTTTTACGAGTGGTCTCGCCGGTTTCGAGGACGGGGATGCCCTGATCGACCTCTTCATGAGGGCTCGGGATAATATGGATGGCAGTGACAGTGCCAATCCGGCGGGCAGCAGCGGCACCGGCATCAACCGCCGCTTTGACGGCGCCGACCTCGCCGCGCACGATAGCCGTCACCAGCCCGGCGTCGATCTTTTCATACCCGACAAGCCTGACATTTGCGGCCTTGACCATGGCGTCAGCTGCCTCGATCATGGCAACCAAGCCAAAACATTCAACCATTCCAAGTGCTTCCATATATACACCTTCCACCCGCCAGCAATCTTATCTCCAATTAACTAAGTTTCATTTTAAGTAAACCGCGAGAAATACAACAGCAGCAGCGATCATGGTTATTATAATAGTAACAATAAAGAAAAGCACTGAGGATCTACTGTCGGCCGGTTCCCAAACCATCTCGGAGGGTTTTCTAAGTCCGGCACGCGACTTTTTGCGTTTCGCGGCGGCGACAGCCAGCTTATCCGCCGAAGGTTCCTCGTCTATCCTGAATTGTTTGGCGATTTCTTCATCGACCAAGTCGCCACTCGTTTTTTCCGGATCGACAGCATCTGCGGCTTTGTCTTCGGCAACGCTTTTTCCACAGTTGTAACAAAACTGCGTACCTTCGCGTACATCGGCTCCGCAACTCTTACAGACAGCTTTTTCGACCATCGCTTTTTTCATCTATCCGATGGTCGCAAAGACCTCTTTCTCCTCGCCGAGATCGCGAGCAGACGGCGTAAGTATGGTTTTCTTTGAAATATAGATCTTCTCGCCTTTACTGATTGCCAGACGAACATCGTCTTCGCTAACAAAATCGACGGTAGCTATCGGCACCGGCTTTTGAACCGCATTTTCGGGCGTGATCTCATGTATTATAGTCGTTACCGGAGCAACGGTCTCCACTTTTGCAGGCTCCGACTCCGGTGCCTCAGCCATTTTTTTGCTTAGGAAACTATCAACAATCGCAGCAATCTCTTCGCGATTTGCACGTCGTTGAATGGGAAATGACTGGGCCGATTGTCCGTTTTTTTCAACAGACTGCCGACTGCCAACCGCCGACTGCTTATTAACCGGCTTTGTTTCAAATGCGACGCGTTTAATATCCATCAGATGGATCGGCGAGATATTATCCGACGTGACATTACCGCCCCACGAGCCACATCCGAGCGTCATTGACGGCGGCAGATCGGTCGAGAACCCAATCGCTCCATGTGTCGTTGGCGAATTAATAATTACTCGCGCCGCCGGCATTTGTTCACCATAACGGATCGCCGCCACGCGATCCTGCGTATGCATGCCGGCCGTGTGTCCCATTCCGCCAAATTGGAGTATCTCCTGACAACGGTTTGCACCCGCATCAATTCCGTCTGCGACAAAGAATGCCAATGTTGGCGACAGCTTCTCGATTGACCAAGGAAAATCACGCCCGACGCCCGCACAATCGGCAAGGAGACATCGCGTCCCGCTCGGAATCGAGATTCCTGCCAAATCCGCTATGTATGCCGCCGATTTCCCGACAATGCCCGCATTCAAAGTCCTCTGCGGCGTCAACAGAACCTTTGCAGCCGCCTCAGCTTCCGTTTCGCTTAGAAAGTGACCACCTTGCGCTTTGAATTGCTCCCTGACCTGAACGGCAATTGGTGCATCGACAACCACCGACTGTTCCGAGGCGCAGATCGTGCCATTATCAAAACAAGTGCTTGTGAGAATGTCCGCCACTGCCTTTTCAACATTTGCAGAACGCTCAATAAAGACCGGCACGTTGCCAGGCCCGACGCCAAACGCGGGCTTACCCGAAGAATATGCCGCGCGAACAAGCCCCGTCCCGCCGGTCGCCAGTATCACCGCCGTCTTGCGGTGTTTCATCAGGCTTTCGGTGCCCTCGATAGTTGAGTTTGTCAGACAAATTACCGCATCGCCGGGCAGCCCGGCCTTGATCCCGGCGTCTCGCATCACTCTGGTCGTTTCGGCTATACAACGCGTGGCTGACGGATGCGGTGACAGCACGATCGTATTGCACGACTTGATGGCGATAATAATTTTAAAAATAGCCGTGGAAGTGGGATTTGTAGACGGGATAATAGCCGCGATCACCCCGCGTGGGCTGGCTATTTCGACAATAGCCTCAGTGTCAGACACAACCCCGACCGTCTTGAGGTCGCGAAAATAGTTCCAAACGTCTTCGGCGGCGAAGCGGTTTTTTTCCCTCTTGTCCTCAGCCTTGCCAAAGCCCGTTTCTTCGTGGGCCATTTGGCCAAGACGCGCGGCATCCTGCAATGCGGCCTGAGCCATTACCTCGCAAATCGAGTCTATTTTTTCCTGATCGAATTTTGAGACCGATTGAAAGGCGAGGTGAGCGGCATCCACCGCATCGCGAGCTTCTTGCTGAGAAACTAGATCCTTATCACCCATATTGCCGAGCCAATCCCAATTAACAATTACGAACTGCAAACTAAACGGAATTCAGACTTTCCTAAATTCCATCTGTCATTCGTAATTTGAAATTCGTAATTAGTTTTTAGGCTTTAGTTTTCGTCTTATTTCCTTGTAGTGAGCCGGTTGCCGATGAGCTTGCGCTGCCAGCGCCAAGCTGTTTGCCGCCACCCTGAAGAGCTTTTTCATCGGGACTGTATCCGACCTTGCCGCCTTTTGGCAGAACCCGCTCAACCTCGCCATGCGGGCGCGGAATGACGTGAACGCTGATCAGCTCACCGACCCGCCGGGCGGCGGCGGCTCCGGCATCGGTCGCAGCCTTAACGGCTCCGACGTCACCGCGCACAAATATCGTGACATAACCTGCACCGATATATTCTTTGCCGATAAGCTGCACGTTTGCAGCCTTTACCATAGCATCGGCGGCCTCTACTGCAGAGACAAAGCCTTTGGTCTCGATCATTCCTAGCGCCTCTAAACTCATTAATTATTCCTCGCTTTTTGGATTGCTGTATTGATAGTAATATAAGTTTGGCATATTCCCAAAACCTAGCGCGGCAAATGGCAATAATCAAGTGTGAATCAATTGACATTCGCCGTGAATGAACGATATATTTCAACGTTAAGAGCTTCGTCGTTTTTTATTTCGGATGTCGGCAGTAAATATTTAATAATTAAATGTCATTGACACTGGGCGAAAAATTGCGGCAAGCCCGCGAAGAACGCGGTATCACTCTAAGCGAGGTCGCTGAACAGACGCGTATCTCATCGCTTTATCTCGAATCGATAGACAATGACGATTATCGGCTGTTGCCCGGCGGCATTTTTAATAAAGGCTTTATTAAATCCTATGCGAAGTATGTCGGCCTTGATGAGCAAGAGGCACTGATAAGCTATTCGCAAATCCTCGCCCAAACGGAATCTGCCGAGGAAGATCACCTAAAACATTACCAACCCGAAGTTTTGACCGATGACCGGTCAGGATCCTCGATGATCCCGACGATAATTGTTGCAGTGGTGATTCTCGCATTGATGACGGCAGGAGTTTTATTTGGCGTCAGGTATTTGCGTCAGGCGTCGGAGCTTACGGTCGCTAATAAGCAAGGTGCTAACTCCAATGTGAATTCTGCAACGACAGCAAATGCCAATACCAGCGGAACCAACGGTTCGACTCCTGACATGGCAACGTTAAAGGTTGAATTTAAGGCATTGACACAGCCGGTCAAATTGATAGCCACAGTTGATGGCGAACCGGCCAAACCCAATAGCGTCGCCGCTGGCTCATCCGTTACCTTTGATCCGAAAGAGAGCTTGACGCTTAACTATATCCGGTGGAACGCCAACGCGGTCCAACTGACGATCAATGGCAAGACAATCGTCCTTCCGCAAGTCCCGCTCGATCCTAAGGATCGTGAAAGAATTGTATTCACTATCTCAAAAGATAACCTCGCGCAGATCTGGTCGAGCGGCTCGATCATGCCTCAGTCTTCTGCTTCCGATGCGAATGCGAACACCATTGGACAGCCTACCATCAGCACGCCGGCGGCAACCAAACCAACACCTGCGGCCAAGCCGAGCACACCGGCCAATACCGCGCCAAAGCCGACGCCGGCGGTCAAGCCTTCGGTAACGCCGAAACCCGCACCGACAAAGCCGGCCGGCAATAAGCCGCAATAAAATGCCCCTGGCCGATCAAAATGAACATCTCGATGTCCGCAAGTGATTTGCGGACATTTTTGTTTTATTATTAGATATGGAAATCATCGAAATAAACGAGGGCCTCACCTTTGACGACGTAATGCTCATTCCGGCCTACTCTGAAATACTCCCCGCTGAGGCAGATACACGCACCCGATTCTCACGCAATATTGATCTGAATATACCGCTTTGCTCGTCCGCGATGGACACCGTGACCGAGGCCGCGCTTGCCATAGCTCTCGCTCAACAGGGCGGAATCGGCGTAATACATAAGAACTTCAACATCGAGCAGCAGGCCGAAGAGGTCGATAAGGTAAAACGGAGCGAATCGGGGATGATCGTCGATCCGGTGACGATCCACCAGCATAAGCTCGTCTCGGACGCGCTCGCGATAATGAGCCGCTTTAAGATCAGCGGCGTGCCGGTCGTCGATGAAAAGGGCCTACTAGTCGGCATTATCACCAATCGTGACCTGCGTTTTGAAACGCGGTTCGATATCCCGGTTTCCGAGATCATGACGCCGCAGCCGTTAGTAACCGTGCCGGTCGGGACGACGCTTGACGAGGCTAAGGTCAAGCTGCAAAAGCACCGTATCGAAAAGCTCCTCGTCGTTGACGAAAATGGCCATCTCAAAGGGCTAATCACGGTCAAGGATATTCAAAAGGCTATCAACTTCCCTATCGCGGCAAAGGACGAACTTGGCCGCTTGCGTTGTGCCGCCGCCATCGGAGCGACTGGTGATTTTCTCGAACGCGCGGCCGCTTTGGTCGATGCGCGTGTCGATGCAATTGTTGTAGATACCGCCCACGGACATAGCTCGCGAGTATTAAATGCGGTCAAAAAGATAAAGGCTCAATTCCCCGGGATCGAGCTTGTCGCCGGAAATGTGGCAACGGCGGAGGCCACGAATGCATTAATAAAGGCCGGTGTCGATGCCGTAAAGATCGGTATCGGGCCGGGTTCGATCTGCACGACACGCGTTGTCACGGGAGCGGGCGTGCCGCAGATCACGGCCATCGTTGAGTGCGTCCAGGCCGCAAAAGGTTCCGGTGTTCCGGTCATCGCCGATGGCGGTGTCAAATTCTCAGGCGATGTCGCCAAAGCCATCGCGGCCGGTGCCGACAGCGTGATGATCGGCTCGCTCTTTGCCGGAACGGAAGAGGCCCCCGGCGAAGTCATTCTCTTTCAGGGACGCAACTTCAAAACCTATCGCGGCATGGGTTCGATCGGCGCGATGCGTTCGGGATCGAGCGACCGCTACAGTCAGGAAGGTACGTTGTCCGACGCCAAATACATACCCGAGGGCATCGAGGGCCGCGTCGCCTACAAAGGCACCGTCGCCGAGATGGTCACCCAATTGGTCGGCGGCCTGCGTTCGGGAATGGGCTACACAGGCTGTAAAAGTATAAGTGAATTGCAGTCAAATGCCAGATTCGTCCGCATCACATCCGCCGGTTTACGCGAATCGCATGTCCACGACGTGATCATCACAAAAGAGGCGCCAAATTATCGAATCGAGTCGTAGATTTAGGCAATGAGGAAAATCATCGTCTATCTCTCAATGATCGTTTTCTGCCTCATTGTTGCAGGCCTTTACGGCGCAGTCCATAATCAGATTAGCTATACGGTATCCTCTGAGTATTTTTCGACGTTTAAGTTTGAACAGTTTGGTCTCTTAGATGCTCGGGTTCCAGAAAGAATTCGGGCTTCAATGGTCGGTTTCTATGCCTCGTGGTGGATGGGATTTCCTATCGGCATCCTTGCGGGTATTGTAGGCTTCATCCAACCCGGATACCGCCGGATGTTTATTGTTTCGTTCCAAGCTATGATCGTGGCGGTTCTTTTTACGTTGGCGTTTGGGCTATGCGGTTTGGTTTATGGATTTATGCAAACGAGTTCGCTTAATATCGGTGACTATTCGGATTGGTACGTTCCTGTGAATGTGATCCATGTGCGACGGTTCCTTTGTGCCGGATATATGCATAATTCAGCCTATCTCGGAGGCGTATTAGCGATACCTGTTGCTTGGATATTTCAAATTGTCGTCCGCCTCAGAAATTCTAGTCCAAAAGTTGGAATCGCAGCATAATTTCATATTTTCTTGACATATATCCTATCCACTAGTATATTTCTTTAATGGGAGAGCAGAAGCTATTCGCATTTACCGAGACGTTGATCTTCACCGAGGATCTATTAGATATTGCCGGAGACGAAACGCTTTTTGCCATACAAAATGCCCTTCTCCTGAACCCTTTGCTTGGAGATGTCATCAAAGGTACGAGCGGAGCGAGGAAAGGCCGTATCGGAGCCCCGAAACGCGGGAGCGGTAAAAGTGGGGGTTTTCGCTTCATTTATGTCTTCCTTGAAAATTGTGAACGATTTTACCTGCTGGCCATATACAGCAAGAAAGATAAGAGTGATCTTACGCCAAAACAAGCCGCCGCACTTGGGGATGTCGTAAAGGCTATAAAACGGGCGTATGGAGAAAAGGAGCGCTGAAAAAATGGAAACGAATAAATTTGACCGGCTGATGGCGTCCGCTAATCAAGCTCTGGGACATGCGACTGGGAAACGAAGCGACCTGCGAACGACGGTATTGCCACAACCTCCGACTGCTCTCGATAGCAATGATATCGTCACATTGCGAGAAAAGTTACATTTCTCACAGGCGGTTTTTGCACGGCATTTAAATGTCTCGGTTAAAACAATTCAATCCTGGGAACAGGGTCTGGGCAAACCGTCTGGAGCTACACTCAAACTTCTTTCCCTTATAAATCGACGTCCGACTATTCTGGTCGAGTTAACCTAATTGACGGGGTTTAGACCAGCTTTCTAGCAGCGTCTTCCCATTCGGCGTAGAGATATTTGATCTGTTTCTCCGTTTCGCCGAGTTTTTTTGTGATCTCGGCTAGGCGACCGTAATCTGAGGAGACTTTTGGGTCGGTCATGTCAGCGGTCAGGCTTGCAGCTTCAGCTTCGAGGGTTGGGATCTCGGCCTCGATCTGTTTGATTCTTTTTTCTAGCTGCGCTATTTGGTTTTTTGAGAGGTTATTGGTTTTTGTTTTCTGGTCGTCGGGGGTGGAGGCCCCGGTCACTATCGTTCCCGGTTCTGACCCGCTCGTCGTTCCTGTCACTGAGTCGCGTCGTCTCTGCGTTCCGGCGTCGGTCTCTACTTTCCAATCGTGAAATTCGGTGTAGTTTCCGTCAAAACTGAGGACGGTGCCGTCGTTTTCGAACGAAAGCATTTGATTGGCGATCTTATCGAGGAAAAAGCGGTCGTGGCTGACGGCAATGATGGTGCCGTCGTATTCTTCAAGCGCGTTTTCAAGGGATTCGCGCGAAGGGATGTCGAGGTGATTAGTTGGCTCGTCGAGCACAAGCACATTTTTTTGCGAATAGATCAGCTTGGCGAGCGCGAGCCTGCCCTTTTCGCCGCCGGACAGTGCCGAGACGGGTTTGAACACGTCTTCGCCCATAAAGAGGAACTTGGCGAGAAAGCCGCGCAGCGTGCCGTTATCGGCGGTTGGAGCGACGCGGCGAAGTTCTTGGATAACCTCGTTTCTCGGTTCGAGACCTTCGAGATTCTGTGAATAATACCCGATATTGACCTTTGTTCCCCGATGTATCTTGCCGCCCAGTTCGCGGATATTGCCGAGGATCGTTTTCACCAACGTCGTCTTGCCAGTTCCGTTGCCGCCGATAATGCCGAGACCGTCACCGCGATGGAGCGAAAAATTTAGCTTACTCGCCAATATCTTTTTATCGTAACCAATGGTCAGGTCCTCGGAGGTCAGGACATTGTTGCCGGTGCGTTCGACCTGGCGGAGGCCAAAATTACCGCCGGACTTTTCACTGGTAACAGCCTCGATCCGCTCCATTTTAGCGAGCAAAGTGCGGCGGGATTTAGCCTGCTTGGTCTTTTGTCCCTCAAGATTTTTGCGAATAAATTCCTGCGTTTTGTTTATGTGCGCCTGCTGGTTCTCGTATTCGCGGATCTGCTGTTCGCGTCGAAGCTCGCGTTCCTCCAGATATTTCGAGTAATTGCCCTTGTAGGTAACGGCGAGTCCGCGATCCATCTCGATCACGCGGTTTGTTGTGCGGTCGAGAAAATAGCGGTCATGGCTGATGACGACGTAGGTTTTTTCGTAGGTCTTAAGAAATTCTTCGAGCCATTCGACGGCGTCAACGTCAAGGTGATTGGTCGGCTCGTCGAGAAGTAAAACATCAGCGGACGATAAAAGCAGCCTGACCATTCCGAGACGATTCTTTTGTCCGCCGGAAAGAGTCCGCACATCGTCCGCCCACATTTCGGGGGGAAAACCAATTCCGAGCAGCACCGATTCGGCTTTGGCCGCATATGAGAAACCGTCGGCGTGCTCGAATGCTGCTTGCAGATCAGCGTATCTATGAAGAACAGGTTCGGAATGATCCGTCTCCATTGTTTTTTCGAGCCGCCGCATCTCGGCCTCGATGTCGTGAATTTCTTTGAATGCGGATAGAGCGGCAGTGTGAACGGTTTCGCCCTCGGTAAAATCGACGTGCTGGTCGAGTAGGCCTAGACGTAGGCCGTTCATCCTGATGACTTCGCCGTCATCCGGTGCTTCCTGACCGGTGACGAGGCGAAAAACCGTCGTCTTGCCCGCACCGTTACGCCCGACAAGGCCGACTTTTTCAGACGGATTTATCTGGAACGACACACCCTTGAGTATCTCGGTGCCGCCGTAGGATTTCCAAACGTCTGAAAGCCTGAATAACATAAAAAACTGCTTGAAGTAAAAGGAAAAAGGCAAAAGGCAAAAAAGTACTTTGCCTTTCACCTTGATCTGTTTAACACGCGTACCGGGTTTACTATTTATTAGCCGGTTTCGCCGGTGTATTTGCCGCTGGCTTTGCAGCCGGTTTGGCCGGCGGAGCCGTTTGCTTCGTGTTCGCCGGAGCATTTGCTGCCGGTTTTGTATTCGCGTTTGTGTTCGAATTGGCCGGGGTGCTGATGTTCGAATTCGCAACGGTATTCGCGGGTGTCGACGATCCGGCGGGCCGGGCGCCGCTCAGCTCGTTCGGATTATCAACGACCTTTTTCGCCAAAAAGTTTTCTATCTTTGCCTCGTTCATCGCCATTGCCTGATATGAAGCTGCGAGCAGTTGTTTGCGGCTGTTGCCGAGTTGCTCGATCACTTGCTGGCGAACGCCTGGGCTCTCCAGCGTGAGTGCCTCGTCCTTGTCGCTCCGATCCTGAAGTTTGAGAATAAAAAGTTTGCCCTGTGATCTCGCAGTCACAACACCGCCTATCTGAATTTGAGGGCTCATTAAGCCTGCAGCGGTTTGGTCCGAGAAGGCCTGCCTTAAATCGCTTTCAGAAAGATACCCCAGATCCCCGCCCTGAAGTTTACTCTGATCCTCGCTGTACTCTCGGGCCAAGGATGCAAAATCCTGGCCAGCTTTGATCTTGCCGGCGATCTCGTTTGCTTTAAGGACAGCCGTTTGTTCGTCGATCGTGGTGTCACCCTCGCCGCTATTAGACGGATCTATTACTATTCCCGCGAGTTTAACACCGCGCTTTTTAACAAACGCTTCCTTGTTGCCGTTGTAAAAAGCCTCTATCTCGCTGTCTTTGGGCGGCTCGATCTTACCGGTTACTTTCTCGACGAGTTTCTGCGTCGCAAGGATCTTTTTGACCTGATCGCGGAGCGTTGCCTCGGTCATTCCCTGATCTTTCATATCCTTATCGATCTGGTCGGCCGATTTTCCGCTCTGGGTCTTTTGCTTGTTTATCTCGGCCGTAATATCCTCGTCGGACGGAACGGCACCTTCTTTCTCAGCCTTTTGAAACATCACTTCCTGTTGGATCAGCGTATCCAGTACCTGAAGCCGTGCGCCGGCCAGCTCGAGCGGCGACATCTTGGTCTCGCGCCCCTGAGCCTGCTGTTTGACCGCGCGGTCAACCTCCTGCATGGTGATGATCTTTCCGTTGACCTTGGCGGCCGTTTCGTTCGGATCTATTGTTCCGGGGGCAGTATTTGCCACCGGGCCGCCGCATGCGCTGAAAAATAAAGACGACGCGGTTAATGCCGCTGTCGCTAGAAAACCTTTTAACTTAATTTGCACGTTTGCTCTTACTCCTTTTCAACTAATGAATCTGAATCACTTGCTTGACTAAATGGCAAGCTATTTGTTATAAATCTTGTTTCGAGTTTTTCATTAAACTCTTTTTTACCCCGAGTATATTCGGAGGCAATAATATGGCAAAACGCTGTGAAATATGCGGGAAAGGCCCGCAATTCGGAAATAATGTGTCGCACGCTAATAACAAAACGCGGCGGCGTTTCAACCCCAATCTTCAACCTGTCCGCGTCCAACTCGCCGGTGGCGGCAATGGACGCCTGAAGGTTTGCACCCGTTGCATCAAGTCGGGAAAGATTGTCAAAGTGGCTTAATTCTATTTGAGATACAGCTAACCGCTTTGGTTGCCAAATACTATATTTTTCAAGTGTTTGGCATTTTCTCTTACGACGCAAATGCCACGCACTCAATTTCGACCCGCGCATCCCTTGGCAACCTTGCCGCCTGAACCGTCGCCCGTGCAGGCTTATTTTCGCTAAAAAACCGCCCGTAAACCTCGTTCATTTCGGCGAAATCATTCATATCAGCAAGAAAAACCGTTGTCTTGACAACTTCATTCAGACCACTGCCCGCCGCATCGAGCACCGCATTCAGATTTTTCAATACCTGCTCAGTCTGTTCGCCGACATTATTCGAGACGAAATTACCAGTTGCCGGATCAATCGGGATCTGGCCGGAACAGTACACAAATCCGCCGGCCTTTATCGCCTGCGAGTAAGGCCCGATCGCTCCTGGAGCATTTTTTGTTGAAACTATCTCTTTTCCCATGTTTTAAGAGGCACAAATGATTCCTCAAGCAAAAGGCGAATTTTAACAAATTGCCGGGTAAAAGGAAAGGGCAGAAACGCGACTGTTAAGGAGCGTGCTTCCCCGTCAGACGGCACGCTCGTTTACACTTGCGTTTCCGCCCTCATGTATTTACGCGTTCAACAGCAATGACGCCCGGGACGCGCTTTATAGCGGTGATGACCTTGTCGAGGTGTTTCTTGTCGTAAACTTCGATCGTCACCTCGATCCGCCCGATGTCTTCCTTCGACACATTTGCCCTCGCGTCACGAATACCGGTTTTAATATCGGCGATGGCATTAGTTATACCGGCGAGCATGCCTGTTCGATTCTCGGTGGTGACCAACAGCTGCACCGATTGGATCTGATCTTTGTCGCTCTTTGCCCATTCGACCTCGACAATACGCTCTTTGTTTACCATCAATTGTGAGACATTTTTGCAGCGTTTGTTGTGGACGACGATGCCTTTTTCAAGTGAAATATAGCCAATGATCTCTTCGCCGCGAAGCGGATTACAGCATCTCGCACGATTTATCAAAAGGTTATCGACGCCTTTGACGATAATCGCATCGTCGCCCATGCCGATAAATTTGCGGACGGCTTTCATGCCCGTCTTTAGACGTGTTTGCTTTTTGCTATCCGGATCAATCTCGCTAAATTTTTCTGCGCCGAGGAATTTCGCCAATACATTGCGCGGCAGTGTCTTTCCATAACCGACCGAGGCAAAAAGATCATCCGGGCGGCTTAGCCCGTAGTCATTTGCTATCCGACGCATCTCAGACTCGTTGTTTAGAAACTTTTTAGCAGTAACGCGATACCGCTCGGCCTCTTTTTCAAGCAGTTTTCGTCCGATCTCGATCGATTCTGTTCGCTGCTCTTGTGATATCCAATGTCGTATGCGGTTACGGGCGCGTGAAGTGACAGTATGATTTAGCCAGTCACCCGATGGTTTGGAATTCTGCGTGGTTAGTATCTCCACCACGTCTCCGTTTTGGAGTTCCGTTCGAAGCTGGACGATACGGCTGTTGATCTTAGCCCCGGTACATGTGTCGCCGACAACAGAATGGATCGCGTAAGCAAAATCGATCGGCGTCGAGCCTCGTGGAAGTTGAATGACTTTGCCCCTCGGCGTAAAGGCATAGACGTCCTTTGGAAACAGATCGAGTTTTAATGTCTCGATAAAATCAGCGGAATCGTCGTTCGCCTGAGTGTCTTCAACCAGCGGCAGCAGCAGTTTTTCGACCGTTTTTCGCAATTCGTCGAGGCTCTCGTCCTCTGCCATGGCTCCGAGCTTGCTTTCCTTGTATTTCCAGTGAGCGGCCACGCCTTCTTCCGCGATCTGGTGCATCTCTTCGGTTCGGATCTGGACCTCGAATGGCTGCCCTCCGTCACCAATTACTGAAGTATGAAGCGATTGATACAGATTGTCTCTGGGGATAGCGATCCAGTCCTTAAAACGCTCGGGAACCGGCGTCCAGATGTCATGGATGACACTCATTGTAAGATAGCAGTATTTTTTATCGTTTTCGGTGATCACGCGGGCGGCAATCAGGTCGTAAACCTGCTCGATTACCACTTTTTGCTTATTTAGCTTTTTCCAGAGCGAATAGAGGCGTTTGACGCGACCCTCGATTTTTACGAAGGGAACTTCGTTTTCGGTCAATTTCTCAGTAATGGTTGCGGTAATCTTTTCGAGAGCGGCTTCGAGCTCGGGCCGGCGGGCATCGACATCTCTGGACAATTTCTTATACTCATCGGTGTAAAGATTTTTAAACGCCAGATCCTCCAGCTCGCTTCGCATCTTGCCCATTCCCAGCCGATGTGCGATCGGAGCATAGATGTCCAGGGTTTCCTGTGAGATGCGCTCACGCTTTTCCGGCGGCAGGTACTGCATCGTCCGCATATTATGCAGCCGGTCGGCCAGCTTGATCAAAACGACGCGGACATCGGTAATCATAGCCAAAACCATCTTCCGGACGTTTTCGGCCTGTTGTTTTTCCCTTGAGAGGTCGCTGATGTGGGCAATTTTTGTCAATCCATCGACGAGGAGAGTTATCTCGTCGCCAAAATACGAGCGAATGGTCTCGATGTCGACGAGAGTGTCCTCGACGACGTCGTGTAGAAGCCCGGTGGAGACGCTGACCTCGTCAAGCCGCATTTCCGCCAAAATCTCGGCTACTTCAAGCGGATGGACGAGATACGGCTCGCCAGATGCACGCGTCTGGCCGCGATGATGCAGAGCAGAAAAGAGGTATGCGCGGCGAATGAGATCAGTATCGGCGCCCGGCCGATTCCCCGATACTCGTTCAATTACGTCCTCGATCCTGATCATACTCAATTACCAATTATGAATTATGAATTACGAAAATGCGTATTTAATTTCAATTCGTAATTCTTTATTCGTAATTGAAAAAGGCGATGCCCAATTTATTCTAATTGAGCATCACCTTACCTGAAAACGAGAGCGCGTTCTATTTTTTGTTCGCGTTAGCGTTAGCGTTAGCGTTGTTTGCTTTTTGCCCCGTGGCCGCCTCTTCCTTAGCGGTGGTTCGTGCAGCAATCTCGGCTTGCATTTGCTTGACTTTATCACTCAATTCAAGGAATTTGGCTTTATAGCCATCACCTTCTTGTTTTAAGCGATCGCGATCGGCCGTTTTGTTATCCATTTCCGCAAGATGGCCTGCTTCGTATGTGAGACTTGCTTTATATGAACGCGCCGATTCAAACACTTTTAGCAGGTCCAGATTCTTTTGCAGATCATCATCCGACAAGGATTTAATATTTAGGTTTTTTGCATTTTTGACACTATCCGGCTCAAGTGCCAGTGCCTGATCGATCAGGCTTGTGCCCTTTTCGGTACAGCCTTTCATCTTGTCGAAATCCGCCCCGTTGGCTGGTTTCACATATTGATAAGCTGGTTTGCCGTCTTTTGTAGTTTTCTTCTTGGTGGCATCCGTATCGCTGATCTCGTTTGCACAGGTGTTTTGTTTCGCTGCGAGCGATGTCAATGCCTCAGCCCGCTGCTCTGGCGGAATGCTCGTATTATTAGCACGGTCGGTTACCCATTTTAGCCAGTCATCGGTGCGTCCGAGATTTTCATAAAGACTAGCGATCGCTTTATATGAGCTCTGGTCGTTCGGGTTCTGTGTGAGTGCCTTTTGATACTCGGTGATCGCGTCCTCGGCTTTCGGCTTTCTGAGGATATCGTTAGGATATGCGTCCTCCAATAAAAGTCGATTCAAGCGCGTAAGCTTGTCCCCAGCGGGCTGTTGGGCCATGAACTGGCTCGTAAAGTCAGACTGCTTAACCTGAGCAAATCTCGCCGGATCGTATATAGACTGTCCGGCACCGATCAGCTTGTTTAGATCACCGGCCAATTGGTTGAGATGCGATTTTAAAAGGTCGTTTTTTCTTTTAACCGGATCGGGTGGAGGCGGAATTACATTGGTTGCCGGATCGGGAGTCGGGGCTTGAATATTCTCGGGATGAAGATATTCCTCATACTTTTGTTTAGTTTCGTTGGATAATTGGTCAAACAACCATTTCGACACCGGGTCGGACTTGGCCCAAAGCTTTTTAGAAAACCCTTGTCCTTCATCACCCGTGAAATCACCCTCGGTGAAAGATACGCTTCGATTGCCAATGTAAAGCGAATGCAGAGTTCGCGCGAGAAAGAGCTGCGCCGTCCGGCCTTCGTTTGTTTCACCATTCGGATCACGGGCTACAGCGGCACGAAAGAGTCGCTCTGCTTCCTGAAATTTACGGTCTTTGTATGCCTTAGAGCCGTCCACCAGGTTCTTTCGGGCAAAAACACGATTATAGTATGAGCAATTTGCCCCGATCAAAACGGTTATTGATATAAAAACAATAAACCCTAAACGAGAGAATCTCATCATTTGACTCCATTCACCGCCTAAAGAGCAAGAACCTAAAAAAAACAGGCCCTATCGCCACTTTTGGCAAAATTAATCTGTTAAATCATCTATCTGCAAACCAATCGGCTGCGCGCCGGCTTCCTTAACGGCATCGATAACTCTTACAACATCCCCATACTTCACTTTTTTCGGAGATTTAATAAAGAGAGTCCTTTCGACCTCATTGGTGTTTTCACGAAAAACTCCGTTATTCTCTCTTTCCTTAAATATCTGGATGAGTTTATTCTTTAATTTATCGGTGTCGTTGACGTCGCCAAACGGATCATTGTTTAGCGTTATCGCCTTGGAATCCTTATTGATAGCCACAACCAGCGTGAGCGGATTAGGCTTGACATTTTGCTGCTGTTGATCTTTTGGCTCGGCCGGAACCTTTGCCTCAAAGCGGCTTGGTTTTAGCGGCGAGATGAGCATAAAGATGATCAATAGAACGAGCAGCACGTCGATCAACGGAGTAACGTTAATGTGTGGTGTGGCCCCACTTGAGGTGGCGCCTGTTGACATTCCCATATCCTATTCCTTTCCTCCGAACACAAGGTCGGTAAAAATCAAAACGCAAAGCATTACTGTTTTTGGGCGTCGGTGCCGGTGCCTTTTTTCTTATCCGCGACCAGCCCGATCCTGTCGATATCCTGCTTGCGGATAATATCTATAGCCTTGACGACCATGCCATAGTCAGCTTGAACATCGGCCCTGATATAGACGATACGCTTATCGGGCTGTATGTCTTTCATCTTGTTCTTGATCTTTTCACCAAGGGCATCGAAAGGAAACTCCTGTGTGCCGATATTAAAACTACCTTTGTCCGTGATGATGATCACGACCGCTGTATCCTTTACAATATCTTCGTCCTGCTCGGGGCTGATCATATCTCTCGGCAGATTTACCGAGACGCCCTTTTGCAACAAGGGTGTAACGATCATAAAGATGATCAAAAGCACCAGCATCACGTCCACCATCGGCGTAACATTGATCTCCGAGTTGTATTCATCGGTTCCACCGATTTTCATACTCATAGCAAATCTCCTGTCAGGTAATTCTCAAATTGCAAGAAACTACCCGCGCAAGTTTTTGGCACGCTGTTTGATAAAATAATCGACGAGCTCCGATGCCGAATTTTCCATTTCAACAGCAAAGTTGGTGACCTTGTTTGTGAAGTAATTAAACAGCCACACCGCCGGAACCGCCACCAATATACCAAAAGCCGTGGCAATCAATGCTTCTGAAATTGCACCACCGACAACACTTATGCCGGCATTCTGATCGGTCTTTAATGCCTGGAACGCACCGATAATACCCACAACCGTTCCAAACAGGCCGACGAACGGAGCAGTCGATCCGACGGTCGCGAGTCCGCCAAGACCGCGCTTCAATTCAGCGGTCTTAACGGCGATGGCCCGCTCGAGGGCACGCTCGGATGCCTGCATCTCATCGGACGAAATGTCTGCATTGCCCTGGTGGGCGGCAAATTCCTTCAGGCCGCTGGAGACGACCATCGCGAGATGCGAGTCCTTGTGTTTGTCGCTGATATTGATAGCCTCGTCGATGTTGCTGTTTTTCAGGGCCTGAGCAACTTTTGGCGCGTATTGACGCGATTGCTGCTTGGCCTTGTTGTAGGTCAATATGCGTTCGATGCCGACGGCAATCATATACACCGACTGGACCATAAGCGTGATGATAACGCCCCAACCCGGAATGGTCAGACTATTTGCGATATCGTAAGGATTGAACGAAGATCCTGCGAACATCAAGAAAAGTCCCGAAATATCCGTAGCGATCAGGCTGCCTAAAAATGTCATGGTTTTTCCTCCAAAGAAATCAAAAGAATTTAAATAATTGCAAAGTAAAAGCGGGAAACGGTTTTCCGTTGCCGTTTCCCTGCTGTCCGTGTTAATTTACGGAACAAAATTATAAGTTATGACACCCGATACCTTTACCGGCTGTCCCGAAAGCAATGTCGGACTGAATCGGGCACCACGTGCCGCAGCAACGGCCGCCTGCTGCAGCAGCGGATGGCCGCTGACCGCACTTGCGGAAACAACGTGTCCGCTCTCATCAATCAGAACCTGCACGCTTACCGAGCCGCTGGCGTGAACCGCCTTTGCCGTCGCAGGATAAGCAGGTTTTGGCAAGCTCGTCGCTTTACCGTTTAAAACACCGCCGGAAACGGTCTTTGCCGGCGGTTTTGGCGTTGCCTTTGGCGGCGGCGGAGCATCTCCTCCTCCACTTGCATTCGGATCTGTTCCTGTGGTGGTTGAAATACCGTTAGTAGTGCCGTTATCGACCACACGCCCGCTATCAACTTGTGCGCCTGTGTTAGAATCTTCTCCGCCAAGTTTTGTCATTCGGTCAAGACGCATTTCCTTAACCTGATTTTTGGTAGTACTCGTGGTGTCGGGCGGTTTGATTGGTGTCTGAAAAATGTTTTGGATCAGATCCTTGCGAACATCGACGTCCGGCTGCTTTTGCTCCTGTTTTTTCTCAGGCGGCGGCGGCGGCTCGTCCTCGACTGGTACAGGAGCGACGAGCGAGGTAAGACTCAGATCGTCGCCACCCATATTATAATCCTTTCCGAACAAACTTACCGTCCAAAAGGTAAGCATTACGGTCACCGCAATAATAGACGTTACTACCAGAAAGCTGCTGCGCCTTTTGTTTTCACCCAAATTACTTTTCGATTCAACTAATTGGTCAAGCATTTTTATTCCTCCCTTTTTCCGGTGCCAGGATAGGTCAGGGGTTACGAAACCTTACAATAGCATTAGATGATTTATATATTACCCTAGTTGTAGCCGCATTTCACCTCCAAACTACCAAACAGGGACCATTTTTATCAATTTGTTTACTTGCTGCGTTTCATCAAGTGCAGACTGCTCTAACTTTAGCCAGAGCGAACAAGTAAAAATCTACGAATACCGCATCCTCTTCACAAGAAGAAAGGAACGTAGCAAATGCAAAAACAGTTAATTGACCAGCAACGAAATGAAGTCTAAAAGTTTAATTTTCGAAAGTCAAGATTAATCTATTTATTTTGCTAAGTTTTTCCTTTTTTTTTTCAAAAATATTATATATGCAAATTCGATTTTTACCGGGTAACCGGTCGTCGCGTAACGGTCCGGCGGGACGAAGAAGCTAGCTTTTGGCCGGCGGTTTGCGGAGCCAAAACGTCCTTTATTACTGCCTCGCCTAGCTTATTCTGCCACCAAATGGCTATCGGGCTGGCTATGGCTATCGTCGAATATGTCCCCAGTGTCACGCCGACAAGCAATGCAAGTGAAAAACTTTTCAAAACTTCGCCGCCAAACAAAACCAGAGCTAAAACTGACAATATAACTAAACCAGCCGTAATGATCGTTCTGGAAAGTGTCTGATTGATCGAGTCGTTTGTGATCTTAAAGAGCGAATCCGTGCGGTTGATCGACAGATTTTCGCGCACACGGTCAAAGATAACAATCGAATCGTTGACCGAGAATCCGACGATTGTCAGAATCGCGGCGATCACCGTTAGGTTTATTTCCCACTGAAATACGGAAAAGAAAGCCAGGACCATCAAAACATCATGAAAAACGGCAATAACCGCTCCCGCAGCATACGTCCAGTCATAACGAAACGCTATAAAAAATAAGATTCCGATGAGGCCAAACAGCGTGGCAGTTACGGCTTGGGTTCTCAGCTTTGCCCCTGCAATAGCTCCGACCGAATCGGTACCCACTATCTTATAAAAAGCATCAGGAGAAGAATCGAGGGTTTGGTCGCCCTCAGCTTCCTTGCCAAATGTGTCAAGAGCTGTTTTTACGGTATTGCGGCCCTGCTCAACCTGAGCCTTTAACGCTCCCGCATTTGCCGGATCGTCCGCTGCAAGCGTTCCCGGAGCCGTATCAGAGATTTTCTCGACCAAAGGAATCTTGATAAGAACTTCGTCAGTCTTATCCGTTGATGCCTGAATGACCGGATCGGCCACGCCGCCGTTATGCAGCGCCGCTCTAATATCGTCGTCGCTCGGTTTTTGGCCCTTAAATTTGGCGACAACGACAGTTCCGCCCTTAAAATCTACACCCAAATTGAAGGCATCAGTTCCGCCCGGTGTGTATTGGCGGCCGATCGTCGAGACAAGTCCAGCGAGCATTATGCAGATCGAAAACGTAATAAATATTTTCCGTTTTCCGAGCCAGTCAATGTGGATATTTTGAAAAAAATTAAACATCTTTTTTAAGTGGAGAGTAGAGGGTGGAGAGTTGAGAGCAATTTATTGAGCTTTCGCTCTCCACTCTCAACTCAACGCACTGCACTCATTAAATACTTAGTTTCACCTTGTTCGGTTTCAGGCTCAATTCCCAATTAAAGATCGTCCGCGAAACAAAAACAGCCGTAAACAAATTTATCAGCAATCCGAGGATCAGGGTTACGGCAAATCCCTTGATGGGCCCTGACCCGGTCACGTAAAGGATCACCGACGAGATGATCGTCGTGATATGCGTGTCGATGATCGTAACGAAAGCTCGGTCAAATCCAAGTCCGATCGATTCGGCAACCGAAAATCCCAGCCGCAGTTCCTCGCGTATACGCTCAAATATCAGCACGTTTGAGTCAACCGCCATACCGATGCCAAGGATCAAACCCGCAATACCCGGCAGCGTCAATGTCGAGCCAAACATAATGAGCGCCGCGATGGTCAGGACCATATTCAGCATCAAGGCGATAACGGCGTTGATACCGGAGCCGCGGTAGTAAACGAGCATAAACAGGATCACAAAGATCAACCCGCCGACTGACGCGGTGACGCCTGAACGGATCGAATCGGCGCCGAGGCTCGGCCCGACGGTCCGCTCTTCAAGATATTCAATATCCGCCGGCAGAGCACCCGATTTAAGCGTCAAGGCCAAATCTTCGGCATCCGCTTTCTTAAATTTGCCCGAGATCTCGCCCGAGTCAAAGATCTGAGATTTAATATAGGCTATCGATTTCACATCGGTATCCAATAGGACACCCATGTAATTGCCGATGTTATTGCCGGTCCAATCACCGAACTTTTGCGCCCCCGTCGGCTTGAATGAAAATGAGATCTGATAGTCAGTTCCGCCGCCTTTTCCCTGAATAGCCGAGGCATCGCGCAATTCAGTTCCATCAACCACTACCGGGAATTCAACCACAACAAACTTCGACGGCTTCTTATCCTGCGAGTTTTTATTGGACGCCGGTGTTGCCGCATCATCGCGTTCCGTAAACGGGAAGACTTTTTTTGTATCGGTTTCCTTTCCACCCATCGACTGCAAGGCCGCTTCTCTGGTTGGATAAGTTTGAAGATTTGGATTGGGCGTGCTGACTATTTTCACCAGTCGGAGCTGTGATGTCCTGCCGATAAGCTCTTTAACGCGTTCCGGATTTTCGAGACCGGGCATTTGGAGCAAGATCTGTCCCGAATCCGCTGCACCCTGTCGCCCCAAATTCGGCTCCTTGACTCCAAAGGCATTAATACGGCTGTCAATGATCTTCATTGCCTGATCGGTCGCCTGTTCTTTCAATCTAGCCTGGGCCTGCGCCGGAAGCGACCATATGATCGCACTTCCGCTTGTTGATTGGTTCCAATTTACGACATCTACCTTTTTCTTTACCACACTTACAACTGCGTCGGCTTTAGACGCGTCCGTCAGATTTATCGTAAACTGATAGATTCCGTTTTCGGCGACATAAGAAGCGTCCGTAACCGGAAGAGGCTCACCACCATCGTCCTTAGCTTCTTTAGCGGCTTGAAGCGAAGCAACCTCGTTGTTTACAGTGAGATTCTTAAGGTATTCTTCCGTCTTAACCCGCATGACAAGATGCGAGCCGCCTTTTAGATCGAGACCGAGATTGATATTTGCCGCGAGATTATTCTTAATTCCCTGCCATGTGAAATCACTCGCGGTTGGCGTTCGGCGCGGACCGAATACGAGATAGATCCCCGTGATCGTGATCGCGAGGATAATAACTGTCCGAATCCATAAACTGGTCTTATTCATTTCTATTTGTTAGTGGTTCGTTGTTCGTTGTTGGTAGCCAGTTCTTTTGCAACTAACGACGAACAACCAACTACGAACGTCTTTTATTCCGGCTTTTTGCCTACCACGGCACTCTTGCCAACTTCGAGAAACGATTTTTCAGCACTCTGAATAATAAAGCTCGTTTCCCTTACCTCTTTGATACGTCCGATGATCCCGCCGTTGGTCACGACCTCGTCATTTATTTTTAATTGCGTGATCATATCGGCAAGCTGTTGTTTTTGACGCTTTTGCGGCAAGATCACGAGAAAATAGAAAATGCCAAAAATAAATGCAAACGGAGCGATCGTCCAAATCAAACTGGTGCCGGCCGCCGGGGCGTCGTCAAAGAGAAATAAGAGTACGTTCATGGTTAAATATCCCGAAAGACAAAAACCCAATGATATACAGTCGCCGTTCTTTAATCAAATCTCTGTTGTTTCATTTTCCCTCAATTTCGCAAGAAAATCCTTTCTAAACGCGGCAAAGCTCCCGGCTTGGATCGCTTCACGCGACCGACGCATAGTATCCATAAAAAACGCCACGTTGTGATGTGAGATCATTATCGACGCATTCATCTCGCCCGCCTGATACAGATGCCGCAGATAGCCACGCGAATATCGACGGCAAACCGAGCATCTACAATCGGGGTCGAGCGGTTCGGGATCGAGAGCAAATTTCGCATTGCGAATATTGAGTTTGCCGTGAGACGTAAATGCGCTCCCCGTGCGGCCGTTACGGGTCGGAATAACGCAGTCAAACATATCGACGCCGCAATTCACAGCCTCAATCAGATCCTCCGGCGTCCCGACACCCATAAGATATCTCGGAGCGTCGCTTGGCATTTGCGGCGCCAGAAAGTCTAAAACCTCATACATCACAGATTTTTTTTCGCCAACGCTCAATCCGCCAATTGCATAACCGTCAAAGCCGATCTCTACGGTGCGGTCGAGGCTTTCTTTTCTCAACTCTAAATGTCCGGCCCCCTGTATGATGCCAAAAAGTGCCTGGCATCCATTCAACGAGTCAGAACCGACTACGGTAGTGGGCGGTTGAAGTTTAGCGTTCACAATCTCAATCGAGTTCGCGACTGCTCGCGTTAAACCACCCGCTACCGCAGGTGTTACTGACTGTAGTTCATCAAACATGTCTTTTGATCGTTGGGCCCAGCGCGCTGTCAATTCGAGGCTTGTCCTCGTTGCCTCAATTCCAGCATCGCCGGGCGGACATTCGTCAAAAACCATCACGATCTCGGAATCAAGGGCCGCCTGTACCTCCATTGATATTTCAGGCGAAAGGAATTGTTTGCTGCCGTCGAGATGTGAGCGAAATTCGACGCCTTCCTCCGTCAATTTCCGAAGATCGGTCAGCGAAAACACTTGAAAACCGCCGGAATCAGTGAGAAATGAGCGATTCCAAGACGTGAACTGATGCAAACCGCCAAATTCGCGGATCGTCTCGATACCGGGCCGCAGGAAAAGATGGTATGTGTTGGCTAGGATGATCCGCGCGTCGAGTTCATCTTCAAGCCATTCAAATCGGATCCCTTTGACCGCTCCCTGCGTCCCGACTGGCATAAAAACAGGCGTCTCTATAATTGAGCGCCTGGTTTTGAGTATCCCCGTTCGAGCTTCGCCATCGCTCGCAGTTATTGTCCAATCGATTGGCTTCATAAAAATGTCAGAACCGGGAGCGATAGCGACTGGGTTCTTTGGATCGCTCCGCAGGAACCCAGTCGCTATCGCTCACGGTTCTGATCTCTATTTCTTTTTCCCGATCAGTGACCAAATATCGGAGGCCCCGGTAGCGGTTTCGGAGATTATTTTGCCATATTCGTTGACTAAAATGGCTGAGGGCGTGCCAAACATTCCAAGCTTTTCCGCTGTCTTATAATCTGCGTCCAAAACTATCGGCGACCGAAGTTTGAGTTCCTCATGCGGCGTCTTTTCACCGTCGGAAAAAACGAGCAGATTGGGTTCGTCTTGTCTCTTGGTTTTATCCCATTCGCGAAGATCGTCCATCATATTCACGCAATACGGACATGTCATGCTCCAAAAAGTGATCAGCGTCTGCCTGCCCCGGAAATAGTCCGTATTGATCTCTTGGCCATTTATATCCTGCAAAGAAAATTCCGGAAGGTCATTGCCGATCATGACCGATTGCGAATCGCCATTGCCGTTAGTGAAAAATGTAAATTCCTGATCGAGATCGTCAGCTTTTATCTTTTCCACTAGTTCGCGAATCACCGTGTCCCCCGCTGCGTTATGGCTGGCAATCCGTCCGTTTCGATCCATCAGCACGGCAGTCGGTGTCCACTTAGCCCTTACAAGCTCGGCAACCTCGCGGTCTTTTTGGAGGAGCAGGTTTTTAAACGCATTCTCGCCAAATTTCTCAAAATTAGCTTGCCGTTTTCCATTGCTCACAAATACCAATTTGACCTTGTCATCGAGATCCATCTGCCACTGTTCGAATTCCGGCACGAGAGCCTTGCACGGAGTGCAAGTCGGACTAACAAAAAAGAATAGGACAGGTGTTTTTTCCACTTTGAGATTAACAAGCGAAACCTTAGTCCCATTGACGTCCCGCAACTCAAAAGCAGGAAATAGAGCTCCTATCGGAAGCCCCTCATGCGGAAGCCCGACGTCATCGCGCTCGACCGAGTTGCCGTCGCGGGCGACAAGCTCCATCAACTCGACCCTCCGCATTATCTGAGTTTGCTGCTCCGATATTTTACGTAGATAGTAAATCGTCGCCGCTAAAAACCCAATGATGGCAATGCCAAATGTAAGCTGCATAATATCTAAACTGCGGTCCGCCAAACTCAAACCCTGATTTTCGCGTCCCTGGATGACCAAAAATAGCGACAGTATCGCAAAAATTATATTACGTGCCAAACTTTTCTTCCCAACAGGCTCGCTGTGAAGTTGTCCAAAACAGTGACAATCGGGAGCATTTCCCTTTGCCATTTGGTAAATCAATTGGCCGATAAATAATAATAACAGGAAGGTGGCCCCAATTGAGCCTACCCATGAACTTACAGTAAACAAAAACAAAACGGCAATAACGATCTCAAAAACAGATAGAGCAATGGAGCCAGGCAGGGCTAAAACCTCGGGCACACCAAACTCAATAAAAGCCTTTTTCGAGCCTTTGAGATCGAGGAATTTTGCTACGCCTGCGAGTCCAAAAATCGTCGCAAGAGCCAGCCTTAACATTAATATGAAATTTTCCATACTTGATTAAAATAATCTTATCCGACGGCCGCGCATTTTTCCAGTATTTGAAAAATACAATTTCGTGACCTAATTACCTTTTAGGCTTTTGCTTGTGCCTTTCGACCAGCCGGATCGGCGTTGCAAAAAAGCCAAATTCCTCGCGCAGTTGATTTTCGATATATCGAAGATACGAAAAATGAAGGCCACTTTTGCTGCCCGCTTTTCCGCCGGAGGTAAACAGAATAAACAACGGCGGACGCAGCCCTGCCTGTGTCAAAAATTGGATTTTTAGCCGTGAAACGCCCCCTTTTACCGGGGCAGGCGTTCCGCCGCCCTTTGGCTGCGAGATCGAATCCTCAAAAAAGCGATTGAGCCGCGATGTCTGGATACGTTCATTGCGTGCTTCGTTAGCCTGTTTGACAAGTGGCAATATCTTGGCGACACGCTGCCCCGATAGAGCCGAGGTAGTAACGATCGGCGCCCAATCGAGAAATTTCATCGCCATCCGCAGCGTGCGTTCAAATTCATAAATAGTGTTTGTCTCTTTTTCCTCGACGGCGTCCCATTTATTGACGACGATTATCACCGAACAGCCCGAATCGACCGCGTAACCGGCGATATTTGCATCGAGATTTGTCACGCCTTCGATGGCGTCGATGACGAGAATGGCGACATCCGCGCGTTCGAGCGCTTTTCGGGCCATGATGACCGAGAGCTTTTCGGCCATCTCGACCGTCTTGCCCTTTCGCCTAATTCCGGCGGTGTCGATAATGAGGTAATCCTGCCCGTCAACCGTGAGATGCGTGTCGATAGCGTCACGAGTTGTGCCGGGGATCGGTGACACGATCACGCGGTCCTCGCCGAGTATTTTGTTGAGCAGTGATGATTTGCCGACATTTGGACGGCCGATTATCGCGAGCTTTATCTCAGATGATTTACCTTCCTCAACCTCGTCCTCAAACGTAAGGTGGTCAAAGACCATATCGAGCAGATCTCCTATTCCGGTGCCGTGTTCGGATGAGATCGGCGACATTTCATATCCGAATTGGTAAAACTCTCCGGCTTCGCTCTCGACCGTTTTTGACTCGACCTTGTTGGCCGCGATGATGATCGGTTTGCCAGTGTTTCGCAGCAAAACACCCAATTCTTCGTCAAGCGGCGTCACACCCGCTCGCGAATCCAAAACCCAGATAATCGCAACCGATTCGTCTATCGCAAACGATGCTTGCTTAAAGATATTTGACGGAATTATAGCCTCATCGTCAGGCACGATGCCGCCGGTATCAACCAGGCGGAACGTCTTTGCCTTCCACTCGACCTCGCCAAACATCCGGTCCCGCGTGATACCCGGCTGGTCGCCGACTATCGCTTTGCGCGAACCGGTCAGGCGATTGAACAGCGTGGATTTTCCGACATTTGGCCGGCCAATGATGGCTACAAGCGGTGCTTTCATATGTGCGGGTTTGATTCTAACAAACGAGATGTATAATTGGCGAAGTAGGGATTTCGACCTTAGAAAATTATGGCAATTGGTAAATTGATAATTTGTGCCGTTCTCGCGGTAGCTTGTCAGGCGCTGGCTGTGTTTTCTCAAACGGATGCCGATGTGGAAACAGTTAAACCAATCCCTGTCGCGACGCCCAACCCCGGGCCGATTCATGCCGATATCCTGCGCGGCGAATATGGCAGGTATCGGTCGAATAACGATCTGCTCTCATACGATCTGGACATCCGCATCGACCCGGACAAGAAATTTCTGAGCGGGAAGAACACGATCCGCTTCAAGATGCTCAAGGATGACAACCGCATTCATCTCGATCTCTATGAAAATCTGAACATCGACAAGATCACGCTTGGCTCGACGACGCTCACGTACGTTCGCGACGAGGGTGCGGTTTTTGTCGATTTTCCGGCTGAGCTAAAAGCTGGGCATATTTACTCGATCGACTTTTATTATTCCGGCACGCCGAAAACAACTGGCCGTTTTGGCGGTTTCACGTTCAGCAAGGACTCGACAGGGAGACCTTGGATATTTACGGCCTGCGAGGGTGAGGGAGCGAGTATTTGGTGGCCGAATAAGGATCAATGGCGTGACGAGGTTGAAAATATGCGGATCAGCGTTGCGATACCCAATGATCTCGTCGATGTCTCGAACGGCAAATTCATTGGCAAAAAGGATCTCGGCGATGGTTATACCCGCTGGGATTGGCTTATTCACTATCCGATCAATAACTACGATGTTTCTGTGAATATTGGGAAATACGAGCACTGGTCCGACAAGCTCGGCAATCTGCCGCTCGATTTTTACGCCTTGCCGGAGGACGTTAATAAAGCAAAAAAACAATTCTCACAGGCAAAGGGGATGCTTAGAGCTTATCAGCATTATTTTGGTGAATATCCATTCAAGAAAGACGGCTACAAACTGATCGAGGTTCCCTACGCCGGTATGGAGCACCAGAGCGCCGTTGCCTACGGCAACCACTTCGCCAACGGTTACCTCGACCGCGATTGGACTGGCGTAGGAATTTCGACGAAATTCGATTTTATTATCATCCACGAAAGCGGCCACGAATGGTTTGGCAACAGCGTTTCGGCGGCTGACGTCTCGGATATGTGGATCCACGAGGGCTGGACGACCTATCTCGAATGTCTCTATGTCGAATATATGTATGGCCACCCAGATTATCTTAAATATACAAACGCCTTAAAGAAAAAGGTCAAAAATCAAACGCCGATCATCACTCAGCATGGCGTTAATGCCGATCCGCCGCAGGATCAATATTTCAAAGGCGCGCTTTTTATCCATACGCTTCGCAGTATCGTCAATGACGACAAAAAATGGTTTGCACTGATCCACGATTTTTACCAGCATTTCAAATACCAGAACATCATGACCGAGGACGTCGCGGCGTATTTTAACCAAAAGACCGGCAGAAATCTATCTCCCATTTTTGACCAATACCTACGGCACACAGCGATCCCAAAGCTGGAATTGAGGTTCAACGATACAAAACATGAGGTTTCCTATCGATGGAAGGCAGACGAACCAGGATTCGCGATGCCGATCCGTGTCGGGAAAACTGGCAGTTGGCAGTTGATACATCCTACGACGGCATGGCAGACGATGGCGACTGACTTGAAAAAAGATGATTTCGATGTGGCAACCGATCTCTATTATGTGGATGTCAGCAAGGAAATCTATTTTCCAGATGTAAATTGAATAAATATGTCCATGGATCGCACAAAAAAAGGCCTCATCCGATCTGTATCGAATGAGGCCAAATGCTCTGACTTTCCGAGTCCTTAGTAAAGAGCTATATCGAGAATTGACCCGATTATGTTGCCAAGGATCGTGTATTTTCCACCTGAATAACGTCCGTAATTGTTTCGGCCGTAATAGCCGTCTTCATAACCACGCTGGAAACCTTCGCGGAAGTAATAGTTATACTCGCCTAACGAGACATAATAACTATCATAACCATAGGTGCCATCCTGATAGCCGTAAGAATTCTGATAATCGGAATTCCAACCATCATTGCGATCCGCCTGTCCGGCATAAAAGCCCTGCTCGTAACCGTTATTTACGGCGTTGCGAAGCATCTGCGCACCATATTGGCTGGTGTAGTAATAATTGCCACCGCGATTATAACGATAATTATCGTAATAATTGTCATAAAAACGGGCCTGCTGGAGCCTTAACTGATCCTGTCTCAACCGCTCCCAATATCGCTGCTGATACCGATAGTATGAGAGCCTGCGTTCCTGCTGCAATCGCCGGTCGCGGTCACGTTGAATGTTCTGCCAATTGCTCCACTGCTGGTTATATTGATTCCAACGTTGCTGCTGGAGCTGTTGTTGCTGCTGGCGATTATATGCCTGGTATCTGTTGAGTTGATCTCGATTCTGCCGCGAATTCTGTTGCTGCCAGACGTTTTGATTCTGGTTCTGTTGCTGCCGGCGTCTTTCCTCTAATCGTAATTGCTCGGCCCGGTTTCTTTGATCATTTTGCTGTTGAAGGCGGGTCTGATCCTGCTGTTGAACTTGGCGAGCATGATCGTCACGCTGTCTCTGATAGTTCTGCTGAACGCGAACCTGATCCTGCTGTTGGACTTGGCGAACGTGATCGTCACGCTGTCTCTGATTGTTCTGCTGAACGCGAACCTGATCCTGCTGTTGAACCTGACGATTATGATCGTCGCGTCGTCTTTGATCGTTCTGTTGTTGCTGTTGCTGAGCAGTTGACGACGAGCGGTCATCCCGCTGACGTGTTTCGGTTTTCTGATCCTTTTTCTGCGTGTCGTCGCGGCCATGATTACGTTGTGCAATCGCGTTGCCGCTCATGCCAAGCGTTAAAACTGCTCCCGCAAATAATGATAATCCTAATTGTTTCGATCTATCTTTTAACATAAATTCCCCTATTAAATGGTCGTTTGCGCCAAACCTATTTGGCCCTGCCCACAATAAGAGCAATTGCCGTTCCACACCTGAAATTATATTAAATAGCCCTGTTCTACGGGAAATAAGCCTTTAGCAAACACCAAATCGTCAATTACATTTACGTTTTGGGTTGTGCAAGGAATCACGGGCCGGAGGCAAAAAAAATGATTGCTCACCGCAGCTAAATCCTGATACCTTTAGTAAACGGCCTATTTTAGGCCGAATCCGCAGTTTTTGCCATCCCAATGATCCCTTCAAACTTGTGAGCGACCGTTTTTCATTGATTATTCCGGCCTATAACGAAGCCCGGTATCTGCCGAGGCTGATCTCCTCTGTCAGGGCAGCCGAACTTGCGTTCCCCAACACAAATGTTGAGATCATTGTCGCCGACAACTCGTCCACGGACGATACAGCAGGGATAGCGGCATCCGGTGGATGCAAGGTCGTGCGTGTCGATAAGCGGTGTATAGCAGCCGCTCGGAACGGTGGTGCCGGGATCGCTTCGGGAGAAATATTCTGTTTCATTGATGCCGATTCCGAGATCCATCCTGAAACATTCGTTCGCATAGACGAGGCTATGCAAGATCCAAGTATCATCGCCGGATCGACCGGCATTTATCTGGAGCGCATGTCACCCGGCCTAATGATCCCATACCATGCGATGATGTTGATAAGTTGGGTTACGACAATTGACGCCGGCTTAGTGTTATGCCGTCGTGAGGATTTTTTTGCCGTGGGCGGCTATTATGAGGATCTCCTCCTCGCAGAAGATGTAGATTTCCTGTTCGCGCTAAAACGGCATGGGAGAGAACACCGGCAAAAACTCACAAGACTGAAAGGCGTTGAGGCCCTCGGATGCACACGCAAATTTGACGAACACGGTGATTGGCATTACTTCAAGCTCCTGTGGCAGGTATTGCCGAATATAATCGAACTTGGCATCGGAACGACAACATACAAGAATCCGCCATCGGAAATAACAGATTACTGGTATCAGCCCAACCGTTAGCTCACGCTTTGACAAATTGATACGTGATAATGACGTTCAGCACGCCGTTAGCGATCTCGTGGCGGACGCCGACGGCTTTCATTTTAAGGCTGCCTACATTCTGGATCGGAAAGGCAAACGACACTTTATCCAAGCTGATTATCTCTATAGGATTTAGTTTCTTGTCTATCGAGCTTTGGATCAACTTTGCTATTACTGATCCACCGAGACCGCCTGTGCCGTTTAGATTTACATTCGTGACTGTGGCTCGGCCGATAAGACGCTGATTGTCCTTGTCGAAGTCGAGGTCGATATTCGTGTCAGCCACCCCTGCAAAATCGACACAACCAATAAACGGCGGAGCATATGTGCCAGTAAACGCAAGCGGAACATATATCTTACCCTCACGGAAACGCACGGCCGTTCTGACGCCGTTCGTTTCGCGTATGACCTTGATGGAGTTGCCACAATCAACAGGCCTGTTTTCGGTCAAAGGAAACTCCGGGGAATTAAAATTCTGAAACACCGAATCGAGAAGCGTGTCAAAAAATGCTTCATTGAGACTGATCGTGACGTCCGCCTTCTGAGCCTGAGCGTATGCAAAGGATGTCGAAAAAATAAATGCAAAAACCAGACTCCAAACTTTTTTCATTTCTTTTATACCTCGATAATGCATTTTGATTGAATGGATGACAGATTTCCGTGTGAACAGATGAGTAGATAAGAAGAACAACCTAAAAGTTGCCTCTATTTAATCGCTCTGAGCTTTGTGGTTATTTTGGAAGATTTTCATTGTTCCCATATCTTATAAACCGCTCCTCACCACATCGTGCAATCTCAGGAGCCCGATGCAAATTCCATCCGCGTCAGTAACGGGCAAAACAGAGATCTGTGACGAGCGATCTTCCATCAGACGGAGAGCATCGAAGGCGAGCATATCAGGCGATGCTGCGACCGGCGAACGGGTCATCATATCTTCGGCAGTCACAGAGGACAGGCCATCGACACTGGTTTTTTCGATAGTACGGCGGAGATCGCCGTCGGTGATTATTCCGATCAATTGTGAGTTTTCGCCAACTACATTTACAGCCCCGAGGCTGTGTTTTGATATGGCTTTGATAACGTCGAGCCAGTTGGCATCCGGCGATATATTTGGGCTTGGATGCATCAGGTCTGAGACGCGCAGCGTCAGTCGCTTGCCGAGACGGCCTGCCGGGTGATTTGCCGCAAAATCTTCAGCAGTTAGATTTTTGGCTTCCATTAGAGCCATAGCGATGGCATCACCGATAGCTAAGGCAACGGTCGTCGATGTCGTCGGTGCGAGGTCAAGCGGGCAGGCCTCTTTATCGACCGATGCATCGAGCACGATATCCGATTGCCGGGCAAGAGTGGAACTTGTATTACCTACTATAGAGATCAGCGAGGAAGCCCTTTGTTTTAGTGCGGGCAGGATCGCCAGTATCTCATCGGTCTCGCCGGAGTTGCTCAGTGCGATAACAACATCGTCGTTTGAAATCACGCCAAGGCCGCCATGCAGAGCGTCCGACGGGTGAACGAACAGCGCAACTGTGCCGGTGCTTGTCATCGTCTGAGCGATTTTTTGCGCGATCACACCAGATTTGCCGACGCCAACGACGATCACTTTGCCCTCACACCCAAAAAGAACGTTGATCGCCTTCTCGACGCTGTTTTTATCAATAACGGCAGAGGCACGCTCGATAGCGGTGGCCTCGAGTTTGAGGAATCCGACAACTTTTGAATAATGGTCGCTCATCAGTTATCGCTCGGAACCGGTTTGAAAATATCGAGAACGATCTGCCATTTACCGCTGCTAAGTTTCCATATTTGCATAAAATTGCCTTTTTCGACGATTTTTTCGCCGTCGAGTTTTGTATATGTATTCGTCATATACGCTAGATCTGCGGAGCTGAAAAATACGCCGCGGTTGGCAAATATCACGGTCGATTTGTCAGAGGCAGTGACTGATTTGAGATTTTTCTTGCCGAGGATGGGGAGTTTATCTTCGCGATATGCCCGGATGTTATCTGCGGCATACATTTCATAAGCCTTATTTAAGCCTTTTGCAGTCACGAGTTGGTAAAACGCCATCCCAAAATCGGCCGATGCCCGGTCATTCCCATTCTTGTCGGGTATCTTATCGTCCGATGTAGTCCATTCCGCCGAATATTTTTCAGGTTTCGCGTGGCCGATACCGATATCAATGACGAATTTATATTTGCCGCTCGGCTGCCGCAGCCACAAGGTGATAAAATCGCCAAATGCCGACGGAGTATCATCCTTGCCCTTAGCCCGGAATTCCCAATTCCCGGTTGTGTAACCAAGAGTTCCATTCGACGAAATATCAGCGTAATTTGGCGCCCACGAAAGCAAACTCATCGCTGGCGCACGGGCTGTCCAAAATATCTTGCCGTTGGTTTTATCCGGCACAAATACAAACCCGTCGTCTGCCAGATTTTCGAGAAATGCGGCCCTCGTCCCCTTTTCAGCGGCCATTTGGGCAAACGTATGTTCAGTGTCGACCATTTTTTGAAGATCCGATTGGC
>JBBRQM010000020.1:0-46567 GCA_038226395.1 Pyrinomonadales bacterium | reverse complement strand
GGCTCTTATCAACGTAACCGGTGGCCCAAATATGGTACTCGGCGAGGTCGAGGATGCCATCGGTATGATCGAGAGCGAGGCCGACGACAATGCCGATATCATCTGGGGCAGCGTGATAAAGGAAGATATGGGCGACGAGATACGTATCACAGTTATTGCGACAGGATTTGACAGCCAGATCGCTAACCAGATCCCTAAACCAAAATTAGCCGAGGCTCATGCCGTTTCTTCGACCCGCATTCCGTTTATCCCAATCGATGTAGGAGCGGATGAGAATATAGATGTCCCGACGTTTATGCGGCGTCAGGCAGATTAGGCAGGAATTTTTAGCCGCAGATAAAAGCAGATGGCGCTGATAAGAATTTTTTCTAATCTGCATTATCCGTGTTAATCTGCGGTTAATGCTTTTGGAATCAATAATGCAGTCAGAGGTTTCAGATCGTCCAGTAATTGGAATTACGATGGGTGACGCCGCCGGGATCGGGCCTGAGATCGTCATTAAGGCTCTGGCTGACAATGAAATGCAAAAAAGCTGTCGATGTGTCGTCATTGGCGATGGCGCCCAGCTAATAAAGACGATAACTACCCTCGGATCGACAATCACACTGGCTAGCGATCAGATAGTTGATCTAAATAATCTCCCACCAATGATTTCAATCGGAACAGATAATGCCGTTACCGGAAAAGCCTCGGCCCAGTATATCGAAGCGGCGGTAGGACTTTGGCGCGACAAAAAGATCGACGCCATCTGCACAGCCCCGATAAGTAAAAAAGCGATCTCGCTCGGCGGCTATGATTTTCCCGGACACACGGAGTTTTTAGCGTCGCTGAGCGGCACGACTGAATTCGCGATGAGTTTTTTTGGCGGAAATCTGCGCGTGGTGCTTCTTTCGACGCACGTCTCGCTTCGCGGTGCTCTCGAATTGGTCAAGAAAGACCGGCTGATCGAGCTTATAAAATTATCAAACCGCGAATTCGAACGCCTACTCGGACGACGTATAAAGCTCGCTGTTGCCGGACTGAATCCGCACGCGTCCGAGGGCGGGATGTTTGGTTTTGAGGAGCAGAATGAGATCATCCCCGCGATCGAACACTGTCAAAATGACCTTAACATTGACGTCAGCGGCCCTTATTCTGCCGATACGCTATTTTTACGCGCGTTTAACGGTGAATTTGATGCTGTCATCGCTCTCTATCACGATCAGGCAACGATCCCTGTAAAATCGCTCTGTTTTGGGTCGGGGGTCAATGTTACGCTTGGCCTGCCGTTTATTCGCACATCAGTAGATCACGGCACAGCGTATGACATTACGGGTAAAGGCGTTGCCGAGGCGTCGAGTATGATCGCCGCTATCAAGTTGGCCGCCGAACTTGTCATCCATTCGCGAAAAATTAGTCGAATCTGATAAGATTATCGGGAAGTTTTCTTAGATCATTATATATATCAATGAGCACTGATAAACATAAGATACCAAAGATTTTGGTTGCTGATGACGATCCTGAAATATTGCGGTTGGTCAGGCAAGTTTTAGAATCGGACGGCTTTTCAGCGGTAACCGCCGCCGATGGCAAAGAGGCGTATAAATTACTACAATCTGAAGAGTCTTTTGCCGCCGCGATCCTCGATCTCGTCATGCCCTTTATTGAGGGCCGGGAACTTGTCAGGTATATGCAATCCGAAAGGCGTCTGATGAAGATACCGGTCATTATTATGACTACCGAATTAAGTTCGCGGCTGTCGTCCGACAGTTTTTCGTCGGGTGCGGTCGCCTTTTTGCCAAAACCGTTTACTGATTCGCAGCTAAGGACAACCCTCGGAATGTTTGTTGCCAGTCACAAACCAGGAGATGTGGAGAAAACCAGGTGACTTTTGAGGAAAGCTCAACAATCGTGACACATCATAAGATTTTACTGGCGGACGACTCTGTTTCCATCCGAAAGGTGGTCGAATTGACTTTTGCCGACGAAGGATTTGATGTCACGGCGGTCGGCGACGGCGATGCCGCGATGCAAAAATTCGTCGAGATTCAGCCGGATCTGGTGCTGGTGGATGTGAATCTGCCCGGGCCGAGCGGCTATCAGATCTGCGAAATGATCAAGCAGGACGAATCGACAAAATCGATTCCGGTGGTGTTGCTTGTCGGATCGTTTGAACCATTTGATCAAACCGAAGCCGAACGCGTCGGGGCAGACGGTTTTTTGACCAAACCGTTTCAATCGATTCGCGAGCTTGTGTCAAAGGTCGATGAACTCCTCGGGATCGACAATCCGGAACGGGCCGTAATTGCAGATACAGAGGATATAGACAATTTATATGTGAGCAGCTTTGCCGAGACTATTAGAGTTGACGATAATTTAACAGCGAACGAGTATCTCAGCAACGGTGGAATGGATGACGAAATGATCGAGGCAAGTTATCCGGCTGACGTTCCGGCCGATGCAGGAACGGCGTTTTTTGTGCCGGGCATGGAAGAGCGTGAGCAGGTTGATCCGTTTGACACGCTGGCTGACACTATCGATATTTCAATCGGGAAAGCTGGCGATGAACCCCCTTTTGAGCCTCGTTTTGTATTTGACGATGCCGAGCCGTTCCCGCGGTTTGAAGATGAAGAGACCGTTTCAAACGAGGATACGATCCACGATGAGCCTGTTGCCGAAACTCGAGATGCGGTCACGAAAAATATCTCACCTGAACTTATTGCACTTATCGCCCAAAAGGTAGTCGAAAAGCTTTCGGATAAGGTCGTTCGCGAAATCGCCCGAGACGCCGTCCCGCGTATCGCCGAAAAACTGATTCGCGAGGCCCTCGAAGAAGACAACAAGGGCTAATATCAATGTCAGAACCGGGAGCGGCAGCGACTGGGTTCCTGAGTCGAGCAACTAGAACCCTGTCGCTACCCCTCCCAGTTCTGACATATTGTTTTATGGAACTCGCAAAGGCCTACGATCCGAAAGAGGCCGAAGAAAATCATTATAAACGTTGGGAAGGGAGCGGTTTTTTTGCGCCTGAGATCAACCAGGACCCTAACGCCGCACCCTTTTCGATCGTGGTCCCACCGCCAAACGTCACCGGCAGCCTACACATGGGCCACGCGCTCCAGCACACGCTGATGGACGCCCTGACGCGTTGGAAACGGATGCAGGGTTATCGCACCCTTTTTCTTGTCGGCGTCGATCATGCGGGCATTTCGACGCAGTTGATGGTCATACGCCAGCTTAAAAAAGAAGAGCATAAAACGCCGCAGGACATCGGCCGCGATGCTTTTGTAGAGAAAGTTTGGGATTGGAAGCACAAATACGGCGGCGAGATCACAAAACAGATTCGCAAAGAAGGGGTGTCGGTCGATTGGTCGCGCGAGCGATTTACGATGGAGGAGAATCTGTCGCGGACAGTTCGCGAGGTTTTTGTGCGGCTCTATGACGAGGGCTGGATATATCGCGGGACACGGATCGTCAATTGGTGCCCGCGCGATAAGACTGTGCTCTCCGACCTCGAAGTAAAAGAAGAAAAGGTGAAGGACGGAAAACTTTATTACCTTACCTATCCTGTTAACGGCGGCGGCACGGTCACGGTTGCAACGACGCGGCCAGAGACGATGCTTGGCGATACCGCGGTAGCAGTAAACCAATCGGACAAACGTTACAAAGACTTGATAGGAAAAACGATCGCTCTGCCGCTGACAAACCGCGAGATACCGATCATTGCCGACGAATATGTTGATCCCGAGTTTGGCACAGGGGCAGTCAAGATCACGCCGGCTCACGACGCCAACGACTGGGAGATCGGCGAGCGTTACGGTCTGGAAAAACTGGTCATCATGAACGACGACGCGACGATGAACGCGGCTGCCGGTGCGGAGTTTGAGGGGCTTGACCGTTACGATGCTCGCGCCAAGTTGATCGAGAAATTTGAGGAGCTTGGTTTGCTGGAGCGAATCGAGGATTACGATGCGACATTGCCGCATTGCGAGCGGTGCAAGACGGTCATCGAGCCGCTGCTGTCGGAGCAGTGGTTCGTCAAGATGGACGAAATGCGCGATCTTGCGTTAAAGCTGATGCGTGATGAAGGCCTGCCGCATTTCTTCCCTGCGGTGCCGCACACGAAGGTTTACACCGCCTGGCTCGAAAACCTCCGCGATTGGACTATCTCGCGTCAGCTCTGGTGGGGGCATCAGATACCGGCGTGGTATGACGATGCCGGAAATACCTATGTTGCACGCACAAAGGAAGAAGCGGTAGCCAAAGCCGGTACCGACGATCTCCGCCAGGACGAAGATGTGCTCGATACATGGTTTTCGTCGGCGCTCTGGCCGTTTTCGACGCTTGGTTGGAGCGGAGACACTCTTGTCCCCATAGACGCCGCCTCGGCGTCTAAACTTCCGTCCGATCTCGACACATTTTATCCGACCAACGTCCTCGTCACTGGCCGTGACATTCTCTTTTTGTGGGTTTCGCGGATGGTGATGACCGGGATGAAGTTTATTGGCAAAAAGCCGTTTGACGATGTGGTGATAACGGGAACCGTGCTCGATAAAAACGGTCAGCGGATGTCCAAAACAAAGGGCAACGGCATCGACCCGCTTGATGTTTTTGAGCGATTCGGCGTCGATGCGACGCGGATGGCGCTTGCGGGCAGCGCGACGGGGATGGATTTTGCCTGGCGCGACGAAAAGGTCGAATCTTACCGCAATTTTGCCAACAAGATATGGAACGCGACGCGGTTTTGTTTGATGAATGCGGGCAAAAGCCGAATCGACGCGGCGACGCTGAGACGCGGCGACGCAGAGAATGAAGAAACGCTGTCACTTGCCGATAGATGGATAGTTTCGCGTTTGAATAAAACGGCAATGGCTGTCAACCGGGCCCTTGAGACGTATCAGTTTCACGAAGCGGTGCAGTTGCTTTATCACTTCTTTTGGGATGATTTTTGTGATTGGTACATCGAGCTTGTAAAAGATGAGATCGTCGGGAGCGGGGACACTCTTGTTCCCACGGACGCCGCTTCGGGGTCCGAAAGTCTTCTCGGCGGAGGAACAACCGATGGGGACAAGAGTGTCCCCGCTCCGTCGCGCATCCTCACAATCCTTGAGATCGCCCTGCGGATGCTGCATCCGTTTATGCCGTATTTGACCGAGGATTTGTGGCTCAAGCTGCCCGGTGTTTCAAATGAGCTGCATCACGCCGCTTACAGGGGAGCCGAAGCGACGATTATGCTTACCGATTTTCCGAAAGGCGACGCCTCGGCGATCGACGGAGCGGCCGAGGCGGAGATGTCGGCAGTCATTGACATGATAACAAAGGTGCGTAACATCCGTGCCGAGATGAATATCTCGACGGCGATCAAGTTTACGGTGCATATCGCGGCCGATGCTGCAATGCAATCCGTTTTCAAAGCGAACGAAGCCCAGATCCTCAAGCTCGCCAAGGCCGAGAGCCTTGTCATCGCCGACGCTCTTGACGTTCCAAAGGCATCTGCCAGGGCCGTGACAAACGATGCTTCGATCGCCGTCCCTTTGATAGGGCTGATCGACTTCGACGTTGAACGCACACGCCTTGCCGGTCAGATCGCCAAGCTCACCGACGAGAAAACGCGTCTCGACGGCCAGCTCTCCAACACAAACTTCGTCGAACGCGCCCCCGCCGATAAGGTCCAGGAACTCCGCGACCGGCAGACGGAGCTCAATGACCAGATCGCGACGCTGAATAATAACCTGGAGGCTTTGAAATGATACGGTTGGAAACGCGCCCGTCACGGAGCGTGCCTACGAATTAGAGGCGTGCTGGGGGCATGCACGCTCGTTCACACTCGCGTTTCCGCCCGTAGCGCGTAGGTGTCGTCGTCGGCCAGCCGTCAAATATGCCCCGCGTAACACTCTTCGCGGCATGACGGTTTTCGTGTATCATCGATTAGGTAAATCCACGGAGGAATTTAATGAAAAGCTCACGTAGAATTCTTGTTCTGATACTCATAATTTGCGCGCGTGTTATGGGCGCGGCCGCGCAAGGCGGTATTTCGGTGGAGCGGGGCAATCTTACGGCAAAGGGCGCGCCGATCATTGTGTCGATCGATGCTCAGGGCAGATTAAGATTGGGCAAGACGGCGATCACCCGTTCGCGGCTGCAACGAAAGCTGGACGCAGATCTGGCCGGTCGAATACCGCCGGAGCGAATTATTTACATAAAGGCAGGTGCGAAAGTGCCGTTCAGCCAACTCGTCAAGGTGCTCAAACTCGGACGCGAGGTAAAGCAGGATACATTTGGGTTGTTGGCGGCCGGGCAAGACGTTACGGCTGCGGTTATGACAAAGATCGTACTGGACGAGCCTTCGGATCGAGATGACTCGAAGCCAAACCCTCTGACTCTTGTCTTGGCCTTTAAGAAGATCGGCGGATTGTCGCTGAACGGCGAATCCCACACGCCACTTTCATTAACAACTCGATTGCGGGAAATATTCAAAGCGCGTGCAGACAACGGAGTTTTCAGAGAGGGAAGCAACGAGGTCGAGCGAACGGTATTCCTTAAGCCTTCCGCGGCTACGACATTCGGAGCGATCGTTCAGGCCGCGCGTCTTACAAGAGACGCCGGAGCAGAACCGATCGGCATCCAGATCGACAAGCCTCAACAACTTATTATGCAGGTGATTGGGGACCCGATAAAATAAATGAACTGGCTTGAGAATGGCGAGGTTTTGGCGAGTATCGGCGAGTTTCTGGCCGAGGACATCGGGCGCGGGGACATTACGACGACGGCGACGGTGCCGGCGGACACGCGGGGCATGGGCAGGTTTTTGGCGAAGGAAGATCTGGTGCTGTGCGGGCTGGATGTCGCCGAGGCGGTGTTTTTTCACCTCGATCCCGACGGCAGCGAGATCGAGACCGCGTTTGTCGAGGGCGACGAGATCGAGGAAGGGACGATTTTCGCGACGCTCAAAGGCTATGCGGACGTTCTGCTTGTGGGTGAGCGCACCGCGCTCAATCTTATGGCGCGTTTGTCGGGCATTGCGACATTGACGCGGCAGTATGTAAAGGCGGTCGAGGGGACGAGCGCAAAGATCGTAGATACGCGAAAGACGACGCCGGGCCTGCGCATCCTTGAGAAATACGCGGTCACCGTCGGCGGCGGCCGCAATCACCGGATGGGGCTCGACGACGGCATCCTCATCAAAGACAACCACATCGCCCTCGCCGGCGGCATCACCGAGGCCGTAACCGCCGCGAAACAACGCACAGGGCATCTGCACAAGATCGAGGTCGAGATCACCAACTGGGCACAGCTTCGCGAGGCTCTGATCGCCGGGGCCGAGATCGTTATGCTCGACAACCAAACCCCCGACGAGGCCGCCAAGCTCGTCAAGATGGCCCGCGATATGAATCCCAATGTGCTGATCGAGGCTTCGGGCGGGATGGATCTCGACCGCGTGCGCTCTTATGCTGAGGCCGGCGTCGATCTGATCTCGGTCGGACGGATCACGCACTCGGCGAGATCGGTGGATATTTCGTTTAAGATTCAGATAGCTTAAGCCGGGAGCGCAGGCGCCCTCGCCTGCAAGCGTTCGAAAGGACGCTGACGGGCATAGTGATAATCCATGTTTGAAATTATCAGACAATGTCACGCCGTAGGAACCGGCGTTGCAGGCGAGGGCGCCTGCGTTCCCAGCGGCAGGAAATAGATCACAGCCATCGAGAGGACGAGGGCGAAGGTGCAGGCGGCTCCGCCTTCGATTCCGTAGCTGCCGCCTGTCAGCCATACCGGGCCGGCGTCTGTTGCCCTCAGAACAGGGTCGGGGCTGAACTCCGCGATTCCACTCACGTTTATCCCAAACACCGGCCCTTGCAGCCAATTCCACATCAGATGAATGCCAAGCGGGAACCACAAATCACGCGTTTTCAGGTAAGCGAGGGCGAACCAGACGCCAGCGATTAGTGTGTTTAGCAGCGCGAGACTGTTAACATCGGGATTATTGTTGTGGGCAAATGCAAAAAGCAGCGAGGTCAGGCCGACGCCGACCGCGTTCATCTTTGAGCGAGTAAAAGTTTGCAACAGATAGCCGCGAAAGAGCGTTTCTTCGGATGCTGCCCCGACCGCAAAGATGACGATCGTAGTTGCCAGCGTGGTCGCGATCGCCGAACCTGCAGAGGTGCGGTTGAATGCAAGCGTCAATCCGCCGGTCATCACCGCGACAATGATCGCGCTCACGAGAGCTACCGTTCCGACAACGCACCCAGCGGCAAAGTGACCAAGCCAATTGCCTCGAAACGACAAGCCGAGAGCACGAAACGGCACTTTCTCAAACAAATGCCCGCACAACCAGCCGAGCAATATCGCGACAACCGTCGCGATAGCGAACGGGATGATGAGTCCCAGGCTGCTCGCCGGCGGGCGATCATCCGAAACCGCACCGCTTTGGGTCAACTTGTAAGCGCCGATAACCAGGAACGCTATAAAAAAATAGGCGAACAGAAAAACCGCAGCCCGCCAACCGCTTCGCAGTTGACCGCTTCGGTCGAATAAAATGTTGCCCGGTTTATCGCTGATCTTTCGATTTTAGCGAATAAGACCCTGTCATTCAAAGCCGTCCGGCTGGCGGCCTAAAATATGTTAAACTTTGTGGAATGGAAGCGACGCCGGAACAGAAGAAAAAACGCAAGCTGCCGTGGGTTTTGGGCCTGATAGTGCTGGTCACGTTTACGCTTTTATTCCTGCTGCAATCGTCAAATCTATGGATGAATCTCACCGTCGAGACAACGAGCGACCTGATGCTGCTCTACGCTCTGTCAGGGCTCAATTTTTTTGCGTTTGTCATTTTTGGCTTTATCTATCTGCGGAGCATCTTTAAGCTCGTTAATGAACGCCGCTCGCTCCAACCCGGTTCCCGGATCAAAACGCGTCTTTTGTGGTATTTCTTTGCGGTCAGTCTGCTGCCGATCGTTGCGATGGCTGGTTTTTCGTATCTGTTTATGAATCGGGCACTTGAGCGTTGGTTTTCGCAAATTCCAGAGAACGTCATCCGTCAGGCCCGCGAAATGGAAGGACAATCGATTGCCGACCGGTCGGCCAAATTAGATGAGACGGCGAAAATGCTTGCTTTGACGCTCGGAAACGCAGCACCGCTTCGTGCGGATCTGGACAAGATAGCGCAAGCCGGAAACCTCGCTCATATCGAGATACTTTCGCCGGACGGCAGTATTATCGCGGCAAGCGAACGAGTTATTCCGTCCGAACAAAGAGTCGAACTGGACACCGATCTCGATTTTGCCAGAAAGGGCAATACGACTGAGCCGACGCTGCACGACGGTCGTGGCTTTGACGTAGCCAGCGCGCCGCTCTCCGGCGGGCGACAACTGATCATTGTCCCAGATCCTGTCGGTGGAAATAATGTAAGTCAAATCGTGGACAACTCGCTCGCCCAGTTTAACGATCTCAAACAAAAACAGGTCACGATCCGGCGTGTCGGGTTGCAAACGCTCGGAGTTCTCACATTTCTGTTGATCTTCGCCTCGTCGTGGATCGCCTTTTATCTTGCCAGAGGATTGACGGCGCCGATAAAGGCTTTGGCCGAGGGAGCGGGCGAGGTCGCCAGAGGGAATTTGGGTTACCGTGTTAATATCGCCGCTGAAGATGAGCTTGCAGTGTTGGTAGCGGCATTTAACACAATGTCCTCCACGCTCGAAGAAAACTCTCTGGAGCTAAACACACGGCAAAAATATATCGAAACAGTTCTCGAAACGCTGCCAAGCGGTGTCATTTCATTTGATACAGATTATCGCGTCGGCACGATCAACCGGTCGGCGATAAAAATGTTAAAACTCGAAGATGCAGATTTTGGCGGAGTCTCGCTTGAAAAACTGTTAAATGAACAAGATAGAGAGGTGCTTGAGCACCTGCTTAACCGAGCGACAAGGGTCGGACATGCATCGGGGCAAACCGTTCTAAAACGTGACCGCGAAGATGGGGGCGCCGATCTTGACCCAGATCTGCCCGTCGCACTCATAGCCACCTCGCTGCCAAACCAGAGCGGCGTGGTTTTGGTTATCGAGGACCTCTCAGAGTTGATTACTGCGCAGCGAGCAGCGGCATGGCAAGAGGTTGCCCGCCGCATGGCCCATGAGATCAAGAATCCGCTTACTCCGATACAGCTATCCGCCGAGCGTATCTTAAAAAGATTTGACAAGACAGGTCACCTCGATAACGGCTTGGGCAACCGGATAAACGACAGGGGGCCTATCGGCGATGTGGTACACGAAAGCACTTCGACGATCTTACGCGAGGTAAATTCGTTAAAATCCATGGTGGACGAATTTTCACGATTTGCCCGGCTGCCTGATGCGAAACTGGAGATTGGCGATCTGAATTCGGTTGTTGAAAGCTCAATTGCCTCGTTCGACGGCCGGTTTCCCGACATCAGGATCGAGTCGCGTCTGGCCGACGATCTGCCGCCCGCCAAGTTGGATCAGGAACAACTAAAACGGGTATTTGTAAACCTGATACAGAACGCGGCGGAGGCGTTTGGTAAGGAAGCGAGCAACAAGCAGATATTTTTGCTGACACGCCACGATGTCGCGCGGGACATCATCGTGGCTGAAGTTTCGGATAACGGAAAGGGAATTCCGGTTAGTGACCTGCCAAAGCTCTTTCAGCCCTATTTTTCGACAAAAGGCCGCGGAACGGGGCTGGGCCTCGCGATTGTAAGGCGCATTATCATTGAACATGGCGGCAAGATAAACGTCTCGACCAACGGGCAGGGCGGTGCAAAATTCATCATCGAGATCCCTGTTAATGTTTAGTTACGCTCATGCCAAATTCAATACTAATTGTTGACGACGAACCGGGCATCCGCGACGCTTTGCGTGGTGTATTGACGGATGAGGGTTTTTCCGTCGAAACGGCTGTATCTGGCGAAGAATGTTTCGATATCGTCAAGAAACAAACCTTCGCCTGTATTTTGCTTGATATTTGGCTCGGTGACGGCATCGATGGGCTTGAAACACTGCAAAAATTAAAGGAAGACGGCTGCGATGCGACAGTGGTGATGATCTCAGGCCATGGGAATATCGAGACAGCCGTCAAATCGACCAAACTTGGAGCTTTCGATTTTATTGAAAAGCCCCTAAGCCTCGAACGCACGGTCGTGACGGTCAAAAATGCCATTCACCAGCGTCAGCTTGAGCAAGTAAATCTTCAGCTGCAAAGCGATCTCGCTGAGCAATACGTGATGGTCGGCGAATCGGTCGCGATGCGTGCATTGCGAAAGCAAATATCTATCGTTGCCCCGACCGATGGCCGCGTCCTCATATCGGGCGAGAGCGGCACAGGCAAGGAACTCGTCGCAAGGGCGATCCATGCCCAATCAAAGCGTAAAAATGCGCAGTTTGTCGAAATCAATTCGGCGGCAATACCTGAGGAACTCGTAGAGTCAGAGCTTTTCGGCCATGCGAAAGGCGCATTTTCGGGCGCGACGCGGGCGAAGAAAGGGAAATTTGAAGTGGCGGACGGCGCGACGCTTTTCCTTGATGAGATCGGCGATATGTCGCCGCGTGTGCAGGCCAAAATGCTGCGTGTGCTCGAGGAGCAGCGGTTTGAGCCGGTCGGCAGTAACACGCCGGTCTCTGTCGATGTTCGCGTCATTTCGGCGACAAATCAACCGCTCGACGGCCTGATCGAAAACGGCAATTTCCGCTCCGATCTATTTTACAGGCTAAACGTAATACCGTTTCAGGTGCCGCCGCTTCGCGAACGCAGCGAGGATGTCCCGATGCTGACCGAGCATTTTAACCAAAGATTTTCGCGTGATTACCGCAAGGCTCCGAAGCATTTCACTGCGGATGCGATCGAAGCGTTGCAGGGTTATGATTGGTTTGGCAATGTGCGGGAGCTAAAGAATACCATCGAGCGGATCGTCATCATGAGTGCAAAGGCGAAGATCACGTCCGATGACCTGCCCGAGGTCGAAAGCAGCTACGATCTGCCCGCCATCAGCTTTAGATTTCCGTCTTTCAAGGAAGCGACCGACGCATATCAACGCGAATTTATCCAGCACAAACTCGCCGAATTTGACGGCAATGTAGCAAAGGCCGCCGAAGAAATGGGCGTCGACCGCAGCCATCTATACCGCCGCATGAGGAATTTGGGCATTCAGGCAAAATAATTCTCTTTATGTTCCCCTCAAAACTAATGTGCGGATGGCCGTGACTGATGAGCGCAGTGCTGTGACTGGTTAAAAAGTACCGTGACTGATGCGCGAAGTGCTGTGACTGGTTAAAAAGTACCATGACTGATGCGCGAAGTGCTGTGACTGATGCGCAAAGTGCCGTGACCGCTTAAAAAACGCCGCGAGTGGTTTGGCAATTAGCAAATACGGTGATAGAAAAATAGAAAACAATCGGTGGAGTATATGCCGCGCCACCCTCGTCCGGCCAGAAAGTGGTGGCGACTCCAAATGATAAGTCCGCAAGCAATAGCAGCAATGGCAAACGCATTGAAATTAGTGATCTTGGTCGCCGTGGTAGGCTCAACGGCTTGCAGTGTTGTGGACAACCTTAATTCCCAGACCCAGGCTACGCCAACTGCTATCGTCCAATCAACCGCTACGCCTTCGCCAACACCGAATACAAAACCTGCGACAGAGGTTGATCTGACGATCAACGGAGTTCATTCGGGTTCACGGGAGGCCGATGTGTTGTCAAGACTTGGAAAACCTAAAAAGACCGAGAATAGTAAAGAGGCTGACGCTTGTGCGGGCGGATACCACCGCTACCTCAAGTACGAAGGAATCACCATCGATCTGCTTAGTGACGAACATAAGCGGCGTTATTTTGTCACCCGTATGGAGGTAACTTCTCCGAAATGGGAAATCAAACCTGGCATCCATATTGGAGACTCATTAGAAAAGATTCGGGAAGCGTATGGAGAGCCGGACGAGGAAACCAGCGATTGCTTATATTACGGCACGAAAGGCAATGAGGGATCGGTCGACTTTTATATTAAAGACGGAAAGCTGGTCAAGGCCTCGATGACGGAAACACTTTGTTGAATCGGCATCCAATGCGAAAAAGGCCGCGATCACTCGCGGCCTTTTCTACCTTTAAATCTAACACGAACTACTTCGTCACCGGGAAGCCGCGTTCGATCATCAGTGCCTCGACCTTTGGGTCGCGGCCGCGAAACAGCCTGAATCCGTCCGCCGGGTCGATCGTGTTGCCGACCGTGAAGACATACTTGCGCAACCTCGCCGCGACCTTCTGATCATACGGGCCGCCGGCCTCGGTAAACGCGGTGTAGGCGTCTGCCTTTAGGACATCCGACCAAAGATAGCTGTAATAACCGGCGGAGTAGTCGTCGCTGGCAAAGATATGGCGAAATTGCGTCAGGCGATGACGCATAACAATTTCGTGCGGCATTCCCAGAGCGGCGAGAGTATCTTTCTCGAATTGCTTTGGATCAATTTTCTTATCTCCGGCGAGATGAATTTTCATATCCATCAGCGCGCTCGACAGATATTCGACCGTTTCAAAACCCTGGTTGAATGTTGAGGCCTTTTTGATCTTATCGACCAATGCTTGCGGTATAGGCTTGCCAGTTTGATAGTGAACCGCAAATTTGTTCAAAACCTCAGGCGTCGCGACCCAGTGTTCGAGAAGCTGCGAAGGGAATTCGACATAATCGGTCGCGACATTTGTGCCCGAAAGCGTCGGGTAGGTCACGTTTGACGAAAGGCCGTGCAGGGCGTGGCCAAATTCGTGAAACATGGTAGTCGCATCGTCCCACGAGATCAGGACGGGCTCGCCGGGTTTGCCTTTGACGAAGTTGGCGTTGTTTGAGACGATCGTCGTCACATTGCCTTCGACGCGGGCCTGGTTGCGATACTGGTTCATCCAGGCGCCGCTGTCCTTGCCGTCGCGTGCATACGGGTCGAAATACCAAAGACCGATGTGTTTGCCGGTCGTTTTATTTGTGACCTCGTAAACGACCATGTCTGCGTTAAATACCGGAATTCCATCAAGTTTTTTAAAGTTGAAATCAAAAAGCTCACCAGCGACCCACATCATCGCTTCGCGCATTTTGTCGAGCTGCAAATAAGGCTTGACCTCGTTTTGGTCAAGGTCGTACCGCTCTTTACGGACCTTTTCCATATAGTAGCGGTAATCCCACGGCTCGATCTTGATCTTGACGCCCTGTTTGTCGGCGAGCGCCTGCATATCGGCGACTTCCTCGTGAACGCGGGCGACGGCGGCGGGCCAGACGCCTTCCATCAGTTTCATCGCATTCTCGGGCGTTTTGGCCATTTTCTGCGACACGATCCAGTGAGCGTGAGTCGGCACGCCAAAAAGTTTTGCCCGCTCAGCCCGTAGTGCAAGGATCTGCGTGATCGTCGAATTATTATCGCGTGCGTCGCCATTGTCGCCGCGACTGACGAACATTTTCCAGACCTTTTCACGAAGCTCGCGATTGTCGGCGTATGTCAGGAAAGGGTCGGTAGATGAACGCGTGTTGCGGATCATCCATCCAGACTTGCCTTTCGATTTTGCCGATTCGGCCGCACCGTCCCTGAGCGACTGCGGCAGACCCGCGAGGTCCGATTCCTGGTCGATCAGCACAAAAGGCTCGGCTTCCTCGCCCTGTAAATTTTGATTGAATTTTGTGTAAACCACAGCAAGCTGCTGATTTATCTCGGAAAGGCGACTCTTTTTCGCGGCGTCGAGATCGGCTCCGGCGTGGACAAAATTCTCGTAATCCACCTGCACCAGCCGCTGTTGTTCGCTTGTCAGCTTTTTCTTTGCGGGTGAATTGTAAACCGCTTCGATGCGTTTGAAGAGGGCCGTGTTTTGCGTGATCTTATCAAAGTGAGCAGCCAGCTTAGGCTGCATCTCGGCCTGGACGGGTTGAAATTCAGCAGTGTTTAGGTTGGCTCCCCAAATGCCAAAGATCGTCTGGACGCGGTTGAGCGTATCACCTGACTTTTCGAGCGGGACAAACGTATTTTCAAACGTCGGAGCGGCCTTGTCGTTGGCAATAGCATCTATCTCATGTAGATTTTCGGCCATAGCGGCTTCGAGCGCGGGCTTAAAGTCAGCGATCTTGACCTTGTCAAACGGCGGAATGCCGCCATATGGGCCTTCCCATTTAGCCAAGAGAGCATTAGCCGTCGGCTCAGCCGCCGTGGGCGCCGCTATTGTCGTGTTTTCATTATTCGTTGTCATAAAAATTGCCGCCGCCACGGCAATAAATGCCATAGCCGCAAACCGGTATCTAAAGAACTTTTTCATTTTTGGTGGATCTCCTAATGTCGATGATTAGACTATAATCTCTCACCGAAGGTTGGACAAATTGTTTCGCTGGAAAAGTGCGGGTCGCTAGAAAGGTTTTACCTAAAATAGCGTCCGCACTAATAACCTGTCTTGCAGCTTAACAAAATGCTTTTCCTGTCTAAACAACGAAGTTCATTTATTCCTGCCCAGCGAAAAAAATAAAATATATTGAGTAATCGCCATTTATACAATTACAATTTTATTGTGGGCGAAAAGGGCGTTAATTGCTCCGTTTAGTGGTTGCTTTTGCCTTTCAATTTTGCGTAAATATAATTAATCCGTCAATCCGTTAAAAACTCGTGATCAAACAATAGAGGTATCCCGTTTGAGTATGCAAGAATTTACAGACCAAATGCCCCCAGACATCGAGCGCTTTCCGATGGTTCCGATCCGTGATGTAGTCATTTTTCCTTATACAAAGGTTGCGTTTAAGATTGGTCGACCGAGCTCGGTTAGGGCTTTAGAACAGGCGATGACCGGCGAGCGGCAGATATTTCTCGCGACCCAGCACGACGCAACGATCGACGAACCCAATGCCGGCCAAATCTATCAGGTCGGAACGCTTGGCCGCATTTTGCAGGCCCAGCGACAGGATAATGGACAGATCAAGGTCGTGGTCGAGGGCCGCGAACGCGGGCGTTCCGTGCGTGTGGAGCAGGACGCGGACGGAATGTTCTTCGCACACGTCCGGCGGGTCGTCTCGACAGACGAATCGGGCTTTCGCACGGACGGCCTACTGCAAAAGATACACAGCCTGGTAGAGCAGTTTTTGCGGGTTTCGCCGGATGCATATACAGACGCCCTGCACGCAAGCCTGCGCGGCGTCTCGCCGGGACAGATCGCCGATGCAATGTCTTCACACCTGCGGATTGGCGTCGAGGAAAAACAGGAACTTCTCGAAATGGTCTCAGTACAGGACCGTTTGCAAAGATTGGTCGACGTGCTCGATGCGGAGATCGAGAAACGTCAACTCGACCGCAACATCCATTCGCGCACGAAAAAGCAAATGGACAAACATCAGCGCGAATACTATCTGAACGAACAGATCAAGGCCATTCACAAGGAACTAGGCCGCAAAGACGAAAAGGCCGAGCTCGACGATCTGAAAACCAAGATCGAAGAAGCCGGGATGACTGACGAGGCCAAAGACAAGGCAATGCAGGAATTTTCGCGACTCGAGGCGATGCCGCCGATGTCCGCCGAAAGCACGGTTTCACGCAGCTATCTCGATTGGCTGATAAATGTGCCTTGGGTTAACCGATCCGAGGAGATCGAAGACCTTGGTCAGGCCGAAAAGACGCTGAATGAGGATCATTACGGCCTTGAGAAAATAAAAGAACGCATTCTTGAATTCCTCGCCGTTCGTCAGCTTGTGCAAAACCCGAAAGGCACGATTCTGTGCTTTGTCGGCGCTCCCGGGGTCGGTAAGACATCGCTTGGCAAATCGATCGCTAACGCGACGGGGCGAAAATTTGCTCGGCTCGCATTGGGCGGCGTTCACGACGAAGCGGAGATCCGCGGCCACCGCCGAACGTACATTGGCGCTTTGCCGGGGCAAATCATTCAGCTTATGAAGCGTGCCGGGACGACGAATCCGGTAATTCTGCTCGATGAGGTGGACAAGCTGGGTCGCGATTTTCGCGGTGATCCGAGCGCGGCCCTGCTCGAGGTGCTCGATCCCGAACAGAATCACGCCTTCCGCGACCATTATCTGGATGTCGATTATGACCTTTCGCGTGTTTTCTTTATCGCGACCGCCAATGTGCTGCACACGATACCGCCGGCGTTGCAGGACAGGCTCGAAATTTTGAACCTTTCAGGCTATACTGAGCGTGAAAAACTCGAGATCGCCAAGCGGCATCTGATTCCGAAACAGTGCGAGAACAGCGGTATCGATTGCGAAAACGTAAAATTTACCGACGAGGGCATCCTGGAAACGATCCGTCATTATACTCGTGAGGCCGGTGTCCGCAACCTCGAGCGCGAGATCGGTTCATGCCTCAGAAAAATCGCGCGGAAATTCGTTGCGTCTGATGTAAAAGAGGATTTTCGCGTCGTTGTCGATGCGGAAAAGGTGCAGGAATTGCTTGGCACGATTCGTTTCCGCAAACAGGACATCGCCCGCAAGAGCGAGATCGGCCTTGTCAACGGTCTGGCCTGGACGGAGGTCGGCGGCGATGTGCTACAGGTTGAGGCTACGCTGGTTAAAGGCAAGGGCGAGGTGACGCTGACCGGAAAACTCGGCGAGGTAATGCAGGAATCCGCAAAGGCGGCTCTGACATGCGTTCGCACCCGGGCCGAGGATCTCGGCATCGATCCCGCGATCTTCCGCGAGAAAGACCTGCACATTCATGTGCCTGAAGGGGCGATCCCCAAAGACGGCCCGAGTGCGGGCATTACGATGGCAACGGCAATGGTTTCTGCAATGACGCGAAAAGCGGCGCGGCATGACGTAGCGATGACCGGGGAGATCACTCTTCGCGGCAAGATATTGCCGATCGGAGGCGTGAAGGAGAAGCTGCTGGCGGCTCATCGGTTCGGCTTAAAGACATTGATCCTGTCCATAGAGAATGAAAAAGATCTGGCCGATATTCCCGAAGAGGTGCGTGACGATCTGACGATCCATCTTGTGGATACTATAGATGAAGTTTTGAAATTTGCACTTGAGAGCGGTATTGAGGAAGAGAAGCTTGAAACGCCCCAGATATTTGGCCCTGACGCCGGCTCGGCGGGAATCTCGGTTGCGGTTGAATAGGTAAAAAAAATGAGCCGAGAAGCTGAATCTGCCGATCTGATAATGAGGCTCTATGAGCTTCGCCGGAAAAGAAGATGAGGAAAGCCCGCGAGTGGTTCATTTCATTTTTCCCCGAAAGCGTTGACGATATTATGCGAACGGTCATAGACGAATCGACCAGCGCTAAATACCGGATGGTAACCAGCTATTGGGATATGGCGGCGGGTTTTGTAAATCGGGGAGCTATCGATGAAGAGATGTTCATGGCCTCATCCGGTGAGGCATGGATCGTCTTTTCTAAGATTCAGCCTTTTATTCAAGAGTTTCGTGAGACAATTGGAGTTCCGACTGCCCTAAAAGACCTCGAAGACCTGCTCATGCGCCAGCCAGATGCGGTCGAATTTCTTGCTTTTCGACGTGAGGGCATGAAACGCTGGATGGAAAAACGAGCCGCGATGGAGATCCCTGCCGAGGCTTAGATCACATTTTTCATGAAGATCACCTCCGCCGAATTTATAAAAAGCGCATTCGAAAAAGCTCATTGGACGACAGACGGACGGCCTGAAATCGCGTTTCTCGGCAGATCGAATGTCGGCAAATCGTCGCTGATCAATTCTTTGCTGTTGCGTAAGGCTCTCGCACGCACGTCAAATACGCCCGGCCGAACACAGAGCATTAATTTTTTTCTGATAAACGAAAGCTTTTATTTCACCGATCTGCCGGGTTATGGGTATGCTAAAGTTTCTAAAACCATGCGCTCTGACTGGGGCAAAATGGCCGAGGAATATCTTGCCGAACGTGGGGTGTTGGCGCTTTGTGTTCAGTTGATAGATTCGCGCCATGAGGCCACGCCGCTTGATATACAGCTTAACGAGTGGCTCGTTTTTAACAACAAACCACATCTGGTCGTTGCTACCAAGGCGGACAAGATATCGAGAAACGAGCTTCAAAAGTCAATGGCGACAGCAGAAAAGGCACTTCCGGGAGCTAAAATATTGACGTATTCGGCACAGACGGGTCGGGGTCGTGACGAACTTTGGACAGAAATAAATGTCGCTATAAATAATAAGTAAACTTTTAACTTGATTTTTGTATCTGAATATTGTAATAATTAAATTTCCCTTTTTACTCAGGGTTCTTGAAATAGCTTTTGAGCTGATTTCTCTGGCTTTACTACATTAAATCCATACGATTTTCTCCGCTTCTAATTTCTAAATAGGTTCTTTTACGCGTCTATGCGCGAGAAAATTTTCAAAATCTAAAAGTGTTGAAAAATTACACTAACTTCCAATCAAACTGAAATGGCAACTAAAACTACACAAACGCGCAGGTCCAAAGCCGCAACCGCTGAAAATGAGATCTCTGTGTCACCCGCTCCGGAAACTGATTCGTCGAATGGTAGCGAAACAGAGAAAAAAAATATACCGTCAAATGTCGGATCTGACGACGGCATCCTTAATCTCGCGGGATTAAAGGATATGTCGATCAGTGAGCTAACGCACATCGGCAAAGAAATGGGGATCGAGGGAGCGACCGGCCTCAGAAAGCAGGAATTGATCTTTAAGCTGCTTGCCGCCCAGACCGAAAAGAGCGGTCTGATCTTTTCCGAGGGCGTACTCGAAACGCTGCCCGATGGTTTTGGTTTCCTGCGCGCACCGGAATACAACTACCTTCCGGGACCGGACGACATTTACGTCAGCCCCTCGCAGATACGCAAATTTGACCTGCGAACCGGCGACACGGTTTCCGGCCAAATTCGTCCGCCAAAGGAAGGCGAGCGTTATTTTGCGTTGATCAAGGTCGAGGCGATCAACTTTGAGGCACCTGAACAATCACGAGAGAAAATTTTCTTTGACAATCTGACGCCGCTCTACCCGGATGAGCAGTTGACTCTGGAAATCGAGAGCGACCCAACCAAAATTTCGGCCCGCGTCATGGATCTTGTGACTCCGATAGGCAAAGGCCAGCGTGCTTTGATTGTTGCTCCGCCTCGAACCGGAAAGACGATGCTTTTGCAGACCATTGCAAATTCGATCACCGAAAATCATCCTGAGGTTACTCTGATCGTCCTGCTTATCGACGAGCGGCCTGAGGAAGTAACGGATATGCAGCGCAGCGTCAAGGGCGAGGTCATTTCGTCAACATTTGACGAGCCGCCCACCCGTCACGTTCAGGTCGCCGATATGGTCATCGAAAAGGCAAAACGTCTCGTTGAGCATAAACGCGATGTAGTGATTTTGCTCGATTCGATCACGCGTTTGGCCCGAGCCCACAACGCCGTTGTCCCGCCGTCGGGTAAAATTCTCTCGGGTGGTATTGATTCCAATGCTCTACAGCGTCCCAAGCGATTTTTTGGCGCCGCCCGCAATATTGAGGAAGGCGGCAGCCTGACAATCATCGCGACCGCTCTGATCGATACAGGTTCGCGTATGGATGACGTTATTTTTGAAGAGTTCAAAGGAACCGGCAACTCGGAAATTCAGCTCGACCGCAAGCTTTCCGACAAGCGGCTTTTCCCGGCGATCGACCTTCAGCGCAGCGGCACACGTAAAGAGGAATTGCTCATCGACAAGGAAAACCTTGCCCGCATCTGGGTGATGCGACGTGTTCTAAATCCGCTGTCCCCCGTCGAGCAGATGGAAGTCGTCCTCGAACGCTTGTCAAAGACAAAGACAAACGCCGAATTCCTGGCGTCGATGCAGACGTAATATTGTTGAAAACATTTAGCGAAAAAAGAGGCTGTCTGAAAAGGCGGCCTCTTTCCTGTTTCGTAAACTATTGTGTTTATTGAAGTAAAATTGGTACACCCGGCATGATTCGAACATGCGACCCCTTGATTCGTAGTCAAGTACTCTATCCAGCTGAGCTACGGGTGCACAAAGGCAAATAGTTATGCTACCTAGTCGCGAGTCTGGAGTCAAGAGTCTGGAGTGAAGATTGGACGCGGGGACGGAAAGTAGACAAGTTTTAGCTACTGGCTGCAAACTGCCAACCAACAGCCACTAACAACGAGCGACGAACCACGAACAGCCACTTATTTTGCAAAATATCCCTGCCGCGTGCGCGAGATCAGGTCGGGATTGCGGACGTCGATGCGGATGGCGCGCCATTTGCCGTCGCGTTTCTCGTTGGTGGATGTATATTCGACAGTGTAGAGGGTGCGGAGATCGGCGGCGACCTCAGCATAGAGGCGGCCCATTTCTTCGAGACGATTGATCGTGTTTAAACGGCCACCCGTACGGTCGGCGACTATTTGCAAACGCGTTCGCGCCGCCTTAAACATCGCCACCTGTCGCGGCGTCGGGTCGGCCAGTTTAGCCGGATCACCGGTCGGGAGAGCGAGGGGGTAAATAGTCACTCCCTGAGCATCCGCGCGGTTTAGCACCTGATTTAGAGTTTCATTTTTCGAGGGAATTATGGCAGTTGAGATCTGTTCATCCTTTAGTTGTTCGAGAAGCCCGCGATCTTGATTCTGAACAACAGTATCGACTCCGTCGGTAAGTATGATTATGGCCTTTCGACGGCTGTTTTCTTTAGCCAATTTGTCCAGAGCGAAATCAATTGCTTCAAACATCGGGGTTTTACCGAGGCCATTTGCAACCTGGATGGAATTTAATATCGAATTGCGATTAGTAGTAAAGTTATTTAGAAGATTGATCTTCGGCGTCCCTTTTCCGTTTGGCTTAGTGAGATCGTAAAACTCTATGACAGCGACGCGGTCTTCGGGTGAGAGAGCATCAATGAAACGCGATGCCGATAATTTGATCGTTTGGCGAAAGCTGTATGTCGAACCGCTCATATCCAAAAGTATCGCGACGCTGAAGGGGGTTGCGGTAGGCTCGAACCTTGTTATCTCCTGTTTGACGCCGTCTTCATATAATTGGAAATTGCTCTGATTGAGACTTGTTACAGGACGGCCTTTTTGATCGACGACCCCGACATTTAGACGGACTATCGAGGTCTCGACGCGGATCGGGGGGTCATCCTGTGCCAGAACGACAAACGAAGCAAACAAAAGTAAAAAAAGGAAAATGAAGGCTCGTGAAAAGACCATAATGAATGTTAGCAATTTGACGCTGATTGACGAAGCGCGGTTGCACGCTCCGACATTGATGAATTTGCCTTAACAGAATGGGATTTATGGTTTATAATCGTTTTCGTAAGATACGATGTTCGAGAAAACGCTCGGCTGAGCGACATAACTAAAAAAAGCCGATTTTCAGGATAAGGTGAAGGCAATGCTCTTTCGGCCGAGTTTTTGTGCAAATTGCGGTGAAAAGATCGAGCGGGTTGAATGGCGGGTCTGGACGAGCAGACGATTTTGTCAGGTCTGCGAGACGGAGTTTAAGGGTCAGGATTTAATCCCGCGCGCAATTGTTGGGATAGGTGTTGTGGCCGGCATTTTTGGCGTCGGGGGTTATTTTAAGAGTGGACAGGCGATATCTGATTCGCTTGCGTCAAAACAATCGCGTAAGATTGTCGAACAAGCGCTGCCGAATATTCAGACGAATGTAAATTTGGCAAAGCAGGATGGAGTAAATCTCTCTCAACCGGGGAATTTACCGGCGAATGCCAAATCGCTTGCCGGACAGCAAATAGCGAGCCAGCCGGCACAGGCAAAACAAATTGCGAGTGAGCCTTTATATTACTGTGGTGCCGCAACAAAAAAAGGGACACCCTGTACGCGGCGAGTTAAAGGAAATATACGTTGTTACCAACATACGGGAATGCCGTCGATGCTTACGGCAGAAAAATTGAGAATAAAATAGCAACATAACCGAACGACCGGTAAATTATATTTGGAATGATAAAAAAACCAATTGCTCCGAACACAATGATCCAAAGCCGTTATCTGATCGTGCACCTGATCGGAAGCGGCGGCATGGGCGAGGTTTACCTGGCGGTCGATCAGAGGCTTGGGAACGCCGTCGCATTAAAGCGCACATTTAGCTCTGCCGACTCTAATCTCAGCGAGGCGTTTGAGCGCGAAGCGAGGACACTGGCGCGGCTTCGACATCCTGTTTTGCCCAAAGTGATCGACCATTTTTCGGAAAATGACGAGCAGTTTCTGGTGATGGAACACGTGTCGGGAGACGATCTTTCGAAAAGAATCGAGACAACTAATAAACCTTTCCCTTTGAACTGGGTGATGTTTTGGGCTGATCAATTGCTTGACGCCCTGTCGTATCTGCATTCGCACGAGCCGCCGATCATTCATCGCGACATAAAGCCGCAGAATCTGAAGCTGACTGACGAAAATCATATTATTTTACTGGATTTTGGCTTGTGCAAAGATTCGGGGGATAAACCGAAAACCGAAGGGGGGGCTTCGGGCAGCATAGTCGGATACACGCCGCATTTTGCGCCTATGGAGCAGATACGCGGGACCGGGACTAATCCGCGAAGCGACATTTATTCGCTCTCGGCCACGCTTTATCAATTGACTACAAACATGATCCCGGTTGACGCTTTGGCTCGGGCCGACGCGCTTCTCGGCGGCCAGGCAGACCCGATCCAATCTCCGACGGAATTAAATGCCGAAGTGCCCTCGATGATCTCGGAAGTCATTTTGAAAGGTCTCGAAGTCAGTCAGGAAAAAAGATTTGCGACCGCAGCCGAAATGCAAAAAGCTCTGCGCCGTGCATATTCGCAGACACAAAAAGCCATGTCGGCAAATACGGTAGCATTCAGTGTTGATAACCAGACTGACGGAGCGATCCCGGCTTTCGATCAGGCCGATGCGGATCAGCCCGATGCGGGCAATGGCGCGGATTCATCGTCGCCAGCCGCGACCGAAGTATTGCCGATAACGCCCGAGATGTTGACACAATCGCTTCCACTCATGACCGAAGAGCCATTTGAGGCCACCGTCCATATGGATACTGGTGAGCTACAAGAGGTTATTCATAAATCGCAGGATGCAATCCACCGGTCGGAGGCGAAGACGCAAATATTTCCCGGTGACGAAATTCAACAGGCGATACCGGAAGAAAAAGTGCAGAACGAGGCGGAAACGCCTGTCCCTGTGGCGGAAATCGCCGATGCCCATGCTGAAACGCCAAAAACACCGGAGATCCAGCCGGTTCAGAACGATGCGACGACTGCGATGCCCGCCGTGACTCCGCCAAAGGCAAAGAAATCGCGGGCGGGGCTGGTTGTTGGGCTGCTGATCGGTTTATTGCTGCTTGCGGGTGTCGGCGGAGCCGCCGGGTGGTTTGCGTATAAAAAGTATTTCGCAACGGCTAAGACGACCCCGACGCCGGTATCGAACGCAAACGCACAGCCGTCGCCTTCGCCGACAGATACGCCTCCGGCAAATGCGAATCAGAGTAACAATGCATCCAACAGCAACACGGAGACGAATGCAAAACCAAGCGCGTCACCGACCCCGGTCAGACCGGCCGGCGGCGAGCCTACCCCGCAGACAGATCGGCCATCCACTGTCAAACCAAAGCAAACGCCGGGTGCCAAACCGACTCCGAAACCGAAGACCAAGGATGATCGGACGGTGATAATACAGTAGGAGTAAATGAACAATGAGACGAGACAGATTTCAACTGATTATGTTTACCGCGTGCATGCTTGGCCTTATTTTTGGGGCGCCTCAATTTGTTTCAGGTCAGACCAAGAAAGACCGCGCTCAGGCGAAAATTTATGTTGATCAGGCTGACGAGGCTTTTCAGCAAAAGAATTATCGGGATGCGGCGGACAAATTCGGGCAAGCGGTCGCTTTGGTCTCAAATGCTCCGAATGTGCATTTTCGCAAAGGATATGCCCACTATTTTCTGAAAGAATATGACCAGGCGCTTAACGAGTTTACCCTCGCCCTGAGCCAGGGGCACAAACCGCTCGAGATATATCGGGTTCGATACTTTATATTTTATGAGCGTAAAGATTATGATGCCGCGATTAGCGACGTGCAAAAGGGCCTGCAGCTTGCACCCAACGATCTGAATTTGATAAAAGCTCTAGGCGGGATATATCTCGAACTTAAATCTTACACCGAAGCTCTGCAAGCCTTTCAATTGGCTGGCAAAATAGCACCGACCGACGGCAATATCGATTACAACATCAGTTTGGCCCAACTGGGTCTTGGCGATTCCAAATCGCAGGGCGTCGCGGCCGAAATGGCGCTAAAAAAAGGAACCATGTATATGGGCGACGCCTTTTATTTATTAGGTGACGCCGATCAAAAGCAGCGGAATTTTAGCGGTGCGATCGATGCTTATCAAAAATCGCTCAACGCCAAACCGGATAAATATGATACATACATATTACTGGCGGACGTTATGCGTAACGAAAATCGTTTTACCGACGCAATAGGAGTATTGAAACAGGGCTTGAAAGTGTTTCCAAACGACGGTGGTTTTTATACAAATCTGAGCTGGTATTACAGCCTTGCGGGTCGCCCGGACGACGCTATTCAGGCCGCAAAGGCCGGTATCATATTGCTCCCCAATCAGTACACCGCATATACAAATCTGTGCCGTGCCTACAATGAAGTAAAGGATTACGAAAAAGCCATTACCGCCTGTAACAACGCTCTCAGGCTACAGCCCGATGATGGAGAATCCAATTATTATCTCGGCAACGCTTATGTCGGGCTGGGGAAATCAACCGAGGCCACGGGCAAATATTCCAAGGCAGTAAAGGGACTTGTCGATTATACGGCTAAAAACTCCGATTACTCAGATGGCTGGTATCTGCTTGGGAATGCTCTGTTTGCCGACAAACAATACGACAAGTCGATTGACGCATATCTCAAATGCCTCGACCTTAGCCCTAAATTCCTCAGGGCCAGAGTCAACCTCGGCATAAGCTATACAAGAAAAAAGAACAAATCCGCCGCGATGGAGCAATACAATCTATTGCTCCCCGCCGACGCAACCCTCGCCGCCAGACTCAAGGCGGAAATTGATAAGATGTAGGTAGTCGCCAGAACTCTCAGTCAAAGAATCGCAGAATTGCACGATCTCGAGCCCCGGTTTCCTTGCCATTTGACCGATGTTATCTCATCTCAAAAGGCACCATCAATCCCCAAATCGACAATAAAGCAGGCCCGACCTCGATCCTCCCGAGTTTGATCAAAGAACTGCGTCGCAACCTTGCGCCCGTCACCCTTTGTTTCGGAAGCAGGATGGTCAGCATCAATAGGTTGCAGTTTCAAAAGATATTATTTTCCATTTACCAACGGCTGAATAAGTTCGTTGAGAACAACCGGGTTGATGTAATCGAACTGCTGGCTGCCATAAAATACTGAAATCGCCGCTTTGTGCAGTGCCGAGAATCGCAATATCGCAAGTCTGACCCCATTATTCTCTAGTCTGACCCCATTATTCTCTGACCCCATTATTCTCGCATGACCCCATTTCTTTAGTTAATATCTACGGCAGTTGAAGCGATCTCTCCGCTTCGTGCTGAAAAAATCGCTTCATACCGTCTCCCCCGATTAATGAAAATAACCTCTTGCCCGCCAAGCGCGATCAAGGAGTTCCGGCCTGGCATTATTTGTTGATGAGTTCTTAAAAATAATCTCGGAGAAAAGATGTCCAAAAGTCTCTCCTGGGAAATCGTAAGGATTGTATTTGTCACGATCAATATACCCCTGCCCCGATTTACTATTGTAAACAATCTGAACAGCGCCAAAATGCGGAATGGTTAACCTATAATCCACACAAACAGCACCTTTTTCATTACAGCCAGCGACATTTCTATCCGTGAATGCATGGCCGTGCTTGAATGTCTTAAGAATTTCTCCTATGTCTGCTTGGTTTTTTGCTCCATCAACTGTAAATGCATAACCATCGTCTGCCCTGCCAATTAATGTAATGATGCTCCGTATCTTGACTATATCAATTGCTTGATTCGATAATTTCCCGCGTTGTGCATCGTCCAGTGCAGCTAGAAATGTATTTGCATTGGCAGTTAAATCATAAACAACTTTATCTACCTGGCTCAATGATGGTTTATTAAGAGTTACGCTTCCGCGACAATGCGCGTTCGCGGTCGGGATTTACACAATCGTGCGCAGGAAAGGAGCAATCGGACGCAGGAAACGAGCGGATCTAATAGTATCGGGCAATTCGCGGCGTGTGAAACTTATTATTGGCTGAATAAAATTTTAAGACTTGCGTCTTTTTTGATTTGAATTTGTGCTGACATTTACGCTTTGAAATTTTAGAACGATTCGCACACTGTTTGACCGTTGATCCATGACGGCGGGGACGAATGGGGCGTAGGCGGGATCGGATTCGAGAGCTCTTTCCAATTCGAGGACGGCATTGCGGTCACGCGACGGTTCGACAACCTCTGAAATGCGAGCGAGGCCGTTGCCAAAAACGTCGGCCACGACCACGACTTCATCGTCTTTCATATCTCCGCGAACAAGCGAATTTGTTAATGCTACAAGAGCACCTTTTGGATTCACGCTTGGTGATTCGCTGGCCACGTCAAGACGCTGGTTGGCATAATTTGAAGCCGAAATGTTGGACCGATCCTCATTTTTCGCAAGCATGGTTGCGGAATCCGGGCCGGAGCCTGACGCTGTAAACCTGTTTGGGGCATTTATGCCGGAGAAAAGCAGGGACAGAAACAGAAACGCGACCGAAAGCGATGCAAAAACGCCGACTCCATATGGCATCAGGCTCATTTGCAGCCAATCGCGTAGATCATTTGAAATATAATATCTATTTGCATGACCGAGCCGGATTTCATTTGCAACGACACGCTTTAACGTTTTGGTTAATTCAAGAGGAATCTCCGGTCGAGTCATTCGCCGAAGTCCATTCTGAATTTCGCGAGTTTCAAAATGTTCCACGCGGCACAACGGACACTGGGCCAAATGCCGTTCGATTGACGAAGCCTCAAGCACGTCAAGATATCCGTCGGCATAAAGCATCAAATTAGATTGTAGATTCTTACAATTCATTTTTTTCTCAATTGACCGAATGGCTGGCTGACCCCGGCTGTTGTCCATTTTCAGACAACAACGTTTTGTTTTAGTCCGGTTTTATTGATAAGCGGTTAGCGGCAAATTTGCGTCGATGTTGCTGGTCGATTCAAATAACTGTCGAATAAACACTTTTCAATTGCTCCAAACCAAAACTCTCGCTCTCTTTGACCTATCGTTGGCACCGATTTTATTTTCAAATCGAGACCGGGGCGAGTCAGCCATTCGTTCAATTATCAAAGATCCTTTAGTCTTCGCCGCAATTCTTCGCGGCCGCGTGAAATCCGCGATTTCACGGTTCCGATCCCGATACCGAGGGCCAAAGCTGTTTCCTCATAACTCAGGCCTTCGATATCACATAACACCACCGCTTCGCGAAATACCTGCGGCAAGTCAAGGAGGGCTATTTTCAATGCAGATTCACGTTCCCGCTCCAATGCTGCGTCCTCGGGGCTCTTCGAGTTATCTGACAAAGTGTCAGAGATTAGCGTTTCCGAATCGCCTATGGTCGCATCCAATGAGATCGTTAGATCGCGTTTGCGGCGTTTCCACCAACGAAAGCGGTTTCGCGATTCATTGATCGCGATACGAAAGAGCCAGGTCTTAATCTCCGAGTCTCCCCTGAAACTTTTCATCGACCGCAAGGCTCTTACGAATGTATCCTGTGTCAGATCGGCGGCTTCCTCAGTATCTCCGGTAATTCTGCAGAGCAGGGCATAGATGTCGCCGGAATACCTATCTATCAGATACCCAAATGCATCCCTCTCGCCTGCCCGTAATTTGTCAATGAACAAGACATCATCTGGTGCGCTGTCGTCAAAGGCCTGCGCCGCGGTCGCGGTTCGCCGTAATTCTTCGTCGTCAAAAGTGATTGACTTGATGAAGGGCATCACATGCCTTTTATTGCGTCCTCGCATCTGGGAGATGTCAAATTGCCCACTCGCTTCTTTTGTGAGCTATTAGATTAGACACCGCATTTTGGGTTTTGTTCCCAATAACAAAAAAAAACTAAAAACTAACAGGTGAAAAGCGAAAATACCGTCTAATGTATGACTGTTTCGCCTGTCCACTGTTCATTATTCACTTTTCAATACCCTTGTAATTTGCTCTAATCATAGTTTTACGTTACATTAACTCTTTTGAAAAGGGTCGGTTAATGTCAATTATACAACGATAAGCCGGCTTTGATTTGCAGTATTTTTTTAAAAATGTCACGAAAGAAGAGAAGATTTGAACAACTCGAGGCCGCCGCATCTGCTAACAAGGAAAAGAAGATATACGTCAATCCTTTGCAGCAAAAGGTCGATGAAAAGTTAGAGCATGTCGAACGAAAACTCGTGGGCAAGGGCAGAACGATCCTTTACGGTATCGCCGCTTTGGTCGTTTTGGCGATCCTGATCGGCGTTTTTGTTAAGTATAGCCGCAACGCAAATGCGACCGCACAGACAGCGCTCGGCAAGGCGATTGAAATATCGCAGACCCGCGTAACGAACGTTCCCGCTCCAGCCGGATCGACCGAAAAGACATTCAAAACCGAGAAGGAACGTGCCGAGGCCTCGATAACCGAATTTAAAGCAGTGGCGGACAAATTCGGCGGTGCCGTTGGCGAAAAGGCGCGATATTTTATCGCGGTCAACCGCCTGAGCGTGGACAAACCGGCCGGAGTTCTGGAACTTGAAGCATTGGCAAATTCAACATCCGATGTGGGCAAGCTGGCTAAATTCGCATTGGCACAGACGCGTGTTGACGACGCAAAGCCGGATGAGGCGGCTACGCTTTATCAGGAGCTTGCCTCGATGAACAATTCAGTTGTCGCAAAGGACACTATCAACTTTGAGCTTGCTAAGATCTATGAAAAACAGGGCAAGCAACAGGAAGCTGCCGATATCTATTACAATATTGCTAAGGCTGCGAGCGAGGCCAAAGACCTTGACGGCAAGCCGATTCCAATGACAGATACGGCCAAAAAAGCGAAGACAAATTTGCAGCAGCTCGATCCCGAACGGGCAAAGCAAATCGTCGAACCGGCCCCAGAATCTCCATTTGGCGGCGGACCGATCGGAATGTAACTATTTATTATCAAAAAAACATTGAGAGCTAGAGATATTGATTACATAAAGACTAAAGACGGATCACTGGAAAATACGTCTGAACTTTCAAGTCCGTCACGAATCTCAATCCGCGTTTCGCCACATAATTATCTTGTTGCAATTTTCCTCGGTACATTTTTTTCAGCTTTTTTCTTTTATTTAGAGTTCGATTTAGCAGGGATTATTCTTTTTTGTCTTTCCTGGATTATCCTTCCGTTTTTCGCTCTTAACGACAGGATCGTTTTTGACGGTCGCCGTTTGTCGCGGGCTGGCTTTTTGCCCCGGTTTTGGGCAAGGTTTAACAGAACAAGGCGTCGTCTGAAACTGTCCGATGTTGAGCGGGTGGAGACGCAAACTATAAGAACGCTGCATCGCGGCGGGAAAGTATTTTATCGTTATCGGACATCTATCAGCGGCAAAGGCCTGAGAATCACCGTCGTTTCCGGCGGCGAGAACTATCGCAGGATTATCAGAACAATTTTGCCGTTGCTCTCCGACAATGTGCTGGATAACCGCTCTACCGACCTGCGTGACCATCTCGCCGATCCTAAGGAAACGCTCATGCGGGCTGAATTTTTGCGTATTCCCTCGGCTGAGGCACTCGAGAGTCAGGTCAATGATATCAGGGCTCGCGGCAAGCAAAGGTCACCGATGGTAAAGCACGAAGCAAGTCATGAAGACGATGAAAAGGCAGAAGACTTACGCGGGCTTGCCAATCAACTTAAGGTTGCCGGCTATCCTCTCAGAGCTCTCGAGGCATTTCGGCGGGCACTTGTTTTGCGTCGGTCTGACGCCCGTTTGTTATTTGAATTTGGCCAATGCCTCTACGCTTTTGCAAGTGTCGAGCGGGATAAACGCCTTGAACGAAAGTCACTTGCGGCGATGCGTCTGGCAGAGCAGCGAGCCTGTGGCGATATCGATCTAATGACGCGAATCGGCGAATGTTACTTTCAGATCGGAGAATGGCGACATGCTGCGAGGGTATTTCAGAACGCTACGGATCAAATGGGTGAAAACTTTCGCGTGTCGCGCGGAATGGCTGAGATCGCTCTTCGTAATGGTAAGATCGCACACGTCATACATCATTTTTCAAATGCCAATCGCGTTGCCGAAACTCCGGCTCTCCGGCGATGGTCACGTGGCGAGACTGAGTATTTCTCTCATCTCAACTCGGACGACGAATATATGGAAATGGAAGTCAGCCGCGTAGGTTTGCTCGAAACTCTTGAAACCTCAAAAAAAACGGCATTGAGGATCTTGTATTTCGCGTTTCCAATTATTATCGTCGGTCTTGTTTTTGATGACGATCTGATCGCAAATATCGGATGGGCCGTCTCTGCCGTCTCTCTGTTGATTTGGGTCGGCATGCAAATGGGTACCAGTCTGCTCGGACAACGCATTCCTTACGACCTGATTGAGACGGACGATTAGTTATCCAGGATGCGATCATTATTAATGCAATAATCTTAAAACTTATTAATAAAATGAAGCGTATAGGACATGTCGATTTTAAATAACTAACCGACTGGTTTGTTTGCGATACCATTTCGAGATCACCTACGGAGAACTATCCTTATGAAACTCATATTGTGTCTAGTGTTCTGCCTGTTTTTGTCCATGTTCACTTTTGGGCAGAATAGCCCGCTTTGGCTGCGTTATCCGGCCATATCACCCGACGGACAAACGGTGCTTTTTGAATTTAAAGGCGATATCTATTCAGTTCCAACGGCTGGCGGAACGGCTACGCCACTCACTTTGAGTGAAAGTTACGAATTTGCTCCGGTCTGGAGCCACGACGGTAAAAGCATTGCGTTTGCGTCCGACCGTTATGGCAACTTTGACGTGTTTGTGATGCCTGCGACCGGCGGCGAGGCAAAACGGCTGACCTATCACTCGACGCGCGAAATACCCAGCAGCTTTACGGCTGACGATAAGGCCGTGCTTTTTAACGCGTCTCGACAGGACGCGGCCAGCAACGCGCAATTTCCGATCGGATTGATCAGCGAGCTTTACAGCGTTCCGGTGACGGGCGGTCGCGTTTCTCAGGTGTTGACTACGCCCGCGCTCGACGCTACTCTCAGCTCCACCGGCGATAAGTTGATCTATCACGACATCAAGGGCTACGAGAGCGACTGGCGCAAACACCACACCTCGGCCGTTACGCGCGACATTTGGACGTATGATTTTAAGGCAAAACAATATACGCAACTGACCACTTTTGCGGGTGAGGACCGCAATCCTGTCTTCGACGCCAATGACAATGATTTTTACTATCTGAGCGAACAGGGCGGCAGCTTTAACGTCTATAAAAGCAGCCTTGCCAACCCCGCCAAAACGACGCCGATCACACATTTCACAAAGCACCCGGTACGTTTCCTCACACGCTCGCGAAACGACACGCTGTGCTTTAGTTATAACGGCGAATTATACACACAGAAACAAGGTAGCGAACCTGCAAAACTCAATGTTCGCTTAGCTGCTGACGGCCGCGAATCAATCGAGAAGATCGTTCCGGTGAATGGCGGCTTTACCGAGGCCACGCTTTCGCCCAATGGCAAGGAATTTGCGTTTGTTTTCCGCGGCGAGGTCTTTGTCAGCAGCATCGACGGCAAGACCACAAAACGAATCACAAACACGCCTTACCAGGAACGCAGCGTGAGTTTTAGCCCGGACGGGCGTTCGCTCGTTTACGCCGCTGAAAAAGACAACAATTGGAACGTCTATACGGCGTCGATCAATCGCAAGGAAGAGCCGTACTTTTACGTATCCACCGTTTTGAAAGTGGAGCCAGTCGTCGCAACTCAGGCGGAAGAATATCAGCCGGCCTTTTCGCCCGACGGCAAGGAAGTTGCTTATCTAGAGAATCGCCAGATCCTCAAAGTGATCGATCTTGCCACCAAACAGACACGAACGATCCTGGCCGCTGACAAAAACTATTCATACGCCGACGGCGATCAGTATTACCAATGGTCGCCCGACGGGAAATGGTTCCTCGTCTCGTTCGGCCTGCCTGAGAGGATTTTCACGCCTGAGGTTGGCCTGATCTCAGCCGACGGCAAGGGCGAATTGCATAATCTGACAAACAGCGGTTATGACGACGTGATTCCAAAATGGTCGATGGACGGCAAAATGATGATCTGGGGATCGAGCCGCGACGGCGCTCTGAATCAAGGCGGCGGAGCGGTTTCGGGCGATGTTTACGGTATGTATTTTTCCAAGGCATTGTTTGATCGTTCCAAACTGTCAAAGGAAGAAGCTGCCCTGTTAAAGGAGCAGGAAGACAAACAGGACAAGGAAAAGAAAGAGGCCGAGGCGAAAGATAAAGATAAGACCGCAACGGCGAAACCGGAAGACAAGGACAAGGACAAAGATAAGAAACTCATCCAGATCGATTGGAAAGGGCTAAATGACCGTAAATCCAAACTTACGCTAAATACGTCGCCTGCGGCAGATTGGGTGCTCTCAAAAGATGGTGAGAAGCTGTATTATCTGACCAGTTTTGAGAAAGGCAACGATATCTGGGTTACCGAGCTGCGCACAAAGGAGACCAAGCTTTTCTATCGGCTTGGTGCCAATAATGCCAGCATGGAATTGTCACCGGACGGCAAATTTCTCTTTGTCCTGGCCGATGGCCGGGTTACAAAGATTGATGCCGAAAGCGCCAAACCAGAGCCGGCCGCCGTCAATACCGAGATGGTCCTTCGTTACTCCGACGAAAAGGCTTACATCTTTGACCATAGCTGGCGGCAGTTTAAGGAAAAATTGATCTACCCCGACCTACACGGTGTCGATTGGGATTTTTACTATACTGCCTATAAACGGTTCCTCCCTTATATCAATAACAATTACGATTACGCCGAGATGGTCAGTGAGATGCTCGGCGAGATGAACGTATCGCACACGGGTTGTTATTATAGACCAAATTTTCCGAACACCGATCAGACAGCCAGTCTCGGCGTACTTTATGATTATTCCTACACGGGTAACGGGGCAAAAATTGCCGAGGTGATCGAGGGCGGCCCGGTTGATAAGGCCGTCTCGGCGATCAAGGCCGGTAACATAATCGAGATGATCGACGGCAATGCAATCGACGACAAGATCGATTTTTACCAGCTTCTAAACCGCAAGGTCGGCAAGATCACTCTGCTTTCGGTCTTTGACCCGGACGCAAATAAACGCTGGGAAGAGACTGTCAAACCTATCTCCGGCGGCGAAGAGGGCCAGCTGATGTACCAGCGCTGGGTCAGGGCCCGCCGCAGGGAGGTTGATGAACTCTCAGGCGGAAAGATCGGTTATGTCCATGTCCGGGCGATGGACGATCAAAGCATGCGTGTCGCTTTTGACGAGGCTCTCGGCCTTAACCTTGGCAAAGAAGCGATCATCGTTGATACGCGGTTTAACGGGGGCGGCAATATCCACGAGCAGTTGTCCGATTTCCTAAGCGGCAAAAAATACTTCGACGTTATTCCGCACGGACAGTATGTTGGCTATGAGCCTGGCGATAAATGGATAAAACCGTCTATCGTACTCATCGGCGAGAGCAACTATTCGGACGCCCATCTTTTCCCATTAGCTTATAGAGCCAAAGGATTGGGCAAACTGGTTGGAATGCCCGTTCCCGGCACCGGAACCTTTGTCTGGTGGGAAAATCAGATCGACCCTTCGCTTAGATATGGCATCCCGATGGGCGGATGGCGTGCGATGGACGGCAAGTTTGCAGAAAATCTCCAAACCGAACCCGACATCAAGGTCCGCAACGAACCAGACATCATGTCCTCCGGCCGCGATCAGCAGATCGAGGAAGCGGTCAAGGAACTGATGAAGAAGAAATAGGGGTTTCGCCCACCTAGTTAGTTGAGGAGGAAGTTGTTATGAGAAAGTTTGTATTGGCTATATCGATCACGGCGGTCATGAATATCTCTGTCTTTGCGCAGAAGTCAAATATTCGTGGCACGTGGCAGCTTACACAGATCTTGATCAACGGCGGAAGCCCCATGGTAATGAAGGTCACCCAGCCGAGCGTATATATGTTTACCGCCAAATATTACAGCAAGACCTACGTCAGCAGCGACAGGCCGCGGCCCGTTCTGGACGACTATCGCAAGGCGAGCCAGGAGGACTTGGTGCGGATATTGGTGGACGGCTTTGAGGCGAGCGCGGGCACGTATGAGATCACTAAGGGCCCCGCGAACACAACGCTGCTAAAGTTGCATCCGGTGGTCGCGAAGTCGCCGACCGATATGAAGGAAGGCACATGGGTCTCTTATTGGATGAAGATCGACGGCAACACGATCACGCTCACCCCGGATAACTCAAACATTGGCCCAAATAAAAAATCAGTGACATTTAAGCTGACACGGATCGAATAAAGGGAAGAAAAGTTTAGCCACGAATTAACACGAAAAAGCACGAATAAGATTTAATCCTTGATTCGTGATATTCGTGTTAATTCGTGGCTAATTTCCTGGCCTTACTGACCTGCCGCTTTCTCCGGCGGGTTTAGCATCGCCGACCAGCGGTATTCGGGGGTTTCCCAGCCTGTCTCAAGCTTCTTCAAGATAAACTCGGTCATGTTATCGACGATCCAGCGATGGTTTTGTTCGCCGACGGAGGCGAGTTCGGCGTCGGGGGCGGGGTTCATGAAATCGATGGCGTAGGGGATACCGTCCTTGATGGCGAATTCGACGGTGTTGAGGTCATAGCCGAGGGCGCTGCAGATCGTAATCACATCTTTTTCGACGCGGGCGTGCAGCTCGGGCGAGAGATAATCGTCAACATTCACGTATTGCATCCCGGAAAGATACGGTTTTGACGGGTCGTAGGGCATGATCAGCACCTTTTCTTTTCCGACGCAATAGCAGCGAACAAACTGCTCATATTCAATGCCCTCCTGCAATGTCATGCAGAGCGTGCCGGATTGGTTGTATTCGGTCATCAGCTCTTCGACATTATGGATCTTTGACACATTTTTCCAGCCTCCGCCATCAAAGGGTTTGAGAAACGAAGGGAAGCCGACGTGCTCGACGATGGCCTGCCAATCGAGAGGGAATTCGAGGTTGCGAAGCGACGCGGATGTAACGTCTTTGATATATTCCTGCTGCGGCAAAAGCACTGTTTTCGGGATGGCAACACCCAGTTTTTGGGCGAGTGCAAAATTAAAGAATTTATCGTCTGCCGACCACCAGAACGGGTTATTTATTATGTATGTGCCTTCGAGAGCAAACCGCTTGAGCGTCGCACGATAATATGGTATCTCGTGCGAGATGCGGTCGATGATCACGTCGTAGCGCTTTGGCTCGTCGAGCGTGATGCCGCCGATCGTAACCATCTCGGCAACGACCTCGCCGTTGCTTTTTTCGTTGATGCTGTTAATCATCGATTCGGGAAACGTCTGCTCGCGTCCCACTAATATGCCTACTCGTTTCATAATTTTGATCCTGTCCGAAATGGTTGATTTTAGTAAATGACGGTAACGCGCGCAAGAAACGGAGGGATGTTTAACGCAAAGTCGCGAAGATGCAAAAGACGCAAAGGAAGAAAACAAACTGCGAAGAAATCAGTTTCTAATACTTTGCGGCCTTTGCACCTTGGCGTCTTTGCGTTGAAAACTCTTACTTCACGCCGGGTAGCAGTTCGTAATTGCCCATCTCACGGTTGTAGTTGTCGAGGGCTCCGACCTCGTCGGCGGTGGCGTCGAGCATTTGCTTGGTCATCGCTATGGAATCGGACAATTGCTCGAAATCAAGCAGCGAGAATTTCTCAGGTGTCGAGATTGTAACGATCTCATCGTTGAGATAGCTAAAGAAATTTTCGATCGACTGGAGCTGGCCTTCGACGAGTTTGACGCTGCGCTCGATCTCGTCAAATGACGCGACGCGGCGTTTGAGGATCTCGACGTTGGTCTTTTGAATGCGTTTTGTCTTTTCGTCGGTCGAGCTTTCCATCGCGCGAAATGCCTGTGAAAGCTGATTATGTACGGCCGTGCGGTTGATCGATTTGAGATGCTGTTTGCGACGGCGATAGACGTCGAGCAGATCGACAAAATCCTCCCACCGCTGGTCGAGAGCTTTCAGATTAGACGGCAATTCACCCGCACCCGTAAATTTTTTGTAATTATCCTGGATCTTGTCTTTTAGCCAGCGGAGATATTCAACCGCTTCGCGTTCGCGGGGGGTAAACGATTTTATCAATCCCTCGCGATTTGCTTTATAGGTGTCAAGCAAACGCTTATTGTGCCGCTTGGTCACCATTTGCCGGTATGAAGGTAGATTTGGCACAACGACTAAATAGATTGCTTCGCAAATCAGGGCGATGAGCAGCGGTATAACGCTGCCGGTAAAAGCCGCAGCGGCAAGAAAGCCGGCGAGGCCCCAAAAATTGATCGGTTCCTTAACCGCCTCTTTGGCGTAGCTCGTGTTAAACCGCTCGATCTCTTGCCGGTATTTTGCTATATCAGCCATACATAGAAACTAGATGCTTTTATCACTGCCTGCGTTCGTAAGAAGTATGGCTCCTAGCTCGAATGGCTGGTCTCGTTTGCCTTTACGTCAATCACTTCGCCGCCGCCCTCGATCTGTTTGCTTTCGGCGGGAGCAGAGAGCATGCCCATCTGCTGCTTGTATTCGAGCAGTTTATCCTGAAGCTGGATGTCCATTGCCTCGCGCTCGATGTCCTGCATTTGGGCGTCAACCGACGACGAGCCAAGCTGCAATTTCGCCTCGGCGGCGGCAACGCGGCGGTCGATCTTTTCACGCATCTCGTTAAACGTCGATGAATCGTCGCCTATATTAAAGGTATCCATCGTCTGGGCGAGCTGTTCCTGCAACTTCGCCTGCTTAGAAGCGCTGATAAGCTGCATCGCCTCGGCGGTGCGCTTTTTCATGTTAATGACGTAATTGTCTCGCGCCTTTAGGGCCTGCTTGGAGGCAACCTGGGCGTGCTCGGCCTGCATCCCCGTGCGTTCGAGATCGGCCTGCGCCTGCTGCAATTGGCCGATATAGGCCGTCGCAATGTCGTCGCGACCCATTTTGACCGAGGCCTTGATCTTGGAATCGAGATCGACGACCTGCGTCGAGAGATTCTCTTTTTGTTTTACCAGAAGCCGCTCCGTCGCCATCACCTGCGCGACGGAATTATTCAATTCCGGCACGCGGTCGCGCATATCGCGGATCGTCTGTTGGAGTACCAATTCGGGGTTTTCGATCCGATCGAGCGCTGCCCCCGTGCCCGCAAAAAATACTCTCTTTAATCTTGCCCACATTCCCATTTTATCTAGCCGCTCCTCAAAAAAAGATAAATAAATCTTTAAGCCAAATTCCTTACGACAACAAAATAATCAAAGTTGCAAATTCCGAAACAGTATAACAGGAAACCTGTGATTATGAATAACAAAGTTGGTTGATTCGACAATGGTCAAATTTGGCGGTCTGCAAGTTTAAAGATTCCGGGGCGTTCAGTAATCGTAAAGGGCTGCTCTTGCAACCAAGTGGTTAGTTACGAAAAATTCTTTTAGGATAAGATGAACGCGGGGGTGCTCGCCTCGCAACAAAATATATCATGAAAAAAATTACGGTATGGCTTTTATTGCTCTCGGTTTATATTACTTTTATTGCCCCGGCTGCAACGATAAATGCGCAGGTGATTGGTAAGACGATGGATCAAAAAATGAAGGATTTGCCCAATGGGCTTAAATTTCGCCTGAGCGAAGGCGTCGAGGGGTCCGAAAAGCGCGTAAAAGAGCCGCTTGCAGCGACCGATCCGCTGTCAGAGGGTGTCGCGAACAGCCTTTTAAAGCGCATCCCCGAGATCAAACCGGCGTCAGACGATCAGACCGATTTTGCAAAACGGATCGGCACACTGCCTGCGCCAAAAACTGGCAACAAGATACCTGTCAAATTCCCGTCGGATGAGATGAGAAATCCGCCAAACGTTGACCAAAGCGGTAAAACGCTAGAGGTAATTCGTCATTCGCCGGACGGCGAGGTGCCGCTCGCCCCAGACTTAAGCGTGACGTTTTCGCAGCCGATGGTTGCCGTCACGTCTCAGGAACAGGCGGCGGAATATGCGCCGGTCGAATTGACCCCGCAGGCGGAGGGACATTGGCGTTGGCTGGGGACAAAAACGCTTATGTTCGATACGACAAAACGATTCCCGATGGCAACGAAATTTACGGCCCGCGTTCCCGCCGGGACAAAATCGGCGACGGGTCAGGCTTTGCAAAAAGATGTCGTCTGGACATTTACCACGCCGCCGCCGAAGGTCGAAACGATGATGCCGAGCAACGGTACAGTGACGCGACGGGATGCGTTGATATTTGTTTTATTCGATCAGGAGATCAACCCCGACGCCGTATTGAAAACAATCACCGTAACCGCGGCGGGCAAACGAATAACGATGCGTCTGGCGACACAGGAAGAGATCGATAAGGACGGCAGCATCTCATATTACGCCAAGCAGGCACAGCCCAAACGATGGCTTGTTTTTCGAGCGATTAACGCGGACGGCTCAACCGAAAACGCGCTGCCCTCGGCATCGACGATCTTAGTATCGATCGATAAAGGCACACCATCCGCCGAGGGGCCGTTGACAACGGCTGCGGCTCAGACTTTTAGCTTTCAGACATACAGCCCGCTAAAATTTGGCGGCGGTTACTGCGGCTGGCGCGAAAACAAGAATTGCTCGCCTTTTGAATCGTGGTATTTGGAATTTAACAACTCAATCGAGGCCTCGAAATTTACAAAAGAGATGATAAAGATCGAGCCGGCGGTCGAGGGGCTAAATATCTACCCTTCTGGAAATTACGTCTATATTCAGGGCTATAAAAAAGGCCGGACGACGTATAAAGTGACCGTTGACGGCTCGATCTCGGACATTTTCGGCCAGTCTCTCGGCCAGAGCGCGTCGGCCCTAATTAAGGTCGGCACGGCGGAGACAAATCTGTATGCGCAGGGCGGCAATATGACCGTCATCGACCCGACGGCAAGGCCCACATTCTCGATCTATTCAACAAATTACACCGCGGTCAAGGTGCGTCTCTACTCGGTCGAACCAAAAGATTGGCATCAGTTTCAGGACTACGTTCGCCATATAAATTATGACGACGGCAAGCGTCCTGCGATCCCCGGACGCTTGGTCTCGGATAAGGTCGTCTCTATCGCGACTAAGCCTGACGAAATGGTCGAAACGCGGGTCGATGTCGGCTCAGCGCTTGATGGAGGATACGGCAACGTGATCGTCGATATCGAACCGACCGTCAGGAAAGACAAGTACGACCGCACCCGTATCTTTACGTGGCTGCAGGCGACACAGATCGGCCTCGACGCATTTGTCGATAATAAAGAATTGGTTGGCTTTGCCACGGAACTCAAAACCGGCAAACCACTCGCCGGCGTCGATCTGTCGATCTATCCAAATGGAAAATCGGTTAGCAAGCAGCCTGGAGTTGAAAGTGAAGAAACAGGAATTCTGAGCCGTGCCTGGAATTGGATGACAAGTTGGGGAAGCAGAGGGCCAAACGCAGGTGATACTCAGTCAATCGACATCGATGGCACAGCCGGAACCACGGAAAACGTGCCCGAGGCCAAATCCGACAAGACTGGCGACAATGGCATCTTGCGTCTAAGTTTACCTGACACGATCTCTGACAAGCAGCAGAATATGCTGATAGCCAAACGCGGCAAGGACACGGCATTTTTACCGGAAAATACCGAATACTATTGGCAGGACAGTGGCAATTGGTATAAAAAACCGGACATAGATTCGCTCCGTTGGTTCGTTTTTGACGACCGCAAACTATACAAACCAAAAGAAGAAGTCGCGATCAAAGGCTATATTCGCAAGGTCACCGCCGGAAAACTCGGCGATGTCGAGGGGCTCGGCGATGCGGCTCACGACCTTACTTATTCTGTAAAAGACGCCCGAAATAACGAGATCGCGAAGGGAACCGGCAATCTCAACGCATTTGGCGCGTTCGATTTCAAATTTAAGATACCCGACAACGCTAATCTCGGCTACGCGAATATCGAGCTGTCGACAAACAGCACCGTTTCGGGAGGAAGTTATGGGCATCAATTTCAGATACAGGAATTTCGACGGCCTGAGTTTGAGGTGACGACCAAGGTCGAGTCCGAGGCTCCGCATTTCGTAGGCGGCAAGGCGATGCTCTCGGTCGAAGCGAAATATTACGCGGGCGGTGGCCTCGCCAACGCCGACGCGAACTGGACGGTGACGGCATCGCCGACAAATTACACACCGCCGAATCGGGGTGATTTCACCTTTGGCACATGGACGCCGTGGTGGAGATCATACGATTACAACAGCTATTACGGCGGGTCGTCACAATCATTTAAGGGTGTGACGGACGCCAGCGGCAAGCACCTGCTTAAGATCGATTTTGAATCGGTCAAACCGCCGCGCCCATACACGCTGACGGCCGCCGCTTCGGTTCAGGACGTCAACCGGCAAACGTGGTCGAGCTCGACCTCGCTGCTGGTGCATCCGTCGTCACTCTATGTCGGCATCAAAACCGACCGGACGTTCGTCCAAAAGGGCGAAAAGATCGACATCGATTCGATCGTGTCGGACATCGACGGCAACCTCGTCACTGGCCACGACGTTGAGATAAAGGCCATTTTAAAGGATTGGGCCTTTGATAAAGGAGCTTGGAAAGAAGTCACGCTCGACGAGCAGACCTGCACAGTCAAATCCACTGACAAAGCCCAGAAATGCAGTTTCGTAGCCAAACAGGGCGGCCAATACACGATCACGGCGACCGTTATGGACGACAAAGAGCGTTTTAACGAGAGCAATTTGACTGTATGGGTTCCCGGGGGCAAAACACCGCCGAAACGCAACGTCGAGCAGGAAGAGACGCAGATCATCCCCAGCAAAAAGGATTTTGCACCCGGCGACACGGCTGAACTGCTCGTAATTTCGCCGTTCACACCGGCGGAAGGCGTTCTGACGCTTCGCCGCGACGGCATCGTCAAAACCGAGCGGTTTACGATGAAAGATTCGTCGATCACGCTAAAGATCCCGCTCGATGAAAAATACCTGCCAAATATCACTGCTCAGGTCGATCTTGTCGGTGCCGAATCGCGCACGGACGACAAGGGAGAGGTGGATACAAAATTGGCAAAGCGGCCTGCGTTTGCCAGCGGCAACATCAATCTGCCGATATCGACAGCCTCGCGAAAACTGACCGTCACGGCCGATCCGGTCGATAAGACGCTCGCCCCCGGCGGCGAGACAAAGGTCAATGTCGAGGTCAAGGATTCGCTTGGTCACGGTGTCGCGAACAGCGAGGTCGCGGTCATCGTTGTTGACGAGAGCGTGCTCGCTCTGTCGCGATACACGATCGGCGATCCGATGGATACGTTTTACACATCGCGCGGCACGGGAACGACGGATTATCATCTGCGAAAGGACATATTGCTTGGGAATCCTGAGGATGTTAAGAAACCGCCACCACCACCGCCTGGCGTTGTGTCAGAGTCAGTTACGGTAAGCGGGACAATTTCAACCCGCCAAATCTCGGATCTTCCGATGAACGGTAGAGGTGTCGGAGGTGCGTTGGCAAAGTCAGGGGTTAGTATAAATGGCCAAAGGGAACGGAGCAATAACTTTGCGATAGATGGCAAGGACGAGGATAAAAGCGCACAACAGCCTGAAACGCCAATAAACTTGCGGCAAAACTTTAACGCCCTTGCCCTATTCTCGCCGACGGTTAAGACGGATTCGAGCGGACGTGCGGTCATCGACATCAAGCTGCCCGATAACCTGACGCGTTACCGCATTACGGCGGTCGCTGTGGATACGGGCAAACGATTTGGAAAGGCCGAATCGACGATCACGGCCAAACAGCCGTTGATGGTGCGCCCGTCGGCGCCGAGATTTATGAACTTCGGCGACAAGATCGATCTACCGGTCGTCGTCCAGAATCAGACCGACAAAGACATGGCCGTCGATGTCGCCGTCCGGGCAACCAATGCAGATCTCACGGGCGGCAGCGGCAAGCGCGTGCTAGTCAAGGCGAACGACCGTGCTGAGGTGCGGTTCCCGGTTTCGGCGATGAAGGCCGGAACCGCGCGGTTCCAGATCGCCGTCACATCCGGCAAATTCAACGACGCGGCCGAGATCTCTCTGCCTGTCTGGACGCCGGCGACGACCGAGGCGTTTGCGACCTACGGCACGACCGACCAGAACGGGGCGATCATCCAGCCGGTGACGACGCCGGGCGATGTGTTCCCGCAATTTGGCGGCCTTGAGGTTACGACATCTTCGACGCAATTGCAGGAGCTGACCGACGCCTACATTTACCTGGCGAACTACCCTTACGAATGTTCCGAACAGATCTCATCCCGCATGATCTCGACCGCAGCTTTGCGGGATGTGCTGACAGCATTCAAGTCGAAGGACATGCCATCGGCAGACGCACTAAACAAACGTTTTGCACGCGATATGGAAATGCTGCAGTCGCGTCAGCGTGATGACGGCAGCTTTGGCCTCTGGAAACGCGACCGGGAACGTTACGAATATCCGTTCCTGACCATCCACGTCGCCCACGCATTGGCCCTCGCCAAGGCAAAGGGCTACAAGGTGCCGGATGAAATGCTCAACAAAACAAAGCCGTATCTCAAGAATGTCGAGAGCCATTTCGATCAATGGTATCGAAATTCGCCTGAGGTTCGCTGGACGATCTCGGCATACGCTCTGTATGTCCGCGATATGATGGGCGACAAGGACGTGGGCAAGGCCAAAAAACTGTTGGCGGAGGCAACTATCGAGAAGATGCCGTTTGAGGCGCTCGGCTGGGTGCTGTCAGTGCTGGCAAACGATCCGGGATCAAAGGTCGAGGTTGATGCGATCATTCATCACCTGATGAACCGCACGACCGAAACGGCCGCGACGGCGAACTTCGTTACGGATTACGGCGACGGTGCATGGCTCATAATGTATTCGAACCGGCGTGCCGACGGCGTGCTGCTCGAAGCGATGATAAAGGCCGATCCCAAGAATGACCTTATTCCAAAACTCGTTCGCGGCCTGCTCGATCACCGCGTCAAGGGTGCGTGGTCGAATACGCAGGAGAATGTATTTATCCTGCTGGCCCTTGACAAGTATTTCAATACTTTTGAGAAGGTCACGCCGGACTTTGTTACTAAGATCTGGCTTGGCAACACATATGCGGGTGAGCAGATATTTAAAGGCCGCTCGATTGACTCAAATCAGCTAAACATCCCGATGTCGTATCTCACCGATCAGGGCGGCACTTCCAACCTGATTCTCGACCGCGAGGGTGCCGGACGGCTCTATTACCGCATCGGCATGAAATATGCGCCAAAGAACCTAAAGCTCGCCCCGGCGGATTACGGTTTCACCGTGTTGCGTAAATACGAGGCAGTCGATGACAAGGACGATGTTAAACAGAACGCCGACGGCTCGTGGACGATCAAGGCCGGCGCACGAGTCCGCGTGCGGCTGACGATGGTCGCCCAGGCACGGCGTTACCACGTCGCATTGGTCGATAATCTCCCGGCGGGCCTTGAGATACTCAATCCCGCGCTTGCCACAACCGAGGCGATTCCTGCCGATCCTAATCCGAACACATCGGTGGTCGAAATGGGAAGCCGCTCCTACGGTTACAATTCTTGGTGGTGGCGGCAGAACTGGTTTGAGCATCAAAACTTCCGCGACGAACGTGCCGAGGCATTTACGTCCCTGCTCTGGGAAGGCGTTTACAATTACTCCTATGTCACGCGTGCCACGACGCCTGGCCAATTCGTCGTCCCGCCCGCCAAGGCCGAGGAGATGTATCATCCCGAAACCTTTGGCCGGACGGGGACGGATTTTGTGAGGGTTGAATAATTAAATCCTGTCATAACCATTTAACGGACGGAAAAATAATTTTTCCGTCCGTTTTTGTTTTAAACGCAGCATTCCCAACCCACTCAAATTCGTTAAGAACTTGGAACCGAATTTGTCAATATCTCGGTGAAGTAGAGAAATATTTTCATTTACATTCGTTAAATGGTAGTTTTTGTTTGACTTGTAATTGTAACCGGCGTATAAATTCTTTGACATTTCGTTTTCACTAACAGACTAATTTTTTTGAGGAGCAATATGAAGAAAACTTTGTTTTTGTTGATAGTTGTAGCTATGTTCATCTCGCAATTTGGCATCAGTTTGATGGCACAGCAGCGTGTCGAGCATGGCCTTAATCATGATTCACATCCTGATGGTAATATCAGATTTTCATCTTCGGGCAGGATAATGCCCGCATTGACCACCGGCGGCACGTCGTCAACGACACCGCTTAGCGATCATGGGGGGCCTGTCATAAACACGCCGACGATCTATCTGATCTGGTATGGCAACTGGAACCAAACAAACGGCTCGGACACACCGGCCGGTCAGCAGCTCATCCGCGACTGGGCAGTCAGCATCGGCGGAACACCATATTTTCAGCTTAATTCGAGTTATTCGACGACGAAGCCGATCTCGGGAAATGTTCTTTACGGCGGTCAAACCACCGATACCGGAACGCGAACCCGTTTGACGGATTCTCAGATCCAGGGCGTTGTGAACAGCGCGATCACCAGCAACCGTTTGCCCTACAATGCGAACGGTGTTTATTTTGTAGTTACTTCGTCGAACGTGACTGCTTCTTCGGGATTTTGTACGCAATATTGCGGCTGGCACACAGTCGGGAATCTGACGAACGGCAAAGTTCGCTACTCATTCGTCGGCAACGCGAATCGCTGCCTGTCGGCCTGTGCGGCTCAAAGCACCAGCCCAAACAACAATGCGGGCATCGACGGAGCGATCTCGGTGATGTCCCACGAACTCGAGGAAGCAACGAGCGACCCCGACCTCAATGCCTGGTACGATTCGTCTGGCGCGGAAAATGGCGACAAATGCGCGTGGACTTTTGGACACTCGCAGTTACAGGCTACAAATGGTTCCTGGTATAACATGACCTTTGGAGGTCATCAGTGGCTAATCCAACGCAATATGTTCAAGTCAGGCAGTAGTTGGTTTTGCATGGTAGATTCGACGCATAACTAGGCATTTGGTTGATAAATAGACCAATACGCGCCAAGATACACAAACGTATCTTGGCGCTTTTTATGAAATATATTCACATACTAGTCTTGGTATTACTGACTGCGTTTACCGCTGTCGGCCAATCGGATCTTCAAAAAATGGTCGACACTGAACATACGTTTGCCCAAATGGCCGCTGAAAAGGGGACGAGGGCCGCATTTCTCGAAAATCTGGCAGACGACGGGTTTGTATTTGTGACGGATAAAACCAACGGCAAGATATTTTGGACAGCCCGTGCGCCAGCGATGAGTTTGCTTTCGTGGGCGCCAAATTACGCCGATATTTCGTCGAATGGAACTCTTGGTTACACAACCGGGAATTGGGAATTCCGGGCTAAGGGCAAGGATGATACTCCGTCGGCATTTGGCGATTTTATCACCTTGTG
>JBBRQM010000019.1:0-47665 GCA_038226395.1 Pyrinomonadales bacterium | reverse complement strand
GTATGCCTCAATCGCCTCTTCGCCGGTTTTCGCCAGATCGACCTTGTATCCGGCGCTCGACAGGATCGTCTCGAGCACGTCGCGCATTATTTCTTCGTCATCGCAGATTAAGATCGAGCCTTTCTTCGCCATGTATTTAAATTAACGCAAAGTCGCAAAGCCGCAAAGACGCAAATGTAAGAAAGCAAAGGCATCATCGTGGATACGTTTCTTTTCTCCTTTGCGTCTTGGCAACTTTGCGACTTTGCGTTGAAATTTCTTAATTAAACTTTTCGTCACGATTTGCGTAATATTTGTCATGGCAATGTCAAAAACTTCAAAAATCTTCCTCGCGATCGGGTCGATCCTCCTCGTTTTATTGATAGTCGCGGTCATTGCGATCGTATTCGCCGCACGCTCGATGGGCAGGCCGGAGGTCGCCGATAACAGCGTCCTCGTGCTGAATATATCAGGCGATCTGCCCGATTACGTCGCCGAAGAGCCGCTCGCAAAGGCTTTCGGCATTAAACAGACGCAGTCGTTTTCGAGCCTTTTGACGCAGCTGCGCAAGGCAAAAGTGGACAAACGAATTAGTGCGGTTTTGCTCGATATTAATTTCCCCGGGATCGGCTGGGGACGGGCGTACGAACTGCGTGAAGCGATCAATGATTTTAAGACTTCGGGCAAACCGGCGTATGCTTTTATGGAGATCGGCACTAACCGCGAATATTACATCGCGACTGCCGCCGACAAGATATTTCTCCCGCCGCCGGGTGACCTTTACATCAATGGTTTTGCCGCCGAGGCGATGTTTTACCGCGGCTCGCTCGACAAACTCGGCATCGAAGCCGACGTCATCCAAATCGGCCCTAAATACAAGAACGCTCCCGACCAATACACCAAAAAAGAAATGGGCGATGGCCAAAAAGAGGTCATCAACGCCGTCCTGGACGAATATTTTACGATCTATACAAAAGCCATTGCCGAATCGAGAAAAAAATCGCCCGAGGACGTAAAAGGCATCATCGACAACGCCCCGTATAACGCAACGCAGGCAAAGACGCTCGGCCTGATCGACGACGCCCTCTACCGCGAACAGGTTGACAATGAGTTAAAGGAGCGGCTCGGCTACAAGGCGGATGACAAGCTCCGCACCGTCAGCGGCAGCTCATATCGCGAGATCCCGTCAGATTCGCTCGGCCTCAATAATGGCGAGCGCGTGGCGGTGATCTTTGCCTCCGGTGCGATAAATGTCGGACATTCGACAGGTGGGCGGTTTAGCGGCTCGATGATCGGCTCGGACACTATCGTCGGCGCGGTCAACGACGCGGCCGAGGATAAATCGGTCAAGGCGATAGTCCTGCGGATCGACTCGCCCGGCGGCTCTGCCCTTGCGTCGGACATGATCTGGCACGCGATCGAGAATGCCAAAACAAAGAAACCGGTCGTCGTCTCGATGTCCGACGTGGCGGCCTCGGGAGGATATTATATCGCCTGCAACGCCAACAAAATCGTCGCCGAGCCGTCCACCATCACCGGCTCAATCGGCATCTTTATGGGCAAACCGGTCGTCAAGGGATTTTACGATTGGCTCGGCGTCTCGAATCAGTACACGATGCGCGGCAAAAACGCCGGTATCTTTCGCGAGACCGAGCATTGGACGCCCGAGGAACGTTCAAAAATGGAGCAGCAGATCGGCAGTATTTACTACGACAGCTTTGTTCCAAAGGTCGCTGTCGGGCGCAACAAGTCCAAAGAGGACGTAAACACCATCGGCCAGGGTCGCGTCTGGACCGGCACGCAAGGTAAGGCAAACGGTCTGGTGGACGAATTCGGCGGTCTCGAAAAAGCGATAGACGTCGCCAAACAACTCGCCAATCTCCCGGCCGACAAGGACGTAAAACGCGTCGTCTTCCCGGCGCCAAAACCATTCCTTGAAACGATCTTTGGCGACGATTCATCCGCCGAGTCATCCGCCGATTCCAAAGCCCAGCAGACGCAAAACGCCCTGATCGACGCCATGCCCGCCGATATCCGAAAGGCATTCCGCTACTCCGCCCTCCTCGACCAGATGCAGCGCGGCCAGGCGATGGCGATGCTCCCCTTCGAGCTGGAGATAAAGTAATTCGCGTTTATCCATGGCCGATTATTGCGACCGTTCTGATTCCTCTCGCGGTTTCGCGTGTAAACGGGCGCGAGGCGAGACTTTGGCCGTGCGCAGGTCGAGAGTGAGGATGCCGTCCTCGTCGATGTCGGCGTCGTAAAAGCGAACTGTATGGGGCAGGTCTATGCGGTGATCGCGTGTCAGGCGATGGCCGCGAACCATCTTGGCGCCTGCGCGATTGCTCACGCGTGCCGGATAAGCGTTGCGCGTCGCCAGAGCCGCCGGTTTTAGTCCGATGCGTCTGTTCGTCTTGTCAAAAAGTATCAAAAAAGCCTTAGGGCTGCCCATCATCTCGTATGTCACGCGGCTCATCACAATGTCACCCATCGGGTTCATCGTCACATATATCCCCGCATACTGCGGCATCACATCGCCCCGCGGCACCTCTTGCCAATCTGCTCGCATAAATTCTAAATCCCTCCTGTCATGCCATCATTGTAGCATATCTGGCGATTCGTTGCAAAAATGCAACAGTTGGCACGATGAATTCACCTGATGAAGTAAACGGAAAACGGAGAACGGAAAACGGAGAACGGTGAACGGAGAACGGTGAACGGTGAACGGTGAACAGTGAACAGGAAACAGTGAACACTGAGGGAGTGAGAGGGTGACGCTGGATAGGAAATGGGAAAAATTTCGCGGCGGGCCGTGCGGAGGCCCTAACGCAACGCAAAACGTGGGCCGCGTGACGCTTAACCGCAAAGGACTGATCTATATGAACGCCCGAATGTACACACAGTTTGGCCGGCCAAAGGCGGTCGCGCTTTACTACAGCCGCGAAGACGACGCTATCGCCGTCCAACCGGCGTACGAGCGTTTTGCCGAGCATTTTCAAGTGATGAAAAAACAAACCGGCTGGGCGATCCACGCCTCGACGTTCTGCCGCCACTACGGCATCCGCGTGCCAAACACCGAACGCTTCCTCCGCCCCGACCTCAATAACGAAGGCATCCTGATCCTCGCCCTCCGCGAAACCGTCACCGTCGGCGGGATCGAAAAAGCCCCGTATCGTTCAGGTCAGCTCCGTTAGCGGCCCGACGTGTCAGAACCGGGCGATCTTTTACCAACCGTCTGTGTGGGCGTCCTTTCGTTTTAACGTAAAATGCACTACCTTATTAGGGAAAATGAATAGCGAATTTGCACTAACACCCCACATTCCGATTGACCGGGTAATAACTAGAAAAGTCCGAAAGGAAATTGGTGCTCACTATACCCCACAACTACTGGCGGATTTCGTCGCTAGACAAATCGTTTGCTCGGAACTTCCGAAGACAAACGGCAACGTAATTAGAGTTTTGGATCCATCAGTTGGCGATGGGGAACTACTTTTCTCTCTTGTAAAAAAACTCAAAACGACTCTTGCCGACGACATAGAAATAAACGGGTTTGATACCGATATTTCGGCAGTAAATACAGCAAAAAGACGACTCCATGAGTCATTTGCTGAGTCAAGAATTTCGGTTAGAGAAGAAGATTTTACGTCCTTTTCTTTGCAGCATAAAACCGAAGGAAGTCTTTTTCCACTTCCTAAGTATGATGTTGTCATTGCAAACCCACCGTATGTGCGCACTCAAGTGCTCGGAGCAGTTCAATCCCAAGAATTGGCGCGAACCTTTGGTTTAAGTGGACGTGTGGACTTATACCACGTCTTTATTAGCGGCATTGCTGCGGTCTTGCGTCCCGATGGCATTGCGGGAATCATCGTATCAAACCGTTTTATGACGACACGGGGTGGGGCGGAGATTCGGCGGAAGATTCAGGACGAGTTTGAGATACTCCATGTTTTTGACCTAGGTGACACACAACTTTTTGAAGCTGCGGTTTTGCCTGCCGTTTTGATACTCCGCAAAAAAAATAGTGCTACGCAAATCTCGACCGCCAAGTTTACTTCGATTTATAGATCGGATGCTCTTGTTGCTGAATTTCAGGACACCAATATTATCGAAGCCCTGGTAAGAGATGGTGTCGTCAATGTTAATAATCAGTGTTACAAAGTACAGCATGGCAATTTAGATATTGCGTCAAATTCGGGCGGGATATGGCGGATAGCAACTAAAAGCTCAGATACTTGGCTTTCGAAAGTTGAATCACACACTTATTGTACTTTCGGTGATGTAGGCAAAATTCGAGTTGGTGTAAAGACGACTGCGGATAAAGTTTTCATACATTCTAACTGGACATCATTGCCAATTTCCGAACAGCCCGAAGTTTTAAGACCACTAATTACACATCATATTGCACGGTCGTATAGATCACACCCGATAACATCGAGCATTTTATATACTCACGAGATCAGAAATGGTAAACGTGTCCCTATTGATCTCGAACTGTTTCCCATAACATCGACATATTTAGAAAAACATCGAGACACACTCGAATCGCGCCAATATGTGACCAATAGCGGGCGGGAGTGGTTTGAAATTTGGGTTCCGCAAGATCCCGCCTCTTGGAATAGGCCCAAAATAGTATTTCGTGATATTGCCAGCTCGCCTACATTTTGGATGGATTTAAGCGGGGCAGTTGTCAACGGTGATTGTTATTGGCTGATGAATGATTATGGAGAAAACGACGATTTATTGTGGCTTGCATTAGCAGTTGGAAATTCTACTTTTATCGAAAGTTTTTACGATCACAGCTTTAACAATAAACTCTATTCCGGGCGACGGAGATTTATGACTCAGTATGTGGAGAAGTTTCCGTTGCCTAGCCCTTTCTCTCGTTTGCCAAGGGAAATAATTGCGAAAACCAAATTGCTGTTTGAAGAAATCTCTACATCTGATTCTGAAAAGCTAGAAAAAGAAATTGACCGGCTTGTGTGGCAATCATTTGGCTTTGAAGAAATTGTTGGGTAAGTGGATTTGAATTTTTTTGTTTAATTCTTTTCCTTTAAATTGCGGAAACCGGCTAAAAAAATCTTTACCTGTTGTTAGATAAAACTGGGTTATCGAGATTTTTTTGCCATCAGTGGCAGCTCCAAAAATTGCATAGCGAATATCGCGATGACGAATTTGGTGGCCGTTTATTTTTGATAGATCTAGCGGTTCGTTGCTGCTAGGAAGGACAAGGCCCAGATCAATTGTCTTGGCGGTTTGCAATTTCACTTCGACAATTTGCTGTACAATGTCGGGAAACCTACCATCGTCTTTGTAATTTCGAAATCCCAAAGCCTTACAAACCAACCCATGTAATTCAGCTCCGCGATTGCGTTCTTGATCACTGCCAAGTGCCGCAAACGTCGCTCCAACAATTGAACTCAGTCTTGTAAATATCTCGGCTATTGGGAGAATCTCGCCGCTCTCTGGGGGATCAGTCGGTGTTTTGCCGCTGTGAGAAAATTTAGGATCATCTGAAAGTAACGCTAATAGATTTTTTGTGTCTGACTTGATATGATCTCATGCGTAGAGGAACCGGTGTAACTAAACGTGCCTGATAGCTCTTCGTTCCAAATCTGGAGATTATTCGCTTTCTGAACATAAGTGTCGAATAGTTGTCCAGAAAACCTAGGTTGAACCTTTGCGAATGAATTCGGTATAGGATAGCCGAGTGACTCACAGACCTTAATCTTAACAACCTTCGAGCGGGTTCTAAGTGGTAATCCTTTCAAAGAAAGGCCCTTCAGTCCACGATTAAGCAACGCTTCCAATTCTGGCGAAGTTATCCATAGCTTAGGATCGCCAACTTCGATCGGATCGTAAATTGATAAACCGCTTTTTGCGATAGCTTTGACGATTTCGGACGGGTTACGTTTTGTTTTTGGCAACTAGTTCACTTCCATCATTTAGAATTTTGTCTAGCTGCTTAGCAAAAGATGGAAAGGACAAACCAAGAGCTTCGCAGAATGCTCTTAGCTCAACTATGTCGATGCGTCGCTCACCCCGCTCGATTTTGCTAATAAATGATTGGGTCTGTCCCAATCTTTTAGCAACTTGAGCTTGGGTTAACGAAGCTTTTGCTCTGGCATTACGAAGCTCCTCGACAAGAAGAGAATAGGCTTCGGAATAAATCGACTTCTCCATATTGAAAACAGCTAATGATGAAAGCGTAAAGTCGATTTTAGAATAGTCCAAAAACGACTATTATTGCCGCATAGTTTTTGGAGGGTTGAAACCGGCTCGCACGTCGTAGATCGAACGGATTAAAAAGATACATTGCCAACCAAAAAATACATCACGGCAAACAGTCGTTCGAAGATGAGTTTGTCGACTTGTTAAATGTTCATGAGATTGAATTTGACCGTCGGTATTTGTGGACCTGATCCGCTGTCACCCGCTACGCGGGCTGGGTTCATTAGTGCTACTTTTCCACGGGCATACGCCGCATGGCTTTATGCTGATACCCGCTACGCGGGCTTAAATATCCCCAAAATGTCGACAAACTTACCGCGATCTTGCTATGGCGTGGGCGGGAAATCAATTGAGAATTGAGAATTGAGAATCATTCCGGCGTTTGGGATGAATGGCGGCTTTAGGAAATGGGTTAAGAGGGCGCAAGCGGGATGTTTAACGCTGGTATCAAGCGATCGGAGTCGCGTCCGATAATATGCTGATTTGCGTCGCTTTTTGGCAATTTGGGACGCGGTTTTGACCGGTTTTGCGACGCATTTAACTAATTATCAGACTCAAATCGGCCATTTTTGCGACGCAAAAAAGAAGAAATAGAACGCGGATCGGTCAATTGCCTCCAGCCTTAGCTGGAGGTGAAAGCAGAAAAAATGCCTCGGGCTTTAGCCCAATATTCGGCTAAAGCCGTATTCTGCTAAGCAACATTATCCACTAGCTAAAGCTAGTGGCAATTGATTTAGGAACCCTACTATTGATCCTTTCGGTTCTGACTATCCGTGCTCTCTGTGTGCTCTGTGGTGAAATTCTTCCGCCTACCGGATCAATTCCGCCGCTGTGCTTCTGAATTCTGGATTCTGAACTCTGAATTCTGACTCAGAGTGGTCGAAAACGTCGTCGAGCTCGCGCTCGACCGAGCCGTGGCCGGCGGGGATGCGTTTTATCATCGGCTCAAAATTGCGAAAATCGTATAACTCGTTATCCAGCAAATGCGAGCCCGTGACGTTGGTCAGCGCGGTCATTATCGAGCTGCGGATAAATGGCGTTTCTTTTTCTAATTCGTTGATCAGACGTTTTACGCGGGCGCGTTTTAGATTTGGCTGCGAACCGCATAGATTGCAGGGAATTATCGGGAAGTTTTGCTCGTTTGAGTAAGCGATGATTTCCTTTTCCTGGCAATAGGCGAGCGGGCGGATGATCGTGTTGCGGCCGTCGTCGCTGCGCAGGATCGGCGGCATCGCCTTTAATTGACCGACATAAAACAGATTGAGCAAAAATGTATTGATGATGTCGTCGGCATGATGGCCGAGAGCGATTTTTGTGCAGCCCTCTTCGACCGCGACGTTGTACAAAATGCCTCTGCGCAGACGCGAACAGAGTGAGCAATACGTCTGTCCTTCGGGGATGTGGGCCGTGACGATGGAGTAGGTGTCTTCCTCCACAATGCGGTATTGGACGCCGATAGATTCGAGATAATTCGGCAAAACTTCCCCGGGAAAATCAGGCTGTTTTTGATCGAGATTGACCGCGAGGATCTCAAAATTTACGGGCGCACGGCGTTTTACATCGAGCAGCAGGTCTAGCATCGTGTAGCTGTCTTTGCCGCCCGAGAGACAGACCATTACTTTATCGCCTTCGTCAATCATCGAAAAATCGGCGATCGCTCGACCCATTTTTTTGAGCAATTTGCCCTTAGTTTTGGTCTCAGTTTTCAAATTTTTATTATCTCCACACGAAAACTTTAAATTCTGACACGCCAGCCCCCCATTTGACAACCGCAAAAAATGACTAGACACGCGTCCGATAAGTCATCTATTATTTAACCAGCGGGAAAGATCGATATAAATGACAGGCTTGGGAGGTGCGTACACTCCGAAGCTCAGGGGCGGATTTTCCGGTGATTTCCCATTTTTCAAGCGGGCTTTTCGAATAAATTTATTGAGCGAGGTATAAAACTATGATCAGAATGGGAAGAGGAAACAAATCGGACCAGCCGGGCACGGGCGAATTTCAGGAGACGTCACCAGCCGACACATATCGGTATTCGAGCGAAACCGCTGCATCTCCTACACGAGCCATTTCCGAGAGCGATTCGATGGCGCGTGATATCAAAGAGGGCCGTTTGAGCGGCTTCGTCGGCCACGGCACAACGCTGACCGGCGAGACCGAATTTCACGCAATGCTTCGTGTTGACGGGCATCTGATCGGCACCGTTTCATCGGAATCCGGCACTCTGATAATCGGAACTAATGGACAAGTAGATGCTAACGTTTCAGTTGCAGCCGCGATGATAAACGGGGCGGTAAATGGCGACATTTTTGCTACCGAAAAGTTACAGCTTGGCCGTACCGCACGCGTTATGGGCAACATCCATAGTCCGCGCCTCATTATCGAAGAGGGCGCAATTCTCGAAGGCAGTTGCAGCATGCTTAAGGCCCGCGAAACACAGGAAGAAGAGGCCGTGGCCGCCGCCGTCCATTATGACGAATCTGAGACGTCCGACGCCTTAATAGAGGATCAGGAAGCAGATGATTCGACCGCGTATCTCGCAAGCGATGAGGATGAGGACGGGGATGAAGAAACCGCCGAAGCGGCTACAGTGTAAACCTGGCGATTGCTGCAAAATATACGAAAAGAGGGCGGGGCTAACCCCGCCTTCCCTGTTTGTTTAGTGTCCGAAGAAGGACTATATTATTGCTGACCACGCTTTTTATCTATTAAAAAATATTGGAGGAAACAGAGCTTATGTTAAATGATTTCAAAGCATTTATCCTACGCGGCAACGTACTCGACCTAGCGATCGCTGTGATTATTGGCGCCGCTTTTGGAAAGATAATCACGACGTTTACGGAAGGAATCGTGTCGCCATTTGTCGGTTTGGTTACCGGCGGCACTGATTTTAAGAGTAAATTCTATGATTTGAGCGGCAAGCTGACATCGGGCGCAACAGCCGAGCAGATTGATGCTGCAATTAAAAAGGGCGAGCCGCTCGTTCGCTACGGCCAGTTGATAAACGACATCATCAATTTTCTGATCGTTGCTTTTGTGATGTTTCTCATAGCAAAATGGGCCATGGGGTATTTTGCGCGCCTGGCCGCAACGGCACCGCCGCCGGCACAGGAATCCTTGCTCACAGAAATTCGTGATATTTTGAAAGCGAAATAACTCAGCCTAACAATAGAAGACGCGACGAAACCTTAACGTTTCGTCGAGTCTTTATATTTTCCAAATTCAAATATTCGTACGGGAGTTATACACCGATCAAGCTTTATATCGTGTTTGCCGACATCCTCGACATTTTTCAATGGCGGAAAATAGCTTAGGCCGATCTTTACACAATCAGGTCGGCATTTGTTCAAAAATCTATCATAAAATCCTTTGCCATATCCGACTCGATTACCCGCCTTGTCCAAACATACTAATGGTACTAAAACAACGTCGATCTTACTCGTTTCCACATATTCTGCATGTGATGGCTCGCGAATCTGCCACTTGTTTGGCACAAGCTGAGTTTCGGTCGTAAGCTTGAGACTTTCTATCTCTCCGGTTTTGAAATTGACACGGGGGACAACCGTTTCAATATGCTGAAATTCTGTCCAGAGCCGTTGAAAGATCGATGACGTATTGATCTCGTTGAATTTCTCGATGGCGATGAAACAGTGCAGGACTTTGACCGTGCTCAAGTCGAAATTCTCAAAAAACAGGTCCGTTATTTGTCTGCTTCTGTGATCGCATTCGTCAGGCGTCAATGCTTCCTGCCGTTTCAGAAAAATTTGACGGAGCCCGGATTTGTTCATCGTTTGATTCGCGGCCAATGTTATCCGCGTTTTTTGTGGGGTCGCGGCTTATTCGCGGTGCTTGTTCGTGGCGTGACGACTGACGACCGAAATTCCTCACCGGAATTAGCGTCTTGTGCCGCTTTTGTCACGGCAAGCAACTTTGAATCAGCAAGTAATTTTTGAGCCGCTTTCGCAGTTTTGCTCAATCTTTTTTTCTCTTTTGGCATATATAAATCCTTTTCACATTTTAATGATCCATCCGCCGCCGACAACCTCTTCACTGTTGTAAAATATTGTCGCTTGGCCCGGCGTAATAGCACGCTGCGGCTCATCGAATAAAATGCGTGCCTGACCATCGGGCAGCGCGTGGATAGTCGCTGGTGCTGGTTCATGGCGATAGCGAACCTTTACCTCGGCACGTACCGGAACGGCCGGTATGTCAAATGCGACCCAGTTGACGCCCTTCGCCGTAAACTCGATCGATTCCAGCTGGTCGGCCTCACCGACAATGATCCGGTTTTTTCCCCGCTCGATTTGTAGGACATATAACGGTTTTTCGTTTGCTATGCCCAGACCGCGCCGCTGGCCTATTGTGTAGCGGTGAATGCCGGCATGCGTTCCGACCGATTCACCCGATGTATTGACTATTTCGCCGCTCGCCGGCAGCTCGTCGGAACGGCCTTCGTGATCCAGATAGCGATCGATAAATTCCGAGTATTTGCCGTCCGGGACAAAGCATATCTCCTGCGATTCCTTCTTTTCGGCAACGTAAAGGTCAGCGTCACGGGCGATCTCGCGAACCTCTTCCTTTTGCATTTCGCCAAGCGGAAAATATGAACGCGAAAGCTGATCCTGCGTCAATTCCCAGAGAAAGTAGCTTTGATCTTTCCAATGATTGCGCCCGCGAAAAAGACGATAACGATCTGCAGCTTCGTCGTATTCGACGCGCGCATAATGGCCGGTCGCGACCTTGTCGCAGCCGAGTGAAACCGCCATCTTATCAAGCGAAGCAAATTTTAGACGCGAATTGCATGCAACACACGGGATCGGCGTTTCGCCGTCGAGGTAGCTCTGAACAAACGGCTCAACGACTGACGTTTCAAATTCGCGTTCCAGATTTAGCACATAAAATGGAAAGCCCAATCCCTCGGCGACCCGCCGGGCGTCGTATACGTCATCAAGCGAGCAGCACCGCGATGGCAAAGCATCGCCGTTTTCATCCACGCTGATCCCGCGACGCTGGTTCCATAGCTGCATCGTAAAACCGACCAGCTCATGCCCCTGCTCTTTTAGAAGCGCTGCCGCCGCCGAACTATCGACCCCGCCGCTCATTGCTACCGCTATCTTCATAATCATAAAAAACCTTACTTACCGTTCGGCGGTGGTGGGTTAATTACTTTCATAAGGCTCTTTACGATATTGTCCGCCATTTTGGGGGCGCCAGACGCGCCGTCAGCAATAACGGCTTTGCCTGTAGATATCAAGATCGAACTCTTGCGGTGACGAACCGTAAAAGTAAAGTCAAAGGACAAAATCTGATGATCCATCTCAATGATAAGATCGGCTTTGTTTCGGGCCTCCCAAGAGCCGGTCGTTAGGATCCAGCCCCAATCCTTAACCTCTTTCCGCTTGCTAAGCTCATTGATAAGCTGTTGTTCCTTAAAATATGTGGTTTTCGAATCGATGTAGATCGTTTTTGAATTTTGTAAGAGATCCTTCGGTTCCTTGCTGGGATTCCTGGCTGCCTTCAATGCGGATTCGGACGGGATATTAAGCGCTTTCCCAGAACCTAAACTTTGCGTCTTTTGGGCATTGCCGAGAGCCTTGACGTTGCTGATAGGAATCGCGATCCCGGATTTCTGAGACGACGGGAAATCCTTGGTAACCAAGCCGACAGGATCGCCTTTGGAATCAAATAAGACCCCACCGTTAATTTCATCCCCCAGAATCGCATCAAATTGTATGATCCGAAAACCCTGCCCTGCGCCGGGAACCTCATCGGCGAGATGGACGCCCGTCAAATTCCCCCCCGTCATTTTCCAGAGTTTTGTTGGGCTATGGGAAAAGATTGAGAGAGACTGTCCGATTTTCAATTCGTCATAGTTCACCGGTACGCGAGCCGTCAAATCCGAGGTCTGTATCCTTATAGCTGCTACATCGCGCCTTTCATCTGCGCCAAGAAGCATGACGTCATCAAAGATTTCACCGCTCTTTAGTCTTACCTGAACTTCCTTAGCATTCTTTATGACGTGATACGGCATAAGTAATACTCCATCCGCTTTTATTGCCACCGCAGAAGCAATATCCGTAACTACGCCTTCTCCATCTCCAATGAGCACAATTGCGATTGACTGAATGCATCGTTCCTTGAGCTGTTCGTCCGTAAGTCCTTGTCCTCGTGAAACCCCGCCAAATCCGCAGATCACCAAAACAAGGGAAATAGTTACACGAAGAATTGCTTCCGTATTCATAAACCGTTGTCTTTCCATTATGAAAAATTCCTCCGCAACATCACTTCAGTGTTTCAGTATAGCGGTTTATTGATGTCTTTAAAACAAATTATTATGATCGTGAATTAATCATGGCCGCAATCACGGGCTTATCATGATAAACAATCCTCGCCAATGGGGTTTGCCATCCAGATTGAGATCCCCGTCTCGATAAAGCTGTTTTTACTCCCTTTGCCAATTAAAGGTCGATTTTCCTTGTACTGTGTCCGTTCGTTTGGGCTACGGAGTGAATTTCGGCCCGATTTTCCATCTGGGTGAGGGTCTGCTTGAGTATCTCGTCCAGCTTTTGAAGCCGCTCGACGGTCGATGTTATTTCCAGCAGGCGGTATTTTAGCTCGTTCTCAAAATTGAATGCTGCAGTTATCAAAAAAGACATCTGTTCGGGGTTAGTGCGCTGTATTTCGGGCAGACGACCGCGGCCACCGCTCAACTTGAAAGCAGCTCTCGCCATGCGCTCGAACATGGAGAAGACTTTGTCAGCAATCGGAGCAACCACGCTTTCGTCGTCTACGTCATCCTCAAAAAATTCGACATCGCCGACCAAATAAGGATCACCTGAGTCAATATAATCGATGAGCCGGAATCGGATGATGCCGAGTACCAGAATGTTCGATCGGCCGTCGGGCATAATTTCGGCCTCTCTGATCTCGGCGACGCAACCCATGGTTCCCGTCGCAGGCATGTCGTATACTGAATTTGCAGATTCAAACAGCATGACGCCCAATAATTTTCGCTCCTGCTCAATATCATTGAGCATCGTACGATAGCGATCCTCAAAGATATGCAGCGGCAAAAGCTCATTTGGCAGCATCACGAGCGGCAGCGTGAATATCGGCAAATGCTGAATACCTCGAACTTTTTCCAGTGCTTCGGACATAATTCTTTGAGTTCCAAGTTCCAAGTTCCAAGTTCCAAGTTCCAAGTTTCAAGTAAAGGACTCTCACTTGGAACTTGAAACTGCTTTCATTGCAATAAACTCTGCAATCTTCTGCGGCTCGTCATCGCTTAAAGCCATGCGTTTGGCTCCAATCACGGCGTCTGAGATCTCGACCGCATTTTTTTTGTAACGGTTATCACGGAGTATCAGATCCTCGATAACGCGGTGTTCGAGACGCTCGCGGCCTTCGTCCTCGATTTCGTTCGGCGTAGCGAGATAATCGGCTGGAACAGTGTGATTTTTGATTCTGACATGAAGAGCGCCGGTGATCGCCTTGGTTTCGTCGCGGATTATTTGCATTTCCAGCAGCGAATTCGGAAAACCGAGCTGTCCGCGTAGAGCGATCTCGATGATTGGCTGCGGCTTGCCGGTTTCGGCGACGCGGGCCTCGCGCTTTATCAGATCGAGAACGCCGGCGGTTACTTCCTTGGCGTCCGGTTGGCCCGTCACGGGAAACGCCAACTGCTGGAACGGCCTAAAATGATAATCCTCGATATGCCTCGCCGACACATTATTTTCGTAATCAACCTCGACAATAAAAACACCGCGAGTCTCACGAAACTCGCTTATATTTGTGATCTCGATTGAGCCTGGGTTAAAGGCCCAGTTATCAATCTCATAATGCTTGTGGGTGTGGCCGAGGCCGACATATTCGACTACCGATTTTAGCTCGTTCAAAGCGTCGATCGAGAGAGCCGGGATCGGGTGCATCTGATGTCCCTCGACGTCGGTATGGAGCATGAGGATGTGAAACGCTCCGTCGCGGCGGTTCGTTTTTATTGCCTCGGTGAGCATCGGTATAGCCCAGTTGCCGGATGCTCCGTACCAATCCGAGCCGAAAATCCTCGCCCGGCCGATGTCGATGTATCCGCCGCGTTTTGTCGCCTCATCCCATGGCTGATAGGTCATTTTGCCATCATTCATAACAGGTTCGAGCAGCGTTATAAGGCCCCAGCTTGAAAGCGAACGCAACCAGCTAAACTCGCTGTCAGTGTGTTTTTGGTCGTGGTTACCCTCGATAGAGACGACCGGTATACCGGCCTCGCGCATCATCGTGAGTCCCTCGACGGCATAATTCATAGTCTCGGGCGGCACTGTGCGTTTATGGAAGAAATCGCCGCACATTATCACAAAATCCACCTTTTCGCAGATCGCATAATGCCGCAGAACATCTATCCATGCGTCGAAAAAGTCGCGTGGGCTTTCCGCAAGCTGATAACGCGTACATCCCAGATGCACATCTGCGATATGGAGGAATTTCATGCTCAAATTATAACCCAGCATCGGGTGTTTGCCGAATTCATTAAGTTTTGTATTGACGACCCGGCGAAACAGGCGTAATATCTTGGGAGCACAGAATTTGTCTGTAAATTCCAGGGTTTATGAGGGCGGTTTTGATCGCGGGGGTTGAGTCGCTGGACTTGGTCTTTCGAGCGTATCCTGACGCCTACTCTCTCAGTCATTTTTTGAATCAATTTTAACGGGATCCGATACGGAATTTGAATCGTTTGTTATTGCGTTTCCTATCGTTTTTCTTATGGAGGTTAATAAGATGGAAGCAAAAGCTTTTTTTAAGGTTGTGACCGTGGTTTTGTTTTTTGTTGCTATGGCAACTTACGCATCGGCGCAGGGTGTCGGATTTTCCGGCACGATAAAGGGTATTGTGACCGACGCCAACGGAAACGTTGTGTCCAACGCGACAGTGACGATCACTGATGCCGGAACGGGGTTTCGCCGGACGGCTCAAACCAATGACCAGGGCGAATTTCAGGTGATCGATTTGCCGCCGGCGACATACACTATACAGACCGCAGCAAAAGGTTTCCAAACCGAATCGCAAAAGGACATCTCTCTCTCAATCGGCCAGATACTATTTGCGGATTTTCACCTAAAGGTGTCAGGCGCAGTTGCCACCGTGGACGTCACGACTGAGCCGCCGCTGGTCGATACAGGCCAGCCGCAGCAGGCAAACACGATCGGCGAACGATATATCAGGGATCTGCCGATCAATCGTCGCGATTATCTGACCTACACCTTGCTCGCGCCCGGAGTGTCCGATTCGACACGGCTGGCGAGCGATCAGGATTTTCGTGTAAAACAAACCCCGCAGAGCGGGCTTTCGTTTTATGGCAGCAATGGCCGCGGCAACAACGTCACTATTGACGGCGGCGAGACCAATGACGATTCCGGCGGTGTTCGCGGGAACCTCAGCCAGGATGCGGTCAACGAATTTCAGATCAATCGGAGCAACTACGCCGCCGAGTTGGGCGGTGCCAGCGGAGCTACCATAAACATCGTCTCAAAATCGGGAACGAATAAGCCGCACGGCAGCGTATTTGGCTATTTTAGAAACCAACGTCTGGATGCGCGCAACCCGTTTTCTATCAGCCAGGCTCTTGCGCCGGGAACTTCTTTCAGTTCGGCAAACCCGGATTCCTTTGGCGTTCCCGTCAAAGATCTACTGAGCCGGCAGCAATATGGAGCGGCGGCCGGATTCGCGCTCAAACAGGATAAGTCGTTTATGTTTATCGCATTCGAGGGATTACGGCAGAATGCTCAAAATGCCGTCCCAATCCTGACAAACACAAGCATATTCCGTACGACCAGCGCGCAGAATTCGATCATTGCCGGACTTACAGCTCTCGGAGCTACTCCAGTTCCATGCCTAACAGGCCAACCGGCGCTGCCGGCAGCAACTTGTGCCGGGATCATTAACAATGCTCTGACAATAAATTCGGCAACAAGCACACGCAATGCCTACATCGTTAACCAGTTTGAGAATAACGGCGGCATATTCCCTTTCAATACCAGGGGGTATCAATTTTCCGATCGTTTTGATACGCGGGTAGGCGATAATAATCAAATATTTGTCCGTTACAACTATGCATTCGACAATGAGAATAATCCCGACGTGCAGTCTCTGACGGGATTCTCGCGCGGCAGCTCCGTTAAGGGCGTTTACCACACAATCGAGGGAGCGTGGTTTCACCAGTTCAACTCAAACTTATCGAATGAGGCCCGTCTCCAATACAGTCATACCAATTTTCGCGTCGCGCCAAACGTTTTTGGCTCGGTCGGTCTTGACATACCCGGATTTGGCAATTTTGGCAACCAGATTTTTATTCCGAATTTCTCGATCCTGAAGCGTTATGAGTTTGCCGACAATGTCACGCTCGTACACGGCGATCACATATTCAAATTCGGCGGATCTGAGTTGATTCGCGGAAACGTGACCGAATCGCATACCTTTTTTCCCGGGCGTTTTGTATTCGGCTCTTTGCCGGGCGGCGTTCTGAGCCCATGTCTTCAGGTTCCGGCTGCCTGCGGCTTGACCACTCCTGCTGCCACGATCAATTCGATCCAGGCGGTGTCACTTGGCGCTCCGCAGTTTTATCAACAGGGTTTTGGAAATCCGTTTTACACCAGCAACCGGCCGTTTACTGCATTTTTTGGCCAGGACACGTGGAACATTCGTAGAAACTTTACGTTTACATACGGCGCCCGTTACGAGATCGATTCACAATATGGCAATCTGCGGACGGATAAAAACAATATCGCACCGCGCGTTGCGTTTTCGTGGGACCCTTTTGGCGATCATAAAACGGTGATTCGCGCTGGTTATGGATTGTTTTACTCGCAGGTTTACGCTCAGATACCAAACGTCGTCCAGACGCTCGGCAATGTTAACGGCAACCGGCAGATCGCTAACATACTGGTCCCGCTTACAGGTGTTCCGGGAAATGCGGCTCTGACATCGGCGGCGATCTTTCAGACGCTCTTTGCCCAGGGCAAAGTGCAGTGTGTCACGCCTGCAGCCGGCCAACAGGCCTGCATAACGCCGGCTGATCTGGCTCAATTCGGCATTACTATATCCAATTCGGGAGCATTGCCCCCGCTAACAGTGCTTTTCTCAGCACAAAGCGATTATCAGAATCCTGTGTCGCAGCAATTTGAGGTCGGCATCGAGCGTGAGATCGCTCCAGGATTTTCGATTTCGGGCAGTTTTATCCACGTCCACACGACCCATTTGCCGGTCGCGATCGATACCAATCTGCTCCCGGCCCCGTTTGTCGTTGACCCAAATACCGGAGCATCTATTCGCCAATGGAGCACAAGCGCCGGATTTCCGTGTGCCGGGGCTGGTATTTTTAACTGCTTTAGGGATCCGACAATCCTACAAAACAACCAGTACTCGTCGATAGCAAGTGCTCTCTATAATGGTCTGATAATCGAATTTAAGGGGCGCATGAGCAAATATGCATCTATTTTCGGAAGCTATACATTGAGCAAATCCAGGGACGACTCGCTTGATTTTAACAGCGACTACAGCCCGGTGGATCAGACGAATCTCGCTGGCGAGCGGGCTCTGTCGGATTTTGACCAGCGGCACAAGATAGTGGTTGCCGCCGTGCTGCAATATCCGATGCGCAATGGATCCGGCTCTTTTGAGAAGTTTATGTCCGGGTTCCAGTTATCGCCGATAGTTCGTTATAACAGCGGCCATCCGTTCAACCTCCTGGCGGGAACCAATGTCAATAACGATCGACACTCGACGAACGACAGGCCTGGTGGTGCTGGCCGTAATACCGGGCTTGGCCCAAATTACTTCGCTGTCGACATGCGTCTATCGCGCAGGTTCGCTATTGGCGAAAAGGCTCATATCGAGGTTCTGGCCGAAGGTTTCAATCTTTTTAACCGAACCAACTATGCCAGTGTCAATAACGTTGTCGGCGATATTCCGGGGCCGTATAATCTGAGAGGCAATCGCAACTTGTCACCAAGTTCGCCACTCGGATTTACCTCTTCATTTCCTAAGAGACAGTTTCAGCTCGGAGCAAAGTTTACTTTTTAGAAAGCTCCGAATTGTTTTAATTTGGCAGGGAGAGATCTTGAGTCTCTCCCTTTATTTGCTTTCTGCGGGCGATCCGCCGTATTTCTGAATTGGACATGCAAAACCTGCATTATTTTGTTTTGTGTGATAGCGCTCAGCCTGGTTAGTCATATGTGAAAAAAAGTGAGATGATGAGTGCAACGTTTTTTATAGTCGATAAATTCATCTGATAATTTCTCCGGTTTTTATTGAGTGAGGTCCAGTGTCGCTGCTTTTTTTGCGTGTTCTAAAGAATGAAGATTTTACTCTATAACCCGGACAACGGGATCACGCGGAACTTTATGCCGCATCTTTGGATGTTTTTGCTCCAATCGCTTACGCCAAAGGAACACGAAGTGATCCTGATCGATGGCAATGCCAAGGCGATGACACGTCCTGAGTTGGTCCAATTTTGCCGCGATGAAAATATCGGACTGATCGGCATCGGAGCTATGACACGAATGGTCGCTCGTGCTTATTTAGTCGCAGATGCCCTGCGCGAAGCCGGATTTAAGGTTGTTATGGGCGGGCCGCATGTGACGGAATGCCCGCTCGAAGCTCTTGGCAAAGACGGTGGGCCGCGTCACGCCGATGCCGTCGCTCTGGGCGAAGCCGACGATTATTGGGCACAAATGGTCGAAGATGCGGCCAATCGGGTGCTCAAGGAAACTTATCAGCCCAAGATCGACGAAAAGGGAAACGATTTCAAACCGAGCCTCCAGCCGTATCCGCATATCCCTTGGGAATCGCTCGATCTCGAACAATTTAGCCTCGTACCAAAGATGCTAAAGCCGTATCTATCCAAAATGGGCGAGGGTTGGGGCAGCTTTCACGTTGTGCCAATCGAGACCGGGCGCGGCTGTCCGTATGGCTGCGAATTTTGCACCGTGACTGGATTTTTTGGTGATTCGATCCGCTTTCGCACAAACGAAAGCGTCGTCGAGGAACTGCTCCGTCTAAAGGCCCGCTCACGCAAGGAAAAGGGCCAGATGGCCGTATTCTTTATCGATGACAATCTGGCGATCAATAAAAAGCGGCTCAAATCGCTGCTTCGCGACATCATCGCTGCCGATGCTCAATTGCCGTGGGTCGCTCAGATCAGTGCAAATTTGCTCGGCGATGATGAGCTTGTCGATCTAATCGCCGACGCTGGTGCCAAATGGATCTTTATCGGTATGGAATCGATCGATCCGGCAAACATGGCCGACGTCAACAAGACCTTTTCAAAGCCTGAGAATTATCCTGCCGTGCTTGAGGGACTCGCCCGGCGCGACATCTACGCGATCACATCGTTTATCTTTGGGATGGATAACGACACCGTCGGCGTGGCCCACCGGACGATCAATGAGATCAATAGCTGGGCACCGGGATTGCCGGTATTTGGCCAATTGACGCCATTTCCGTCAACTCCGCTCTATGACCGTCTCGAAAAGGCCGGCCGCCTCGATAGGCCAAAGCATTGGCTCGATTTCGCACCGTTCCTGATGGCCCATAACCCTCTAAAAATGTCGATCGAGGACGCCAAACACGAGACTTTTGAGGCTTGGTCGCGTTCGTACAGCCCTGAACGAAACCTTGAGGCGATAAATGCACTCAAACATGCGCCGATCCAAACCCGCCTTGGACATCTCATCGCCCGTCTCTTTTTCCGTGGGATCTATTTTCCGCAGATGAGCAAGCGGGCGTGGCTCAAACTGCTCTTTGATAACCGCAGGCCTCTCATCAGCCTCACCCGCGAAGGCATCGGCACCTGGCGTAAAGCAAGACGCGGCCGAAAAATCTCCGATGCCGTTATACCGACGGCCACAATCCCCCGACGGCCAGTAAAAAGCGAGTAATTCTTTAACCCGAATTTTCGCGGGCTGGTCCAATTAAATCTCAAAATACTTAAATAAAAAAAGGACGGCATCGGTGCCGCCCTTAAAATTATGTTTGATTTATTGACTTAAAAATCCAGTCTGACCCCAAGCTGACCCTCGCGATTGTAGCTTGAGTTTAAAGTAAACGACGGCGAACCAGAAATAAACGTTCGTGCCGTCCCGAAGTTGGCCTGCTGGGTAAAACGCAAGGTGGTCGAGTTAGAGGCATACTGCGTGTTATTTACCGCCGAGACGTTTGGATGGTTAAAGACGTTAAAAGCCTCAACGAAGAAAGTCAGCGTTGCTCGTTCCTTAAAGCGGAACGAGCGTCCGACGCGGAGATCGAGGATGGAGGCCCTCACAGTCGAAAACTGATTTCGCCGCGTGCCAGGGACCCGGTCGGTCGAGGTTATGCCGTCGGCATTCGGGTCGCCGGAGACCAAAGCGGAATAAGCGAGCCCCGATTGAGCGATATAGATGCTGGTAAAGATATAATCACTGAGCAGAAATCGCACTGCGCTGTTATCGCTCTTAAATTTGCCGGTATCGTAAACCTGGCTGAAAATAAATCGATGACGGACGTCGAGATCCGAGCGGGCATATTCACCGGTCAGGTCAAACTGATTCTCGGCGATCTTGGCGTCGTCGCCACCGCCCGGCACGACTGATGTCTGATCCGGTTTATTGTCTTTGGCATTTGAAAACGTGTAGTTTGCGTTGAACTGCCAATGGTTTGAAAATCTGCGGTTTAGCTCGAATGTCAGGCCGTGATACTGAGACCTGGCAGTGCTTTCGAAAAGGCTGATTCGCGTAAAGCCAGGGACTCTCGGTCCTGCATAACCTGCGCCGGCGAACCGCTGAACCACAAAGCTATTGCCGGTAGCACTCCCCGAAGCGTTGAATTCCTGATAGGTCGTTGCAACCGGAGCGCTCAGATTGGCATTTCGCGTCCGGGTTAGGGCCGCGCCGCGAAACATTGTGTACTGAACGGAAAAGGTCGTCCCCTTCCATACCTCGCGTTCATATTGCAGCCGCGCCTGATGTGTAAAAGGTTGTTTGTAACTGTTAGCGAACAGATACAGATTCGGAGTAACCGCAGCCACATTGGTAGGAAGGGCCGAAAAAACAGCCGGATAAACGGGACATAACAGCGGCGTCGCCGTGCAGTTTATATTAATCGCGATCACCTGAATGCCATTCTGCGAGTGTGCCGTGCCGGTGAGAATCGCGGGCGTCCGGGCATAATAAATACCGTAACCGCCGCGTATCACGGTTCGGTCATTTATTGCGTAGCTCAGGCCGATACGCGGAGCAAAGTTATTACGATCTTTCGGCTGAAAGCCGGTGTCAAACCCGGCGGCCAATAACGCAGCATTCGGATTTTGGATCGGTGGCTTTGCTATTACTTGATAATCGTATCTTACGCCCAGATTCACCGTAAGTTTAGATGAAGCACGCCAATCGTCCTGAAAGAAAAAGCCGTATTCGTTGTTATTCGGACGCGTTGTTCCTCCGGTAGTGCCGGCGCCTGCAAAGCTCTGTCGATATACCGACGGTATGCCGGCAGCCAGATTCGCATAGCTCGTGAAAGTGTAAGATCCCCCAAACAGACCCGGGAAGAAATTGAAAATGCGGTCAAAAAGCAGATCGACGCCGTATTTAAATGCGTGATTGCCTCTAAGAAACGTTTGGTTGTTAATGAACTGATAGCGTGTGATCGTCGTCTCACGCGGGCTGAAATTGTTTCGGCCAAAATTGAATGCTTCAGTAAAACCGCCGCCGGTACCGGTTACCGCAACCTCCGGATCATTTGTATTGGCCAGGCCAGGCTCGCGGTCACGCGAATATTGAAAGCGAAATTCGTTAAACCAATTGGACGATAGGGTTCGTGTCCAATTGGAGATGAGCGTCTGGGTCTTAACATTGCTGTTGCCGGTATGCTCCCTTGCACTGAGTGTTCCTGAATTCTCAAGATTGGTGCCTCTAAAATTCTGATAATTAAATCGGAACCAGACCTGATTCTTTTCATTTATATTAAAATCGACCTTTCCGAGCAATGTATCCTGCTGACGATTGATGTTGTAGGATGCGACCTTTGGCCCCAAAAGCGTCTGAATAGAGGCTGGTGCAAAGGGCAGCGAATTCAGAATCACGGGGTTTGGCAGATTTGAACGCTGGCCCTCGTACGCGGCAAAGAAAAATACTTTGTCTCTTTTAATAGGGCCTCCGACGGTTCCGCCAAATTGATTGATCTGGCCTGGACTGCGTTTATTCGGCAGTCCGCCGGCAATCTGCCTTGCTATGACCACAGGCGAATTTGCATTCAGAGACTCGTCGCGGAAATACTCAAACGCACTCCCGTGGAGTTTATTTGTGCCCGATTTCGTGACAACGTTGATCACGGCACCTGCTGCGCGTCCAAATTCCGCCGAAAATCCGTTCTGGTTTACCTGAAATTCCTTTACGGTGTCGATCGAGAATTCGGACGGAGCACGTCCAGAACCTGTCCGGCCCGTCGATTGGCCAAAGAACGTGTTATCGCTGCTGGCACCATCAACCTGGACGCTGTTGAGAGTTCCTTTTTGTCCGCCAACGGCGAGGTCGCCCTGGCGAGTCGGGTCACGGACAATACCGGGCGTAATGGTTGCAAAATCAAGAAAGTTTCGACCGTTAGTCGGAAGATTTATAACGCGGGTCTCATCGACTGTCGAGGCGATAGATGAGCGGGTCAATTCGAGACCCTGACCTTCGGCATTTACATCGACGACGTTTACGGAGCCACTGGCTTTTAATATCACCTCAAGATCTGTTTTTGCTCCGACGGTAACCTTGACGTTTTCGTATGTTGCCGCTGCGAAACCTTTGGCCGAGCCGATCTCGACCTTATAATTTCCCGGCGGCAGCAAGACGATAATATAATTGCCCTCAGCATCGCTCGTGGTGGTCTTAGCAAAACCGGTGTCCTGATTTGTCACTTTGATCGCAACACCCGGAACGACCGCGCCGTTAGGGTCGGCAACGCGGCCCTCGATATTGCCTGTGGTTGATTGTGATTGGGCAGCCGCAGAAATAACACAAACAGCGGCAACTAACATTAGACTCAGTAATTTACGCATAGTTATATCCTCTCAGATTCGGAATTAAGATGAACAGAAACGTTTGGATTCGCACTGGAAATGCGAATTGAAATTTGCCTGAAATAATATGCTAGTTTGGCGCTTAGAGCAAGAATCAAAATTATATTTTTTAACTTATCTTAAAAATGTTACAAATTTTCTCCCTCAATCCATTCTTCGCCATCGACATAGACTTCTTTTTTCCAGATCGGGACGGTGCTTTTTAGCTCGCGGATGAGCCATTCACATGCCGCGAAGGCGGCTTTGCGGTGAGATGCGGCAACCGAGATTACAACACTCGTTTCGCCAATCTCAAGCCGACCGAGCCGGTGGACAATGCCGATGTTTGAGATTTGAAAGTCTTGTTTGGCCTTTTGGATAAGCTTTTCCATTTCCTTCAGAGCCATGGGCTCGTATGCCTCGTAAACCAGAAACAGCGTTTCGCGGTCTTTGGTAAATTGTCGCACATACCCGTCGAGCGTGACCGTCGCTCCGCACTCAGGTGGAACGACGCGGCGAGCGATGCTCGTGAGGTCGAGAGGTTCGTTGGTTAAATGGAAATAGTCTTGTGCTGGCATTTTATTAAACATGATGGACAGGATACACAGAATTTGTAGGAGAGATTGACAGATTCAGAGTGATTTTTACCGCGTCGATCCTGTATATCCTGTTTGAATTACCCTCCCGAAACGGCGGTAAAGATCGCGAGCTCGTCTCCGTCACGAATGATCTCGTCGCCGGTGGCGTATTGTTGGTTGACCGAAAAAAGAAGTCGGTGAGCGGCGAGACGCGGATACTCTGTCAATATCTGATCAAAGATAGTACGCGCGTGAGTTTCATCGTCTACGTCCATCTCGATTTCGCGTTTGCTCGTGACGGCGGCGGTTGAACCGAAGAATAATACTCGAATGGGCATATTCATTAAGCCCTTACTCACGTGCGGGCTACTGACACTATTTTATCGCGCCTTCGATCGGGCTCGACGCTGACGCATACAACCGCTTTGGTATTCTGCCCGAGAGATATGCGAGGCGTCCGGCTTGAACGGCGAGATTCATCGCGGTAGCCATTTGGGCTGGGTTGCCGGCTTCGGCAATCGCTGTGTTCATTAGAATTGCATCAGCGCCGAGTTCCATTGCGATCGCGGCATCCGAAGGAACGCCCACACCGGCGTCGACGATGATCGTCGCATCGGGCAATTGTTCACGCATAATTCGTAAGTTCGAAGGATTTTGGACACCCATTCCCGATCCTATCGGAGCCGCCAGCGGCATCACAGCCGGACAGCCAGCATGAAGCAGCTTTTTTGCCATTATCAGGTCGTCGGTGAAATACGGCAGGACGATAAAGCCCTCTTTTACAAGTATTTTCGCGGCGTCGAGCGTTTGTTCATTGTCCGGCAGTAGGGTCACCGGATCGCCGATGACCTCGAGTTTTATCCAGTCGGTTTCAAGCGCTTCGCGGGCGAGCCGTGCCGTGCGAATTGCGTGATCGGCATCATAACATCCTGCGGTGTTTGGCAAAATGCGCATTTTTGGGGCGAGGTGATCGAGAAACGATTCGGTCTTGCCATCGAGCGGAACGCGATTAACGGCAACCGTTACCATTTCGGCTCCCGAAGCGGCATGCGCGGCCTTCATCTCGTCAAAAGAGCGGTATTTGCCGGTGCCGATGATGAGACGCGAGGTAAATGTTATTCCTGCTAGCTGAAAGTTATCCGAGTTCATTTAAAACAATTTTCACGCAAAGACGCAAAGAACGCAAAGAAGAAAATATGTCTCAGTGCACACCGAGATAATGAGAAAGAAGATTCCTTAATAAAAAATGCGATTAAATTATGTCGATTAAGCCAACCGTTAGATTTCTTATTTTCTCAGTGTTCTCTTCTGTCTCATCCGCCGCCAACGAAATGGACGACCTCGATTTTGTCATTGTCGCGCACGATAGTTTCGGCCCAACTAATCCGTCGGACGACACTGCTATTCAGTTCGATCGCGATGCGCCCTTGCGGCAAAGAAAAAAGCCCCAAAAGCCGATCCAGACGGATATCTTCAGGAACTTCGCGGGTTTCGCCATTGAGTAGTATTTTGATCGCCATTACGGTAATCTTCCGCTTTGGTCCGAACGATTTCAAATTTGAAATTAGAAATCTGAAATTCCTCGGGAATAAGCGACTTTGAACCTGGAACTTTGAATTTGGAACTAAGTATAATCAACCCGGCGTGACGATCCGCCTCAGCTCGACCTCCTCACCGTTGTTCATTGCCCGGACAAGCAGTGCGGCACGGCCGGCCTCAAAATGCGGGAGCTGCATATGAACCTTGGCAAGACCGTTAGCATCGGATCTGGCGTGAAAAATGACCGGGCGAAAGCTGGATCCGAGCACTTTTACCATGATCTCGGCGTCGCGGACGACCTTGCGCCCGGTTCCGCGACAGACCATAAACGTCACTGTGCGGCGTTCGCCGCCGCGAAATTTTGAATCGCCGAGAAGTTCGATCCCCAATTTTGTGTTCGCGGGGCGTTCGACGCCTGAGAGTTCGCTTACTACCTCGACGGCCTCGGCCGGCAGCATCTCGCCATCCTCGATAATGCTGACTCCATCAAACAACGGCCCATCGGCAAAGATGTCTGGTGATGTCACAAATTCAGATTCGGTTACCGTAGCCGGGATCGAGGAGATGGCGGTATCGCCGGCAAAGCCGTCGGCCCGGCCCGTGACGGGTCGCGCCATGACGACGTTAGGTAGATCTGTCGCCAAGCCAATTGATATTTGCGGCATTTCGGCAATCTCGACGGAGGCAGTGACCTTTGCCGTCGCGGCTTTGCCCCGCGATTTTGCGGTCATCTCCTTGAGCTCGCCCATCCGACCCGCCTTAACAGCTGCGCAGATCAACTGATGCTGGCGCTGGACTCCTTCGGCGAGCAGTTTTTCGTCAAATTCGCCGGTCAGCAGTTCATCGTAAGAAACGCGCTTTGAGGCGAGTATTGTCCCTCCCTCGTAAACGAGCGAGACGACAAGGCGCGACTTTACACCCTTATCCTCGGTCTGGACGTGATAGATGACCGATTCAAATTCTATATCTGTATTAAAGCCTGAGATCACTGTTTATTGGTCCGAACGAAGCTGAAAAGCGGAGGATTTACGGCACTTTCTGCCATATTTGAAGTTACCATACGAGGCTTTTGTGGTCAATGAATAAATCCGGCAGATGCAGGATCGAATGGTGTGGAAATGCGATCGTCTTAACGGCAGATAAAACTAGTGTTGCATTCAGTTGATTGCCTTGACACTAATACCCGCTTAAATTACGATTTACATTGTGCCAAAATTCTCAATCTGATTTCGTGAATGCGTGTCATTTCTAAAGTTTTTCGCGAATATTGAGGGATAGTCCCGGAATCAAAATGTCCGAATACAACGTCTTTGATTATGTGCCGATAGCGATCATGTTTTTGGTCGCCGCCGGATTTGGCGTCAGCCAATTGCTGGTCACGCAGCTCATCGGCCCCAGAAAGCGAACCGCGGTAAAGCTGATGCCATACGAATGCGGCAAAGACCCGGTCGGCTCGGCCCGCGATAAATATTCCATCAAATTTTACGTCGTAGCAGTAGTTTTTTTGCTGTTCGACATCGAAGTTTTGTTCATTATTCCGTTTGCAGTGGCGTTTAAGAGCCTGTTGGCTGAAGAGAGACTAAGCGGCATAGCATTTGGCACGATAGCGTTTGTCGAGATCCTGATATTTGTCGCGACGCTGGTCGTCGGATATATATACGTCTGGAAGAAAGGTATTTTCGATTGGGGCTTGCAGGCCCGTGCCGAGGCCCGCGAAGAGACAAAGGCAATGGCAAAACGCCGCCGCGACGAAGCCGCAAATATTAAGATCGCCGCGTAGGAAGTTGACTGAGTTTGCCGAGTTTACCAAGTTGTGAGTCTTACTTTGGACTCGGAAAACTCAGCCGACTCGCAGAACTCGGCAAACTGATTTAATTATGGGTTTAGAAAATAATCTATTCGAATCGCTGCCCGATGTCGTCACCGTCAGACTGGACGCCATCATCAACTGGGCACGCAAATCGAGCCTCTGGCCTGCGACATTTGGCCTCGCCTGCTGCGCGATCGAGATGATGAATACCGTTTCATCGAGAAACGACCTTTCGAGATTTGGAGCGGAGACGTTTAGAGCGAGTCCGCGTCAGGCCGACGTTATGATCGTCTCGGGTCGCGTTTCACGCAAAATGGCTCCGGTATTGAGACGTATTTACGATCAAATGCCTGAGCCAAAATGGGTTATTTCGATGGGCGCGTGTGCGACGTCAGGCGGTGTTTTTGATAATTACGCGATCGTTCAGGGCGTCGATAAGATAGTACCAGTGGATATTTACGTGCCCGGCTGCCCGCCGCGTCCTGAAATGCTGGTTCACGCTATCATGATGCTCCAGGACAAGATCATGAAAGAATCGGTCAAGGATCGCCGCGACTCATTTGAGCCGGAATCGCGCGTTTCTATCGTTCCCGGCACTATGCCTGTGACCGAGGGTACGGCTCTGGAAAAAGAAATGGAGATGGAGGTCGCGGCCGGCGAGACATCGCGGCCGTATTCGGTCCCGTCGCGGCACGAGAAGAGAAGATCGTCGTAGGAGTGCAGAAGCCCGCCCGTAAGCTAAGGGCGTAACGCTCAACTCGAATGTTACGTCCTTGCTTACGCGCGGGCTTCTGCAAAGTATTTATGACTGAGAAACTCCACGCGTATGTGGAAAAGCTGAAAGAGAAGAATGAGTCCTGGGTAGCCGGCGTGGCTGAGGGCCACGGTGAGGTGACGGTGACGGTTACGCGCGAGTCTATCGTTGACGTTTGTAAGTTTTTAAAAGAAAAGCATGGTTTTGATATGCTTGCCGATCTTTGCGGCTGTGACCGCGGGCCTGAGGAAGACCCGCGTTTTGAGGTCAATTATCACCTGTTTTCGACTACGCATCATCTTCGTGTGCGGCTGAAGGTATTGCTTTCTGAGGACGAGCCAAATGTGTCGACTGTGACTCCGCTCTGGAAAACGGCGAATTGGCACGAACGCGAAACTTATGATCTGGTCGGCGTGATATTTGACGGCCATCCCGATCTGCGGCGCATATTGCTGCCGAGCGATTTCGACGGCCACGCGCTCAGAAAAGATTATCCGCTGCGAGGCTACGAGCCATACAGTTTGAACTAATAGGTTATGTCCGTTGGTGTAGAAAACATTCCGGGCCAGACCGGCGTTATGGATCAGTCGCTTGAGTCAGAAATGACTCTGTCGATGGGGCCGCAGCATCCATCGACACACGGCGTTTTGCGGCTCGATCTCAAATTGGACGGCGAGTTGGTCGTAAATGTTATTCCCGACATCGGCTATCTCCATACCGGGATGGAGAAGCTCTTTGAATACAAGAAATACCAGCAAGGGATAGTCATCACTGACCGGATGGATTATCTCAATCCGCTGGGCAATAATCTTGCCTATGTGATGGCGGCGGAGAAGCTGCTCGATATGGAAATACCCGAACGTGCACAGGTAATTCGCGTGCTAATGTGCGAATTGCAGCGTATCGCGTCGCATATGGTTTGGCTCGGAACGCACGCGCTCGATATTGGGGCGATGTCCGTTTTCTTTTACTGTTTCCGACAACGCGAGAAAATTCTCAATCTGATCGAGGCCGCCTCTGGCGGACGAATGACACCGAGCTATTTTCGCATCGGCGGGCTGATGATGGATCTTCCGGCCGGATTTGAGCGGCGTTGTAACCAGTTCATGACCGATTTCCCTGAGGCGATGAACACGTTTGAAACGCTCGTCACCGGCAATACGATCTGGATGAGCCGCACAAAAGGCATCGGCGTCATTGAGCGTGACGAAGCGATCAATTGGGGCTTGACAGGCCCGTGTCTTCGCGGCAGCGGAGTCGAACTGGACCTCAGGCGGCATAATCCTTATTCAGGATATGAGACATACGATTTTGACATTCCGACCGAGCTTGATGGTGATGTTTGGGCGCGATTTCGCGTCCGTATGCGTGAGTGCTACGAATCATACAAGATCGTCCGCCAGGCTTTGGACAGGCTGAAACCGGGGCCGATCAAGGCCGACGCTCCAAAGATCGTACTGCCCGACCGCGACGACATGCGCAAGCACATGGATTCGCTGATTCATCATTTCCTGATCGTCGCCGAGGGCTTTAACGTGCCCGCCGGCGAGGTCTATATGCCCATCGAGGCGTCCAAGGGCGAGCTTGGCGTTTATATGAAATCGAACGGCGGCCCAAAACCCGAACGCGTCCATTTCCGAGGCCCGAGTTTTGTAAATCTCGCCGCGTTGCCTGTTATGAGCGAGGGCGAAATGGTCGCCGATGTTGTCGCGATCATCGGGTCGTTGGATATTGTGTTGGGGGAGATTGATAGATAGATAAAAAACCTATGGCTGACGAAAAAATGTTTGAGAAATTCTCGAAAAAGCTCGACGGCGTTGCGGACTATGTCCGGACAAACACATACAGAATTGACAAACTAGAAGCCGCAAACGCTTCTCGCTTTGATCAGGCCGATCGACGTTTTGATCAAATCGACCAAAACATGGAGGCTATCAAATCAAATATCGAGTCAATTGCGGATAAGTTGAATCTGATGTCGAATCAATTCACTGCCGTTGCCGGCAAGGTGATGGACAACGACGAACGGCTGGTTGATATCGAAACTCGAGTTGTGGTGTTGGAAACTAAGGCACACTAATGGCAGCAACGACACCGACAAGTTACACAGACCAGGTCATCGTCTCAGACGAGGTGGCGGAGTTTTCGCCTGCGATCGTCGACGAAATGAAGTCGCACGTCGCGAAGTATCCGGCTGACCGCACTCGTTCGGCGTTGATACCGCTGCTGATGCTTGTCCAGCGCGAACGCGGTTGGATCGACAATCCGGGCGTGAATTTTCTGGCAAAGTTTTTGAATCTTGAGGTGACCGACGTTTGGGAAACGGCGACGTTTTATTCGATGTTTAACCTTCGTCCCGTCGGCCGCCATCACATCCAGATCTGCAAGACACTTTCATGCAAAATAATGGGTGAGTCTGATATTACGGATCATATTTGCGGCAAGCTCGGCATCAAGGCGGGCGAGACGACCGAGGACGGCAAATATACCGTCACCATGGTCGAATGTTTGGGAAGCTGCGGAACCGCACCGATGATGCAAATAGGTTTTGATTATCACGAGGATCTGACTACGGCAAAAGTTGATGAAATTCTGGATTCGCTTCCGTGAGAAATTCGTATATGAAATTTTTAATACTAGCGTTTTTTCAAGATCGCCCATTTTACGTTTTAGGACAATGGGTCGGACGAGGGATCATAATATTAGTTATTGTTCTGGTTATCTGGGCAATAATAAAACGGCTTCGAAAGTAATGGAGATAGAGCAGCAAATATGAACAACGGCGAGATCATTAAAGGTTTGTACGGCAACTTTGCGACGGGCGATGTTCCGGGTGTTTTGGGTGCAATGGATCCAGATATCGAGTGGACAGAGGCAGAAGGATATATGTATGGCGGAACGTACACCGGCCCGAATGCAATTCTAACCGGTGTTTTTATGAAGCTGGCAACCGAGTGGGAAGGCTTTTCTGCCGTGCCGGAGCATATCGTTGACGGCGGCGATATGGTCGTCGCGCTTGGTAATTACAGCGGCAAGTATCTGAAAACGGGCAAGAGCGTCACAGTGCCATTTGCTCATGCGTGGACGCTGCGTGACGGCAAGATCGTCAAGTTTGTCCAATATACGGACACGTTGGTTGTCGCACGGGAGCTAGGATTGTGAGAGTTAATGACACGTTTAACCTCATTTACGGGCACACTTTTATTGGTAGCGAGCTTGCTAGCTTGTAAAGGCTTGGCGTATCGTCCCGCGACGAACGCAATGGCTCCCACGTTGACAACTGAGGACATGTGCATCGTCGATCCGTATGCATACAGTAACGGACATTCCGTAGAACGATTCGATATTGTGGTGTATGAGGAACCTGATGATGTGAAGCGTCTAACTAATCAGGAAGGCGAAGTGCGAAACGTTAAGCGGGTGATAGGACTTCCGGGCGAGAAGTTGGAGATCCGCAATAATGTTCTTTATATCAATGATCAACTTGTCGAAGAGCCGTTTGAGAAGATCCTTGATGAGCATGATCCAAAGAGAAATTATGGTCCGATTGTAATTTCGGACAAGCACTATTTTATTGAGGGTGATAATAGACCGAATAGCGAGGATAGCCGTTACAACGAACACGGATTGATAAATCGAGAAGCTATTCTGAGCAAAGTAACTAAGATTCAGAGCGACTATTACAAAGACTGATAGAAAGATGGAAATTAAAGCGATCGGCTGCGAGCCATTACAGCTAAAGCGAATGCACATCAAGGATGGGCATACGCTAAAGGTATATCGCGACACCGGCGGTTATGAGTCTTTGAAAAAGGCGCTCAAGATGACTCCGGCCGATATTATTGAAGAAGTTAAAAAGAGTGCTCTGCGTGGGCGCGGCGGTGCGGGCTTTCCGACGGGGATGAAATGGTCGTTTGTGCCAAAGGATTCGCCAAAGGCCAAATACGTCGTTTGCAACGCCGACGAATCGGAGCCAGGCAGCTTTAAAGACCGCTATTTGATGGAGCGCGACCCTCACTCGATGATCGAGGGAATGATCATCGCGGCTTATGCGTTGGGTTCGGCGACCGGTTACATTTACACACGCGGCGAGTACAACTATCTGATCGGCATAATGGATGTCGCCCTCGCCGAGGCCCGCGAAGCCGGATTACTTGGTAAAAACATCCTCGGCTCGGGATTCGATCATGAAATCCATACGCACACCGGTGCAGGCGCATACATTTGCGGCGAAGAGACCGCGCTTCTCAGTTCGCTTGAGGGCTTTCGCGGGCATCCGCGTATGAAGCCGCCGTTTCCGGCAATCGAGGGCCTTTACGCCAGTCCGACGATCGTCAATAATGTCGAGACCTTTACATCCGTCCCGCAAATTATCGAGATGGGCGGCGATGCTTGGCGAAATCTCGGCACGGAAAAATCCGGCGGGACGAAACTATGGTCAATCAGCGGCCATGTCAAAAAACCTGGTGTTTACGAGCTTCCGATGGGTTACGCCGATATGGAAAAGTTCATTTTCGAGGATTGCGGCGGCATGCTTCGCGACGACAAAAAGCTGAAAGCTGTGATTCCCGGCGGATCAAGCGTTTACATAATGAATGCCGGGCAGATCCTCGGTAAAAATGTCACGTTGGATTATGAAGGGCTTGTCGCGGCGGGCTCGATGCTCGGAACGGGCGGGATGATGGTGATGGATGAAACCGTCGACATTATGGAATCGACCAAAAACCTGACAGAGTTTTATAAACACGAATCCTGCGGTTGGTGTACACCTTGCCGCGAGGGGACCGACTGGCTGGTAAAAATCTTTGACCGTATCGCATCGGGCGGCGGCAACCCCGAGGACGCGAAACTGATGCTCGATATATGCGACAATATCGAGGGCAAATCGTTTTGTCCGCTTGGCGATGCCGCTGCGTGGCCAATACAGTCGGCGATCAAGCAATTTCCTGATGATTTTAAGAAATGGCTGGTCGATAATACGAGCGGAAATGGTGTGTCGCCAAACATATAGAATGAACATGCATAAACTCATACGAGCAATTTTTTGCGGTGTGAAGATCAGCATTTTGCTGCTCGCACTGAGTTTTACGCTGTTTGCTCAGGGCAAAAATCCGGTTATCCTCATTCCCGGTCTTACGGGCTCGGAGCTACGAGACAAGACGACCCGTGACCGGGTATGGTTTAAGACTTTTAAGTCCAAATCAGAGGATCTCAGGCTTCCGATAATGGCCGATCCGGCCGCGATGCACGACAATCTGGAAGCGACCGACGTACTCAGGTCGATAAAGATTGGCATCTTCCCCAGTATCGATGTCTATGGCGATTTTATAAAGGCGATGGCCTCACGAGGCGGTTATCACGAAGAGAAATGGGAGACGCCCTCGGATGACGGCTTCGAAGATTCATTATATATTTTCCCATACGATTGGCGGCTCGATAATGTTGGTAACGCCCGGCTTCTGGTCCAAAAGGTCGAGGCATTGAAACTCAAACTCAAGAAACCAAGCTTGAAATTCGACATTGTCGCCCATTCAATGGGCGGCCTGATCTCGCGATACGCAGCGATGTATGGCGACGCTGATCTACCCGCTGGAACACTCAAACCGCAGCCTACTTGGGCCGGGCGTAGGGATTTTGACAAGATCATTTTAATGGGAACGCCGAACGAGGGGGCAGTAATGTCGCTGAACACGCTCTTGAATGGTTTTGCTATCGGCGGCGTTCGGATCGATCTGCCCTTCATGCAGGACACGTCAAAATTTACCATATTTACGATACCGGCTGCCTACCAGCTTTTGCCGGCTCCGGGGACGCTACGGGCGTTTGACGACAAGCTCCAGCCGATCGAGATCGATCTTTACGACCCAAAGGTTTGGTCAAAATATGGCTGGAACGTATTGGACGATAAAGGCTTTGCTTCCGAGTTCACACCAGCGGAGCAAAAGGCTGCACCGGTATATTTTGCGGCTGTGCTTGAGCGTGCAAAACGCCTGCACGAGGCTCTGGCAGCGACACGGGGAAAGAGTGGCGGCATCTCGTTTTATATTCTGGGTGCCGATTGCACAATGGCAACCGATGCGATGGTAATTTACCGGGATGAAGCTGCTAACAAATGGAAAACGCTCTTTAAGCCGAAAGGTTTTACGCGTTCCGATGGCGTTAAGATAACAGATGACGATCTCAAGGCAATAATGCAGACGCCAGGTGACGGCGTAGTTACACTTCGCTCACTCGATGCATCAACCCAAGCGAAAAAGAGCGGCTTGCCATCGGTCATCGCTAGCAAATCGAGCAAATATATTTGCGAAGATCACAACAAGCTTGCGTCGAACGCGCGGATTCAGGATTACATTATTTCGGTTTTAAATGGAAAGAGTTCGTCGAGTGACGATGATGACCACAGGGGAAATAACAATTTACAGGTGGATGAAAATAAGGAGAACTAAGGATCATGGGAAAAGGGGATAAACGTTCACGACGAGGCAAGATATTTGCCGGAAGCTACGGCAAAACGCGGCAAAAGCCAAAATCACCCACATTTGTGCCGCAGGAAAAGACAGCCGCGCCGGCGCCGGCTGTAAAAGAGGCGGCTAAACCTAAAATACGCAAGAAAGTCTCGGAAGTGAAAGCCGAGGAGCCAGCGGCAGCAGAGGTCGCAACGGAAACAAAGGTCGTGGAATGATGCAGTTTGGGATTTAATGACAGAACAGATAAAAGTAACAATAAACGAGCAGGAATACGAGGTCGATAAAGGCTCGCGGCTGATCGATGTGTGCCGCGAAAAGGGCTTTGGCATTCCGTCGTTTTGCTATTACCAGGACCTCGCGCTACAGGCCTCGTGCCGCATGTGTCTGGTTCGCATTGACAAAATGCCAAAGCTGCAAACCTCATGTACGATCATTTGCACAGATGGCATGAATGTGACCACGCAAAGCGAAGAGGTCGAAAAGGCACAGCGGGCGATGGGCGAATTTCTGCTCATAAATCATCCGCTTGATTGCCCGGTTTGTGACCGCGGCGGCGAGTGCGAATTGCAGGAAGTCATATTCGACTGGGGCGATGTTGAGGAAAGATTTTCGGAGAAAAAGAACGCCCAGCCGGAAAAATATCTATCGCCGATCGTCGCCAACGATCCGCAGCGGTGCATTCTCTGCAAACGCTGCACACGCGTCTGCGACGAATGGATGGGCGAGGACGCCATCGAGGCCGGCAATCGAGGTTCTAACACCGTCATCGGCACCTACGGCGGCTGGCTCAATTGTTCGCAGTGCGGCAACTGCATTGAGGTGTGCCCGACCGGAACGCTGCTCGACGGCGTTTACCGCCATGAAACGCGTCCGTGGGAGCTCGAACAAACTGTTACGACCGACGTTTACGGCTCGGACGGAATGCAGCTCAGCATCGGTTCGCGTGGCGGCGAAGTGCATCGGATCGTGGCCCGCGACCGTTATGTTAACGGGTTGAATGGCGAGTTTCTCGACATTAAGGCCCGCTTCGCACACGGCTTTATCAACCATCCCGACCGCATCAAAACGCCGATGATCCGTTATACAAAAGGCGGTAAGCTCATTCCGGCGACGTGGGATGCGGCGGTAAAATTTGCGGCGGATAAATTTAAGGAAGCCGGCAAATCGATCGGCGTTATCGCAAGTCCGAGGCTGACGAATGAGGCCGTATTTACACTGAGGCGATTTGCAACCGAGGCGGCTGGCTCTGACAATCTTGCTGTTTCTGATGTGCAGGATCTTGCACCTGTATTCAATAATCTCAGCGTTCCGCTCTGCACACACAAAGAGATACGCTACGCCAAAACGATCGTTCTCATTGGCGGCGAACCGGAAGAAGAACAGAGCTACACTGCCAAACAGATCCGTCAGGCTGTCCGCAATGGCGGGGCAAAGTTTATATGCGTTAACGACACGCCGATCAACCTTTCGCGTCGTGCGACACAGTTTGTGCATGTAAATATTGGGTCGGTTGATGCCTTTGCGCTTGCTCTTGCGGGCTCGGCAGCGGACGCGGACGCCGCCAAAAAAATGGGTGTCGACGCATCTGAGATCGAAGCCATTCTCAAAACCATCGGTGAAACTGAGGGCGAAATGATAATTATGTTTGGGGCTGAACTTTCCGTTGAGGCCCAAACCGCTATTACCGCATCTGCCGCCGGCTTTGCCTCGGATAATCGCCGCGTCACGCTGCATCCTTTGCCGAAATATAACAATTCGGTCGGTGCCCACGATATGACTTCGGGCCGCAAATCGGTCGATGAAGTAGTCAAACATTCAAAAGCGTTGCTGATCAGCGGCAGTTTGCAGGATGCGAGCATTCTCGAGGGCAAAGATTTTGTCGTCGTGCAGGAGCTTTTCCAAACGGACACGACTGCATTTGCCGATGTCGTTTTCCCGGCGGCTAGTTTTGCGGAGGTTGACGGGACTTTTACAAATAACGCAGGCAATGTCCAGCGTGTCCGCAAGGTAATCGAGCCGATTTACCAGGCGAAACCCGATTGGATGATAACGAGCCTCATCGCACGCGAGATGGGAACCGAGTTCGGCTACGATTTCTCTGCATCGATGGTGTTTAAAGCCATAGCTGACAGCGTGCCGGGTTATAAAGGGCTTCGATACCCGATGCTCAAAGACGAATCGAATCCCGTGCAGGCGAAATACTCCGTTTCCGCGAGCAAAGATATTTCGGATCACCTCAAAGCCTTAAAAACAAACGTTGAAGCCATGAGCGATTCAGCGGAAAAGAATTCTGAGGTGCCAAAGGTCGGCCACAAACTGCATCGCTTGACGACGATGACGAGCAAGACCGATCAGTTTCATCTGCTCGCGCACGGCAATCCGAAACCGGTGAATTTGCTGGTGTCGCCGCTTGTTCAGTTCGGGCTGGATGGGGTTTCGAGTGAGGAAGGTTTGGCCGAGGCAGCGAGTGTGAGTGCTTCTGACCGTTCGGCGCCAGGGAGCAGCCATATATAGTTTTGATATGGAAACGGCCATAAAAACTGCATTTCCCTTTGTCGTGATAAGCGTCGGGATATTGCTCGCTTTTCAGGGCGTGCTGATGATCGTCGCCTATACGGTGCTTGCCGAACGCAAGGTCCTCGGCTGGATACAGGGCCGCATCGGGCCGAACCGCGTCGGGCCATGGGGCGTTTTGCAGCCGTTTGCCGATCTGCTCAAGTTTATCTTTAAGGAAGATCTTGTCCCCGATAAGTCGACAAAATTCATCTATTTTCTGGCCCCGATGGTCGCTTTGACCTGTGCGTTGATGCCAATCGTCGTTTATCCTTTCGGGCCGTCGATCACGACCATAGACTGGGGTTTTTTGCCATACGGACTGGGCGAAGGCATCAAGGTTCTGCCGCTCACAATCGCAAGGATTGATGTCGGAGTTCTTTTTGTTTTGGGAATTACGTCGGTCGGTGTTTACGGCATTGCGCTCGCGGGCTGGTCGTCGAATAGTAAATATAGCCTGATGGGCGGCTTGCGTTCATCGGCGCAAATGATCTCGTACGAGCTGGCGATGGGCGCTTCAGTGATCGGCGTCGTTATGCTGTCAGGAACGCTCGATCTTAACGGCATTATTTTTGCGCAGATAAATTCACCGTTTCGGTGGTTTATCATCCCGCAATTCGTAGGATTTTTTGTGTTTTTGATAGCCGCATTTGCCGAGACAAACCGCGTTCCATTTGATCTGCCCGAGGCCGAGACCGAGCTTGTCGCCGGTTTTCACACCGAGTATTCGGCCCTCAAATTCGCGCTGTTTTTTATGGCCGAGTACGTGAATATGTTTACGGTTTCGGTTATGGCCACAGTGCTGTTTCTTGGCGGCTGGTATGTGCCGGGCTTGAGCCACTTGTTCGAGGTCGGCTCGGTACCCTACGCACTGGTGAGCCACATCGCGTTTATCGGTAAGATATGTGCGTTTTTGTTCTTTTATATTTGGGTTCGCGGGACGCTGCCGCGTTTCCGCTTTGACCAGTTGATGAACTTCGGCTGGAAGTTTTTGCTCCCCGTAGCACTGGGTAATGTGATCCTGACGATCGTTGTTGTTTTCTTTTTGAACAGGTGATTTTCACCACAGAGACGCGGAGACGCAGAGTTTTAAGGACTTTGCAGGTCTCTAAAATAAATTGATTTCTCTGCGGCTCCGCGTCTCTGTGGTGAAAAGTGGTTTTATGGTATCGACCATCTTATTTTTTCTATTTGCAGGACTCGCGATTGGCTCGGCGGTCTCGATGGTTTATCACCGGAATCCGCTCTACAGCGCGATCTCGCTGGTCGGCGTATTTATTTCGCTTTCGTGCATTTATGTGACGCTGGCGGCGCCGTTTATCGCCGCGGTGCAAATACTGATCTACGCCGGGGCGATTATGGTTTTGGTTGTTTTTGTCATCATGCTTTTGAATCTCGATGAAGACAAACCACTCAATCGTTTGCAGTATCTATGGGCGCTCGGCGGCGGCTTGGGCGTCATTTTGCTCGGCCAGACATTATTTATATTTTACGCGGTGATGAAACCGCCAAATCACACGGTCGATCCGGCCACATCCGCCGGAAAAACGATAGATCTGGGCCGGGCGATGTACACGCAATATCTGTTGCCGGTCGAGATCGTCGGCGTTTTGCTGATGATGGCGGTTATCGGAGCGGTTATTTTGGCCAGGCGGTTGAGACAACCGAAGCTTGAGCTGGTCGTCGAGCACGAATTGGAAGAACGCGGGCAGGAAGAAAATTGAATTGTAAATTGTGAATTGGTTCATTGCTAATTGGTATGCCGTAGAGCTGTTTTTTAAAAACTAATTAACAATCGGCAATTAACAATTGATCAGAATTTATGGAACCGAGCTTAGCCAGCTATCTGGCGTTATCAGGAATCTTGTTCACGATCGGATGCGTCGGCGTTATTTTCAAGCGCAACGCGATCGGGATGTTTATGTGTATCGAGCTCATGCTCAACGCCGTCAATCTGACGTTCGTGGCATTTTCGCGATACTACTCGGACGTGACCGGACAGCTTTTTGTCTTTATGGTGATGTCCGTCGCCGCCGCCGAAGCCGCAGTCGGCCTCGGTATCATTATCACGTTCTTCCGCAACAGCCAGTCGGTCGATGTGGACGATGCGAGTATTTTGAGGAATTAGTCACGGAGAATGACTGAAAATAACCTTTTAAGTCTAATAATTTTTGCACCGCTGGCCGGGGCCGTGATCAATTGGCTGATAGGCGGGCGGCTAAAGAACGAGGCGTTTAGCGGTCTTGTGGCCTGCGGGACGATTGCGATCTCGACGATTGTGGCGTTTGTGATCGCATTTGGAATCGGCACGTCAAATCCGGGAGCTTTGTTTGTTTCCGAAGGCAAACCAATTCTCGATCACCTTTGGACATGGATACAGGTCGGCGGATTTCGCGCGGATTTCGCGCTCGGAATGGATCGGTTGAGCGGAATTTATGCCTGTTTTGTCACGTTTGTCGGGCTGCTGATCCATATTTTTGCGACGGGTTATATGAAGGGCGACAAAGGCTTTTACCGCTTTTTCGCTTATCTCAACCTGTTCATGTTCTCGATGCTGACGCTCGTTTTGGCGGATAATTTCCTGCTGATGTTTGTCGGTTGGGAAGGCGTTGGGCTTTGCTCGTATCTTCTCATCGGTTTTTATCTCAAGAAAGACGAGGCTCGCACGGCCGCCAAGAAAGCCTTTGTCATGAACCGCATCGGCGACTGGGGCGTGCTGATCGGGATATTTTTGATCTTTACTTTGACGGGAACGATCTCGTTTTGGGATAAATCGGTTGACGGCACACAGGTCGCGAGTGCTTTGAATATCTTTGCCGAAATGGCAAAAGATCCCTTTGGCTGGACGACGATCTTTGCAGGTGGCGTTACGTCGGTCGCGGTTCTCCTGTTTATCGGAGCAACCGGCAAATCGGCACAGATACCGCTCTTTACATGGCTGCCGGACGCGATGGCCGGGCCGACGCCGGTTTCGGCTCTGATCCACGCGGCGACGATGGTCACGGCAGGTGTTTACATGGTCGTCCGCTGCAACGCGATCTATCAGAATGCACCTACGGCGATGTTTATCGTCGCGATGATAGGCTGTGCAACCGCGATATTTGCCGCGACGATCGGTCTCGCGCAAAACGACATAAAGAAGGTTCTCGCATATTCGACTGTTTCGCAGCTTGGGTATATGTTCCTTGCCTGCGGAGCCGGTGCGTTTATCGCGGCGATCTTTCACGTGATGACCCACGCATTTTTCAAAGCTCTGCTTTTCCTCGGCTCAGGCTCGGTCATCCACGGAATGCACCATGAGCAGGATATGCGAAAGATGGGCAATCTTCGCAAATATATGCCCATCACGTTTATCACCATGATGATGGGCTGGCTGGCGATCTGCGGAATACCGATATGGGCAGGCTTTTTCTCAAAGGACGAGATCCTTTTCCGCGTATTTTCGGCGCCAAATCTGCCGGGTAATTGGAATTACGTTCTCTGGGGTGTTGGTTTGCTCACAGCCGTTTTGACCGCCGTTTATATGACGCGGCTGATGGTCATGACGTTTTTCGGGAGTGAAAGATTTCATGACGCTTTGCCCGATGCCGGACATGCCGGTGAAGCCTCTTATACGGAGCAGTCGGCTTTTGCAGAGGGTCTTGCATCGGATGACGAAATGCATCACGGAACGGTCGATGGCGATCCTCAAAACGATGATGACGATGAACATCACGCTCTGCCGGCGGATTTCAAACCGCACGAATCGCCTTGGACGATGACTGTCCCGCTTGTTGTTTTGGCTGTGCTTTCAACTGTCGGCGGACTGATAGGATTTCCGTATGCGGTCAGCTCGATGTTTGGCAAAGGCGATATGAATGTGTTCGAGCGGACGCTTGAACCGATCATCGCAAAGGTCGGACCGAAAGCGGAGCATGTTGCAGTTCCCGTCGCTCATACTGAATTTGGGACGGTCGAATCCAATTCGACCGAACACGCCGCGGAGAATCCATCTGGGGAAGAAACAACAACAGAGCGGCTACTTGCGGTACTTTCCGTTCTGTTGGCCCTTAGCGGGATAGCGATCGGCTGGGCGATGTTTAGCAAAACGCCGCTCAGAAAGATGCCAAAGATACTCGAACAAAAATGGCGTATTGACGAGCTTTACAACGGCTACATTGTCGATCCGATCACAAAATTTTCGCGGAACATCTTGTGGAAGGATTTTGACTTGGGCTTTATCGACGGCATAGTAAACGGCATCGGCCATTTTGTGATGGAATTTGGCGGCGTTGTGCGTCAGTTGCAGGTAGGCTTTGTGCGGAGCTATGCGGCGATCATTCTTGTCGGTGCGCTTGTCGTGATCGGCTACTTTATTTATTACGGGCTGAAACTCGTCGGATAGAACGGTTTTAGGCCTTTGGCTTTTGGTCTTCGCAAAGACCTAAGACCAAAAACCTAAAACCAATTTTTAGATGAACTTTTTGAACGACAATCTTATAACGATATTGATCCTGCTGCCGGTTGTGGGGGCGGTACTGTTGCTCGCGCACCAAGCGGTTTGGATGCAGGAAAGCCAGCTAAAATGGGTGACTCTTGGTTTCACGATGCTCAATTTTCTGGTGTCGCTTGGTCTGTTTTCAAAGTCGGCGACGGTTGGCGATAGCGGCTTTTTCTTTGAGAAAAATGTGCCTTGGATAAAAGCGATAAACACAAATTATCACGTCGGTATCGACGGTCTGAGCCTTTGGCTCGTTATTTTGACGACGTTTATCATGCCGATCGCGGTGATTTCGACTTGGAATGCGGTCGAGAAAAAGCGGACGGCGTTTTACGTCTTTTTGTTGCTGCTCGAATCGGCAATGATAGGCGTTTTTGTCTCGCTCGATCTGCTCGTCTTTTACCTGTTCTTTGAGGCATCGCTCGTACCGATGTTTTTCCTGATCGGCATCTGGGGCGGCGAAAACCGCATCTACGCTGCCGTCAAATTCTTTATATTTACGGCGCTTGGCAGCCTGCTGATGCTGGTCGCAATCATTGGGCTGTATTACATTTACGCCGATCAGACAGGGCTTGGCGGGTCGTTCGATTTTGTCGCGATCTTAGGCGCGATGAAAACCGGCACGCTCGTCCTAGCGCCGCAAACGGGAATGTTGCTGTTCCTCGCATTTGCTGTGGCTTTTGCGATCAAGGTGCCACTGTTTCCTTTTCATACTTGGCTGCCGGACGCACATACCGAGGCTCCGACCGCCGGCTCTGTGATACTTGCAGCAATTTTGTTGAAAATGGGCACTTACGGGCTGATGCGGTTCAATTTTTCGCTATTTCCCGATCAGAGCCGTGAGACGGCGTGGCTGTTTATCACGCTTGCAATCATAGGCATTATTTACGGAGCTCTGGTTGCGATGGTACAGCCCGACATCAAGCGGCTTGTTGCCTATTCGTCGGTCGCGCACATGGGTTTTGTAATTTTGGGAATGTTCTCGTTTACCGAGGCCGGAATGCAGGGCGCTCTTTACACGATGCTTAGTCACGGCGTTACGACCGGGGCGTTATTCCTGCTCGTCGGCTTTATCTACGAGCGGCGGCATACGCGTGAGATCACGCAGTTTGGCGGGCTGTCGAACGTGATGCCGGTCTACGCGACCATTTTTGTGATCACGACAATGGCGTCGATTGGTCTGCCGTTCCTAAATGGCTTTGTTGGCGAATTTCTGATTATGGTAGGGATGTTCCAGTCACAGGTGCTAAGTGTTACGTCCTCTGTGAATTGGAATTACGTTGCAACAATGCTAGCCGGAACTGGCGTCATTTTTGCGGCCGTTTATCTGCTATGGATGGTGCAGCGCGTATTTTTTGGCAAGGTTACGAACGACAAGAACAAAACGCTCGCCGACCTTAGCTGGCGTGAGATCGGGCTGATGATACCGCTGATTGTGCTGATGGTTTACATGGGTGTTTTCCCTAAGCCGTTCCTCAAACGGACGGACGAAGCAGTCAAAGCCATACAGCAACGCGTGATGCATCAGGCGGGCGGCACTATTGCGGAATCTACGAAAGATGAAAGATAATTGACGCTGTGGGGGAAAATATATGAATAGCGAATTTACAGCAATTATTGAGAAAGATGAGGATTGGTATATCGCATACTGCCCTGAAATTCCGGGAGCAAACGGTCAGGGACGGACGATAGAGGAATGCCGGGCCAATCTTGGTGCGGCTATTGAGTTGATTCTCGAAGACCGGCTCGAAGATGCTCTTCGCGGCGTTCCAACATACGCAATTAGAGATTCGGTAGTGGTCGGGGCATGAAACGCGGATCATTACTCAGACATCTCCGCCGGCACGGATGTTTTCTGACACGTAGGGAAAGGAACATTCGCTTTGGTGCAATCCGCAAACTGGTCATACCGAGGCAGTGCCGCGACACACGGAAGTCCCAAATTTGCTTGCAAAAAAGATATGCAAGAACCCTTCAATACCGACGCCATAGTTAAATGAGTTTATTTTTTCAAACAGATCTAGTATCGCCAAACGCGAATGTTGCTATCATTCTTCCCGAATTGATCGTGGCGCTTGCCGGCGTTGTCGTGATGGTTTACGACAGTTATTTCCCGAAGCAAAGGGCTGTTTCGGGGGCCATCGCACTGATCGGCATCGCATTGTCCGGGATATTTCTCGCTGATATCTGGTGTGGCGGAGGCATCCTGGGGCATTTGTTTGGCGGCATGTGGAACGGGATCTATGATTCCACTATGACTCCCTGGGGCGGCATGATCGCGACCGACAATCTTCGGCTCAGTTTTTCGTTTGTATTTCTGTTTGTCTCGGCGATGACGGTGCTGATCTCGACCGTTTGGGTCGAACGTGAAAACGTTCCGGTCGGCGAATATCACGCCCTGCTGCTTTTTGCGACCTTTGGAATGATGATGATGTCGGCTGGCAATGATCTCGTTATTATTTTTCTGGGTCTCGAAACGCTCTCAATCGCGACCTACGTGATGGCGGGCCTCAGAAAGGGCGATCTCAAATCGAACGAGTCGTCTATGAAGTATTTCATCCTCGGCTCTTTTGCCTCGGCGTTTTTGCTCTACGGGATGGCGCTCGTTTACGGTGCGACTGGGGCGACAAATCTGACCCAGATCGCTTTAAAGATCGCTGATCCAAACTTTCCGGCGTTATTGCTCGTTGGCGGGGCGATGATGATAATCGGGTTTGGCTTTAAGATCGCGATGGCTCCGTTTCATGTCTGGACGCCGGACGTTTACGAGGGTGCTCCGACGCCGATCACGGGCTTTATGGCCGCCGGGCCAAAGGCCGCCGCGTTTGCATCGTTCCTGCGTGTTTTTGTCCTTGGCTTGCCGCTGATAGCCGGTGCTCAAGCGTCCGGCTATTTGCATGAATCATGGATCACGGCTATTGCCGTGATGGCGATGGTCACGATCATCGTCGGCAACGTCGCGGCGATCATGCAGAATAACGTCAAGCGAATGCTCGCCTATTCATCTATTGCCCATGCAGGCTATGCACTGGTCGGCTTTGTCGGTGCAGGTATGGCAAAAACCGTGCAGGAACGCGATGAGGCTATTGCGGCTGTCGCATTTTATCTGCTGACCTATGCGGTCACCAATCTTGGAGCATTTGCCATCGTCTCGCTGCTTGGCGAAAAAAACGACCGCCGAACCGAATTTGACGATTACGCCGGTATTGGTTTCAAATCGCCGGTGCTGTCATTTTCGCTCTCGCTCTTTATGCTCTCGCTATTGGGCCTACCACTGACGGCCGGATTTATGGGCAAGGTGCTCGTGTTTCGCCCTGCACTTCAGGCTGGGAATACACTATTGACGATTTTGGTCGTTGTCGCGGTCGTCAATACCGCGATCTCCGCATATTACTACCTGCGGCTTATCGTGGTAATGTTTTTCCGCGAACGCACGACCGAGTGGCAAGCTCCGAAGATGCCCCTTGCGTTTGCCGCCGCTCTCGTTATTACCGTGATTGGCGTGCTTTATTTCGGCATTTTTAGTGACCGCGTGATCGAGAAATTTGCATCGTCACCCGCCGCCCCCATAGTCGCCCCCCAAAAATAACCTCCCGTGAGTCGTCCGATGGATATTGCCGCCACAATCTGTGCCGATTTAGCCGACGACTGGCTCCCAACGATATATAAAGATAAGGTTCGGTCAGGACGAACCCGTTCGTATCATTTCGATATTCCGGCCAGACAGAATCAGGCTGACATTCAATACACTCTGCTTGGCATTGAGCTAAAGGTCGGCCGGCGACGATTCGCTTGTCCCGATCTGGCAACGGCGCGGTATCTGCGTGTTTTTGCGAGGATCGGATGCCGTGATTTTGCCTTGCCGTATGACATATCGCTAATTTCCGGCATTGCCGACGAGCTCGAGACATCATGGCAACATTTGCTCCTGTTGCTGGACGACGTTAAAGTCGATCGCACCGCTGGTCTGGCCCAACTTGTAAAGGCCATCCGCGGAGAGATCATTGCTTACGGCCCCGGTGAGCCGATGCCGCTGTTTGACCGCGAAACGAAACAGAGGAAGCAGTGAACGATCAGCCTTTACGGAGCGTTATTTGATGTTATAATCGATTGACACGCGTTACATGCGCGTAACGCCGATATCCAAGCTATGTATGATGCCGTGGCAAAGGTAACTGAACCAGAAAAGCTTCCGTTCCCTTATAACAAAAGCACGTTTTGCCGGTACGAGCCGATCGAGAAAAAGATCGAGCACGCCAAGGTTTTGATCGTCAACGATCTGTTGCGTTACGACTCGGACCTCTCGGATCTTGCCCGCACGGATTGGGACGGCACGACGGAGAGCAAACTCGAATTTGAGCGATTTGTTTCTGGAATGGCTTGCAACAACATCGCCAAGAACGTTCTGCGTCTCGTCAAAAATCCCAAAACGATGACCGTGCATCTCTCCGAGCTTGCCGATGCGGCTGAAAAGTTTTGCCCGGACGCGATCGTCATGAGTGGCACGTTTGCCGATTTTGATTATTACAATCCTGAGCACATAGCGAGCTTTAAGCGATTTATACACGAGACAACAATTCCAGTGCTGGCCATCTGCGGCGCGCATCAATTGGTCGGGCTGGCATTCGGTTCGCCGCTCAAGACGCTTGACGATCTCGATCTCCCAAAAAAACGCGTGGGCCGCGTCGTCGAGTATCAATATCGCTTTGTAAAGATCGTTGACAAATCGGACCCGATTTTTGAGGGCAATGACGATCAAAAATCCGGGATTTGGCAGGAATATACGAAAGAGGACGACATCCTCCGCGTGTGGCAAAATCACGGTGTTCAGGTCGATGGCGTTCCCACCGGATTCAAGCTTCTCGCCACCTCATACCTCTGCAAAAATCAGATGATGGTCAAGCAAACTGACGGCCAATTGATCTATTGCGTTCAATTTCACCTCGAAAAATCATTCGAAGACTGGTCAAAAAACCCGACGCGCTGGGAGCACCCGAACGAAAGCCGCGACGGAAGGATCTTGTTTGAGAATTTTTTGAAAATAGCGTTGAAACACAACAAAGCATCTTGACAATACTGCTGCTCTACTACTAACCCGGAGGTTTGAACTATGCGTACTAAAAGAATGTTACTTGGCGTGATTGTGGTCTGCATCGCTACACTCTTGTCGATCGGCGCGTTCGCGCAGCAAGGCACGGATTGCCGGCGAAGAAAGCCCACCCACGAAGGATCTCTTGACCTGACGGGAAGGTGGAAGGACAACAGTGTCAACCTCGAAGTGGACATCACGCAGACTGACACCAATATATTGGGAAATAGCGTGGTCGTGGCGGCCAAGTATCTTGTTCCTTACAAATGTGAGTACCCGGATCTCAATGGGAAGGCAGTTATGCTGGTTAATGATTTCACCGGCGAACTCTCAAAGCCGAACAAGGGCGCGTTTACCACGATCACGGGCAACGTAACCATCTGCAAGTGGCAGAAGACAGAGAAAGAAGCCGTCAGCGAAGAGGTTTTAGGCGGAATGGATCTGACGGTCAGCCAAGATGGAAATTCTATTACAGGAACTTTCATTGATCCCGTTAAAGGTACTCAAAAAATCAGCTTCACTCGACTCACTCAAGGAGAACATGCTTCCCCATACGAGCCGCAGGGTGTTATCAAGACCACCGTGACTGCGAAACTCTATCAAGAACCTTCGAAGGGATCGAAAGTTAGATATACGGTACCTCCCGGAACTAAACTGATTTACCAACTCGAGAGTACAAAGTTTGACGCCGAGGGTAATCCCACCTGGTATTTGGTTCATAACGGTGAAGGGTCGGAAAGTTCAGGAAACAGCGGCTATATCCCGGCTAACCAAATTACATGCAACAAACCAAATACTAAAGGCCCCGGGCCGGTCAGCCTGCTGCAATTCTAGGCATTTAACTACGCGAAGATGGACCGTTAAGCATTATCTTGTCCGATTATTCGAGAGTTTCTCCAATTTCACCTCGAAAAATCATTCGAAGACTGGTCAAAAAACCCAACCCGCTGGGAACACCCAAACGAAAGCCGCGACGGCCGCATCCTGTTTGAGAATTTCTTAAAGCTTGCTCTTCAGCATCGAGTCTAGCAAGCTTCGGTCACTGTCACCGCCACGGCTGGAGTTTGCAACCTAACGCTCATCTAGCTCATCACAGAAAAATATGAAGATTCTCCTTTTAGCG
>JBBRQM010000018.1:0-49747 GCA_038226395.1 Pyrinomonadales bacterium | reverse complement strand
TCGACAAAGGCTCCGAGCTTCTTCTCGGCAAAGGCAATGGCCTGATAATTCCATGCGTGGGTGTCGGCGACCGCGACAAAATGCGGCTGGACGCGTCCGACGCTGTGTTCGTCAGTCAGCTTTTCCTCGCGCGTCTCAAAACCAGTGACTGCGACCGCGAGCTGCACGCCTTTTAATGCCGAGAAGTCAGGCGTGCTCTTAGCCACTTCTAAAAACGGCTTGCTATCGACAATCGGCTGCAACGCAGAGGCGAAGTCGTTTGTTTCGAGATAAACGAGCGTATCAGCTGGGACGAGGGTCCGAAGGTCAGAAGGCTTAGAGCCACAGGAAAGCAATAGGAGACTTAACGCAAAGACGCAAAGATGCAAAGGTGCAAAGGCAAGATTTGGCAAGAGGCTCCTGTTTTTACTATTCGAAAGTATTCGTACTATTAGCCTCTTGACGCTATCCATTCGATCTTTGCGTCTTTGCTCCTTTGCGTCTTTGCGTTGAAGGTTTTGTGTTAACATCTTCTCGATATGGACAAAATTTTTGCTGACAATATATTACAGGGAAAGGTCGCGTTTGTAACAGGCGGCGGGACTGGGATCACGGGCGGTTTCGCTCGGGCGTTTGCCGAATATGGCGCCAAGCTCGCAATCGTTAGCCGAAAAGAGGACAATCTGATCCCGCAAAAGCAGTTTATCGAGGAAAACGGCGGCGAATGTTTGGCGGTCGCGGCTGATGTCCGCGATTACGAAGCGGTGGAAAAAGCTATTGCGGCAACGGCCGAGCATTACGGCAAGATCGATATTGTGATCAATGGAGCCGCAGGCAATTTTCTCTGCGCGGCCGAACAGCTTTCGCCAAATGGCTTTGGCACGGTGGTCGATATTGACACCAAAGGCACGTTCAATGTGTGCCGCGCTGCTTTCGAAGAGCTGAAAAAATCTAAAGGACAGATATTGAACATCTCGGCGACGCTGCACTATCTCGCGACGCCGATGCAGATACACGTCTCGGCGGCAAAGGCCGGCGTGGATGCGATCACGCGAAACCTCTCAGCCGAATGGGGACGTCACGGAATCCGCGTCAACGGCATCGCCCCGGGGCCGATCGAGGACACCGAGGGAATGAAACGGCTGCTGATGCCCGAACTCAAAGAAAAACTGACGCAAAAGATACCGCTCGGACGTTTTGGCCGTATCGTCGATATCGAAAATGCGGCGTTGTTTCTGGCCTCGGATGCTGCAAGCTACATCAACGGAGTGACGCTCGTCGTCGACGGAGGCTCGTGGCTGCTGGGGACAAGCATGACCTAGCGCGGGTCTGGTGTCGCCTTTGGCGGCGGAGGCGGCGCCGAATCTCCGTCCCCCGCATCTGTATCGATCATCGGATTCAAGTCCGGTTTGGTTACTTCTCTTTTATCCAGAACGGCACGGAGCACCATCATTTTGGCAAGGACTCTGGTCTCGGTCGGTCAAATGTGTTGGTTAGATTCTTTGTTTTTGCAAAATCTGCTTTTACCAGAAACTTGATCGTCCCGCTTGCAATGCCGAGCTGGCCGGTCATTTCGCGGATCATCGAGCCGCCAAACATGCCCACCTGGATCTCGCCGTCATCGATCATCTCGTCATTTACATCGATAAATTCGGCGACCTTTACAAACGCCGCGATCGTGTCATTTGCTCTGAGGATCGTACTCTCAAGCAGCGGGAATGCCTTGTCCGGATTGGCCTCGGCGTAGCCGCTGGCGAGCATCCAACTGTATAAAAAATCCTGATAATTCTTAGGCTGGGGATTAATAAGGCGGTGCGCCAAGCATTATCTGGTCTGCGAGATCCTTATCACCGGCACGCGCGACCTGGGCAGCAAGCAGGCTGAGGGCGACGATCTTCTTGTCTTTACCTTTTGTCTCAGAGATGATCTTGCGCGCCCTGGCGACGACCTTGTCACGCTCCTCTTTTGGCAGCGGCTTGGTGCCGAGATCTTTGATCTCGTCCATCATCTGCTTTTCGACTGAGTCGCGTTCCTTTCGCGCCTTTTCGGACTGTTCGAAGGCGGCGTTGGAGTTTGAGGGCCGATTTGAATTGTAAGCACCGTTTGCCATAGTATTCGCGGCGACCATCATCATCGTATTTGCCGAACCATAAGAAGAATTCCCGGCGGCGGCGTTTCTAAATTTTGATCTGATCTGTACCCCACGGCCGGGAGCATATTTCTCGATTTGTTCTGCCCAATTCACGGCAGAGTAAGGCGATACCCCCTCCTTGCCATTTAGGATCGCCTGAGCGAATTCTTCGGCTATATCTCGCAGATCATTTCGGTCGTAAACCGGCTTTTTGGCACCAGTTTTTTTTGATGCTTCGAGATTTGCGGCTCCAAATGTGAGTAGCTTGTTGTAAAAGTCGAGATTTTTTACGCTCGCTTTATCGCTTTTCAGACGGCTCAGGATCGCGGAGCCAAAGTCGATACCTTTGTCTGCGTCTTTCGCATAAATCTTTTTGAGCAGTTCGATGTGATTGGTGTCGAGGCCGTGTTTGATCGATTCCTTGCCATAATCCGCCGCTTTGGCGGCGTCGGTATCAGCGATCTGTTTCATGAGTTGAAACTCAAAATATTTATCCGATTGCTCCGTTTCCTTTCTAAATTGCGGATTCGAGATTAGATTGAGGCTGTCGTAGAAGAAATTGTAAGCAATGTCCGGAGCATGTTCGGCGAGGCTCATCGCGATCTGTTGGCGGACGGCCATCGCGATGCGAAATTTGCGTTCGACCTTAGATTTGCCGTATCCGCCAAAAAGGCCGCCGGATGAGTACGAATCGTCATCGCCGGGGCTGTCCAACGAATTCATCTGCGAATCAAACTGCGACAAAAGCTGTTTGAAATCGCTGACGACGGCGCCATACATCACCTTTGCCTCTTTTTCATCGTGAAACCACATCAGCGACGCTAGCTCGGAGTTAAAGCTAATGCGATTTTCCATCGTGCGAAGCCTGGCAACGTCACCGGCGGTTTCGCGAAGAAACTCAACCGCATCTTTTTCGAGTTTTGTGGCGTCATCGGCAGTCTTAGACGGAGAAATCGTCTGGGCAGATGCAAAGCCGGTAAATAACAAGATCAAAACGAAAGGAAGCAATTTATTGGGCATATGTTCTAGCTCTTTTATCAGACGAGTTTATGATAGAGTTATTGGGCGTAATAGTAAATAAAGAAAGCCTCGCGACCGCGTAAATTACATTATTAGATGCTGCTCGTTATCGACAATTACGATTCGTTTACCTACAACCTGGTCCAGTATCTCGGCGAGCTTGGGGCGGAGATGCGTGTCGTTCGCAATGACGAGGTGACGGTCGATGAGGTCGAGCTTGATCTCAAACCCGAGCGAATCTTGATCTCGCCGGGGCCGGGGACGCCTGATGCGGCGGGTATTTCGCTGGCGGTAGTCGAGCGGTTTGGAGATACGACACCAATTCTGGGCGTCTGTCTCGGTCACCAGGCAATCGGTCAGCATTTTGGCGGCAAAGTCGTCCGGGCACCTGAACCTGTTCACGGCATGCCAGTCGAGATACGGCACGACGGCAAAACGATCTTCACTGATTTGCCGAATAATTTCGAGGCCGGGCGTTATCATTCGCTGATCGTTGACCGCGAAGGGCTGCCGGATTGCCTCGAAATATCCGCAACGTCGCCCGACGGTTTGGTCATGGGTCTTCGTCATCGCACAAAAAAAATCGAGGGCGTGCAGTTTCATCCCGAGTCAATACTTACCGAGCACGGCAGAAAGTTATTGCAAAACTTCCTCGATCTTTGAGATAATAGATATAGGTGTATCCGCGCACCGACAGGCCCGCCGCCTTTTCCTCGCTTCGTCTAAAATATGCCCGCAACAAAATCAGATTGGCTGTTATCAGCACCGGTTTCTGCGACAAACGCAAAGGCCACGACGCCGCTTTTTCCTTATCTAATGCGGCTGATCCGCGGCGAGAATCTCACTACTGCTGAGGCCGCTGAGTTTTTTCGCGCGTTGACGGATACACAAATAGGATCGATCCAGATCGCGGCGGCACTGACGGCTTTAACGGCCAAAGGCGAGACTTTTGAGGAGCTTGCCGGAATGGCGAGCGTAATGCGCAACCTTGCCGTCAAGATCAAATCGCCAAAAAATGCAGTAGACATCGCTGGAACGGGATCGTCTGCGGCAAAGACATTTAATATCTCGACGGCAGCGGCACTCGTCGCCGCCGGAGCCGGAGTAACCGTAGCCAAGCAAAGCAACCGCGGAGTGACCAGCAAAGCCGGAAGCGCGGATGTGCTCGGCGAACTTGGCGTTAAGGTCGCCGCTGAGCCGGACGTTGCTCAGGCGAGTCTCAGCGGAGCCGGATTGAGTTTTCTGTTTGCACCCAAATTTCACCCCGAGCTACGGCGGATCGCTGACGTTCGCGGTCGGCTTGGTATTCGGACATGTTTAAACTTGCTCGGCCTTTTGGCTAATCCGGCGGATGTTTTGCATCACCTCATCGGGGTCTGGCACCGGTCGCTTATAGAGCCGGTCGCAAAGGCTCTGGCGCTGCTAAAAGCAGAAAACGCATGGGTCATTCACGGCTCGGACGGCCTCGATGAGATCACGCTAGAAGGCAAGACCCACGTCGCTGCCGTCAAGAACGGGCATCTGCGTGCATATACCATTTCGCCCTCGGATTTTGGCCTCAAGCCTGGCCGAATAGATCATTTAAGGACAGGTTCTGCCAAGGAAAGCGCCGCCATTATCCGCGACGTGCTTGCCAGCCGCCGCCGCGATGAGGCCCGCTCGCTAGTCGTTATTAACGCCGCCGCCGCCATTTTTATCGGCGGTATCGCAAAAGACCCCCTTCATGCCGCCCGCCTCGCCGAGCAAAGCATCGACAGCGGAATGGCACAGAATAAACTCGAAAGGTTGATCCAAGTCACAAACAAAAAATAATTCAGTGTAATTGCTCTGTGTTTCTTTATGTTACGGCTATTTTGATGACAGACATCGGCCGCTTTTTTATTGCATTCGCGGCGGATTTGAGTAAACTTGGCATTATATGAAATTTATTTTTCTTTTTGCCATTATGGCGGTCATGGCCGCAGCAGCTTTCGGACAAGCGGAGACCGATATCCGCAAGGTGATGGATCGGCAGGCCGAGGCCTGGAACCGCGGCGACCTTGAGGGCTTTATGGACGGCTACTGGCGCTCGGATAAATTGACGTTTGTCTCGGGTACTGAGGTGACGCGTGGCTGGCAGCCGACGCTTGACCGCTATAAGAAAAGCTATGATTCGCGTGCCAAAATGGGCGTGCTGACATTCTCGGATCTCGAGGTCACTATGCTTGGCAAAAACGCCGCCGTCGTCCTCGGCAGTTGGTCGCTAAAACGCGACGCCGACAACCCGCACGGCAAATTCACGCTCACATTCCGCAAATTCAAACAGGGCTGGCGGATCGTGCTCGATCATACGAGTTGATCCACGCTTCGGCAGGATCATTTCTCGATCTTGCATTTAACAAATCGTAGTCCGAACTCAAAACTATCGTACGTGCCGGTAACCGTTATCTCCTGACCCTTTTGCAATTGCTTGACGGCTGCGGCCTCGCTGTCGCCGGCAAAAACGCAATCTACCCTTGCTAGTGGTTTATCGTCGGGATCGTCGCCCTCGAGTCTAATGTAAACGGCGCCCGAGCTATAGCCGAACTCGCTGATCTTGCCCGTGATCGTCAGCGTCTTCCCCTTGTATTTTTTGTCTCCGCTCTCGTGATCGTATTTTTGGTCTCCATGCTTGTCACCGAAGAAGTCTTTGGTGAAGGCCGCCGCCTGAATCGCTCCCGGCTTGTTTGTGGTGCCGGTATCCGTCCGGTTCGAATTGCTGGCCGTCGAATTGCCGATATTCGTGCTTGTGGAATTACCGACATTCGTGCCCGCGGTATTACCGCCATTCAGAAGGCTGCAACCTGCAAGCAGCGACAACAAAATACTTCCCGCCAAAATACTGATGCTGTTTTTCATGATTATTCCTCCATTGATCAATTCGGAAAGATTGTAGGGCAAGTTGATGGTTTTACCAAGGCACGTGCTAATCATTTGTTTGAGATGTTATTTAGAAAATTGAGCTATAATGTTTCTCTATAAAATCTTTGATCTTTGGAGACGGCTATGAAGAATATTCGTTTTGTTTTCGTCACACTCATTCTGCTCGTATGTTGTGCCGGCGTCCACGCTCAGGCGAGCATCCAGCAATGCCTAAATATCAAGTCGGCGAGCGCGCCTTCGTTCTCATCGGACGGCAAGAGCATCGCTTATCTGACAAAAGTCACCGCTTTTTTGGCTACATATTCAATTCTAAATTAATTACGGGCTGTTCGGGATGGCCGGACAGATTCTCAATATTTTCGGTTATAAATGCTTCCGCACGTTCGGCTTCGAGGGGCTTAGCGAATAAGTATCCTTGACCGAATCCACAATTTAATTGATTGAGCTGATCGAGCTGCTCGGCAGTTTCGATGCCTTCGGCGATGACCTGCATTTTTAGGTTCTGAGCGAGCTTTATGATCGTACGGACGATCTCGCCGTTTTCATCGCTCTCGGTCATTCGGCTGACAAAGGAGCGGTCAATTTTTAAGCTATTGACGGGCAAGCTATGCAGATAGCTCAGGCTCGAATAACCCGTGCCAAAATCGTCGAGGCTCAGCTCAACCCCGAGGTCGCGCAGATGATTCATGATCTTGACCGCTTTTTCATTATTTTCGATCAGATAGCTTTCCGTAATTTCCAGTTTCAAGCATCGTGGCGCTAAGTTAGTCGCTTTGAGCGTTAGAGCAACTTGTTCCGCCAGATCGGATTGCAAAAACTGTTTGCATGACAGATTTACACTAACGACAAGCGACGAAGCCTGCGGATAGGCGTCCTGCCAGGCTCGCATTTGACGGCAGCTTTCACCGAGTATCCAGCGTCCGAGCGGCAGGATCAGTCCGGTTTCCTCGGCCGCCGGAATAAAGTCGTCGGGCGGGATCATTCCACGCGTCGGGTGCTGCCACCTGACGAGTGCCTCGAAGCCTATAAGCTCATTGGTCACGAGATTGAGGATCGGCTGGTAGTGCATCGCAAATTCGCGGCGTTCGAGTGCGGCCCGCATCTCGGTTTCGAGCTGTAGCCGGGTTGTTGCCTGTGCACGCATCGCCTGATTGAAAACCTGGTATCGAGCCTTGCCTTTTGCCTTGGCGCGATACATCGCGAGGTCGGCGTCGCGGAGCATGTCTTCCGCCGTTTTGTGTCCGTCGGTGCTGAGCGCTATGCCGATACTGGCTGAGATTAAAACCTCATTACCGTTTATATCAAACGGTTTTTTCAGGTCCTCCTGGATGCGCTCGGCTACCTGAATCGCGTCATTAACTTCGAGCATTTCGCTAAGTAAAATAACAAATTCGTCGCCACCAAGTCGTGATACTAAATCCCCTGCCCTGGTCACGATCTCCAATCGCCGGGCGATTTGCTTTAACAACTCGTCGCCTTCGGCATGGCCGAGCGAATCGTTTATCACTTTAAAACGGTCAAAATCCAAGAACAGCACACCGTAGTAATTGCTGTGACGGCTCTTGCACCGTTCGATGGTAAGGCGCAAATGATCCATAAACAATGCACGATTGGCAAGGCCGGTCAAGCCGTCGTGAAATGCGTCGTGGAGCAATTGTTCCTCGACGCGTTTTCGCGTCGAAATATCCATAAACATGCCCAGCGTGCCGGTTAATTCGCCAGCCTCGTTGATAACCGGCGCTCCGCTTACCAGCACCCATATCATTTCACCCGATTTTTTTCGGAGTCGAGCTTCGTATTGTCCCGAGATGCCGCACTTTCTCTCTTCATTGGCCTTGAGGACAAGCCTGCGTCCTTCGTCGTCGAATAATAAATCAAGAGTCTTGCTGCCGATCATCTCATTGCGCTCATATCCGGTGATCTGGCAGAGACGGTCATTGACAAATTGAATGACCTCGTCATTATCGACTTGTGTCAAGCCTTCATTTATGCTGGTAAACAATGTCCGAAGTTTATATTCGCTGTCCCGCAAGGCGGCGTCGGTGAGACGGCGCTGTGTTATATCCTGCACGGTGCCAAGCAGCTTTAAAGGCCTGTCAGTTTGCTCGTCATAGATCAATTCAGCTTGTCCGTACAGAATGCGTTCACTTTTGTCAGGCAAAATAATACGATGTTCGATATTAAAGACCTTCCTTTGCTGGATTGCGTCGGCCAAAACTTCGGCGATGCGATTACGATCGTCTGGGTGAACCGAGTTGTAGAAAAGCTCGTTTGACACCTGGATTTGACCCGGCTCGTAGCCAAAGATGCGATGGGTTTCGTCCGACCATCGAACCTCATTTTTATTCAAATCTTCCAGGTCGGCGAGATCCAGTTCCCAGCTTCCCAAATGTGTGATTCGTTGGGCGGCGGCAAGATTTGCTTCGCTGTCCCGCAGGGTATCCTCGGCCCGCTTGCGCTGGATTGCCATCGCGATTTGTCCGGCGGCGGATGATAAAAGCTCGATGTCGCGCTCTGTGTAAACGCTTTCATCCTCGTAGTGCTGCACGACGAGCACGCCAATGACCTCGGTCGGTGTCATGAGCGGAATGCCAAGCCAAACCGCCGGTGGTGTTCCGACCAATTCGATCTCGCCATCCTCAATTAATTGATAAATGCGCTTTTTAGTTAAAAGCGCGGGACGTTCATGCCGAAAAACATAGGCGGTGAGGCCGTTACCCATTTTTTGCGGCGGAAAGATCGTATCGAATTTGTCTGTGAAAAACGGAATGTGTAGAAGCTCGCTTTGCTTGTCATAAAGAGCGACGTAAAAATTTTCGGCATAAATCGCCCGGCCGATTGATTGCTGGACCAGGCCGAGCATCTCATCCAGATTGGAGGTCGTCGCAACGCCCTGAATAATTTCGGAAATCACCTGCGACTCGATCTCCGTTCGTTTACGATCCGAAATGTCGCGAAAGCTCACGACGCGGCCAACCACTTTGCCGTCCATTATTTGCGGGTGGCTGTAACGCTCAAAGATTCGTCCGTCATTAAACTCGATAATGTCATAACTGTTGGTTTCCGGTTTCAGAGTAAGTTGCTTTGTCCTCTCTACGAAGCCCTCGGCGTCCGTCAATTTATCTGAGACAAAATTCATAACTCTGCCGTTGTCCATCGATTTTATGATTTCATCCGGAATCTGAGCCATATCCACAAATCGCTGGTTGTAGGTTATGATCCTGTTATTTCGATCAACGACTAAAATGCCCTCGGCGGTCGCTTCGAATGTCGAGGTCAGCAGTGAGAGATTTTGTTTCAGGTCTTCGCGAGCGCCAACAAGTTCCCGATGCGATTTGAGGAGGCTGTGAATTTTTAAGACGCAGCCGGCCAGAAAGACAGCAAATATCGGGATTACTGTCGTCGTCAAAACAGTGGTCTGGTAAGCATAGGCCGACTGCTCATCATCCCCAAATACTTGTCGCATCAGCCAAACTAACGTTGCCGCAAGCGACACGCCGATTGTTAAAACGAGCAGCGTCGAGCGATTTTTTGACATATGTGGAAGCAAAGTTTTCATACCGGTTTATCAAGAAGGGGATTGACTAACGGACAAGAACTTACAGAAAAAAATCTTATCTAATTTTTTTGACAGGAAATCTGGAAATGTTATGCGGTCATGAGATGCACAGACGAGGACTTACCTGGGAGAAGGAGTTAATAAACATGAGGGAGAAACAGTCTTTATCTCTAATCCCGATTTTATTCTACCTTATTTGATAAAAAATACCTATTTATTTTTAACATTATTTTACACCCTCGTTTATACGTATTTTTGACAGATTATCATTGCCGGGTTTACGTGTTTTCGATATATACTACGTTCTTTCGGAATATATCAGTCGAGGTTACAAATGAAAAAACTTTTTTGCATCGTCTTTGTCGCTATGTTGGCAACCGTATCATTTGCTCAACCGCCGGCAGCGATTCAGCAATATCTGAATATCAGATCGGCGAGCGCGCCTGCATTTTCGCCCGATGGCAAATATATTGCCTATCTGACAAATGTCAGCGGCACGACGCAGGTTTGGACGATCGCGCTGCCAAACGGGACGCCGCGCCAATTGACGAAATACGACGACAATGTCGGCTTTGTCCGTTGGCTCGGCGATGGCACCGGCCTGATCTTTGGCAAGGCAAAAGGCGGCGATGAAAATACGCAATTCTTCTGGATGAAGCCCGACGGCAGCGGCGTGCGTGCCCTGACGGACGAACCATCGGTGCGGCACGATTTCGGAGCGGTCTCATGGGACAGCCGCACGATCTATTACGCCTCAAACAAACGGAGCCGTAACTTCTTTGACATCTATTCGATGGACCTCGCCACCGGCAAAGAGGAGATAGTCTACAGCCAAGACGGCAATAATGAGGTCGCGGCCATTAATGACAGCGGCTCAAAACTGATCGTCTCGCGGAGCGGCACAGAATTTAGCCTCGACAACGATCTCTACATCGTCGACATGCGGACAAAAGCCGAGTCGCGCCTGACGCCGCATATGGACGCTTCGGAATACTCGAATGTGCATTTTGTCGCCGATGGTATCGTCTTTGCCCAGAATGACGGCCGCGAATTCATCAACCTCACGCAGTTGCGCAAAGTAAATGCCGCCATTGATAACTGGTCCCCCGATAATATCGAGGCGACGGTCGTCGACCGCCGCGATTACGACGTGACGGGCATCGAGATGCCGCCGTATGGCAATGTAATGGCATATACAATCAACCGCGACGGCTATTCCGAGCTCGATCTCCGCCCTTACGAAACCGGCGGCAAACCTCTGATAACAACTTTAGATAGCCGCGTGACAATCGTCGGGCTTCCGGCCCAGGGAATCGTTAGCGGGATGGCTTTTAACCACGATCAGAGCAAGCTGGCATTTACGTTCAATTCGGCGCGTAATAACGGCGATATTTGGATGTACGATCTCAAAACCGAGCGGCTTACGCAGATTACGCACAGCGACACTGCGGGGATTCCGACATCTTCTTTTGTCTCGCCGGAATTAATCAAATACAAGACGTTTGACGGGCGAGAGATACCGGCATGGTATTACCGGCCGCGAATCAACGTTGAAACTCACAACGGAAGATTACCCGTTTTCAAAGGAACGATGGCTCCGGACAAAAATCTGCGTGTCATCGTCTCCGTCCATGGCGGCCCTGAGGGACAAGAGCGGCCGGGTTTCAACGCTCTTTACCAGTATTACCTCTCGCGCGGTTACGCGATCATTGCACCAAATGTTCGCGGCTCAACCGGTTATGGCAAGACATTCACGCATCTCGACGACGTCCGCAAACGCGAAGACACGCTCAAGGACCTAATTCACATCACAAAATGGCTCAGAGAATCCGGCGGAGCCGACCCGAAGCGGATTGCCATCATGGGCGGGAGCTATGGCGGCTATATGACGCTCGCCGCGATCACGCTTTACCCCGATGCTTGGGCGGCGGCGGTCGATACGGTCGGCATCGCCAATTGGGAAAGTTTTATGAAAAATACCAGCGGCTATCGACGCCGCCAGCGTGAGGTCGAGTACGGTTCACTTGAAAAAGACGGTGATTTTCTGCGGTCGATCTCGCCGATAAACAAGGTGGACAAGATCAAAACACCGCTCTTTGTTATCGCCGGACGCAACGACCCGCGAGTTCCCTACACCGAGGCCGAGCAGATCGTCGGCGCCTTGCGCAAACGCAACGCGACTGTCGAATACAAACTCTTTGACGACGAAGGCCACGGCGTCTCCAAACTAAAAAACCGCCTCGTCCTCTACCCCCTCGTCGCCGATTTTCTGGATAAATATATGAAAAAATGATGGCGGTCCATGAAAAAAACCCGCCGAATGAATTCGAGGGGTCTTATAAATTAAAGTAAAGAAGGGCTTTTACACGCTGCCCCCTCATCCATTTTTTACGGCACATCACGGGTGAATACAGACGGGATTGGTTTATCGGTAGAGACGCCGAACTGAATGTAATCGACCGATCCGGTCTTCGATTTCAGGATATACCAGAGACCACCTCGATAGACCGCAATATCGTCCGTGCCGTCTCCGTCATAATCACCCGGAACGGGTATGTCGCCCGCTTGCCCGAACTTAATAATGTTGACCAATGCAGCCTTGGTGCTGATAATATACCAAGTGCCGTTTGACGGCCTGAATATCGCAATATCCGTCTTGCCGTCGCCGTCATAATCTGCCGGAACGAGTTTGTCGCCCGATTGGCCAAACTGGATAGAATCAAAGTTCTGCGCCGGAATACCCGTCGGTTTTGCGATATACCATGTGTTATTGCCGGGACGAAAGACCGCGAGATTTGTCTTGCCGTCGCCGTCGGGGTCCATAGCCAAAGGAATGTCTCCGTTCAGACCGAATTGTTGTTGCTGGGGGCCGACGCCGCTGCTGTAGATTATATACCACGTGCCATTGGACGGGCGAAATATGGCAAAATCCGTTATGCCGTCGCCGTCGTAGTCGCCTACAACCGGTATATCGCCCGGCACTCCCCACGAAACGCCCGAGAACGTAAATCCGTTGCTGTTCAGTACCCAGTAATCCGGGTTTGCCGGATTCGCATCCGGGCGGAAGATCGCAAAATCCGTCTTGCCGTCATTGTCGTAATCTCCTGGCACGAGTATATCAGTGCCTCCCGGTGCTCCCCAATGAATGGCGGTGAACCCCTCCCTGGAACGATTCAGATACCAAGTGCCCTCACTGTTGCGGTAAACGGACACATCCACCTTTCCGTCCCCGTCAAAATCAGATCTCACGTTCTTATTAAGAAGACGCGCCAGACCGGCCTGTGAGCCGTTTACATCGTTTGATTGTCCGTTACCCGTCGCAACGATTTTGCCGTCGGGTTGCAGTAGAATGTTGTTGCACTGGCTATTAATATTCGGCGTTCTGACTCGAAAGCTCGACACGCCGCCAATGCCGAAACTTGAATCTAATGATCCGTCCGAATTGTAGCGCTCAACTAGCCAATCGGCAGCGCCCCCGCCCGCAATGATCTTGCCGTCGGGTTGCAATAAGATGCGATTGAGACCGATACCGCTAGATGTAGAGACAGTTGTAATGATTTTGCCGCCCGTGCCGAATGTTGAATCGAGCGCGCCGTTGACATTAAATCGTGCCAAAGTAAAAGACTGCACGTTGGATGCAACTGAGCCACCGGCCAAGATCTTGCCGTTGGGCAGAATGAGGATTGAATTGATGTTGTCGCCGCGACCGTCGCCTAAATCGATCAGAACTTTGCCGCCCGTGCCGAATGACGTATCGAGCGAACCGTCTGCATTCAATCGTGCTATTGCGGAATCCAAAGGCGAAGGTGTGTCGTTGCGGATGATGTATCCGGCAAGGAGGATTTTACCGTCAGACTGAAGCGCGGATGTCGTTGCGACGTTGTAGATGAGGGCCGTATCAAAACGCACATTGGCTTGATCGCCGGCGGCAAATGATGTGTCACGCGTACCGTTCGCATTGTAACGCAAAACGATCATGTCAGTTCGTGAACTCGGCTGCGTTGAATTGGCATAACCGACGGCGATAATTTTGCCGTCGGTTTGAACTTGGATGGAAGTGATAAATCCGGCTCCGTGGCCGCGTCCGCCACCGAATCCGAATCTGCTTTCAGGCGTTCCCGTGAAAGTGACGAGAAAACCGTTCGTGCCAAAACTCGAATCTAAAGTTCCATTAGCGTTGAGTCGTATCAATATGGCATCGTCTCCTCCAGAACTATTATCGGGAGAAGGAGTGAATGTGTTACCGCCGAGCAGAATCTTGCCATCAGGTTGAAGAGCTATGGCAGGGCTTCGGCAACTCCCTATTTGAAAAGGCAGAAAAATAAAACGCCCGTTCGTGGCGAAACTCGTATCAAGCGAGCCGTCGGCGTTAAAGCGCGCCGCGCCGCAATTCGTCTTGCCGTTCGCGTCAATCTGACCGGCGACTATGATTTTCCCGTCAGTCTGCAACACCGAGCCGCCCGTAAAAAAATTGCCGCCCGTATCGGCGATGGGCGCCAACACCGTGCCGTTTGTGCCGAACGTCGGATCCAGGTCGCCGGGCCGGGCGTCAGCCGTAGTTTGCAGCGCAAATATAAAGGCGCATGTCAGCAGCCCTCCAAACAGGGAAAGACTATATTGCATTGCGTTTGCTGAAATAATTCTCTTCATGGTTATTACTCCTATTTATTTCAAATTTCTCATTCATCGTACAAGGCGGAATCGGATGAAAAATTAGGTCAATATTTTTCAAAAAAGAGCGCTAAACGGCCAAATAAGGGTATAATCCGAGATAAATCGGGAGAAAAAGATGAGTCAACAGGCCGACGTCACGCAGATGCTCAAGGCAATCAGTGCCGGCGAGAGAAGCGCGCCTGAGGAACTGCTGCCGGTGGTTTATGATGAATTGCGCCGTCTGGCCCACGGTTACATGCAAAACGAAAGGCAGGATCATACGCTCCAGGCGACCGCTCTCGTGCACGAGGCTTACATGCAGCTTATCGATTGGAAAAATGTAAGTTGGCAAAACCGCGCCCACTTTTTTGCAGCGGCGGCGCAGATGATGCGCAAAATTTTGGTCGATCATGCCCGCGAAAAAAATGCGCAAAAACGTGGTGGCGGCCTTACGACCATCGCTCTCGATGAGGCCGTGAGTTTCCCGAACCGGCGCGAACTGGATTTGATCCCGCTCGACGGAGCCTTGACCGAGCTAGCCTCATTCGATGAGCAACAGGCAAAGATCGTCGAGTTGCGCTTTTTTGGCGGGTTGACGATCGAGGAAACCGCGCACGCTATGAATATTTCCGATTCGACCGTAAAACGCGATTGGCAGATTGCCAAGGCATGGCTCTACAACCGCATAAAACCTTAGAGATATGGAAGCCAAAACATGGGCCAAAGTTAAAGACATCTTTGCCGGAACTGTTGATCTCGGCGAAGATGAACGCTGCCTAAAACTGGATGAGATATGCAACGGTGACCAAGATCTTAGGGCCGAGGTCGAGGTTTTGCTTAGATCCAACGACGAGGCGGTGGAATTTATCGAATCGCCTGCTTTTACCGTTTCTGATGCCGTGGCTCCTGACTTTGAACCTGTGACGGGTAAGGTCATCGGGCATTACCGCGTTGAACGCGAGATTGGGCGGGGCGGCATGGGCGCTGTTTTTCTGGCAAAGCGTGACGACGGCGAATTCCAACAGGAAGTAGCGATAAAGATCGTCAGCAGCTCGTTTCCGGGACGCGAGAGCCTGCGGCGGTTTCGGCAGGAGCGGCAGATTCTCGCCCGTCTGAATCATCCGAATATTGCCCGGCTGCTGGACGGCGGCGTGACCGGCGACGGCCTGCCGTATCTGGTAATGGAATATGTGAGAGGCGACCCGCTTATTGAGCACGCAGACGGGCAAAAACTTTCGATCGACGACCGGTTACGTTTATTTTTAAAGATCTGCCGCGCCTTTGCATACGCGCACAGCAATCTGATAATTCACCGTGACATCAAGCCCTCAAATATTCTCGTCACACGCGATAACGAGCCAAAACTGCTCGATTTTGGCCTGGCTAAATTTCTCGACATCGAAAACGACGAATTAAGGACAGCGACGAATTTCCGCGCTCTGACGCCGGCCTACGCTTCGCCGGAACAGATGCGCGGCGACCCTATCACGACCGCATCGGACATCTACAGCTTAGGCGTCGTGTTGTATGAGCTGCTGACCGGAACTCGGCCGTTCGCTTACGAATCAGAGACTTTTGAAAAGATGATACAGCTTGTCTCAAATTCCGAGCCGGTTAAACCGAGTGAAGCGACTTCATTTCAAGAAGGGGAAAAAGAGAGAAAAGGAGAAAGGGAGAAAAGAATTACTAACTCTCAACTCTCTACTCTTGACTCTCGACTGCTTCGCGGCGACATAGACAATATCGTCCTGATGGCGATGCGAAAGGAGCCTGAGCGTCGTTATCGCTCGGCCGAGCAGCTTGCCGATGATATCGAGCGGCATCTCAATGGTCTGCCGATCACTGCGTCCAAGGACACATTTGCCTATCGATCATCAAAATTTGTAAAACGGCATGGGATCGGCGTCGCCTCCGCCAGCGTCTTAGCGCTCGTCCTGATCGCCGGAATTATCACCACGACCTGGCAAGCTCGAGCGGCGAGACGCGCCCAGGCAAGGGCCGAGACCATCGGCGCATTTTTGCAAAGCATGCTCGGCGCGGCGGCTCCCGAGGCTAAGGGCAAGGACGTCACGGTCAAGGATATTTTGGCCGATGCGTCGGCTCGCGCGAAAGTCGAGCTGGCCGACGATCCGGAAGCGATGGCGCAAGTTTTGATGACCCTGGGAAGAGCATATGTCAGCCTTTCGCTCTACCAACAAGCCGAGAACGAATTGCGCGAAGCGGCCGCGGTAGGCGAGAAATCGAGCGGATCGTTGAATTCCACGACGGCCGCGAGTTTGGCCTGGCTCGGAATCGCCCTCGCATATCAAAACAAATTTGCCGAGGGCGAAAGTGTGTCGCAACGCGCAGTCGAGCTTGAGCGAAAACTTCACCCGGACGGAGGTGAAGATCTTGGTTACGCTCTCTTTGGTTATTCGTCGAACCTGATACAAAAAGGCGACGCTGCGGCTGCATTACCGGCAGCAAAGGAGGCCTCCGAGATCATAAAACGCACTCTCGGCGAGCGTCACGGATACTATCTTGCAACGCTAAATCAGATCGCCCTCGCCAATGAATCGCTTGGGAATCTCGACGAGGCCGAGCGGCTCTTTCGGCAAACCCTGGCTCAGGCCGATTTGATCGAGCCCAGATACTGCATATATATAGCCCAGGCATCTGTATTTTTAGGTAGAAAACTTATCAAAAAGGGAAACTACAATGAAGCCGAAACCCAACTGCGAAAGGCCGAAACCATCTATCGCGAGGTTTTGAGCGATTCAGATCCCAGTATTGCTTACATTAAGCAGCTTTCGGGAAAGATACATATTCAGCGGCGCGAGTTTGACCGAGCGGCCGGAGAGTTGCGCGATTCGGTTGACATGTTTTTAAAATCGTTTCCGCCGGAAAATGTATTTGTGCTCAGATCGAAAATTGATCTTGGTTTAGCTCTCACCCGGGCCGGAAAACTTGCCGAAGGCGAGCAGTATCTCCGCGAAGCACAAACCGCCGCCGCAAAAACTCTGCCATCGGAAAGCTCATTAAGGGCCGGGATCGAAAGCACGCTCGGCGAATGCATGACAGCAAAACGCCAATTTGCCGAAGCGGAAACGGCGTTGCTTAAAGCTCTTGCCGCTCAGCAGACACAAGACGTCCCGAATGGCCAGGCGTTAATTGAGACAAAACTTCGCCTGGCGACTCTCTATACCGCATGGAACCGGCCAGCCGAGGCGCAAAAATATCAATGATCCCTCCAGGACGATGATCCGCTGTTATATCCTGCTAATATAAATGCATCGAGAAGATGAGAAACGCAAAGACTATTGGCGACCCCCAGAGCCTGGTCGGATGCAACAAAAATACAGATGCCCGATTCACAGACATTGAAAGACAATCTAATAGAAAAAGTATTCGGCCCCGGCGGCCTGGTTTCGCGGTTTCACGACAGTTACGAGTATCGTGAAGGGCAGATCAAAATGGCCGATGCGATCGCGCGGGCCTTTGAGGATAAAAAGCATCTGATCGTCGAGGCCGGAACCGGAACGGGTAAGACACTTGCTTATTTAATACCCGCAATTGATGTTGCGGTTGGGGGGCTGCTTCGATCTGACGATTCTTCTGAAAAGCAAAAAAAAGAGCGACGAAGGCCAATACGGATCATCATCTCGACCGGCACCAAGAATTTGCAGGAACAATTGATGGAAAAGGACATCCCTTTTTTGCAAAAGATCCTGCCGGTCAAATTTTCCGCCGCCTATATGAAGGGCCGGTCAAATTATGCCTGTCTCTATCGCCTGCACAAAAGCGATGACCAGCCGATACTTGATGGCATGAATGAAGTAGATCATTTCCGCGATGTCCGCGAATGGTCACGCGAGACTAAAACAGGCGACCGCGCCGAGCTTACATATCTGCCCGAAAATCTGCCGTTTTGGAATCGAATCAATGCAAAAAGCGAGATCTGCATCGGGCAAAAATGCCCCGATTTTGAGCCGTGTTTTATCACGCGGATGCGGGTCGGCGCCGACCACGCCGACATCGTTATCGTCAATCATCACCTGTTTTTTGCCGATCTCAATGTGCGCGGCAACCAGTTTGGTAAGGTCATACCGGATTACGGCGCTGTCATCTTTGACGAGGCTCACCTTATCGAGGACATCGCTGCTGATTATTTCGGCTTTCAGGTGTCAAATTTTCGCATCGACGAGCTTGTTCGTGATGCCGGCAATCTGCCTATCAGCGACGCCATAGCGACAGCAGGTATTTTGAAATCATGTGCCCGCATCACCAGTTATTCCGAGCAGTTTTGGATCAGATTTACACAGGCTCGCGGGTTGGAAGGCCGGTTTCCGCTGCTCCCGAATGCGTTTGACCATCGAGGCAGCGACGGCGAAGACAAACCCACGCCGCTCGGCGAAGCGTATCATTCGCTGGACGAAGTCTTGTCCCGTCTCGAAACCGAGACGGATGTTTACTCTGAAAAAATGCCCGAGGCCGAAAGCGTTGTCCGCCGCATCCGCCAAACCAAATTTGACCTTGCGTTTATAGTCAAACAGGCCGACCGCAACTTTGTCTATTGGCTTGAGCGACGCGGGCGCGGTGTTTTTTTACAGGCTTCACCGGTCGATGTTTCGCAATTATTGCAGGAAAAACTGTTTGACAGGGTCGAGACTTGCATCCTGACCTCGGCGACGCTCTCGGCAAATGGCAGTTTTAACTTCATCCGCGACCGCCTCGGCCTGACCGCCGCGAAAACGAGCGCTCTAGTTGCACCGTCGTCGTTTGACTACGAAAAACAAGCGATCATTTATCTGCCCAGCGTGATGCCCGACCCTCGCTCGCCCGAATTTTCGCTAGCTGCGGCGACCGAGATCGTGCGTATTTTGGGCGTGACAAAGGGGCACGCGTTCGTCCTCTGCACAAGCAACCAATCAATGACCGCGCTCTATGAACTGGTGTCGTCACGCATCGATTACCCATGTTTCTTGCAAGGCTCGATGTCCAAAACCGGCCTGCTTGAGAAATTTCGCGACACGCCGAACGCCGTTTTGTTTGCCACATCGAGCTTTTGGCAGGGCATTGACGTTCGCGGCGAACAGCTATCGTGCGTCATCATCGACAAGCTGCCTTTCGCCGTCCCGACAGATCCGATAGTCGCGGCCCGCAGCCGTTTTATCGACGAAAACGGCGGCAAGTCATTCTTCGATTACAGCGTCCCGCAAGCCGTCATCTCACTAAAACAGGGCGTCGGACGGTTGATACGAAGCACGACCGACCGCGGCGTCATCGCCATCCTCGACCCGCGTTTAAGGACAAAAGGTTATGGGCGCGATTTTCTGAATTCATTGCCGCGTATGCGGATAACAAGTGACCTAAATGATGTAACGCAAATCCTGAGCACCAAAGGTGCGTAGGTAATTTAGCCTGCGGCAACGCCGCAGGAACGTGACGACCAAATACCAAGCCGCAACGCGGCGGAATAATCACACACGACGCAATTGATTTATCGTAACCCTCATATTATTTACCCTTTACTCCGCACCGTTGGTGCTCGTTAATTATTTATCAAGATGTCTTGGGGCGTTGCCCCAAGCTGGATTACGTTGCACCGTTGGTGCAAAATAGGGATAATGCCGCAATCGCTTTCTCATCTGTATATTCATTTGGTGTTTTCGACTAAAAAACACCGGCGGTTTATTGACGATCAGATCGCGCCCGAACTATATGCTTATATCGCAAAAATTCTCTATGATGAATGTCTTTCGCCGGCAAAAATAATTGGTGGGGTCGAAGACCATATTCACATTCTCTTAAACCTGTCACGGACCATAACGATTGCTCATCTGGTCGAAATGATCAAAAAACGAAGCTCTAAATGGATAAAAACGAAGGATGTTCGTTTTCGTGATTTCCAGTGGCAGACGGGTTATGGAGTATTTTCTGAAAGCAGCTCAGGTATTGATGCGGTTATGAAATATATAGCCAATCAACGGGAACATCATCACAAGGGGACATTCAAGGACGAGTTTCGAGGGCTTTTGAACAAACACGGTATAGAATATGATGAAAAGTACGTTTGGGATTGGGATTCGGTTGATTTTATTTACATGAGCACCAACGGTGCGACGGTAATTTAGCTTGGGGCAACGCCCCAAGACACTGATGAAAATTTCATGAGCCGCAACGCGGCGAAGTAATCAGGTAGTTTGCAGACAAGACCGGACGATCCATTTCGGCCGTCATACTCCGCCGCGTTGCGGCTCGGTTCTCATATTGACGTTTCTTGGGGCGTTGCCCCAAGCTGGATTACCACGCACCTTTGGTGCGGCAAGGAAAATTTGCAAGTTGTTTATGCCAGGATTTTTTGAAGTAATGATCGAACGCAATTTCTCATCTGCGCATCAGTTGCGCGGGTATAAGGGGAAGTGTGAGAATCTGCACGGGCATAATTATAAGATCGAGATCTTTGCCAAGGGTGAGGAGTTGAATAACATTGGACTGTTGATCGATTTTGGCGATCTGAAATCTGCCGCCGACGAGATCGTCAAATATCTCGACCATCGCAATATCAACGAATTGCCACCGTTTGACGAGGAACTCAATCCCTCGGCCGAAAATCTCGCCCGCTATTTTCTCGAATATCTCAACACCCGCGTGGCCGACGAACGCGTCAAGGTCTATAAAGTCCGCTGTTTTGAAACGCCAACCCGCGTCGCCACATATCAAGTGGAATAAAATGCAGAAGCCCGCGCGTAAGCAAGGGCATAACATTCAATGTTGATAGTTACGCCCTTGCTTACGCGCGGGCTTCTGCAAGATGGTCGGGGCGAGAGGATTCGAACCTCCGACCTCACGGTCCCGAACCGTGCGCGCTACCAGACTGCGCTACGCCCCGATAAGCCAATGTATGAGTTTAGGTTAACCATAGTGGCAAGTCAAACCGGATCTTCGCCTTGGCGTTTTTTCTTAAATCTGTGTTTCAAAAACTCGATGATCGGCGGCAGCAGCGACAGAAAAACCACGACGATGACGACTTTTTCGATGTGATCTTCGAGTTTAATATTAAATGCCCGCTCGATCACGCCGCCGAGAAAATATCCGGCCAAAACCATGCTCGGAATCCAGAGCAACGATCCGATAATGCTAAAGGGCAAAAACCGCGAATAAGGCATCTTCGAGGCGCCCACTACGATCGGTGCAAATGTCCGCACAACAGGGATAAACCGCGCCAAAATAACCGTTTTGACGCCGTATTTCTCAAAAAAATGCTGTGCCTTTTCGACACGGCTCGGTTTGAAAACGAACGACGATTCGCGATTAAACAGCGTCTTGCCCATCGCGCGCCCGGTCCAGTAACCCGTGCTGTCGCCGATAACCGAGCCGAGAAAAAATGCGAGCATCACGAGCGTGACATTCAACTTTCCCGTAGCGGCAAACAGACCCGAAACGACCAGCAGAGAATCCCCCGGCAGAAAAAAACCGACCGCCAGCCCCGTCTCAGCAAATATCACAAACCACAGACCGAAATAGACATATACACCCAACCAATTGAGCATATAATCAATCAGATGGCCAGGATTTAATATCTCTCTCGCCTGATGTAAAAAATCAACAATTGATTCCATAAAAGTATGTCAGAACCGGGAGCGATAGCGACTGGGTTCTGACGTGTTTACCAGCCATGCTCGCCGATCAGCGGCACAAACGCACAAGGGCCGAAGTTTTCACTTCGGTAGTTACTTTCGGTTCGAGTCACGCGAATGAGGTTTTGTTTGCCCTGAACCTCGCCTACGGGCAAGACAAGTTTGCCGCCGATCTTTAACTGCTTCACAAGCGGTTCCGGGACGCCCGGTCCGCCCGCCGCGACGAGGATCGCGTCAAATGGCATATACGCATCCCAACCGGCGGTGCCGTCCGCCGCTTTTAGCGTAAAATTCCTGAAACCAAGCATTTGCAGCCGGCGATTGGCTTCGTCAGCGAGATTAGGCAGGCGTTCGATGGCGAAAACCTTTCGCGCGAGCGAAGCCAAAACAGCCGTTTGATAACCAGTCCCGGTACCGATCTCAAGCACTTTCTCCTGGCCCGTCAAACCCAGAAGCTCGGTCATTCGGGCGACGATAAACGGCTGTGAGATCGTCTGTCCGCCGGCAATCGGCAGGGCATTGTCCTTGTAGGCCTGCGATTTTATGGCCTCGGGAACAAACAGGTGTCGCGGCAGAGTCATCATAGCATCGAGGACGCGCTCGTCCTGGATCTGATAATGACCCCGCAGCCGCTCGACCATGCCGAGTCTCTGCATCGTCATCTCGTCAGTGATAATGGCTGTGGCGTTCATGTATTCCAGCTTTTTAATTTTTCAAGGCCGCTGTAGCTTGTCAGGTCGCTCCGCATCGGCGTGACCGAGACATAACCCTCGTCGATAGCTTCAAAATCCGTCCCGCCCTCGGCGCGAAAGCCTTCGCGAACTTCGCCGATCCAGTAATAAAGTTTGCCGCGCGGGTCGAGATGCTCGCTGATGACGGGCCGCGCGCTTTTGAATCCCTGTTTAGTGATGCGAATGCCTTTTGGAACCCCTTTCGGCACGTTTACATTCAGCAGCGTCCATACCGGAATGCCCTCTTCGAGAGCTTTTCGAGTGATCTCAACCGCAATTTTAACCGACTCGGAAAAATCATGATCGCGATATGCAGTGAGACTAAATGCAAGCCCGGGAACGCCCAGAATAGTCGATTCCAAAGCACCGGCGACTGTGCCCGAATACGTTGCGTCGTCGCCAAGATTGGCCCCGTGGTTGATACCCGAACAGCATATAGCGGGGCGCTCGTCCGATGACAAAATCTGATTGATCGCCAGCGTGACGCAATCGGTTGGCGTGCCGTCAACTGTCCAATGCCGCTTGTCAATCTGGCGGATTCTCAGCGGCCGTGTCAGCGTCAGGCTGTGAGAAGCGCCGCTCTGTTCCGTCTCGGGCGCAACGACATAAACGTCGCCGATCTCTTTCAGCCCTTCCTCCAAAGCGAGAATGCCGCCGGCATTATATCCGTCGTCATTGGTTATTAAAATTCGTACTCTCGTCATCTTAGTCAGTAGCCCGCACGTAAGTAAGGGCTCGATTGTCGCCAAATAGCCCTTACTTACATGCGGGCTACTGACACGTCTTTTACAAAAAAAGTGAAAAGGCGAATGATCATTTCATTATCGCACCTTTTCACTTTCACTTTTCGCTGTTAACTACCTGTTTTGCCCCATCGGCGGACGCGAAGGGCCGTTGCCTGTGCCGCCGCCCATCGGACGCTGCTGGCGAAAACGCCTTCGGTTGCGCTTGCGGGCGTTGACCGATTTGAGCTTTGCCTTTTGGCCGGGCGGGATAAAGTGAGCGTGCCGTTTGAGATCCTTGATGATCTCCTCGCTGATTACCTTGCGCTTAAATCGCCGCAATGCGGATTCGATCGATTCGTTATTATTTACTGATATAAAAGCCATTTATTGTCTCACCTCCCTTCGGCTAAAATTTTGCTCGTTAAAGCAAACAACTATTAGACACGTTTTTGCTCGATTTCGCAAGTTCAAACTTTTTTGGATAAACAGCAGGATAGAGAGTAAAAATCTTTATAACTCTACTAAAAATTTTGAGTTGCGGGTTCCACAGTGATATGGGGCAGTCGGGCATTATTTATCGGCGGCGGTATTGCCCGATCTTGTGATCTCGTTGATAACTTTACCGGGAAATTTGTGGAATCCGTGGGTCTGAAGCTCTGGAATGGGCTGGTTATCGCTATCGATCTTGCCCATCAGCCTTAATATTGTCGGCATAAAGCTCATGCCGTCATACGGGGACTCGACCGCAAGACCGCGTGGGATACCGGTTTTATCTCCGCCGGCGATCATAAAGGTGGAATTTGTCGAGACGCGGAAAAAAGAGCCGTGATTGCCGCCGGGGTTAAAACCGCGAACATCAAAATTCCAATGGTTATTGGCGAGAATCAGCATATCGGCCTCAACCAGACGGCGTTGACGCTGCCGCAGCCGGGCAATGAGCTTATCGTCAGGCAAAACGCTGTCGTTAGTGTTCAGCGGATGGCGGTCTAATTGTTCGGTGAGGCCGATGATCGCGTTGGAGTATGCCGTCTTGTGCGTCGCGCCCAGCCACTCCATCTCGGTATGCCAGCCGCTCAACCACGCCGCACGCTCAGACGAAGGGATCGCGAGATTCTTGTCCTCAAAGTATTTGAGTGGAAATCCGTCAGCCCAACTCTTGCGCTCAAAGCTGACTTTTCCATTCTCGTCCTGACGCAGCCCGGCGATTGGCAGATAACGAAGCGCAAGGCCGTCATTGCCGCTTCTCGATAAGATGAGTGCCTGTTTATCAGGCCCGCTGTAAAGCCAGATCGGGTCGTCGGTTAACTTTACGTCTTCGCCGAAGGCGGCTGATACCGAGTCGAGCGGCACCCTGATCGCGACAAAATCGATCGGGCGGCTGGCGACCTGGTGCTGCATATTGCTGTGGACAATCTGGCTGTAGAGCAGGTCAAAGTAATTGATCCGCGTAAAACTCCGGTCTAGATCGAGGTTTTTGTTGGTATCGAGTTTCATCCCCGTCACCGAAGGCCCGGCGACATAATTCTGTAGCTGGTTGATCGAGTTGGAATCGCCCATCGCCTGTTCGGCTATGAGATGCTCGATCTTGAGCTTATGCGGATCAAACGATTCGCGTTTTAGGTCGAGCAGATTGTTGAGTGTCGCTGTATATTTTCGGTAATCGGCCTCGGCGTCGATAGCGATAGTTGTGAATGTATCGATCCGGCGTGCCTCTTTGTCGATACCGCGCGCAATCTCAGCGGGAGGAAATTTCTTTATCTTCTTATTCGCGGCAACGATTTTCTGGTTTGGTTCGATCCAACGGTGCAGTGCATCGAGTTCCTCATTCATTTGGCTGACCATCGACTGCCACTCGCTGCGATGTTGGTCAACAATAGTGAAAAACGTTTTTGTCGCGGCTGCCTTTAACTCCGGCGAAAGCTTTGTGTGCTGCATCTGCTGGAGCAAAATGTGGAGTAGGTTCAGATCGCTGTTGCGCAGGTGGATTGACGAGCGTTCGTTACCATCAAAATCGACGAGAGCGGTCGGATATGTACTGCTCTGGCCCTTGAGATAATACGAATCGTTTGACGAAGTGCGAATCAGGGGAACAAACGGATAAACGCCTTTAATCGAATAATCGAGCATCAAACGGCGTTTTGTTATTACATGATGACCTCCGCCGGTCGTACTCGCCAGCATTTTGACCAGATTGAATCCCTGACTGTAGATGCCCTCCTCTGAGTTGAAGCCATGATCGGAAATAAGCACGAGCGCAGTCTCGGCCGCCTCCGGCGAAGCCTGGATCGCAACCCACAGCCGCCCGATCAGCCGGTCAAGTTCCTTGAGGGTGGCTAACCGCGCAGGGATGTCGCTATTGTGGTGCGAGACGTGATCAAATGACGTGTCGTAATAATCTAAATATTCGATCTCAGGCCGGGCTAATCTCGCGATAATGTCACGCTCATTCTGGTCAATCGTCATTTTGCGGAAATCCAGACCGAGCGCCCATTCATCGGCAAAATCATTCATATTCCCCGGATAGAGATGCATGGCACCGTTTTCCAGCACAGACCACTCGTTGCCGCGTTGATAAAGCTGCTGGCTCGTATATCGCTTTTCATACGGAAATGCATCGCAGAGCAGCGGTATCTTTAGCTGATCCATCACCTCGGTGGCGGGCATGTCGGTGCGGGTTTTTGACAGATAGCCAAAATAATAGGGCAGAAAATTAAGGTAATCGTATGGGTGCAGCGTGTAGCGGTCATATTCGACATTTCCTTTGATCTGTAGATGCTGCCCCGTGTCAAGCTGTCCCCACGATGGGCCCGAAAGGCTCATCCCCCGCGTGTAGAAATTTGGAACACGGGTTCCGTTTTTGTAAAAGGCTTCGTCAATCCAAGGCAGGATAGACTTGCCGGTTTGCGGGTCACGCTGCCGCACAAAACGGTCAACGTAATAACCCGGCAGGCCGTCAATTTTGACGATCACTACACGCTTGACATGCTGTGCGGCGGCCGAAAATGCGCAAATAACGGCCAGAAAACTCGCAAAAATCATTCGCTGGGACTTGGAACCGGTTCTTATCATTTTAATGAGTATAAAAGGCCGTCAATTTGCCGCGATACCGGCAATTATCTCAGCATCGCGGGGATCGATAAGCTGTTTTTCCTTTAGGGCGAGTTTGAGGTACTCGGCGCACTGGCGTCGCAGACTATCGGAGATGTCCGTCCGTTGGTACAGCGTCAATAACTCTTTTTTTGCCATCAAATTATTGATGCGGTACAGTCCGGACAGGCACAAGGAACGCATTGTTTCCTCTTGAGTTATTGTAAATATTCTGGATAGAGCCTTTACCGTCTTTTCCTTTGCGGCCACGCCATTTTCCGAAATAAATTGCAGCGAGCGCGTAAGTAACTCGGTATCGCTGTCGATCTCGGGTCTGGATGATGCATTAGCTATCTGTCGGACAATGCGTTCGTGATATTCGAGCTGACGCCGGACATCCATCGCGGCCAAAAGCTCCGGCGTGGCCTTTTCACGATGCGTGTAAAGCCCGAGAGAAAATAGGTGAGCGGTCGAAAACAGCATCCTTTCCTTGCTCCCGTGTTTTAGCTTGACCATCTCTTCGCGACGGTCTTTCTCCAGCTTTGACGCTAATCCGCCGGGCCGCTTTGCATAGGCGATCAGATTCTCATACTGGGCTTTGGCGATCCGGGCCTCGGCGGCCATGTCATTTTCCAAAGGATTTATGGAGTCCGCCTCCATCCTTCGGGTAATTTCTTGCTTAAGCTGCACGTCCATTTTTTCGTCGAGCAGAAGCATGAGCTTTAATTGTGCATATGATTTTATTCGCGAAGGCTGATTAATATCCGCACCGCGGCGTCCTGTCAAAAAATTTAGACCAGACCTCGCCGCAAAATATGGCAAATCGCCAAAGTTGATTATTGAAAGCATGTCGGCAAACACATCGGTAATAACGCGATGCGAAAGCTCGCGCAATTTTGGGTTGGCGTTATTGCGAAAATCAACCAGAATTATCGGGATCTTGGTATGATCGAGGCCGTAAAGTGCGAGAGGGATGAGCTTTTTGGGCTGAGCGTTTGGGGTTTGAGGCTCGACAATTCGATTTTCGGCGTCAAACCAACGCACCTGAGAATAGCCTTTCCATTTTAAGAACTTTGCATCACTCCACGGACTTTTTATATTTAAAAACCGCGAATCAAAGTTTTTCCCTTTATTTGCCAAAACATCAGATTCGGCTGTCCAGACGATCGCCAGGCGGGCGATGCCGTCGGGCATCGGCAAAGGCTCGAAGTAAAGCCCTTGCCGATCGGAATACTGCCGGAGCAGTTCCCAATTATGTCCCCGATTGTCCGCCGCATTAGCAGTTTCCTTGTCGTAAAAAAGCGACAATTTCTCGCTGGGCAAACGTCCGCCGAGAGATTTGCCGGTGAGCCAGAGTTTTGCCTGAATATCCTTTAGATCCTGATCGCTCAATAATTTCTCGCCCTCGGTCTCGTGATAGAGCGACAGGATTTCCAGTGTCCTGGCTATCGCGGATCTGCGGTAATTTCCTGTATTTTGCGAATACTGCTGTACCGGAGCTTTGGCAAAAAAACCTAATTCGCCGAGGATCAGTTTTTTCGTGATCGCAATTATCAATTTATTCATGCCATTATTTCCGGGCGGCGAGAGATCGATAATCGGCGGTGGCGGGGCTTTGCCAACCTTGGTTTTATTGGTTGTGCGTGAATAAAAGAATGGGATGGCGGCGGTCATTTTTTTCCAAATTGACGGCCTGGCATATGTCAGCATCCAGACGTAGCGAAAACGGTCGTTCTCAGGCCGGTTGTCGTCGAGCGTGTCGCGAAGAATGCTTACGAGCGGCATCTCTCCCCCGTCATAACGTCTATATTCGTCCGGCTTTCCGAGCTTTGCAAAGATGGTGTATATCTCAGCGCCGCCATTGACACGCACTTTTTCGATCCTCAGATCGTTAAGGCTCGATGTATGGGTTCTGTCGGGCAATTGGCTCACCATTTGAGCATAAAGCCGCAAGGGAGCAATAACGGACGCGAGCAGAAAAAAGACAATTATGTATTGCCGGATGTTTTTAAAAGCTAATGTGGGCACAGATAGAATCAATCTCATATTAAAACCATACAAAACCGATCTAAAAATCAGTAAAATGCGCAAAAAACAATAGCAGTTTAAGCCGGAACATCCATACATTCTGGAAAACTCAAAGATGTGGAATGATATTAAACAAAAAAAGGTTTGAAGACAAGTTATTGCTCTAATTTCAGCCTATAAATCACGATTACCTCAACGGCGGCAACGCCGATGGCGGTCAGCAATATAATATGGACCATTCCGCCTTTGCCGAGCAAAATCAGCACTAACCACACACTCAGCAATATCGAGATGGCAACACATAACGCCAAACTTGTCCCCGTGGCTTTCCTCATACTTTTCGGTTCGTAAGATAATAGCACGCAACCAAATCGGATTGCACGATTTTGACACGGCTAACTGCAATCGGATAATCTTTTCGTTCAATTACAGGGATGCTGCCAACGCCCGCGATCCGGGGAATTTCTGACCGCAGTGATCTCGTTTTGGAGAGTGATCCAACGAATTTACCGACTCAAATACTACCGCCGACAACCGCCGGGATCTACCCTGAACAGTTCGCTGACGACCATTTTTTTACACAGAACAGCAAGGTTACTTTAGCTCTGCTGATATTGATATTACTGACCGGTTTCGCATTACGGGTCTATAATTTAGGAGCCGAGAGCCTTGGCGAAGACGAATATAACAAGCTGCAGACCGTTCAGGATTACCATGCAAATGGCTTATCGGGCAAGAATGGCGAGCATCCATTTTTGATGAAGGGATTGGAGTTGATAAGCATTTCGGTGGCCGAAAGCTTTAACAAGTCGATCCTTTCACCCAATTTTCAAATATCTGACGAGACTGCTTTGCGTTTGCCAAACGCCCTTTTCGGCACGTTTTCGGCGCTACTGCTTTTTTTGCTCGTATCCGAAATGTTTGGCCGTAATATCGCGATCATCGCTGCGGCGCTGTTCGCCGTCGAGCCGATGGCGATAGGTTTTGACCGCATCGCCAAAGAGGACAGCCTCTTGCTCTTTTTCTTTCTATTAACCAGCCTGTTTTGGTTAAAGGGACAGTCGGCCGCCGAGAGATCGGAAAAAAAATGGATACGGTACCACTGGCTCGCCGGAGCCGCATTTGGCGCATTGCTTGCGTCAAAATACCTGATACATCTGATAAGCATCCCTTTTGGCTATTACGCGATCTTTCAGTCACTGCCTACATCCAAATGGGGAATCGGCAGATTCCGTCACTTGATATTTTTGTCCATAATAATCCTGACTTTCCTCATTTTGAATCCGACCATTCTGCTGCCGGAAACCTGGCGCGAGATACTTAAGTTTGGTAGCGAGAGCCGCATCGGGCACGACAGCACGGAGTTTATGGGCGGCCTCTATACAAATCAGATGAGCGCATGGTTCGCCGGCGTTCCCTGGACATTTTATTTTGTTTTTATTGCGGTCAAGACATCGCTATCGACGTTGGCTTTTTCTCTGATCGGTCTTCCGCTCATATTTAAGCGAAAATTAGGAGATGGCCGATTCTTTATCTTTTTTTGGGCGTTTATGTGGTTCCTGCCTTTTACGTTGGCGGGTGGAAAATTTACCCGGTATTTTACTGTCGCTGAGCCATTGATCTTTATCACCGCTGCCTTGGGGTTTTACTTTTCCGTGAAGTGGCTGTCGGGTCTCGTGTTTGGGAAAACGAATGTGGCTTTGGCTTTTCAGTCAGTTATATTCATCACTTTTGTATCGTTACCACTTATAAATTCGGTCATCGCATCCCCAAATTTTCGTTTGTTTACAAATACGCTTGGCCTGAGCCGTGCAGATGCCGGATACTTTTTCCCGCATGATGAGTTTTACGACACCAGCACCAGAGATATCGTTAGCCTGTTAGCGGCAAAAGCCGCCCCGGGAGCAGTGGTCGCAAACGAAACGCCTACATTATTTGAATATTATGCCCGCAAGGTTGGCCGCGCGGATCTGGTTTTTGTTTCGTTGTCGGACAAGCAAAGGATTGCGGAGCTTAAGATCGGCGATTTTATCGTGATCGCACGCGGGCGGCGATATTTTAGCAATGCGGGCTATCAGGAATATCTTGAAAGTTCGGCAATCCCAATCGGCGAGATAAGGATAAAAGACATAAGATCGGCCAGCATCTATAAGCTTGGTGAAAAGTCGCTGAGTGATATTCAGACACTGGCGAGATGACGGCCTAATCGTAATTAAGGGCATCGACGGCGTCAAGACGGGCCGCTCGAACGCCCGGATACAGCGCTCCGATCACACTGCTCAGCATCCCGACCACGATAATACCCAAAGCGATCTGCGGGTCGATCTGGACGTTGAGCGTCGTCCATTTGCCCAAAACCAGTTTGAGAATATATGTTGCAAAAACCCCAAAAATTATTCCGCCGAGGCTGATGACCAGGGCTTCCTGAACAATCGTCCAGGCGATGCTCAATTTCGACATTCCGAGAGATTTCAGGACGCCGATCTGACGCGTACGCTCGGTTACGGTGGTGTACATCGTCAGTAAAATGATCAGTCCGCTGATCGCACCGGCAACGCCGATGACGACGTTTAAGAAAACATTAAGGGCCGGAATGCCCTGTGTATAAAGTTCCTCGAGTTCGCTGGTCAGAATTATCTGATTGTCGGGAAATTTGTTGTGAAGATTTTCCGCGACCTGATCCGCAGTAAAGCCGTCCTTTGCCTTTACGAGAAATGCCGACGCCTTGCCCTCTGAGCCAAGCTGGGCCTGCATCACCGACAAAGGAATCTTGACCCGCGCACCGGCGCTTGGCTCATACGTGCCGACAATCTCAAAATCGTGGTCGTAGATCCTGAATTTTTCGCCTACCTTGGCGTTTCTCTGCTGCAACCATGCCGAATCGGAGATCATCTCGTAGGCGCCATCGATAAACGGGCGGCCGCGGACGATCTGCAGCCCCGCCAGCGTGGCGTATTGCTCAAACGGAATCCCGTCGATGATCCGGCTGCCGGTAATTCCGTCGTTTGCGGGAACGGTGTTTTGAGCAATTGGAACTGCCGAAGCGACGCCATCGACCTTTTCGATATCCGCCAACATCGAGACCGGCAGACGCAGCGTATCCGTCCCGGCCAGCCCGACGCTGCCCGGCGCGCGAAACATGATCTCAGCTCCGACATTTGCCTCGCGTTTGGCCCGCTCACGCAAACTGCCGTTTGCCAGCCCAACCGTAAAAACGATCAGCAAAATACCAACGCCGATGCCGATAACGCTGACCACGGTCCTCGCCGGACGATGGAGCATGTTTGAAAATACGAGGCTGTTCATCTTTAGTTAAGAGCCATTCTGATAACCAAAAAAGCGATCGGATCCCAAACCCGACCGCTCTTTCTTCCTTCGGTAAGATCTATACTTCGTCGGGTTCGCCGCTTTCCGGCGGATTAAGCAAGTTGCCGCTTTCATCGATCGCATCTTTATCAACATGCTCCTGCGGCGTTTTCTTACCCGGCTGCGGTGCGTGTTCGGGATGTTCGCCCTCGCTCTCGGCCGTAGTCCCGGCGTGCTCATTTTGCTCCAAAGCCCTTTTTGCCTGGGCAACATCTCTTTCGTCTGGCATAAATTTCCCCCTTGTTCCTCTCAATTAAACCTTTTTGTTTTCATCTTCCTGCTTTCCAACCGATATCGACCATCGCCGAAACCGCCTTTGAGCCTTTCCGTCCTTTTTTTCCACCCTCACCGCGTCTGAAATGTCATCAAACATAATCTTTTACTAACGAGTAGACATATTACTCTCGCGTCGATTTTAGCAAATTTTGAAGGGGATTACGAACTTTCAGCGGACCGAGGGGCTTGTAACGCATGTGGTTGATTGTCTCCGAGCAATGAGCGGTTTAATCTTCAACTCTAAAACCTAGAACGCCGAGGGCGAACCTGTCCTTGTCATCTAGTATTCTCGAATCGGCACGATAGAGCCCGTGTTTCAGCTCAAAGAATCGGTGGATTGCGACAGGCTTGCAAGTTTGTCGTGAGGTCGACTCTTGTTCTGCGGCCTCGACCTTTACCTCGTCCTGAAAATATCCGTCGAGGTTGTTTGGATCAGAAGAATAGCCTTTTATTCTTAAATAAATTCGAAGGGTCGTAACCCATTTTCCGCCCACGAACGAATAATTCAAATTTTTGCAGGCGGTCACAATCGATATATCCACAACCTTTTTCCCGTTAATTCGGGCGTCGCGATCTATTTGCAACTCGGAGAAGAAATCCACTTCAGCTCGGTTTGCACCCGGCATTGTCCCCTTTTTGCCTTTGCGAATCGGCGTCAGCGTACTGATTTCTTGACCCGCAACCGATATGACCCCGCCAACACTAGGACCAGCATTAAGATATTTTTCATCCACAACTCCCCCATCATCTTTACCGGCGGAATGTCCCTAACTAAAGGCCTCGAGATATTTGATTCCCGATCCGGTGTTGAAGATAACGACAATTTCGCCTTCAGTTACTTCACCGTCGGCGATCAGTTTTCGCAGAGCGGGAAGACAAGCGGCGCCCTCGGGAGCGGCAAAGATGCCGGTTGCAGCACCGATCTCGCCAACAGCCGCGACAAGCTCTGTGTCGGTAACAGTGAGGGCAGTGCCGCCGGATGCGCGGATGGCGTCGAGAATAAGGAAATCGCCGATCGCTTTTGGCACTCGGAGGCCTGAGGCAACGGTCGCGGCGTTTTCAAATTCGTCGGCAAATCGCTCCCCGGCATTAAAAGCGCGGACGATCGGCGCACACGTCTCGGACTGGACGCTGACCATTCGCGGCCTCTCACTGCCAATCCAACCCATCTGCTCCATTTCGTCAAACGCCTTCCACATCCCGATCAGGCCGGTCCCGCCGCCGGTCGGATAGAGGATCACGTCAGGTAAATTTTGGATTTTGGATTTTAGATTTTGGATTTGGGAAAAATGCTCAAATAACTCGTAACCCATCGTCTTTTTGCCTTCTACGCGATACGGCTCTTTGAGCGTCGAGACGTCAAACCAGCCCTCGGCGTCTTTGCTCTCGGCAACTACACGACCGCAGTCGGTAATCAGGCCGTCTATCAGCGTTACGTGTGCACCGGTCTGCTCGCATTCGACAATATTTGCTCTGGGAGTGTCGGACGGCATAAAGATATGGGCTTCCATTCCGGCAAGGGCAGCGTATGCGGCCAACGCCCCGGCGGCGTTTCCGGCGGACGGCACAGCGACTTTCTTGACGCCAAGCTCTTTCGCCATAGAGATCGCCGCCGTCATCCCGCGGGCCTTAAAGCTCTGCGTCGGGTTCTGGCCCTCGTCTTTGATAAAAAGGTTGAGCTTGACAGGAAGCGAAGCCGCGAGCCGATCTGTCTTGAACAGAGGTGTCCAGCCCTCACCAAGCGAAACGATGTTTTCGCTCGATTCAACCGGCAAAACCTCACGGTAACGCCATAGTGACGATTCGCGCGTTTTTAGCACTTCTTTTGTCAGCGTTTGAGCGGCGCGTTTCAGATCGTAGCGGACCAGCAGCGGCTTTCCGCATTCAACACAGAGATTCTGTAGCACAACGGCTTCGTGCCTTAACCCGCACAGAGCACATTCGAGATGGGTGACATTCATAGAAATGAGTTTAGCCACAAAAGGCACAAGATGCACAAAAACAGAAAGGTATTTGTGGGTTTTATGCTTTTTGTGGCCGATCTATCTGTAAAGCATAGGCTTCAGAGCCTTATAGACATTGTCGGTCATTATCTTTTCGCCGTCGGAGTTTGGGTGGATGCCGTCGGCCTGGTTGAGTTCGGGTTTAGCGGCGACGCCGTCGAGGAGGAATGGGAGAAACGCAACCTTGTTGGTGGTAGCGAGATCGGGAAACGCGAGCATAAAATCACGCCCGTAGGTTGCATTCGGTGTCGGCGGAGCGATCATGCCGCAGAACAATACCTTGATATTTTTCTCCTGTGCTTTGTGGATGATCTTGTCGAGATTGGCTTTCATTTGTTTGACCGGGGCACCGCGAAGCATGTCGTTGGCGCCGAGTTCTAGAATGAGAATTTTTGCGTTGTCCTGTTCGAGTACCCAATCGCTCCGCTCGAGGCCACCTAGACTTGTGTCGCCCGAAACACCCGCATTTACGACCTCGTAATCATAACCGTCGGCCTTTAGCTTTTCCTGCAAAAGATACGGGTAAGATTCCTTTTCCGCGAGGCCAAATCCCGCCGTCAAACTGTCGCCAAAGACGATGATCTTTGGCCGGTTCGTAACAATCTGCGGCGTCGCGAGCGGTTTGTTGATGGCCGCCGATCCACTGTTTTTGTCCGATGAACGGCCGCATCCGGCAAGCATCGAGGCAAGGAATATGAAACTTATAAGTGCTGATAATCGAATACTATGACGCATAAAAATATGAACTATTAGATGTTAGATGCTGCCCGCCGGATGTCAAATTCGTTTCCAAAGGCTATTATCTAATATTTGACCTTTATCGCCATGATCCAACTCAAAAATGTAACCAAAACCGTCCGTTCGGGAACCGAAGACCTGACCATCCTCGATGATGTCTCGTTTGAGATACCCGACGGGCAATTTGTCGCGGTCACGGGAGCATCGGGCAGCGGCAAATCGACGCTGTTAGGGCTGATCGCCGGGCTCGACGCACCAAGCTCGGGCGGTATTTTCATCGACGAAGACGAGATAACAAAGATTAGCGAAGACGGTCTGGCGCATATCCGAAGCGAAAAGATCGGCTTTGTATTCCAGTCGTTTCACCTGATCCCGAGCCTGACGGCCTATGAGAATATACTCATTCCGATGGAGATCTTGGGCCTGCCCGATGTCGGCCGTCGGGCGGATAGGCTACTCGAAGCGGTCGATCTGACCAATCGCGGGCATCATTACCCCGCTGAATTATCCGGCGGCGAACAACAGCGCGTCGCCATCGCCCGGGCATTTGCCAATCGACCAAAAATACTGCTCGCCGACGAGCCGACCGGCAATCTCGATACAAAAAACGGCCAGCATATCTTCGAGCTGATGAAAGATTTGCACAATAAAAATGATGTTACGCTGATTCTCGTAACGCACGACGCAATGCTCGCCGGTCAGGCCCAACGCCAAATCATCCTAACCGACGGCCGCGTCTCCAGTGATGAAAGAAAATAGCCGCAAAAATGCACAAAAGTCACAAAAAGGAGCCCTTTATTTTGCGCATTTTGTGTCTTTTCGCGGCTAAATAGACCTATGAAGTTTATTTTCAACCTGACACGACGCGAGATTCGCTCATCATGGCGGCGATTGCTGTTTTTCTTTTTGTGCATCGCTCTCGGTGTCGGGTCGGTCGTTGCTCTCAGGTCATTGATACAGAATCTTACAAAAGTGGTTGGCAACGATGCCCGCGCATTGATGACGGCGGATGTCGATATCAGCTCGACAAATGAGTTTACACCCACCGACATCGGGAAGATCGAGGCCGTCATCGCCAAATACGGAAGCGTCGAGGCTCGAAACGAAACGATCGTGACCGCACTGATGGCGCGGGCGGCCGAACCGGCGAATGACAGTATCGAGTTTATCGAGTTAAAGGGCATCGAGCCTCCGTTCCCGCTGGTAGGCAGTTTTACGCTGTCGGACGGTCAGCCGTTCGATTTTAAGTTGCTGCAGAATAACGGCGCCGTACTTGCCAAATCGCTCGTCGACGATCTCAAGGTCAAGGTCGGAGACAAGATCAAGATCGGCGAAGGCGAATTTCAGGTCAGGGCGTTTTTTGACGAGGAACCGGGCGGAACGAGCGGATTCCGACTGGGTGCTCGGGTGTTTGTAGAGAAAAAGGCGTTTGACTCGGCGGGGATTACGCGGACATCGGGTCGCGTACGGCGGCGAATACTCTATCGCACGTCCGACAATCCGACCGCGCTCGTCAAGGAGCTTCGCGAAGCCGTAAAAGGCTCGGCCATACAGGTCTCATCCTACCGCGAACAGCAGGAGAATCTCAGTGACCAGTTCACCCGCACCGAAAATTACCTCTCGCTTACCGGCTTGCTGATCCTCGTGCTCGGCGGCGTCGGCGTGTGGAATGTCGCCCGCGCCTTCGTCGAGCAAAAACGCAAGACCGTCGCCGTGCTGAAATGCCTGGGTGCCAGCGGCAACCGTGTCATCACCGTTTATCTGCTCCAGATCGTGACGCTTGGGCTGATCGGCAGTTTGTTTGGCGTGTTTCTCGCGCAGGCCGGATTATGGATTGCCCGCTGGAAATTTATCGACGCCTTGCCCGCAAAGATGAGCTACGCGGTGAATTTCACCGCCGCATACCAGGGCGTGATCCTTGGTGTGCTGATCTCGATGCTGTTTTCGACGCTTCCGCTCCTCCAGATCCGCACGATCAAACCAAAACTGCTGCTCCGCGACGAGAATAACGTAAATATCTCAAAGCTCGATTGGACGAAATGGGCGTTTGGGGTTGTGTGTCTCGCTATTCTGCTTGGGCTGGCCGTTTGGCAGGCAGGGTCGCTGACCGTCGGTGCGTTCTTCCTCGGCGGGCTGGCGGCGACAGCGGCGGTTCTTTACTCGTCGGCAATCGTTTTGACCTGGCTTCTAAAGAAAACCAAAGGCATCAGCTCATTCTCAATACGTCAGGCGATCAATTCGCTCTATCGGCCGGGCAACCAGACACGGATCATTCTACTCGCGGTCGGGCTCGGCGCGTTCGTCGTTTTGGCGGTGCAGGCGATGCAGACAAACCTCGTGCGCGAATTTGATTTTACGCGAAATCAGCGTCTGCCGAGCCTGATCTTTGTCGATATTCAAAAGAGCCAGATTGACGAGCTGGGAAAGATGGTCGCCGACGCTACCGGCGAAGACCCCGAACAAGTGCCGACCGTGCGTGCCCGCATCGCCTTTGTCAACGGCGAGCCGATCGACTATCAGCAGCGTGAGATCAAACAGCAGCAGGGCCAGATCGGCCGCGAATTTGCCATCACCTACCGCGATAAGCTCGAGGTGAACGATAAGGTCATCGCGGGCAATTGGTGGAACGGCGAAGCTGCCCGATCTGCGTCTGATGTCCCCGATGTTTCGGTTGAGGAATCGATGGCAAATACCTTGCACGTCACGGCAGGCGATTCGATTACGTTTGACATCTCCGGGCGAAAGATCACGGCTCGCGTCGCCAGCGTTCGCCGAATCGACGTCCGCAACGCCCGCACGGCATTTGTCTTTGTATTCCGTCCCGGACCGCTCGACAAAGCGCCGCAGAGCTACGCCGCCACCGTACTCCGCCACTTGCCCGAGACGGACCGGACACATCTACAGCGGGCGGTGCTCGACAAATTTCCAAATGTCCAGATCTTTGACGTGGACGACATAATCGACGCCGTTAATAAGCTGATAAATAATTTTGTGATCGCGGTGTCGTTCGTCGGCAGTTTTGTGTTGCTGAGCGGGATAATGATCCTGATCGGCTCGGTCGCCCTGACCAAATCGCAGCGGATCTATGAGAACGCGATAATGAAAACGCTCGGTGCCCGCCGCCGCACACTCGCCGCCATTCTCTTTGCCGAATACGGCCTGCTCGGGCTGCTCGCCGGCATTATAGCCACCGCCTTTGCCACAGGGCTCTCATGGGTCGTCTGTGTCTATCTGATGGATATCGAATGGTCGTTCGATCCGCTGCTGACCCTCGCTGGCGTGTTTGTCACCGCCGCGCTTGTCACCATCGTCGGCGTCGCCGCCGGTTTTGATGTCCTTTTCCGCAAACCCCTTGCAACCCTCCGCTCGCAGTAGGGGGACTAACGTTTGCGTTTTCGCTGCTCCAGCAGCAATGTCAGCGAAAGGTTCAGTTCGTTTAGTTTCTTTGTCAGGCTGGACTTCTCGGCGTCATCTGTGGAGGTGGTGAGTGTTTTTTTCAAGCGGGCGATCTCGTTAAACTTTTCGACCTCATCCGGGATAAAATCATTGGATTTCAGCATTGCAAACGCCATGCGCATATCCTCGGGCGTGTTAAAATACGCATCCAGGTCGAGTGGCTTACCTTTGCCCGCGAGGTTGTCAAATTCGCCTCTTGCAATCGCTTGCCTGATTTTTTCCTCAATGCTGCTTTCGATAGACATATATTCTATTGGGATTTACGAGATTATTTCTTGACATGTTGCGAAAATAAGTTAAAATTTTCACGTTCAACAATAAAATTACGGATGTGCTTTTGGACGTGGTAACAGTGTCATTTCCAGAACTGTTCTTATTCAATTGCTGTCCTGACAAACAGGAGAAGAATAAATGATAAGAAAGATATTTTTGATGATGTCTGTTTTGTTGATGTTCACCGGAGCGATCTATGCGCAAGGTGGCACTACCGGGACGACTACTGCTTCAACGGATGCGGCAAAACCGAAACGCCCGCCAATCTTTAGCCCAAACAAAGATCAGATCATGCAGGTGCAAAAGATCCTGACAGACAAAAAACTCTATACCGGGACATCTGACGGAAAATATAACGATGCGACGCGCGCTGGCATCAAGAGCTTTCAGAAAGACGCCGGGCTGAGAGTGACCGGGACGCTTAACCGCGCAACACTCGAAAAATTTGGAGTCGCTCTGACCGATAAGCAAAAGCTGATTCCGGTGACGGCAAGTTCGACGACGCCTGAGACTGAGAAGACGCCCAAAACGCCATCGGCAACAGGCACGCCAAAGAAGCCGACAACCATCTTTCGCGCCAACGCCGATCAGATCAATGCGGCACAAAAACTACTTAAAGATAAGTCGTTTTACACTGGTGAGCAAACCGGAAAACTGGATGAAGGGACGCGCGGTGGCCTCAAAAAATACCAGGAAGCAAATGGAATCAAAGTGACCGGCACTCTGAACGCCGTCACGCTCGAAAAAATGGGCATCGCGTTGACTGACGCTCAAAAAGCATCGCAAAGCCAGGAGTAAAAATATAGAATAGTGGTCTGTGTCGTTTCTTGGCTCAATTTACGGAAAGATTGCGAATGTTCGCAATCGGTTTTATGATCGCGGCGTTTTCGATTCGCATTATCTGGGTGCGCTGGTTGTCAGCGTCGGCAATATCACGACGGGCGGGACGGGTAAGACGCCGCTTGTCGCTTACTTAGCCCGGATTCTGGCGGCTCGTGGCGAAAAAGTATGTATCCTGACGCGCGGATACGGCCGCGAAAATCCGAAAAAGCGCGTTTTGGTGTCCGATGGCAAGAGCGTCCTTGCCGACCCGGCAAATGCTGGGGATGAGCCGTTCGAATTAGCCCAAAAATTGCTTGGCAAGGCCATCGTTATCGCCGATGCCGATCGCGTCGCGGCGGGTGAGTGGGCGAAGAGGAAATTCGACGTGACCGTCTTTGTCCTTGACGACGGCTTTCAGCATCGCAAAGTAAAACGCGATGTCGATATTGTCAGCATCGACGCCATGAATCCGTTTGGCGGAGGCAAGATGTTTCCCGCAGGACGTTTGCGTGAGCCGCTTCACAATCTCAGCCGGGCCGATATTGTCGTGATCACGCGGGCAAATCTCGTAACTGAGAAAGTAATTTCAAATTTGAAATCTGAAATTTCAGATTTGAAAGCGGATGCGGCTATATTCGCTGCAAATAACAAGATTTCCCGAATTGTTACCCTAGAAGAATTTCAGGCAATCCGCGCGGAAACTTCGGCCAAACACGATGAACGAAATGCTTTCGCGTTCTGTGGAATTGGTAATGCGGACAATTTTTTCGAGCAGTTACGTCAAGACGCTCTATGCCTGGTTGGAACAAAGGCATTTGGCGATCACCATATTTATTCTCAGAAGGAGATTAATACCTTACAAAATGAGGCATATAAATCCTCGGCCTCGATCCTGCTTACAACCGCAAAAGACGCGGTGAAACTCTCAAATCTAAAATTTGAAATCCCCTGTTACGTTGTCGAGATCGAAATGGAATTAGACTCCGCAGCGGCATTTGCCGCGATGATCTAGCGGGTTTTGTCGGGTGGTTCCCGCTTGTCGCCCCAGTAAAACGCCCTGATTACAAGGACATAGATCAGCAGGCAGATAAACAGCAGGACAAAAAAGAAAATTACCAGCCAAAGTATTGGTGACATATCAGACGGTCTCCACGGGCAGCGGTTCGGTTTGCTCTTCGGCTTCCTTAATCAACTCCGAAACGAGGCCTCGCGGCCCCTGATGTTCCTGAACATGCCGATAAATTACGCCCGCAATCGCGACGATCGGGATCGAGAGAAAAACACCGGGAATGCCTGCGATCTGATCCCCCGCGAGAACCGACAAGATTATTGCAAGCGGATGCATGTGAACGCCGCCGCGGACTATGCGCGGATAGGTAAAATAATCGTGAATGATACGCTGAACCACGAGGAAAATAGCGACATAGAGGGCTTTCCACGGATCGTCGGAAAAGGCTGCCGTCAGTATTACTATGGTTCCGATTGTTATCGGGCCGAGCAGAGGGATAAATTCGAATATGCCCGCGAGAATGCCGAGCAGCAGCGCGTATTTTAGTCCAATTAGATAAAAACCGGTCGTGCAGATAAAGCCGATCAGGATGCAAGAGATCAACTGCGCCCGCGTATACGCGGCCAGCGTGGTATTGACATCATGCATCACCAATTCGGCCCGCGTACGCCAGCGGCCTACGGGAAATAGCCGCAGAATTAACAGCCGAAATTGATTTACATCCTTTAAAAAGAAAAACGCGAGGATTGGTATCAGCAACAGCCACGGCAAAAATGTGACCGAGCTCAACAGAAATGTTCCCGCCGCCGACGTCGCCTCGGTGCCAAAATCAGTCACTTTTTTGTTGATTTCGGCTTGCACCTCTTCGGGTATCTGTAGCCGGTCAAAACGGCGGTTTAAATCTTTCGTACGATCTTGAAATGCTTTGCCATATTCGGGCAGGTTCGCCCCAAATTCCTTGGCCTGATCGACGACCCGCGGAGCGACATATGCTATTCCCAGGCCGAGAATGCTGAAAACAATGGCATACGCTATAAAGATCGCGACAAAACGCGGCATTAGGCGTTCGAGATTATTTTGCTTAAAAGGACGGCGAATTAGTTTTACCAGTGGATCGATAAGATAGGCAAAAAAAACGGCCAGCGCGACCAGAAAAACCAGATTCACGATTGAGACGATAATGCTCTGGACCGAACCGGCGACAAAAAGTATGAGCAGCGTGATAACCACAACCCGCACAATCGATCGAACCGATGGCGACGAGGGATCGAGATAGACGCGACGGGCCGTTTTTTGACGCTCGCGGAGTTCGGCTTTTGACACCGGCGGATTTGTGTCGGGTTGGTTCGGCTCGGACATATAGTTTCTTAATATACTCTATTTATTCATATTCGTATTAGTATTAGCGGCGGCTGGGGGCGAATAATTCTCAACGGCAAACCGGTCATAAAGCGCCTTCAAATTATTTGCCGGAATCAGAAAATTTGATCCGATGATCACGGCCCGGCCTTCGTCGGCCAGTTCCCGCCGATTGGTGTCGGCAGTTTGCTGTTTGATAAATCCGCGATCCCCGGCGTCGATCTTGCCGCCATCCTTGCGCCGAAGGGCATAAATAAACGCAAATCCAACCGTGCGCATATCTTCGAGATCCCTGGCAAACGGTATTTTTTCGGGTTCTGAGTTTGTTATTACGGGCGCCGGCGTCTCGTTTCGCGAACGCAAGACCTTCTCATTCGCTCCACAGCCCAAGACGAGCGAGACAGAAAACAAAAAAAGAAAAATCTTGGGTATTCCTATTCTCGTTTTCTTCGCTTCTCCTCTTCTAGTTCCCGTCATCGTCTTCTTCATCATTCGTTTTGCTTGAGTTGTCGCTATTATCTTCATCGTCCAGGGCCTTTTTCTCGTCTGGGGTTTCGCCTTGTTCTTCTTTTGTCGCCGCAGGGGGATCGCCTTTTTGGGCGCGGATCTTTAGTATGCGGGCCTCGTCGTCTTCGTAAACTGTCTCGACCCATCCGCTCTCGAGACATTTGGCGATCATATCGACGTTTTCTTTGGCGTCGGTGAAGATGTAATTTGCCCCGAACCGGTCACGGATCATCGGCGCCGGGTCGTCAATTTTCGCCTCGGTTATCTCCTTTAGCAGCTTGTAAAGCTCAGGATTTTGCGAATAAAGATAATTCGGGTCGAGGCCGTAAACGAATGTGTGTTTTGTGTCTAAAAAAAACAATTTGGGGAATTTGTCCCAGTTTGTGTTAAATATCCGCTCGCCCTTCGGGATATTTTCGACGCCTGTTTCGTCGAGGCCAGTCGCCCATTCCATTGCCCGGTGGTATTTTTCGTCGTGGTCGTTGCTCGTAATGTTGTCGATCATCCCGGCCTCGTCAAATCCCCAGCGATGAATGCCGATAAGGTTATAAACCCAAAAAATGCAAAGTGCCAGACCGATGACCCAGACGGACGCAGAGCGTGCCGCGTCCCACCACGCCTGTCGCTCGGTCGGCTTTGCCGCATCCAGATACGGGTCGATATCGCGTTGAAATTCATCGGGAAGCTCAGCCGCTTTCGGCACAATGAACGCGTCCCAGCTAAACGCCGCAAATAGAATCGCAAAAGGCGGAAAATACTCGGCAAAACGTTTTGAGCGGAACTGAGCGGCTATCAAAATGCTTGTGAACGCAAGGAAAAACATCGCCTTTTCCGGCAGCTTGCCGCCGCGCGGAGCGAAAAGTATGTAGCCGATCAGCATCGCGGCTAGAGCGATCGGAAAATTCATCAGCAGTTCCATACCGTTGTAGGGATACCATTCACCGCCGACCGCCACGACAAAATCGCTGCCAATTTTGAATTTCTCAGTAAAATGCTCGGTGAAAAGATAAAGATTGTTAGGAAAATACGGGTTGATTACATTGCCAAGGATCAAACCGCTGGCGGTGTAAGCGAGCGGACGCCACTCAAATCTACGCTCGTTCCAGGCGAGTATCAGCGTCCAAATAATCGCCGCGAAAAGCAACAGGGGAAACAGGCTGTATGTCCACACAAATGCAAACATCAGCGGCAGCAGCCATTTGTAATTTCGTTGAAAGAGCAGATGGATGCCGAGCACCGAGATAATAATCGTCAGCGGCGGGGCCTTTGCCATATTCATCCGGTAAAAAAAGGCATTTGAGCAGACCATGATCGCCGCCAGCCAGACCAATTGGTGCTTAACGCCATAGCGGAAAAGCATCCAATACACCGAAAAAATGGCGAGCGTGGCGTAAAAAACGGTCGCAACTTTTGCCGCTGTCACCGGAGCAAAAAACCACAAAAACGGTATCTGCAGCAAATGAAACAGGAAATGGTGGTCGGCGTAATCCTTTGGGTTGAGCACAGTCAGCGGCAGCCACTCAAACGTCGGCAGCCACTTAAAATGTTTGAAATTATCCCAGAGCAGCGACGACCATTTGATGTGATAATAGCCGTCCCAGTCGCCGCAGCAGATGGCATCGGTCCGCGTCTGCAAAAACGTCATCACCATCAGGATCGCCAGAAAACCAAAGATGAGATAGATGACGCGGACGGCCTCCTCGGTCTCGAGATACTCGCGCCAAGCGGGCTTTGCGGCTGTGGCCGGAGTTTCTGCGAATGTTTCGGTTTTTTCGTTCGTAATTTCTTCCATGAAAATAAAGATAAATTAAATGAAAAAGTATCACGAAAACGGGACTGTTTGCGAATTCGCACGGCAAAACCTAAAATCTAGATTTTGACGATGTATCCTAAAGGCAACCTGTTTATTCCGGCTTCGCATGGCCGGCTTGAGGCCATATTGAAAGAACCTGCGGGCGAGAGGCGGGGCGTCGGGCTGGTTGGCCACCCGCATCCGCTTGGCGGGGGGACGATGCATAACAAGGTCGTGTTTCGTGCAGCGGCGGGTCTTGTTGATGCGAGTCTGACAACACTAAGATTCAATTTTAGAGGCGTCGGAGCCTCGACCGGCGTGCATAATGAAATCGAGGGTGGCAAGGAGGATGTCCGCGATGTGCTCGATTACATCAGCGAAAATTATCCCGGCGAAGATCTGACTCTCGCGGGTTTTTCGTTTGGCTCGCGCACTGCTTTGGAGGTCGGCTATGATGACGAACGGGTTGCGCGGCTAATCAGCATCGGAACGCCGGTCGATAAATATGGAGATTACGAATTTTTGACACGTGTGAGAAAGCCGATCCTGTTTATCCACGGTGACCGCGACGAATTTGGCTCGATCGAGAACGTGCGGCGGCTTTTTAATGAGGTTTCAAAAAACACTGATGCTGAGCTTGTCGTTTTCGAGAACTCCGGCCATTTTTTTGACGAGCATCTGAACGAACTGCGGAATGCAGTCCGCGATTGGGTGGAAAGGAAAATTCAAACAGGATGAACAGGATGGTCAGGATTAGAAAAGAACTTTTAGCCCTCAGGGCGTACTAAATCCTGTTTATCCTGTTCATCCTGTTAAAATTTATTTTATGGAACAAAAAACAATACGAGATGCGGCGATCCGGTTGACAATGATGCCGCGCGACACCAATGCCCACGGCACTGTATTTGGCGGCGTGATTCTGAGCTATATCGACGTTGCAGGGGGCGTCGAGGCGGTGCGGCATACAAAACACGAGCGTTTTGTGACCGTCGCAATGAAAGAGGTCATCTTTCACGAACCGGTCTTTATTGGCGATCTGGTCAGCTTTTACGCCAAAACGCTTAATGTCGGCAAGACCTCAATCACCATACACGTCGAGGTTGAAGCCGAGCGGTTTGGCAACAAGGGACAAAAGGTCCGCGTTACATCCGCTGATATTACTTTCGTGGCCATCGACGAGCATCGCAAAAAAGTAGTTATCGGAAAATAGATCGTAAGTTGGTGCAAGCGAGCATAAGATTTAGAATAGAAACATAGGGAGACATATTTAATGCCACATATTACTGCCGAAACGGCAACGGGGACAATTTCATTTGACGCGGAAGAAGGCAAGAAACTCGTTCTTGCGATAGAGGACAACGGGATCGATATTTTGCATCGCTGCGGCGGCAACGCTCGCTGCACGACGTGCCGGGTCGAGGTGCTTGCTGGTGATCCGGGGCCTATTGGCGAAGACGAGGCCGCTATCCTTTCGACCAAGACCGATCTTGACGACCACACCCGGCTTTCGTGCCAGATCCGCATTCATGACGATTTTCACATTAAGGTTATCAATCAGGCAAGCGTGATGGGGATTGATCCGGGAACCCGTCCGGAGGATTAAAACGGGCGAACGAATTTGGTATAATTTATTTACAATCTAACTTAAGGGGGAAAAGAAATGGGTTTGAATACTACTTACACGGCAAAGACATTTGATCTGAGCGATCTGACCGGCATCTCGAACGAGACGCTGGCGATGCATTTTAAGCTATACGAGGGCTACGTGACCAACACGAATACTTACAACCAGCGCATAGCCGATCTGATCGGCAGCGGCGAGCTTGATGCGACACAGGTTGCGGCTTTTAGCGAGATAAAACGGCGATTCGGCTTTGAGTACAACGGCATGGTTTTGCACGAGTATTACTTTGATAATATGAAAAAACACGGTGCGGGCGACCCGGGCAAGGATTCTGCATTCTACCAGGCAGCTGAGGAATGCTTTGGCAGCTACGACGTATGGAAAGCCGATTTTAACGCGACTGGCAAGATGCGGGGCGTTGGCTGGGCCGCCGTTTATCAGGACCCGTCAAACGGAGCGATCTCGAACCACTGGATCAGCCTGCACGAGACCGGCAATGTCGCCGGCTACACTCCCGTCCTGATAATGGACGTATGGGAGCATGCATTTATCAAGGATTACGCACCGGCCGACCGGCCAAAATATATCGAGGCTTTTTTCTCGAATATAGATTGGGATGCTGTCAGCAAACGCCTGGCAACTGCCGGCAGCGCGAACGCCTGAAAGAGAAAAAAGAGAAAGAGTGAAAAGGTGAAAAAGCAACGCGCTATTAGGAGCTGCTTTTTCACTTTTTGGCTTCAATACTTCGGTACGGTCGGGTCAACCTCGTCGGACCATGCTCCAATGCCGCCTTTTAGATTTATCAAACGACCGGCGAAGCCCGCACTTTTTAATTGCTCAATCGCCTTTGCGCTTCGGATGCCGCCTTTGCAGTGGACGACCGTAGTTTGTGCAGGGTCTATCTCGGAGGCTCGTCCGACGACCTCGCTGAGCGGGATCAAACGCCCGGTTGGAATCTTCGCGATCTCATATTCAAAAGGTTCGCGGACGTCGATCAACTGTATATTTTCGCCGGTGTCCAGCAACGTTTTTAGCTCAGTGGCGGTGATTTCCTCCATCTGAGGCTCTTCGATGGGCAAATTCATCCCGCAAAATTCCTCGTAATCGATCAACTCCTTGATTGTAGGGTTATCGCCGCATATCGGACACGACGGATCTTTTCGCAGTTTTAATTGCTTGAATGTCATTTTCCATGCGTCGAATAAAAGCAGGCGATTGAGCAAAATTCCTTCGGCTCCTAGAATGACCTTTATGACCTCGTTGGCTTGGATGGTGCCGACGATTCCGGGCAAAACGCCGAGCACGCCGCCCTCGGCGCACGACGGAACAAGACCCGGCGGGGGAGGTTCGGGGTATAGACAGCGGTAACAGGCTCCTTTTTCGGCCCAAAAGACGCTGGCCTGGCCCTCGAAACGAAAAATCGACCCGTAAACATTTGGCTTGCCCGTCAAAACGGACACGTCATTGACCAGATACCGAGTTGGGTAATTATCGGTGCCGTCCACGATCACATCGAAATCCGCAAACATCTCTAACGCATTTTCACTCGTCAGGCGCGTTTCAAACGCCTCGATCTTTGTGTTTGGGTTTATATCCAACAAACGGTCGCGGGCAGACTCGATCTTTGGCCGGCCAATGTCTTTTGTGCCGTGAATGATCTGCCGCTGCAAATTAGATTCGTCAACGACGTCAAAATCGATGATACCGAGCGTGCCGACACCTGCGGCGGCGAGATATAACCCAAGCGGCGATCCCAATCCGCCAGTTCCGATCATCAAAACACGGGCGGCTTTGAGCTTTCGCTGTCCCTTCAGACCGACCTCGGGCAAGATCAGATGCCGCGCATACCGCGCGTATTCGTCTTTGCTAAGCTCGGGCAGACTATCCTCAGCCTTTGCTTCGGCGCTTATGTTGCCGCCGGCGATAGACGGCACGATCATGATCGTCTCGCCATCCGGCACGGGCGTTGCTTCGCCGTCGAGATGGCGAATGTCTTCGTCTCCGACATAGACATTCACGAAGTTTCTTAACTTTCCCTGATCGTTGTAGAGATGTTTTCGCAGTTCGCCATATTCGGTCGTAAGCCTATTGAGCGCCTCGCCGGCGGTTACGGCTTCGACCTCGATCTCCGATTTTCCGTCCGCAAATTGCCTGAGCGGTGTTGGAATGACTATCGTGACTGCCATAAATTATTTACTCCCTGTGTTGCCCGCATCGCTTACAATTCACAATTTAGAAAATAACTAGTATGTTGCCCCGCACTCCAGTTTTTCTTCATTAAACTTTGACCGGTCGTTTTCCATCACCCATGAACGCACATCAACGGCCTTTCCATCCATCACGGAAACGATGATGTAAGACCAGACGGGTAGGGCATGATCGAGATCATATTGCGACGGGACTGCCCGGTCGTTTGGATGTGAATGGTAATAGCCGACGACATCGAGTTTCTGCTCGCGGGCATAGCGCTCAGCCCGCATCACATCCTTGGGCACGATCAGGATGCGATTAGACTGGTCTTCGACGCTTGAGTTTTCCAACGGAAAGGTTTCGATTACGCTCTTTGCACCGTCTGCGTCAAAAGCCCCGATCAACATACCGCCGCACTCGTTTGGATACGTACTCTCGCCGTGCGCTTCGATCTCTTTTATAAGTTTTTCCGTCAAAGCGATCATATTCCCAGATTAGGTTCCGAGGGCTTTTTCGATGTCATAAATAATGTCATTTACGTCTTCGATGCCAACAGATATACGCACGAGGCCGTCGGTTATTCCTAGATTGGAGCGTGTTTTTGGCGACAGTTCGCGGTGCGACGAGGACGCCGAATGCGAAACCAACGTGTAAACGTCGCCCAGGCTCGTACCCCGGACACAAATCTCCAGCGAATCCATAAACCGCCAGGCGGCTTCGCGCGTATCGTCCTTAAGCCGGATCGTTACGAGCGCTCCGCCAAAGGGTTCGCGAAGCACCCGGCTGGCAAGCGATTTATCGCCGGAAAGCGTGGGATAATAGACCGCGTCGATCAGTTCATTCTTTGTTAGCGTTTCGGCGAGGACTTGCGCATTTTGACATTGCCGCTCAAGCCTGAGCGCGAGAGTTTTTACGCCCCTAAGGATATGATGGGCCTCCCATACGCTGAGGACGCCGCCAACCAGCTTCAAGATGCCGATCAATGCCGGAGCGTCCGTTTCCTCGTTCGACACGACGATCCCGCCCATTGCATCGGCGTGGCCGCCGAGATATTTTGTTGCGCTGTGAACCGTAAAATCCGCACCGAGATCCAGTGGCCGGCACAGATACGGCGAAGCAAAAGTATTGTCGACAATCAGACGAGCACCCGCACCGTGGGCTATTTCGGCAACCGCTGCAATATCGCAAACCTTGAGCAGCGGGTTTGAGATCGTCTCGGCCAAAAGCACCCGCGGATTAACTTCCACTGCGGTTGATCGCAGTGCGTCGAGATCGTTGAAATCGGCGGTTTTGGTCTTGATGCCGAGCGGCCCAAGAATCTTGTTCAGCAGGTCATTGGACGCTCCATAGAGATCCTGCGAAGCCAGAATAACCGAGCCCGGCTCAAGTTCGCAAGCCATCAAAGCGGCGTGGATAGCCGCCATTCCCGATCCGTAAGCGATCGCGACTTTGCCGTTTTCGATCACGGCGAGAGCTTCCTGAAGAGCGGCTACGGTAGGATTTCCGTACCGCGAATAGACAAAATCTCCGCCTTCGCCAGCGAAAACCTCGTCCATCTCGGCCATGGTCGGATAAGTATAGGTCGAAGTGGTATAAATCGGGGTCGCGGTGGGCTGGCCTGCGGGCGGGTTTCGCCGCTCGCCAGAATGCACAAGTTTTGTCGTAATCGAAAGATCCTTCATAAAATTATAGTTTAACACCATATTTTCCCGGAATTTGAATCATTACAAAAAAGTCTAAATTCTGAATTTAGAAAAACGGTGGTAGTTTGTCAAATGAGTTTTAGGCCGACAGATGCTAAAATATCTTTTTAATTGCGGAACACGGAAAAGAGCATTTTATGATCGAGGAAAAAGTTTTAATCCAAAATTTTGTCAGGAAAAAGCGAGTGCGGCTGCC
>JBBRQM010000017.1:0-54143 GCA_038226395.1 Pyrinomonadales bacterium | reverse complement strand
TAAACTCTTTTGCATAATCAAATCCAGCGCCCATCGGATCGGATTTACCTGAATGCTGACGGAGTATGTTCAAATTCAGTGACCTCGGCCACCAGTCGCGGTTCGTGCGGCTGCTCTCGGTCGTAAACTTTATCGCTCCGGCCGTGAACGGGCATTTGGAGCCATTACCATTATGTTCTGTGTTGTTTCCCATTGTGATTTACCTTTTTATTTTTGATTTTTTTGCCGTTGTGTCAGTAGCCCGCACGTGAGTAAGGGCCATCGCGGTAAAAGAGCCCTTACTTACGTGCGGGCTACTGACACGTCTTACACTTATAAATTTGCCTGACCCGGCTTCCAATCTGCTGCGCAAAAGCCGCCGGTTTGCAGAGCTTGGAGCACGCGCAGAGTTTCATCGACCGAGCGGCCGATAGCCGGGGTGTTGATGACCGAATATTGCAGCACGCCCTCTGGATCGATGATGAAAAGGCCGCGGAGAGCGATATTCGCTTCCTCGATGAGGATGTTGTATTGCCGGGCTAACTTACCGCCCGGGTCCGAAGCGATCGGGTACTTAATGTCGCCAAGTCCGTTGTTTTCCTTCGGAGCTCGCAACCACGCGCGGTGCGAGTGAACCGAGTCGGTCGAGACGCCGAGAACGTCGGTTCCAAGGCCGCTGATCTCGTCAAACCTGTCCGAAAAATGCGTCAGATCGGTCGAGCACACACCCGTGAAATCGAGCGGGTAAAAAAGCATGATGAGCCATTTTCCCTTATAGTCGGCGAGCTTTACATTCTCCTTCAACGTCTCGATGTCTTTCGTCGACGGCATATTAAAATCCGGTGCCGGCTGGCCGACCTTAGCCAGCGTGACCGTGTTTTCTGTTGCAGTTCCTGTACCTGTTGACATTTCTTTATCTAACTCCTTGTTTTGTCGATGTTTTAACGCAGAGGCCGCAGTGACCGCTGAGTAAACTGAATAAGTGCTTTATATCTTCTCTGCGTTCCCTGCGATCTCTGCGTTTAAGTTTCTATACAGTCGGGACAGATGCCCCTTAATGTAAATTCCAAATACTCGGGTTTGAACTTTGACGCCTTTGCAGCCTTTTTAAATAGCTTTGGCGGATGTTTTAACTCTATATCCGCGAGTTTGCCGCATTTTGTGCAGATGGCGTGATCGTGCCGCGACGTGATCCGGTCAAAGCGGCTCGCCCCATTTCCAAACTGTATCTCGGCGATATGTCCGGCTTCTTTCAAAAACCGCAAACTGTTATAAACCGTCGCAAAGCTTATGCTCGGCAGCAGAGCTTTTGAATTTGTAAAAACCTGATTGGCCGTCAGATGGCTCTCGCTGTCGCGGATAACTTGCAGCACAACCTCACGCTGCCGCGTCAAACCCGTATCTCCAATCATTGCTACATCCATTTATAATTAGAATAAGTCTAATTATAAATATTGTAAAGTTGTTGCGTGTTCTATATATTATTTTTTGTTTTCCGAGCCTATGAGCAGCTTTCGGCGGGCCTGGACGATGAGGCCGGGGCGTTTTGAGGTGACCTCAATATTTCGCTCGGCGATGCCGCGGGTTCCGACGACCTGTATTTTTGGCGTATAAGTGACGACGTAAGACGAATCGATCATGCGAGCTACCAGTGCGCCCTTTTCGGTCATTTCGTCGGGTGAGTTGGGTAGAATAAATTCGCCGTTTGTGCCCTCGGCGAGTTTTTCGAGTTGCTGCTGGCTCGTTTCGAGATCGGCCTTTCGGGCCTTGATTGTTTTGAGCATTGCCCGGTCAGTATTGATCGTCGGGCCGATCTTGACGCCCTTGTTTCTGACGCCGTTTGGCAGCGTGGCGGCGATCTCGTCGGGCATCGCTTTTGGCGGCGGGGTATTTGACGTGGCTTTTGCGCGGGGTTCGATGTCAGCGACTTCCATCCCTGTATAGCTGAGGACGTGGACGCTGATATTGGTCGCGAGCAGACGCTGAATGGCGTCAAATTTGTCGGATGAGCGGCCGCCGCTGTCGGTGCCGTCGGTTATCAGGACGAGATGCTTGTTTTCGAGCGGCTGTTTTAAAAGGAGATCGGTTGCGAATTTTAAGGCATCGACAAATGCTGACTTTCGGCCAAAATTTGTGTGTTTAATCGCGGCGATCGTTTGGGTTTTGTCCGTTGTCCATTCGCTGACTATTTCAGGTTTATCGCTATATTGCATTATCGCAACCGAATCGCCGGGGCGTAAGGCGTCGATCACGCCGCGGGCAACCCGGCGTGTCAGATCGAGCGATTTTACAACGCGCATCTCGCCGCCGGTATCCATTACGACCAGAACGTTAGCCGGCAGCCGCCGGACGCTTGCCGGTTGATGGAGGATATTATTTTCGGTGATGACAAGGTCGTTTGCCGTCACGTCGCGAAAAAAATTGCCATTCTCGTCAAAGGCGAGCACGTTGAGTTTGATCTCCTCTGTGACGACGTGGAGCGTCTCGTCAACGGGTGTAGGCGTAGCAACGGGCTGGACGCGGCCGCTCTGGGCGGAACCAGTCACCGCAAAGACACAGGTCAAAGCGAGAACAAAAACGGCGATTCGAGTATAAGGCATCTTCATTTTATATATTTATGATGCCCGAATTGCCGAAAAATATGCATTGGTTCCTGTCGCCAACGGCGACATATATTAAAGCCTGGGGTGTAGCAAAGCGGAACACAAGACAGAATCTAGAGTTTCGGATTCTCTTCTACAAAATCAAGCAGATTCGCGACATAGCTGTGAAAATCAGGACATTGGATGCCATGTTTGGCGAGCAGTTTATTTGCAACGCCGGTATCGTATGTCTGCGAAATGAAAAAATACGGGACGCCGTGGTGCGGCAGGCCGGTTATGGGCGGCGAAACGGGGCTGTTTAGAAACCATTTGACAAAACCGGGCGGCGGGCTAAATTCCGATTTGCGTCCGGTCATATCCCTTGCGATCACGTCGAAAAGAGCGGCTGTGGTCAAAGGGTCGGGATCGGCAAGCGCGATTGTCTTGCCGACGGCGCGTTTGTCGCGTGAGAGAGCGGTGATCGCATCGACGACAAAATCGACCGGAACGAGATTAAGCCGCGCAATTTTATTGCCGGGATTTAAAATGCGGAATAGCGCCGGGGCCTTGCGCAGGTAATGTATCAGGTAATATACGCCGTCATATTTGGCCGTCTCGCCCGTTTTCGAATCGCCGACGACGATCGACGGCCGGAAAATCGTCACCGGCAGATCGGCCTTTAATTTTTCGACCTCCGCTTCGGCCAGATATTTGGTTTCCTCGTAAAAGTTATGAAAACCGGCGTCGTGCACGAGCTCGGTTTCGAGGATCGCTCCCGTTCGCTTGCCCGAAACATAGCATGTTGATACGTAATTGTAACGATTCAGGCTTTTTATCGAGGGGACAAAGTCGTTGACATTTTTTGTCCCGTCGAGATTGACGCTGTAGGCCAATTCTTTTTTAATGGCGAGGTCATACGCGGCGGCGAGGTGAAATACATCTGTTGTCTCGTATTTGATGGTTTCGAGATCCTTCTCCGTGATGCCCAGATTCGGCTGTGTGATGTCGCCCTCAACGATCACATAGCTCTCGAGCGGCGTATTTGTAAAATCCGCGATCTCCTCGGCCTCGGCCATCGCCTTTTTGACAAACTTTGGTTCAACGAGCAAAAAGAACTGCGTTTCCGCCCCCGCGAGACGCTCGACCAGTCGGCTGGCTATAAAACCGGGAAACCCCGTGATAAAAATCGATTTTCTGTAAAGCATACCTACACTCTCATTCTAGCAAGTCCGCCGCCGATATGCCGAATATCCCGAAAATGCGCTCAAAAAAACTCAGGTACCGGATAAACGGGACGTTATGAGTGTGTGGCTACCCTGACCTGATAGGCCGGGCCGAGACGGGGCAGTGATTAGAAAAAATCTTCAAAACCTGCGTGTTCTGTGGCATAATCGAGGGTGTTATAAACGACAACCGTCTGAATTCAGTTGCTCCGTCAATCGTCAAAAATATGTTGATTGCCTAACTAACCCGGACATATAATGCGCTGCCGCTGCACTTAAAAAATCATTTACATAGGTTTGGGCGATATGTTAGATTTGGTTGAACGCGGCGTAAAACGCATGAAGATACAGGAAATGAGGTCGGGGATTTTGCATCTTAATAAAAGGATGGAAAATCAGGCGTCAAACAATTATAGAGAAACACGGGAAATTGAGGTCGAAAGCGGCTCAGCCTTTCCGATGGCGTCCGATTGCGAACTGGACGATCCGCGTTGGTCGGTGATCTCGTTTACGCAAGTGGAGGCCGGCGGACTGACTTATAAACAGGCTGCCGCGTTGATGTCAGAACTAGATTCTTACGATGCCCCAGGGTTGTGCATCGTCACGGACGAAGTGGCGGAGCGTATCCGCCCATAATACGGGGCTGATAAGGCTAAAATTCCAAAACCACCTTTCCAAAACTCTCATTTGATCCCAGATATTTATAGGCTGCAACTGCGTCTTTGGCCGCGAAGACACGATCGAGATTTGGCCTAATTTTGCCGGATTCCAGTAATGGCAGGACTTCATCGGTAAACTTGCGTGTTGCCTCGGCCTTTTCGTCTGTCGGTCGTCCGCGAAGAACGGTTCCGATTATTCGCAGGCGTTTTTGCAGTGCGATGCCGAGGTTAAACTCAGCCGTCCGGCCCGATGTCAGGCCGACCAGCACAAAGCGTCCCTTGAGAGCCAATGATTCAAGATTTTGCTCAAAATACGCCCCGCCGACGAGATCGAGTATGCAATCGACGCCGCGACCGCCGGTCTTTTCCTTTACAGTTTTGGCAAAATCTGCGGCCTCACCGGTCTTGATAGCAGCATCAAGCCCAAATTTACTGCATTTTTCCAGTTTGTTAGCGGTTCGCGATGTGCCGATGACCGTGGCTCCTTTTGCTTTGGCAAGCTGGAGAGCGGCCAAGCCGACGCCGGATCCGACGGCATGAATCAGAAGGGTTTCACCCGCTTTTAGTTCGCCGAGCGTAAAAATCGCGTCCTGGGCCGTGATAAAAGCCTCAGGAACAGCGGCAGCCTCTGTAAAGCCAAGATTATCGGGAATTCGCGTGAGCAAACTCTCATCGGACAAAAGAAATTCAGCCTGAGCCTCGCCAGCGGTGATGCCAAAAACGCGGTCGCCCGCCTGCCATTTTTTAACATCGCTGCCGATCGCTGCGACCTCGCCGGCGAATTCGAGACCGGGTATATTTGGCGAGTAACCGGGCGGCGGCGGATATTTGCCGCTGACCTGGAGCAGGTCGGCACGGTTAAGAGCGGCGGCACGGACGCGGACAAGCACCTGCGTATTTTTCGGTTGAGGCGGGTCGGGGATCTCGCAAATCTCGAGATTTTCCACGCTGCCGAATTCGGTGATGTAAACAGTAATCATTTCTTCAATTTCGGCTCGATATTATTTTCTTTCAGAGAGTTGCCGGTGGCCCGCTGGAGGTCTGCGATGGCCTTGTTTAGCTCGGTGCGGGCACGGAGTTCATTGCTGCGGGCGGCTGTGAGGGCGGTTTGCCGGTCTAAAACCTTATAGACATCCGATTGGCCGTTGTCGAGCTTTCGCTGCTCTGAGTCGTATTGTTTTGCGGTATTTTCGCGGGCGATGGCGGCGGCACGCAGACGGGCCTCGCCGGTGCGGATCGCCTGCAGAGCGTTTCGCACATCTATCTGAATGTTTTGCTCGGCCTGTTCGCGCTGGACGTCGAGGCGCTCGCTTTCGACCAGCGAACGGCCGAGCTGGGCTTTCGCCGTCTTGTCGCCAAAGAGCGGAATATTGAAATTGACGCCAAGTCGAAAAACCGGATAACGGTTGGCAAAAATGCCGCTTAAGGGGTTGCCTGTCAGCAAAGCGAGATTTGCCTGTTGCTGGGCACACGCCGGCGACGCCGGATTTACCACGCACGGCGTCGGAAAGGACGGGCTGAAATTAGAGTTTTGGCCGCCGCCGATACCGGACGTCGAATAGCTTGCGATAAAGTCGATCTGCGGTTTTTTCTGATCGCGATAGAGCCGCTGATCGATAGCGTTTATCTCTTTTTGCGTTTTGTTGATCGCTATTTCCGGCCGGTTTTGAAGCGCGGTATCCATGGCCTCGGTCAAAGTGGTATTCGGGATCGTGATTTCGACCGTATCGACCGGAACAAGAGATTGGCTCCAGATTTGATCGTTCCGGTTTGGCGAGATCAGGCCTTTTAGCACATTTTCGGCAAGGTTGACTGTATTTAGGGCGTCATAAACCGCCTGTTCAAAATTGGCGACCTGTGTCTCGGCGGCAACGATGTCGATAGGTGCGAGTTGGCCGTCGGCGACCAGACGGCGGTTGTGCTCAAGCTGGGATTTGGCATCGCGGACGGCGTCACGCTGCACCTGTAGATTGCGTAGAGCATAGGTCAGATCCCAGTATCCACGCTGGACGCCCGCTACGATGTCGATCGATTTTTGGCGAAACTGCGTGTCAGTTAAATTTATATTTCGCTTAGCGATCTCAATCGTCCGCCGCTGTTGGTCAAATTTTCGCCCGCGAAAAAGAGGTTGCAACAGGTTAAAGCCGAGGCTCGAACTCAATTGCGGGCTGAGAATGCTGATCGGATTATCGGTCGTGAGGCGGGTATTGTTAAACGTGCCGGTTAAAATCGTTCCATAATTTGGTACGTAGCCTTGGAGCGCGGCATTACCGAGAAACGTCCCCTGCGTCGTCTTTTGATTATTGCTAAAAATACTGACATTTGGCACGGTCGAGCGTTCGTAATACGTCTGGCCGGTGAGGCGTGTTTGGTAAAAGGCCCGGGCCGTTCTTAGGTCAAACTCGGCCATCGACTCGGTTTTGCGCGTGATCTCGATGTCGCGGTTGTTATCGATGGCGATCTCAAGCGTTTCCTGCAAAGTTAACGTCCGTTGGTTTGCACTATCCACTCCGACGCGACCCAGATCAGGCAGATTTCGCTCCGCCGAGGCGTAATCGGGAGCAATCGACGGCACGCCCGTAATTTCCTCTGGTTTTACTTTTTGATTGTCGGTCGCGACAGGCGTCGGTGTCGGGGTCGGCGTTTGAGCGCGGGCTTCCATTGCCGCCAGGATGAGCACACTGATAATTAGAATGTATAAATGCCGCTGCATATAAAACTTTGTTTTGGCTATTATTGCTTGCTGAATATCGAGCCAGTAGCCGCCGCCAGCCGCCGTTTCATCCCGCCAAACAGCCAGGTTGCAAAGCTGTTGACATATTTGAACAAACGCAGCTCGGCCAGATCGTCAAATACCGAGTAAAAAACCGGCACGGCAAGCAGAGTCAGCAGCAGACAGAGCGTCTGGCCGCCGACCACGAGCACGCCGATCGAGCGGTTTGTTCCCGATCCGGCACCGGATGAGACAACCAGCGGAATCATGCCCGCGACGAGCGCGATCGTCGTCATCAGGATCGGGCGCAAACGGTCGCGGTTTGCCTGTATGATCGCGTCGTAACGGCTCATGCCCTTTGAGCGAAGCCCATTGGTGTGATCGATCTGTAGAATTGCATTCTTTTTGACAACGCCAAACAAAAGCAGCAGGCCGAGGCCGGAGAAGATATTCACCGACTGTCCAGTTACCAGCAGAGCGAATATTCCGAACGGGATCGACAGCGGCAATGTCAAAAGAATCGTAATCGGGTGGATAAACGATTCGAATTGGGCGGCCAGCACGATATACATAAAAATGAACGAAAGGAGGAAAGCAAGCAAGAAGTAAAAGAATGCTTTGCCCAATTCTTTTGATTGCCCAACATAACCAGTCTTATATTCGACCGGGATATTAAGTTCCTTTACATATTGGTTGATCGCATCCGTAATCGCCGTCGCCGAGCCGCCGGGTCGCGTATTCGCGAGCAAGGTCACCTGCCGTTGGCGGTTTGTCCGGTCAACCGAGCTGGGACCGGTTCCGGCGGTGGATTTTACTAAGCGGTCAAGCGTTACCCAACCCAATTTTGTCGAGGGAATAATCATTCGGTTTAGCCCCTCGACGCTTGTGCGAAACGGGTTGATCGCCCTGACCGTGACATTATATTGGTCGGCCCCCTGATTAAAAGTGGTGGCGTCAAGTCCGGCCACAAGCGTATTTAACGCCTGCGAAACGTCGCCAACCCTCACGCCCAGATCGGCGGCGGTGTCGCGGTCAACCTCGAGCTGCAATTCCGGCTTGCCGCTGATCAGCGTCGAGTCGACGTCCACGGCATCAGGGATGGTTTTCATCTTTTCGAGCAGTTTTGACGAATACTCATCGAGTTTTTTCAGATCGGGGCCGGCGATCATAAACTGCACATTCGCGTTTCTAAAACCGCCGCCCGAGAATGCCGCAACGGGCTGAACCGACGTCCTGTACTCTTTCGGAAATTTGGTTAATAGGTTGCGGGCGTCGGTCATCAGATCCTGCTGCGATTTTGCGCGGTCGCCGATGTCAGAGAGCTTTATATAGATCGAGCCCGAGTTGACGACCAGTTGCTGGCCGCCGCCGACGGTCGAGAGAGTATCGGTCACGCCGGGCAGTTTGCGGATCTCGGCAGCGATTCGCTCAAAGATCTGCGATGTTGCACCGAGGCTCGTTCCCTCGGGCGTGCGGATCGCCACCTCAAACTGCGATTGATCGTCAACCGGCAGAAAATTCTTGCCGACAAACATAAACAGCGGCACAATGCTGATGAAAACAAGCGCAACGAGCGTCAGGATCACCCAACGATGGCCCATCGAGAACCGCAGCAGCCACGCATAAACGTTGTCCACATAGCGAAACCAGCCGGTGTATTTTGAGTCGGACGAGTCTTTAGTCTTGAGTCTTGAGTCTTGGGCTGATCCGGCTTCGTCTTGCTCTGTGCTCAAGACTTCCGACTCCCGACTCTCGACTTTTTTCTTCGGCTTGATGAGCCTTGCGGCGAGCATCGGCGTCATTGTGAACGAGACGATCAGCGAAACACCGACTGCAAACGACGCGGTCAAGCCAAAGCTCGACATAAATTTGCCGACAATACCCTGCATAAATCCGATCGGCACAAAAACGGCCATCAGAGAGAGCGTTGTCGCCATAACGGCCGGGCCAATCTCGCGGGTAGCCTCGATTGCCGCCTGAAAGGGGTTCATCCCCTTTTCCTCGACAAACCGGTAGATATTCTCGAGCACGACAATCGCATCATCGATGACGATGCCGACCATCAGAGTCAGCGCGAGCATAGTGATCTGATTGAGCGTGTAACCCATCGCATAAACGAGCGCAAAGGTCGAAATGATCGACGTCGGGATCGCCATCGCCGCGATAAAGGTCGATCTAAAGCTCCACAGAAAAAGAAAAACGACTATCGAAGCGAGGATCGAGCCGAGAATCAGATGCTCCTCGATCGAACGAAGCGAATTCTCGATAAAGATCGAGTTGTCGCCGATGATCCGCATCTGATAACCCTTTGGCAGGGTCGTCTCTATCTCTTTCAGACGCGATTTGATCTCGCGCGCGACGGCGACCGTGTTCTGGCCGGATTGTTTTGATACGATCAAGGTCACGGCCGGCTGGCCGTTGAGGCGGGCTTCGGATCTGATCTCTTCGCCGCCGTCTTCGGTATAGCCGAGATCCTTGATCTTTACCTGATAACCGCCGCGGGTGGCGACGAAAACCTCGTTAAATTCCGATGGTTTTTGGATCTTGCCGACTGTGCGGACGGCAGTTTCTTTTTGCCCCTCGTCGAGCCGCCCGCTCGGGAACTCCATATTTTGAATCTTTAGCGCAGCCGAAATCTCGGCCGCTGTCACGTTATACGCACGCATTTTGTCGGGATCGACCCAGATATTGATCTGCCTTTCCTGACCTCCGATGATCGTGATCTGGCCGACGCCGTTGACGGCCTCGATCCGCTCTTTGATCTTGTGCTTGGCCGTCTCGGTTACCTCGCGAAGCGAGGTCGGGGCCGAAACCGAGATCCTCAGAACCGGAGCAGCATCGGTATCGAGTTTTTGAACGGTGGGCTGCTTGGCTGTTTCCGGTAGGTGAGGGATGACGGTTTGGACTCGATTTTCGACCTCCTGGGCCGCGACGTTGACATCCTTTTCCAGCACAAACTGGACAAATACCTGCGATACGCCCTCTATCGAGCTTGAGCGCAGCTCATCAATGCCGCTGATGGTATTGACGGCTTCCTCAATCTTGTCCGATATCTCGGTCTCGATCTCCTGAGGTGACGCTCCCGGATTGGTGACCGTGACGGTGATCGTCGGAAAATCGATCTTTGGAAAAAGATCAACACCGAGGCTCAGGAACGAAAACGCCCCGACCACGACCAGCGACATAATCAACATCGTCGCGAAAACAGGACGCTTAACACAAATTTCTGCTAACCACTGCATAATCTTAAGTCCAGAGTCTAAAGTCCAGAGTCCAAAGTCGGGCTCCAAGCCTACCGATATTTACTCCCTTTCAAGTCAGACTGGAGTAGATATTTCATAAGTCCGCCGATCAAGCGGCCCGTTTCAGTCAATTTGCAGTAAATTACCTCAAATTCGGTCGAGGTCACATATGCTTGGTCGATAGCGACTTACATCTGCGCGCGAGCTTCGCCCCACGAGCCTTTTGCAATCGCAAGGAACTGAACAAACTCTTTGTCGCCGCCGCGTTCAAAACCTTCCGCTATATTCGACATTATCGAGATCGTAGACCTTCTAATCTGATCCCTTAGGGCAAAATCGCGGCTGAAATCACCTTTTGAACTAACCTCATAGATCAATCGCGTTGTGTCACGAGCGAACTTCCATGATTCGATGTCTTCAAATTTTTCTATTTTCGCCATATACCTTCTTCCGTTTGCTTACCCAAAGTTTACTCGTCAATCGACTTTGGACTTTGGACTCTGGACTAGTTTGCCCGGACCAATACGCCGTCAAACAATTCATTCATATTCCCGTTGGCGATAGCATCGCCCTCGGCAACGCCGGTTTTTACCTGGATCATGTCGTTTTCGAGCAGGCCTAGCTGGACCAGATGCTCGCGGGCGGCGCCGTCCTTGATGACATAGACCTTGTTAATGTCGCCTTCGGTTTTTACCGCCGAGACGGGTATCATTATTGCGTTTTCCGCCTTTGTCTGAGTGATGCGGACGGTTGCAAATTGTCCAGGTTTTAAGAGACCGTCGCTGTTAGCGACCTCAGCCTCGACCGTCAACGTTCGTGCCTGCACATTCACGTTTGGCAAAATACGCGCCACCGTGCCGGCAAAATTGCGATCCGGATAAGCGCTTGTCTGGAGCGAGATGCTCTGTCCGACGGCGACCTTGCCGATGGATTGCTCGGGAACATCTATTCTCATACGCAGCGGCGAGGTGCGGACGATGGTTGCGATCTTGGCGTTTGGCGCGCTCGGACTGATATACGCCCCGGGATTGGCGATGCGCTCCGATATGTAACCGCTGATCGGGGCATAAACCGTGGCGTCGCCGACGGCTTTTTGCGCCGCCTCGACCTGCGTCTGTGCCGTTGCAATGCCTGATCGGGCGGTCGAAACCTGCGTTTGGGCCGCATTTATCGCCTTTACAGCCACGGCTGCGTTAGAGCGGGCCTCGTCGAGCTGGCCGAGAAGGGTGTCGCGCGCTGATCTGCGTTGATCGAGAATGGAGCGTGAAACGTCTCCAGTAGTCACCAGATGTTCAGTTCGCTGAAGCTCTTTTTCTGCCAAAACCAACTGCGCGTTAATTGATTTGACCTGTGAAAAAGTCTCGATGTTAAAAGTTTCGCCATCCTTTACGCCGAGCCTGACCTGGGCCTGACGCAGCCCGGCTACCGCCTGATCTACAGCCTTTCGCTGCTGCTCGACCTGATCGCGGGACTGTTCGAGCCGGATGCGGGCGTCTCGGTCGTCAAGCCTGACGAGGACGCTGCCTTTTTGCACAAAGCTGCCGACGTCAAAATTTACCTCCGTGATCTTACCCGCGACAGCGGGTGCAACATCGGTCTGCTCCTCGGCCACTAGATTGCCGGTAGCCTCAAAATACGTGGGGATCGGTTTGACGACGGCCTGGATTGTTTTTACGTCAACGATCTGGGTCTGCGTATTCGCATTTGAATTTGCCGCTCCGGTGCGTGAGCCGCAGCCCGTCGCGGCGATCAATCCCGCCAGAATAGCGATCGCCATAGATACCCGTACTTTCTTGTCTCTCATGATGGTTGTCTTATCTCTCACGCTTTACGATTTGATCCCTTTTAACAATATCTCAGCAAAATTCTTTGCGGCCTCTTCGTTCGATATATCCAATAAACGGCATTTTTTGTCCCATAAGATATTGTGAAGCGAATGGTGTATTAACATCCCCAGAAACGCCCGGACGGCTACGCGAGGGTTAATATCGCGCATCGCCCCATCTCGTTGACGCTCTTTTATGTAATCGCCGATGAATTCGTATATACGGGCGACAAACTCGTCAAAAAAACGGTCTGCCAGCTCATGCTCTTCCAACGCGGAATAAAACAAGAGCCGCATAAAGTTTTCGTCCGCCTGCTGCTTGATCAGGGCGTTTAGAGCGATATTAAAAAACACCGCGTAATCGTTCTTGTTTTTTATCGCCTCGTGCAGGACGGGGTTTCCCTCCCACGGAAAACGTATGCCGTCGTGACATGATTTATCGCCCAAAATCGCATCGTACAGCTCACTTTTTTTTGCAAAATGACGAAAAACCATCGCCTCAGAAACGCCGGCGGCAAGGGCGATCTCTTTGGTTGTCGTGCCTTTAAAACCACGCTGCGAAAACAGGGTAACGGCCGTCTGCAATATCTGCTCGCGGCGCCCCGCGCCCGTCATTCGCCCAGGGTGGTCAGATGTTAAAAGTTCGTTGATCAAAATATCTCCGTTCAAAGTAAGTGCTTACTTACCGATTTTGATAGATTCGCATTTTGTGACATCGCTTGTCAACCGGAATCCCGGAATCCCAGGCTCCCTGAATCTACGAACTTTATTAATATAAATTTCGTTACAACTAATAACGGATGAGGATCATCCGATTGGACGCTTTATTTGAGATCATAACCAGCGGAGGACTTATTTTATATGTCGGAATTTGAAGCAGAAGTAAAAAAGGCGGAAAAGGAATTGGAACATGGCCTGGTGCCGGCCATCGGCACTGAGAACGTAACGGACGACGAATTTTTAGGAGATCTGAAGATGCAAGCACAGGAATACGGCGAAAAAATAAAAGACGCGGCCTCAAAGGCAAAGGATTTTGCAAGCGATAAATTTACGGCGGCCGGCGACAAATTTAAGGATCTTTCGAACAAAGACCCCAAAGAACTGATCGAGGACGCCAAGGAATTTGCCCGCCAAAAACCCGGCCAAACAATCCTCATCTCAGCCGCCGTCGGCCTGGTCCTCGGCCTGCTGTTCCGCGGCAGACGATAACACATTCGAACAAAAACGAAAAAAGCGGCCCGATATTTCGAGCCGCTTTTTCGCGCCTATATTAAAGCTTGTTAGACCTGAGCGTGGATTAGGCGGCGGGTTTGGTCGCCGAAGAGGACGTCGATCTTTTGCGGTTCGATGACCGCTGTGACCTCGCCGTGGCCGTAAACCTTGTGCATCATCGCCTGTCCCTTTTTATATTTGCGTGTGCGGTCATATTCGGATGGGGCCTTGGCGTTGCCAATTGTGACACCGGTTTTGGCTCCCCGGCTAAACGTAGAGATCGTTGCACAGGTCTGGCATATGGCCCTTGTAAGCTTTCCCTGTTTTGTGACAGTCTCGACCAAATGGTCCGTCTCGACATCACAACCACAACACATCATCGGGACCGTTTCGCCGGCCGTATATTTTTCAACTATCATTACCATGATCCACTTTCCTCTCTACTATCTTGCCATCTACCGCATTGTTAAGCCCTTACTTACGTGCGGGCTACTGATACTATTACCGCGTCGTTGAGCCCTTACTTACGTGCGGGCTACTGACACGAGCCCCTACTGACACTACCTGCCGCGTCGCGGCCTGAATGAACGAAACGTCCGTTTCTGTACCGGCACGTATTTTTTGACCACCGGAGCCGCGTGACTTGATAATTCACCGCCAAAATCGGGTAACAGCACCCGTTCGACGTTTTGGCCAGTCAATTTTTCGATCGCCCGCATCGAGTGCTCTTCGGCAGTCGTAAACAGCGTGATCGCCCGTCCCCGGCTTCCCGCGCGACCGGTTCGTCCGATGCGGTGAACGTAATCTTCGGGTGCCTCTGGTATGTCATAGTTTATCACATGTGATATGGAATCGATATCGATCCCGCGTGCGGCAACGTCAGTAGCGATGAGCACGTTAGTCTTACCGGATTTGAAACTGCGAAGTGCGGCTTCACGCTGCGACTGTGAGCGGTCGCCGTGGATGCGGTTAGACTTATGCTCGCGTTTTTCGAGGATGTGGGCGAGGCGGTCGGCACCACGTTTTGTGCGGGTAAAAACGAGTACGCGTTCGAAATCCTCTTTTTCCAGCAGGTCGAGCAGCAAAACTGTTTTGTGATGCTGTGCGACCGGATAGGCCGTCTGATCGATCGTCACCGCGGCCCGCCCGCGTGGGCTGACCTCGATGAATTTGGGATCGGTCACGAACGAACGCGCGATACGCTCCATATCGGGAGCCATTGTCGCCGAAAAGAAAAGTGTCTGGCGTTTCGCCGGGATCGCTTTGACGATTCTGCGAATTGCGGGCAAAAAGCCCATATCGAGCATCCGGTCGGCCTCGTCGAGGACGAGCGTCGTCAAATTTTCAAAATTGATCAGCCGCTGTTCCATCAGATCGATCAGCCGCCCGGGCGTCGCGATGATGATATCGGCGCCGCGTTTTAGGGCGTCGATCTGGCTCTTGTAACCCGAGCCGCCGATGATCGACGTGCAGCGGATGTGTTTGGGGGCGAAGTCACGACAAGCCGCGTCGATCTGATTCGCCAGCTCGCGGGTCGGTGCCACAACCAGGACAGAGGTCCCTTTTTGCGGCTTCGCATTGAGGTGTTGAAGGATCGGCAGCAGAAATGCCGCTGTTTTGCCGGTTCCGGTCTCGGCGGTTCCGATAATGTCACCGCCGTCTAAAATGTAAGGAATAGCCTGTTTTTGAATGGGTGTAGGCTCTGTGTAACCCATCTGCTCGCATTTGTCCGTCAAAAACGGCTGCAAGCCTAAATCTCTAAAATTCATTTGTAATTAAAAATCTCTATCAACTAAAAAACCACTATCGCTTTGAGTTATAACCTTTGTGATCCCCGCGTAAGCATAACCTAAACGGGTATACACACGGATAACCAACCAAAGCTGGAACTCAAAACAAGTCTTCAGGATGTAATAAGAAGTATCTGACGCGGAGTGATCTTCAGTGTAACGGTGGCAAGGAAGGAACAGCGCTCGAGGGTTCAAATTATTGAACCGCTTCTAACAGTATTAAACGTACCGTCTCTCGAACTATCCATTGCGCCTCAACGTTTGGGGCGTGTTTACCGTCGGTGAATGAGATACGGAGTTATCAAACTATTGAGCCTACAGGGTTTTTAATAAATAAGCAAGCTAATTATTGCGAAGCCATTTGGCAGCGACAACTCGGAGCGAAATGTCTTTGCTCGCATCGACGATAGAATTGTGGGCATAATCCACCTTGGATAGCCAAGTGACATCGCCTCCATTCCAATTTTTCTTCCTTGTATTTCTCAGTTTCATCTTTGAGCGCAGCCTTGGTCATGCCGTAAACATGGAGCTAATATCTCGATAGCTCACCGCCTCGTCTGCGAATGTGAAGGTGCCGTGCTCACGCATCTCCCGGGCGGCGCGAAGAAATCCACCAAAAGCTGCGCGAGACAGGGCACTGCCGACGCTGACCCGCTTGACTCCAATCGCTGAGATCTCGGCCAGGCTCAGTTGAACATCTTGCAGTCCCATCAGGACGTTCACCGGGCGATCCAATGAGTTGACCACGGCGGCAATATCTTCCTTGCCGGTAAGGCCGGGCGCGTAAAGAACATCGGCACCCGCCTCTTGATAGGCCTGTAGCCGTTTGATCGTGTCGCCGAGGTCAGGCCGCCCGACCAGGTAATTCTCTGCTCGTGCCGTCAAGGTGAATGGAAAGGACAGACCACGCACGACTTCTGCCGCTGCTCGGATCCGCTCAACCGCAAATTCATGCTCGTAAATGGAATGGTCGGGCTGCCGAGACATGTCTTCGATCGAGCAGCCGACAAGTCCGGCAGCCGCAGCAAGCCTGATCGTCTCAGCGACGACTTCGGGAGCGTCACCGAAACCGTTCTCAAGATCGGCGCTGACAGGCAGGTCAGTGGCTGACGCTATCGCGGACACATGCTCCATCATCTCGTCACGCTCAATCGTGTTGTCGCGCTGGCCGACAGAAAAGGCATAGCCGGCGCTGGTTGTTGCGAGCGCCTCAAAGCCCAAGTATGCCAGTAGCCGCGCGGTTCCAACATCCCACGGATTCGGGATAATGAATGAGCTGTCACGCTCGTGAAGAGCACGAAATGCCTGTCCCTTTTCATTTTGTTTCAACATAAGGTGATTCACGCTCATTTGAGTGTCGAGGGAAGGCCGAAGGTTCCATCGACTACTTCCACGAAGTTTCTCTCTTCGCGGATGATTAGGCGCTTGCTCTGAGCCATCTCGAAATTCTGACGCGCCTCAGGATCTGACTTCAAGCGTATTCGATATGCCTCATAAGAGGCAAGACTATCGAATGCGATTAAGCCCCAGGCCACATCATTTGTTCCTTCATGAGGAAGAAAATACCCGACAAGGTGGCCGCCGCATCGTTGAATAATAGGTCCCCAACTCTCGGCATACTTCTTGAAAACATCTCTCTGGAACGGATCAATCTGATAGCGGATGAGACAGGTGATTTTCATGTTTGTTCTCCCGGTGGCCCATTGGGCCAGTGCATTCTGTATCTGAGAATTGAATATAACAGTGGCATTCCCATAACATTTCATTTATGATTTAACTATGGATGTTTCTAACGAACTTGTGGAAGTGGCCGTTTTGCTGGGCGAACCGGCCCGTGTGACAATGTTGTGGAATTTGCTTGACGGTCAGGCAAGACCGGCAGGTGAACTGGCTTTTCTCTCCAATGTCTCGCCGCAATCGGCTAGTCTTCATTTGGGCAAGTTGGTAAATGCGGGTATGTTAAAGGTCGCGAATCAAGGGCGTCACCGCTATTACACAATCGCAAATCCGCAAATAGCGCACGTTATCGAATCGATGGAAACACTCATTCCGTCTGCCGCTAAGAGTAAGCCTCTTCCGCGATCGCAAATGCCTGATTTTCGGATGGCGCGAACCTGCTATGACCATTTAGCTGGCAAGCTGGCTGTTGACATTGTCGGAGCAATGCTGACTAATGGCCTTGTGTCTCTGGGCAAGAAGGATTTTGTGATTTCAAAGACGGGCTCAAATTGGTTTAGTGAATTTGGAATCGATATTGATGTGCTCAAACGCGAGCGGCGTGCATTTGCTAGACAGTGCCTCGATTGGAGCGAACGTCAATATCATTTAGCCGGGTCACTCGGGTCAGCGTTTTTGAAGCAATTGATCGCGCGGAAATGGATCGTCCCAGAGTCAACGGGCCGATCCGTCAGGGTTACTCTGGACGGTAGGAAAAATCTACACACTCTTTTTGGAGTCCATGCCTAGCCGTTCAAATCAGAGATTCTTTTGTCTTATCCATTCGGCGGCGACATCCTTAGGTGTGCGTTTGTTGCCGTCAACCTCGTAATTCAATAGCCGCATCTCGTCGGTCGAGATCGCGTTCTTTAGTTTGTCGAAGGTTTCGTTGAGCGTCTCGGCGGCATCCTGACGCGCGATGAAAACGGCCTGATAAGGCGGGAAGTAGTGTTTATCGTCGGCGAGTTGAAACAGGTCGAGGGCGGCGATCAGGCCGTCGGTCGAATTGCCGGCGATGATATCGAGTTCGCTGGATTGCAAGGCGCGGTAGGTGAGCGAGAGATCCATTTCGCGCGGCTGTTTGTTGAAATTGAAACCGTAAGCTTTTGAAAATCCAGCGTAGCCATCGGCTCGCGACATAAAATCCTGACCGAATCCGGCCTGCCAGTTTTTGGCGAACGGCACGGCGTCGGAGATGGTTTTGAGGTTATTTTTTCGCGCGACATCACCGCGAACAAGGATCGCAAAATCATTCGAAAATCCGAGCGGCGGGCTTACCGCGAGACCAAACTTCCCTGCGTATTCGGCTTTGGTTCGATCATAAACGGTCTGCGGATCGGTGATCGGCGTGTGTTTTAGGATCGCCGTGTAGGCGGTGCCGGTGTATTCGGGATAAACATCGATCTGCTTTGAGAGCAGCCCGTCGTGAGCTAGATTACCGCCTAATTCCAACTTTCGCTCGACTGTGACCCCGCGTTTTTCAAGCATTTGCGCAAGGATCTCGGCGAGAATGACGGATTCAGTAAAATCCTTTGAGCCGACGACGATCTTTTTCGCGTCCGCGGCATCACCTTTGAAATTTGAAATTTGAGATCTGAAATTTGGTAAAAAACCGAGTGCCACGACCGCTGCCAGGATCACCACAACGCCGAGACCAACAAATTTTCTTCTCGAGGATGATCGTTCCCCGATCGCGTAGCTCTTTTCAAATTGGCCCAGGCCGAAATCACACAGAAGGGCCAGAAGTGCCGACGCCAAAGCACCTGCAAGCAGTAAATTATTATCGTTTTGCCGCAGGCCGCGAAAAATATAGGTGCCCAAACCACCGGCACCGACCGCCGCCGCGACCGTCGCCACACCGACCGAAATGACAACCGCTACTCGAATGCCCGTCAGCATCACCGGCATTGCGAGCGGCAGCTCGACCATCTTCAAACGCTGCCAATTGGTCATCCCCATTGCCACCGCTGCCTCGCTGATTTTTGGGTCTATGCCGAGGATTCCGGTCACGGTATTGCGAATGACCGGCAGCAAAGCGTAAAGCGCAAGAGCGATAACCGCCGTCCGCGCGCCGATACCGCCGATAAATGGGATCGGTATCAGCAGCCCAAACAGCGCCAGGCTAGGCACCGTCTGCATAATATTTGCAAAGCCGAGGACCGGTGTTCGCAGCGATCTGATCCGCGTCAGCAAAATCCCCAGCGGCACGCCGATCAAGATAGCCAATCCGGTCGAGATAAACACGAGGAATATATGCTCACCCGTCAACGTGAGCAGTTCGAGCCAATTTTGCCTGATAAAATCTGCAAACTGCATTTAAGTTAGACTTGCATTGTATCAGAAACGTTTCGGCCAAAAGCAACTAATACTGAAACTCATCGCATCCGAAAGAAACAGACGGATATTAGAAAATGAGCGACAAAAAATTCAATATAAACAGTCTGCGGATCGCCTCGCCATGCCATGTTCCATGGGACAGCATGGCGGGAGATGACCGGACGCGGCATTGCGATCTCTGTAGTCTGAATGTTTATAACGTAGCCGCGCTAAACACGGCCGAGGTCGAGAAATTGGTCGGAGCAAATAAAACTCGGCTCTGTGTGCGTTTATACCGTCGCTCGGATGGAACTGTTTTGACCAAAGATTGTCCTGTTGGGTTGCGTGCGATTCAGAAACGTGTAGCTCGTTTTGTCGGGGCAACTCTGGCGGCGGTCCCCGGCCTGTTTTCCTTTTCGTTTGGACAAAAGGATGACAATAAACCAATAGATGCTTCAAAAGTGAAGATTACCCGAACCGTTAGTGTTAGTGAAAAAAGTGCATTGAGCGGGACCGTTTATGACCAAAATGGAGCTGTTATACCCGGAGCAAAAATAGTTCTGATTTTGGCTGGACACGAAGTGATTTCCAGATCTGATGCCGATGGAAATTATCATATCCAAGGAGTATCAGCTGGAATTTATAAGCTAGAGGTTACATCGTCTGGCTTTAAGCAACACAGGCTCAAGAATTTTATTGTTAATGAAAACGAAAGCTCCCAACTAGACGTTGTCATGAAGGCCACCGGAGAAGTGATGGGGATATATGTATCGGAAGATTATGATGGACTTGATACAGAATCCAGCACGATAAAAACTGTTTTTGATAGTCGAAAAATTGACAGTATTCCGCACTAGTTCTTAGCCCATAACTTAATTCTTCTTAGGAAACGTCGGCAGAAACTGCGGAGTGACGCGGCCTTTTGTAAGTTGCTCAAAAGCGTAGGCGTATTTGATCAGCTTTGGCTCGCTCCAGGCCGTGCCGAAAAAGAACATGCCCGCCGCCTGAGTGCTTGCCGTGGACGCCGGGATGTTATTTGCCGCGGCTGCGGCCGGTATGTCGCGCAAGCCAAGAGGAATCGTGATCGACGGATACCCGGCGACGGCTGCGATGCTCCACGACTGTCCGGCGGTCGGGCCTACAATCGCGTCCAGTTTATTCTGAATCAGTATCGCGTCGATGCCGTCCTCGCGCGTTTGTTTTCTGACCCGTGCCAGCGCGTCCGTGTAAGCCTTGTCGGTTAAGTCGCTCTTGGCCTGAGACTGGGTAAACAGCTCCTGACCAAATATCTGGAGCTCCTTATCTTTGTTGTTCTCGTTAAATTTGATGATGTCGGCGAGGGTCTTGTTCGGCCCGCCGCGAACGGCGAGATACTTATTTAGATCTGCCTTGAATTCGTATTCGAGTACGGCAAGGCGATCCGCGCCGGCCGTCTGGCCGAAGTCGGGGAATTTAACATCGACAAGTATCGCACCGGCGTCGCGGAGTTTTTGAATGAACGGCTCGTAGAATGCTTTCCACGCGTCGAGCATGACCGGCCGTTGCGGTTGGAAAGTAACGAGTCCGAGTCGTGCTCCTTTCAGGCCGCCGGCGTCGAGGAACTTTGTGTAGTCTTTCGGCCTGGGCTTGTCGACAATGAGGGTCGCTGGATCGTTCTTGTCCATACCGGCGATCGCTGTGAGCACGATCACGGCGTCCGTCACTGTCCGTGCCATCGGACCCGCAGTGTCTTGCGAATGCGAGATGGGAATGATGCCGCTTCGCGAGACCAGACCGACGGTCGGTTTGATGCCGACAATTCCGTTCGTCACCGCCGGTGAAATGATCGAGCCGTTGGTCTCGCTGCCGATAGCGACCGATATGAGATTAGCAGACACCGCCACGCCTGAACCGGAGCTTGAGCCGCTCGGATTCTGATCAAGAAAATAGGGCATATTCGTCTGGCCGCCGCGGCCCGACCATCCGCTCGTTTGGCGGGTGGGTGTCCCGGTCGAGCGGAAATTCGCCCATTCGCTCAAGTTCGTTTTGCCGATGATCACGGCACCCGCCTTGCGAAGCTTCTGCACGATGAATGCATCCGCCTTCGGCGTCGGCGCGTCATAGAGCGCCCACGAGCCCGCGGTCGTGTGCATCTTGTCGGTGGTTTCGATGTTGTCTTTTATCAGAATGGGGATGCCGTGGAGCATCGAGCGCATTTTGCCTTTTTTTCGCTCTTTGTCCATGGCGTCGGCGATCGCCAAGGCGTCTGGGTTTAGCTCGAGCACGGAGCGCGTTTTTGTATCGACCTGCTTGATCCTTTCAAGATACATCTCGACGAGCCGCCGTGAGGTCAATTGACCCGACTTCATCTTTGTCTGGAGTTCGCCGATTGTGACCTCGACAAGCTCAGGATATGGATCGCCGTCCGCAAAACTGATCATTTCGCCTTTAGTATTGCCGAATAGGGCAATTGTCGCCAATCCGGCAGCGCCGGCCTTTAGAAATTCTCGTCTGTTTTGTTTATTTTGACTCATATTGTTTTTCGTATATTACTCCCGATCAGGCGGGCAGCAAAACGGTGTCGAGATACGCACGGGCGAGTGGAAGTTCTGATCGCGTAAAATTATCCGCCGTATCGAGCAAGACAATCTTTCCTTTCTCCATTAGCGCGATGCGGGTGCCGAGTAGCATTGCTTCATGGAGATCATGCGTCACAAAAATCGCAGTTTTCCCCAGTTCCCGGACGAGTCTCGCAAATTCCTTTTGCAGATTTGTCCGTGTGATCGCGTCGAGCGCTCCAAACGGCTCATCGAGCAGCAGCAGGCCGGGATCGGACGCCAACGCTCTTGCGACACCGACACGCTGGCGTTGGCCGCCTGATAGCTCATGTGGAAATCTGTCCGCAAACTTTCCGGGTTCGAGACCGACGAGATCAAGCATTTCACGCGTCCGCGTCTGTTTTTTTTTGTTTTCCCAATTTTCAAGCCCCGGCACAAGGGCGACATTCTCCGCCACCGTAAAATGCGGAAACAGACCGCCATCCTGAATAACATAGCCGATATGCCGTCTGAGTGCTATAGCATCCCAATCAAGCGTCGATCTGCTATCGACCAAAACCTCGCCGGTTGTCGGCTCGATCAGACGATTGACGAGCTTGAGCGTCGTCGTTTTGCCGCAGCCGGATTCGCCGAGCAAAACCAAGACCTCGCCCTTCTCAATGATTAGAATTAGATCGCCAAGAATCCCGACGCCGTCGATTGCGTAACCGACCGAGCGAAATTCGACTATGGGTGTCGCGTCTACCAGATCCGTTTAACCTCCGTACCGGTGAAATACTCATCGAAAATGTCGTCTCTACTTATAAGATCAATGCCATCGACTATAGCCTGTGCGGCTATCATGCGGTCGAATGGGTCGCGATGGTGAAATGGGAGTTGATTTTGTTTAACCGTGTGGGCGAATTTTACGTCGAGGATACCGATCTCATTCTCGACCAAAACTCTATCTAAAAACTCATAACCGCCAGCAACCGTCAGTCTTCCTGTCGAGGACTTGATGGAAATCTCCCACAGGCTAGCTATACTGACTAACACATCCGAGAAATCATCGATAATATGAAGACGTGCAGAATCGCTCAGCCTCAACGGATCGCCGATAAACCAGATCAATGTATGCGTATCGATCAAGATGCGCACTACATATACTCCTCAAATTCCTCAAGCGGTTCATCAAAATCTGGCGACATTACAAACATTCCCGGATAGCTTCCGGCCTTTCGTCGCGGATGCTTTTTAACAGGTTCCACAATTACTCGCTCTCTCAATTTCTCTACATAGCGAGCAACCTTAGCCTTTTGGTTCTCGGGTAGTTTATGAATTTGTGAAATTAAAGCTTGTTCGTCTGTCATGTAAGTATTTTGACCCAAATCCCCCTTTTTGCCAAATATTTTTTCTATTTTGTATTAAATATTAACTCTTTCATCCGGCGCTTTTATGAAAAAAGCGTCCAGAGATAATCTGCCCGGGCCGACAATGAGCATAAATGCCGAAACCATGATCTGTGCATAGTCTGCGCGGATCTCATGCAGCACGGCCCAAAACCCGGTGATCGGCGGCGCGGGCGGAGCGGGAAGCGGATTTGTCCCCAGAAATATACTAATTTTCGTCGATAAAACCGCCACGATCATCTGGATGATAAAGTAAAACGTGATAAATCTCGTAAATAACCCAAAGATTAAAAGAAAGCCGAGGGCGATTTCTCCTATACCGACAAAGTTTGCCGTAAATTCGGGAAAAGGAAAGCCGAGCTTGGTAAAGCGCCCAGGCCCTTGATTTACAAAAACAAATTTGAGAATCCCTTCCCAAAAAAACACGCCGCCCGCCATTAGCCTAAGTAAAATGATCGAGGCCGGCCCATCAACCGGCGGATTAGCAAACCATTGCCATATTTTACTGATTAACATAAATTTCTCCCTTGTAATTTTTTTCTGGCCATTAAACAATACGATTTCGTAGAAAACGGCCTTCAAATATACAGACTGCCAGTATCCTCAAAAAATTCCCGAACAATGCAAAAATTTGCCGATGGGAATAAAATAGTTGAAACGCCGGTCTTAATAAGTGAGGCTGTGCGAAAGTGAGAGCAGCCATTTGCCGAGGAATAAAGCCGCAAATTTTGAAGAAACGATCTTGCCGCATCTCGACGCGGCCTATAATCTGGCGCGGTGGTTGACGCGTGATGGCACGGACGCCGAGGATGTCGTTCAGGAGGCGTATTTGCGAGCGTTTAAATTTTTTGACGGCTTTAATGGCGGCAACTCACGGTCGTGGATTTTGAAAATTGTCCGCAATACTTGTTATTCATGGCTTCAGAAAAATCGGGACCATGAGCCCACGACCGAATTTGACGAGGGTCAACACAGCGTCGAAGTCCGTGATCAGGAAGCGGTCTTAATTGGAAACATCGATACGCAAATGCTAAAACGGCTTTTAGATGAATTGCCATCCGAATTTCGAGAGATCGTCATTTTGCGCGAGCTCGAAGGAATGTCTTATAAAGAAATCGCGGGCATCGCTGATCTGCCTTTGGGCACCGTAATGTCACGCCTCGCGAGGGCACGGGCTAAGTTGCACACCGGTCTCACTACGTGTTTGAAAAGGGAATTGCATTGAACTGTCAAACTATACAAGACTTGTTAAACGGTTATGCGGACGGCGAACTGGATCTCGTCAATCATCTGCAGATCGAAGAGCATTTGCGCGATTGCTCGTCGTGCGCTTTGGTTTACGAAAATCAAAAGGCGTTAAAATCCGCGTTTGCCGACGACTCGTTTTACTTTCAAGCACCGGCCGATTTGCAAAATCGCATCCGGCAGATGCTGCGCGAATCAAATCCCGAGACATCACGAGCGACCGGAAAATGGCGATGGCGATTGATTCCGGCTCTCGCGGCTCTCGCCGTGATCGTCGTATTGATCGTGTTATTGATTCGGCCCGGTTCGACTAACGACGAGCTTGTGGCAAACGAGATAGTTTCGGATCATATCCGTTCGATGATGCCAAATCATTTGACAGACGTGCTGTCGTCGGACAATCACACGGTCAAGCCCTGGTTTAACAGCAAGCTCGATTTTGCTCCGCCGGTGGTCGATCTGGCCGCAAACGGCTTTCCGCTCGTCGGTGGTCGCCTCGACTACGCCGCAAGCCGTCCGGTCGCCGCGCTCGTTTTCGGGCGGCGTCAGCACGTCATAAATTTGTTTGTTTTCCCATCGACCGGAAATTCAGATATTGCCAACCAAATCTCGGCGCGGCAAGGCTATAACCTTATACATTGGAGCAAAGCCGGCATGACGTTTTGGGCCGTCTCCGACCTCAATCTAAATGAGCTACAGGAATTTGTTCAAGGTATTCAGAATAATGCGTGAAATGCCGCATTTTGAAAAAGCAAAAAATTTACCGTAGGATAAAGTAGCTTTTTCGCTTAATGCCACCTATTCCTATTCAACCCAAAATTGTGTGCTTTTAGTATGTCGTTACTGTCTAATCTTTCAAAAAAATGCATTGCTGCCATCGTCATAATCACTCTTTTTCTCACATCAGCGGTTATCATGACCTCTGCACAAATTGGGGATCAAAATATGGTGACGGTCACGGTCGATCAGACAAGTCCGCTAAGAAAATTTGACCCTGACAAATCGCTCGGCGCCGGGATCGATGGGCATGGCCATACAGATATCGGCGAACTGCTGTCGCCGGCAAATATTACGGAAATGCAGTCGGCCGGCTTGAAGCCGGTAACCTATCGCCTGCGAACCGAACTCGCTGGCGAAGCGTGGCATTGGAATCCGAGCGGCAACTGGAGCGATCCGGAACGCCGGCAAGGCTATTGGATATCGAGCAGCAAGCCCGGTCAGCCAATTCACGGCAGCTACGGCTACCGTCTGCCGCGGCGCGGCAACACGCTCGACCAGGCCAACAATGATGGCTATTCGCGCCTTGACGACGGCGACGCGAGAACGTTTTGGAAGAGCAACCCGTACATGGACGAGCATTTCACGGGCGACAAGAATTCGGGCGGTCCGCAATGGGTGATGATCGATCTCGGCAAGCCGACGCCTGTCGATGCAATCAGGATTCTTTGGGCTCAACCGTTCGCGATCAACTACTCGATCGAGTACGGCGAGTTCGTCGGTCCGGAAGATCTCTCGCAGAGGCTGCCGACCGAGTGGCACGCTTTTCCGCAAGGCAACATCGTCAAAGGCACGGGTGGAACTACGCTGATTAAATTAGCGCCCACACCCATCACCGTCAAATACGTGCGTATTCGCCTGAACCAAAGCTCCGGGACGGGGCCAAGATCAAAAGACATCCGCGACCGGCTAGGCTTTGCGATTCGCGAAATCTATCTGGGCATTCTCAATGGCCAGGGCCGGATCAACGATGCGCTCGATCATGGAACCGGGCAAAGTAAACAGACTGACATCTACGTTTCGTCCACCGATCCCTGGCATCGCGCGATAGATCGAGATGCTGACACCGAACAGCCGGGCCTTGATTTCATTTTCAAAACCGGCCTGACGAACGCTCTGCCGGTACTCGTTCCGGTAGGTGTGCTGTTTGACACGCCGGAAAATGCCGCAGCCGAGATCAAATATTTGAAGACTCGCGGTTATCCGGTTGAGCGGATCGAAATGGGCGAGGAACCCGATGGGCAGTTCGTGAATCCTGAGCATTACGCGGCTTTGTATCTTCTGTTTGAAAAAGCAATTCACAAGGTCAATCCTGCGCTTCAGCTTGGCGGCCCGAGCCTGCAGGACATTGAGCAGTCGCAGGTTCCCGGCCGAATTGAATTTGGCAAAGCCGGATGGATGGGTCGCTTCCTCAAATATTTGAAGCTCCGCGGACAGCTCAACAAGTTCGCATTTTTTTCATTTGAATGGTATGCATTCCCGGATGATTGCCGGCCTGAGCAGCTTGCAGAATCGACGCAGATGCTCACGGATGCGCTTGAGGAGTTACAGCAGGGCGGCCTGACGCATGACATTCCCTGGCTGATGACTGAGTACGGCTATTCGGCCTTCGGCGCACGGGCCGAAGTTGATCTCGACGGCGCCTTGTTTAACGCCGACAGTGTGGGCCGTTTTCTGACTATGGGTGGCGAGGCGACGTATCTCTACGGCTACGAACCGAACGAGATCATCAAAGAGCAGAACTGCTCATCGGGAAACAACATGCTTTTCCTGCGTGACGAGCGCGGCCTTATCAGCAGTCGCACGGCAACCTACTGGGGGGCTCGTCTGCTCACACACGAATGGGTTCAGCCGGGCAATATGCCTCACGAAATCTATCCGGCAGCTTCCGATGTGCTGAATGACAATGGCGATCAAATGGTTACGGCTTATGCCGTTCATCGCCCCGATGGTTTGTGGGCATTGATGCTGATCAATCGGGACCCGGAGCGCACTTTTAAAACTACTGTGAATTTTCGCGATACTTTATCAGGCTCAGACAAAGGTTTTCGGGGGCCACTTGATCTTTATCAGTTCTCAGCCAAGCAATATAAATGGGATGCCGCTTTGGCACAGCCGTCAAAAAACGAGCCGCCTGAGCATATTGTCTTAGACGCAGACACGACAAAAAATCTTAGATTGCCGCCGTATTCAATGACGGTTTTGCGTGGCAGTGTCAGATAATACTTTAATCAGATCGTTTTAGGCTGCCAGGATTGGTCCCGAAGCTACGAGTTTTTTCTGTCTCGAATCTACCATCAAACTTAGGCCTTCGAGGGTGCGCGCGCCGAGGAGCAACAGATCGCCTTTTTCAGCAAAAACAACCTCATCCACCGTAAAGAACTTATCGAATCTAAGGATCGCAAAACCGACGCTTCTGGTAATTAGTTGACCGTTTGCCATAACGAATGTTACGTCTTTCTTTTCGCGTTCGATATCAAGTTTGTCGAGTGTCTGTGTCGAAACCCATGTGTATTCGCTTCCGGTATCGACAAGCATTTTGGGAATAATGGCCGATTTGTTTCGGTTGAGGACGTTTTCAACCTTGCATTTAATATGAAAAGTTCCCATAAGCCATTATAAATTTTAATTTACAAATTTGGAAGAATCATTCCCACTCGATCGTGCTGGGCGGTTTGGATGAGATGTCGTAAACGACGCGGTTTACGCCGCGGACCTCGGACGTGATGCGGGACGAAACAGCGGCGAGAAAATCGTGCGGCAGACGCCCCCAGTCGGCGGTCATGCCGTCGGTCGATGTGACGGCACGCAACGCTACTGTTTTTTCATAAGTGCGGAAATCGCCCATAACGCCGACCGATTGGATCGGGAGCAGGACGGCGAAGGCTTGCCATACTTCTTTGTAGAGGTCGAAATTTTTAAGTTCCTCGATAAAGATGCGGTCGGCTTTTTGGAGCAGCTCGACCTTTTCAGGCGTGATGTCGCCGAGGATGCGGACACCGAGACCGGGGCCGGGGAAAGGATGGCGCTGTAGTATCTCGTCGGGAATTCCGAGGTCTTTGCCAATCAGACGAACCTCATCCTTGAAAAGCTCACGCAGAGGCTCGATCAGTTTCAGATGCATTTTCTCAGGCAATCCGCCGACGTTGTGGTGCGATTTGATCGTGACAGACGAGCCGCGAAGACTAACGGACTCAATAACATCGGGGTAAAGCGTGCCCTGAACGAGCCATTTTACATCACCGATTTTTTTCGCCTCGCCGTCGAAAATATCGATGAACTTGCCGCCGATGGCTTTGCGTTTATGTTCGGGATCGACGACACCTTTTAACACTGCGTAAAACTCAGCCGAGGCATCGACGCCGCGGACATTGAGATGAAGATTGTTTTTATAGACCTCAAGCGTGTCCTCAAATTCGGATGCGCGGAGCAACCCGTTATTTACAAAAATACACGTCTGCCTCTCGCCGATAGCCTCGTGAACAAGCATAGCCGCGACAGTCGAATCAACTCCACCCGACAGACCGCAGACGACATTGCCCGTCGGGCCGACGATATCGCGGATTTTCTCTATCTCTTCCTTGATAAACTGCGCGGGCGTCCAGTCGCCTTTGCACTCGCAAATATTGAAAATGAAATTTCTTAAAATTTCCTTACCTAACGGAGTGTGCGAAACCTCAGGATGAAATTGGACGCAATAGATCGAGCGTTCGGGGTTTTCGATTGCGGTGACGACCTCGCCGGTCGTCGCGGTTGTTTGAAATCCTTCCGGCAGCCGCGTGACATGGTCGCCGTGGCTCATCCAGACGTCGAGTTCGAACGGAAGCTCGTTAAACAGGGACGTTTTGCCGCTCAGCACTTTTACCTTAGCATGGCCGTATTCGCGACGCGCCGCCGGTTCGATAGCACCGCCGAGGTCGGCGGCGACAAGCTGCATTCCATAGCAGATGCCGAGGATTGGAACATTGATTTTCTCGTAAAAATCCGCCGAGACGAGCGGAGCGTCCTCATCCGTCACGCTCGACGGCCCACCTGACAGAATCACCCCCTTTGGCTGTTTCGCCGCAATCTCATCCGCCGACAGATGAAACGGATGTATCTCGCAATAAACGCCCTGCTCCCGCACTCGCCGGGCAATAAGCTGCGTATACTGCGAGCCAAAATCGAGGATTATTATAGTTTCGTGATGCAAAAGAATCGCTCCTTATAGCTGTAAGGAGAGATTATACGATGTCAGAACCGGGAGCGGTAGCGACTGGGCTCCGATACGTGGCGATGGGCAGTGCTGTAAGAACCCAGTCGCTATCGCTACCGGTTCTGACTGAACGAGGCGGAAATTAGTTCTTCCAGAACGGACTCATCGATATTTGACAACTTACTTACATAGAGACAGCCCTTGCCGGTCTTGTGTTTGCCGAGGTGGGCGAGGTGATCGTCGTAACTATTGTCGCCTCCGAGGCCGACATAGAGCGTGAGGTTGCCTTTGCGTGGTGAAAAACCGATGACCATCCAGTCCATTTCGCGGCCAGAGTCGTATTTTAGATGCCGCAGGCCATAGCCGATGATCGTGGGACCCCACATTTTCGGCTTTTCGCCAGTAACGCGCTGCATTATGGCGTCCATTTTGAAACTGTCGGCCCGCTGCTGTTCGTCGGCGACTGAGTTTAGAAATTCCTCGACACTGGCGTTATTTATAGTGGTTTTATTGTTCGCTTTTGCCATTTTGGGTCAATTCTAACCGAGTCTTGTTTGAAAGGACAAGGTTTGGAAATAAACTTGACATTGGCGGACTAAGTTTCTAATCTTTATGTTCGCCTGTGCAAGTAATGGGGCGAGCCATATTCCGCAGTAGCTCAATGGCAGAGCATTCGGCTGTTAACCGAAGGGTTGTAAGTTCGAGTCTTACCTGCGGAGCCAATATTGACAGGCATTTCGCTAATTTGCGAGATGCCTGTTTTGATTAGTAATTTTCAGCCTTTTTTTCAAGGTTAACTAAGCGGCTAATCGAACTGGAGCAAACGTAACTTTGGTAGTGTAGCCGAGTGAGTAGAGAATGCGTAAAAGCAAGTCACTCGAGACCCCAGACGTATTCCCGTTTAGAATCGCGGTCATTCTGGTTCGTGACGTTCCAGAAAGTTTCGCAGCTTGTTCGTGCGTGAGCTTACGACGTTTTATCACGTCTTTGATCTTATCTTTCAGCTTTGCCCGAAACTCAATTTCGATTGCGTCTTGCGGTGACAGGTCTAAAATGTCGCATAACTCAAATACGTTCCGAGCAATATAAACTTCGGTCTTTCCCATTTTTACTGGCTTAACATTTCCCATAATCTTCTCTTCCCTGTTTCAATTTCGCTTCGCGGTGTCTTCTGCGTTTTTTTGGTGAATGCGTGAAAAACCAAGATGCCCTTTTCAGATTTCAGATAGTAGAAAACGCGATAAATGCCGTCAGAATCTCTTATTCGTAATTCATACGCTCCCTGTGCAATGTTTCGCATCGGTCTTGATTCCGGTAATCCAATACTTTCGCCGCATTGCAAATCAAATAACAAACTGCCGATGTCATCCCTTACGGCTTTGGAAAATCCCTTCACAACTTCTCATGTCTTTTTGTGAAAATAACGCCCTTTCTTTCGTCATTCATCAGAATATATTGTCTCAAATTCGAGACTAATTCACTAGCGTTATTTGAGAATTATTGTTCTCATTAATTCGGATTAATAATTATGTTTGCTTAGATCACGTCCTTATTCAGGATCTGTTGATCGGCTTCTCCAGCCAGCCCAGAGGTTTGATCATTGGCTCGAGTCTGTTTTTGATCGCTTCAAAATATGCATGAGCGCCTTGGACGTTTGGGTGTCCGAATGCGCCTTTTTTGCAGAGTGAATGCCCAAATCCCTTTTTCCCCTCCATTTTGGACCATTTTTCTCTTTCCAGTCGCGTTTCATCGTTAGAGCGACCCCAATCAACTAGTTTCCAAAGATATGTTTCGGATGCGGCGTAACTATTCTCCGGCTTAAAAGGAGAGGGAACAAAAAACGCTCTGGGAAGCTCGGTTTGGCCTTGGATGCCTCTCATGGGACGCATTCTGTTTAATTGATTTACAGCAGTTTCAAGCTCAAAATCCGAGTACTCTTTCCATACAGCAGACCTTTTAGCAAGCAGATCTCTAACCACGGGGATGCGTTCAAAAGGCATGTGCACGATCGTGCCTAGTTTTCTAAGCCCGACTAAACCGAATAAGCTCCGCGGCAGTTCTACGGCCTGCGTCTCTCTTGAAATAAGCTGGTAATAGCCGGGAACCAGAACGCGTGCGTTTGGAAAAGTATCGGCTATTCTTTTTAACACGACAAACATCGCTTCAAAGCAAAATTGTCTGGCTTTGCGAATAATTCGCTCCCTGGGAACCAGCATTATAAGCAGGTTGTAAATTTGAAGATCGTTTGCACCGCCGTTGACGATGATCAAATCGATATTGTCAGGAGATATCCCCTGGCGGCCACAGGCCTCGACGGCTAGGTCGATTTGACTCAGGATCGAGGGATTGCTCGAACCGATCTCGGGCGAGCCGGCGGCCGGCAGGAGCTTTTTCCTCCTGTCGAATGCGGGCAGTATTCGCGCGCCGGAGTGAGCGAAAATTAGCGGCATCACCCGCCGACGCCTCTCGTTAAAAACCTCGGTTTCCAGCCACCGGACGAGTTTGGCGCAGATCTTATTTTCGTCGCGCAGACCGACGCCCCAGAGAATGGAATCACCGAGGACGGCTATTCTGAAATCTTCCGCGTTATCAACAATTGCCGTTGCAGCGGGCGGGAGAGGGACTGAGATCGGCGAAGCCGGGGCTGAACCGACGGCTCTGGCCGGGCGTTTTGGAATATGGCGGCGTAAATTAGGTTTCACGTCTTAATTATTCTTATCTTTTCCTGCTATCATTTCATTGTGAAATGATAGCTTCAAAATAGAAGTAATTCAGAATAACCTCATTCTCAAATTCTGCAAAATAAAAATGAATATAATCATGTCTATCGCCGCTCTTCGTTCGTTTATGACCGCCGTTTTGCTGGCCGCTTTTATAATGTCGGCTCAAATCCTTGTTCCTGGAGAGGACGTCGCCAACGCGGATTTAACATCGGCATCCCAGTGGGCGAACTATGAAATGCTGGTCATGGGCGACTCTGTCGTGTGGGGCCAGGGACTCTTGGAGGATCAGAAATTTTACACTCTGGTCAGGAAAGAGCTCGCCAGACGCCTCGGCCATGATGTAAACATTGTCAACAAATCTCACTCCGGCGCGACGATCATGTCCTATAACAAAACCAATCTGGTGGAGCCCGGCGAAGTTCCGCTCACGACGCCGACCCTGTGGCAGCAGCTCGAAGCGGCGATTGCCGGATACCATTGCGAGGAGCGCGTAGGGCAAAAGAACAAGCCGTCAACGCCAAAATACAGATGCAAGGGCGTAGATCTCGTCCTACTCAACGGCGGCATAAACGATATCGGCGTGCCAAAAATACTCAATCCGCTTACGTCTGAGCAGACGATAAAAAAAGCGTCGCGTAAATACTGTTATCAGCGGATGAAAGAGTTTTTGGACGAGGTTTTGGCCACTTTTGACAATGCGACTGTCGTCGTCACCGGATATTTCCAAATAATATGTGCCGGTGCGGGCGGCACCAACCCAAATACGATCCGCGATCTGGTCAAAGCGTATCTCGGACATGGCAAGAAAAATGAGCAAAAGATTGAAAAAACCGACGGTAAAAAACACGATTGGCTGATCGACAAGATGTCCGAGCACTCTGCCGTTTGGAAAAAGGCTTCGGATGACGACCTGAAAATGAGCGTCGATGACGCCAACAAAGCAGCCGGGGCCTCACGCGCGATCTTTGTCAAGGTCGATTTCAGCACCGCCGAGTGTTACAACGCCAGCGATACAAAATTTTTCCGGTTTTTGGGCTACGACGCAGACAAAAATCCCATAACCGACGATTTTCTGCTAAAGCAGCGGATAGAAACGTTTTGCCCCAAAGCAAAACCCGAGATGAAAGCCGTCGATATTAATCCTTTTTTCAGGTCGTATCTAATATCGATCTGCAAACCCGCCGGCAGCGGCCACCCAAATGTAAAAGGCGCCCAAAGATACGCCGACGCTATTCTCACCCGGCTGGGCCCGCAATTTCCGGTTAAACCGTCGCTTCCATAAAGCGATGCCTAGTGGTGTGCTATCTATTTTCGGTTTTGGTGATGACGGGGTTGTTTGGGTTTACGGTTTTTAGCTTTTCGAGGGTTTTGACGAGGCTGTCTTTATCGCCGTTTTCGCTGTAGGCGATGGCGAGGTTTTGGAGCGTGATCTCGTGGTTTGGGTTGATGGCGAGCGACGTTTTGTACTCTTTGATCGCGCGGTCGATGTCGCGGGGGCTTCGCGAGAAAAATGTGAGGCCGAGATCGGTGCGGACGTTTATATTCTTGGGGTCTTTTTCAAGTGCCTGTAGATACCATTTTTCGGCCTGCTCATATTTCTCGCTGTCAAAATAGGCATTTCCGGCCTTTATCATCGGCTCGGTGTCTGTCGGCTTGAGTTTACTCGCGATCTCATAAAATTTTACGGCGTCGTCAAACCGCTGAATTTGATAATAGAGATCGGCGGCGGTCATCTGTGCCTCGTAATCATTGGGCTGCTGCTTTGCTTTGTCAATTGCGGCGGTGACCTCAGGACGCGGGCCGCTTTGCGTCTGGTCGCCGCCACCGGGGGCGATGGCCGGATGATTTGGCGGCAGATTGCCCGATGTTGTATTTGATGGGACGGTCGAAACCGGCGATTGTTCCAGGCTTGAGCGGTTGATGCTGTTTGCGAACATAAAACCAACGATCAGCCCGGCCAGCAGCCCGATGACGCCAAACATAATATTCTCTTTTTTCATAAGTAGTAAGGAGTAAGCAATTAGCAATAAGCCTCACGGAGCGTTGGCGTCGATTCACGATTTACGATTCACGATTTACCATTCACTTAATCGTAATGCCGATGGATTCTAAAAATCTATTTGGCCGCTCGCCGCCGATTAGTGCAAAGACATAATCGTTCGGGATCGTATCGATCACCTGTTTGGTGGAGACATTTTCGAGGACCAGCTCGTTTTCGCGCATCTCTTTTATCCCGACGCCGAATCGCAGATCGATAATGCCGTCATCGGCGCATTGGTAAAGCTGAAATTTATTGCCAAATTTCACAGTCGGGGCCAGATAATCGCGAACGAGCAACGTCACTTTATTCATATCCTGGGCCCCACGGGGCGTGATCGCGGCGCCGTCGCGTATGGCAACCAGATCGACCGCAGCCTCGACGGCGACATTGCCGCCGCCGACCACGACGAGATGACGCCCGCGAAATTCCATTGGGTTCGAAAGACCGTAGATAACTTTTTGCTCCTCTCGGCCGTCGATAGTAAATTTGAGATCCTCATTTGGCAGCCGCAGCTTATTGGGCGCGCCGCGCAGACCGATAGCGATGATGACCCGCCGAGCATTATACGTCTGCGGTGTTTTTTCGGCTCCCTGCTCGGTTTTGATAATAAAATAGTCGCCGTCATCGGCGCGGTTGACTGTTTTGCAGCTCTCGTTTTCATTTACGCGAACGCCTTTATCAGCCAGATTGCCGAGCCAAACGTCGAGGATATTTTCGCGCTGGTCGCCGGGGATCTTGGTTTGCAGTTGGTCGGTGATATCTGAGCGGAATCCGGCAATCAGATTGTCGAGATCGCTGAGAAGATGAGTTCGATACAAGGTTTGCCAGTCAGCCGAGCCCTTTGAACGCAAAAGGGCGGCGATTCGCTGTTTCAATTCCTTTTCTATCTTTTCGGTTAGCATCGGCGATAGTTCCTCATGCAAGGACGCCGGGATCAGGGCGATCATCTCCGAGTGGATAGACGGTGATTGCTCATCCACGAGATTTGACAGCTCTTGACCAAGTGCGTCAAATATCGCCTGGTCATCGCTGCCGTCGGCGGCCGCGTATTTGGCCTTTGCGAGACCTAGACCGGCGACCGAGATGCCGCCAAACCAATCCTTTGTATCGGGTTTGAAGAAAATGTATTTGCCCTTTGGATACAGGTCAATCGTCGATAGGATCTTGTCCTGCTCGATCCCGACATAACGCAGACCGGCATCGCTCGCGGCGACGGCGGCGGACGCCCCGCCGGGGCCGATGCCGATTATCGCCACGTCGTAGTTTGCTTTGGGATCGGGTGTCGCGGAGGCCAATTCGGCGGCAATATGGGCGATAACATCAGCGCCCTCCTTAACCGCGTTTTTTATTAGCGGAACCCCCGAAACATCGCCGATGATATAACAGCCGGGGACATTTGTCTCAAACGAAGCCCCGTCACGCGTCGGCGTCGGCAGCGAACGAACCTCTTTTGTCGTGTTGATCACGATGCACGCCTTTGGGTTGACCGGGCACTCGGCCTGACAGGCCGTGTCTTCCATGCAGAGGTCGGGTGCTGCCACGTGCGCGACTCCATGTTGTATCTCGAGCACATCATGAGGGCAGGCATCAACACACGCCTGACAGCCGATACACCGTTCTGGAAAGATCACCGGATGCGGATAGACGGGCCCCCGGTATTTAGCGACGCCGAGCTCGACGAGCTCTTTAGAGTCCAGGACTCGAATTTGAGTCGCCGCTGCGGCTTTCTCATCGCGGGCGCGAAAGAAACCGAAAGCCCGTGCGGAATCGTTAAACATCACCAAAAAACCGATCAGAAAAACGACGACCATAATGCTCGCCCAGCCGATCCATGACAAACCGCCGTAAGCGGCTGAGTCGGCGGGCACAAAAGCCTGATTCAACCAGATGAGCAGGCCGATCATAGCGAGGCAAATGATGATATGAAAGATTTTCATTGATCGTTCAATTTAGTAATGTGGTCGGCGACCGCGTCTTTTCTGCGTTGCAGAGCATCATCGGTTAAAAACTCCTGCCAGCGGTTGCCGCTATACGGATGCTGCACGTGACACGAGATGCAGTTTGTCGAGCCAGCGCCAAAACGCGTGTCGCGTGTCGCGGTGTTAGCCTGTGTCGCATGACAAGCGGCGCACGTCTGCCGCGGCGTGACAATATCGACCGGCTTTAAAGTATTATGACAACTCGAACAGGTTATCAGGCCGCGTTTGTCGCCTTTGACGCCCTCGGGGGCTTTCAGACGCCCGACATGGACTGTGTGAAAATATCGGCTGAGTCGCGCCTGATCGTCCTTGTCGGCGGTGGCTGAGCGGTTTATTTCGGGGATGGCGTCAGCCTCCTCGCGAAAGATGCCTTTCCATTTCCAGACGGCGTCCACGACCGGGTAACCATACGTGCCGCCATGCGCGGTGCGAACTGTTTTACCATTAAAGGTCTTTGTATTATTGTCATTATGACACTGCGAGCAGGACTGGATCGCCGTTGCCGTCATCTGAAAATCGGCTCCCTGATGCTCTTTATGACAGACGGTGCAGGTGATGCCGGCGTCCTGATGCGCCTTTGTATTGGAAGCATGAAACTGCTCGGCCTGATGACAGCGGATACATGCATTTTCGATCGGCTCATTTGGCGTATGACAGGTCGTGCATGAATTCCCGTTCGAGCGGGCGGCGATCGTGCTGCTCTCGATCTTCATCGCATGTGGATTTGAGAGCGGCTTTGGCTCATAAACGCCCGGATACCGAAAATATGCAAACGCGCCGATTGCGCCAAATATCAATATCGTCCATATAAATAGCCCCGCGCGCCATGGTCGTCTCAGATCACGCGTCGGGCGCCAGTTAAACATCGCCTTGCCGGGGATCGGTTTTTCGGTGGGCCTCAAACGTGTGCCCCAATCTTCTTTTTCAGCACGGGACCGCTTTTCCCAAAATACGTCTAAAACGCCTCCTGACTCTTGTGCGGCAGGCCCGGCATCCGCTGCGGAAAGCGCACCGGACGTTTCTTTCAACATTTGATCGGCAAACTGCTGTTCGACAGCCAACAGGAGCTCATCGCCCAACCGGGCGATCCGAATGGTAAAAGGGCCGATCTGAATGGTGTCACCATCAGCCAAAAAGTCGGATTGTTGGGATTCGAGCAGTCTGCCATTAAGGGTCAGAACATTTGACGACGAGAGATTTACTAACTGGTATTTTGAGTCAAGATAGTTGACGCCCGCATGTATTCGCGAAACAGATCTATGATTAAGCACGATCTCGCAGGTATCCAACCGGCCGATATAGATGGCATTCTCTTCAAATGCCTTGGTCGGCTCAGCGAGATCGGCAAATGTGACTGTAAATTTTCCAGTTTTCTGGCTCATCGCTATCGGACGTTAAAGTAAATTACCTGAGCAATATGGATCGCCATCAGCACAAGCATAACGGATGTAAAAAGCACATGGGGCGCGACCCATAGTTTTAATAATTGGTGCAGATAGCACAAAGCGTCAACCCGGCGAAGCGTGGCGGCGTTTTCGACCGCCTCCATCAACCTCGCGTCGTCTGTACGGCTCATTGACTCGGCGGCAGATCGAAATTCCTGACGGGCCTCGGCCAGCATCGTCTTGAGATCCTCTTGTTTAAAATACTGCCGGAGTAGATAGCCGAGACCCAAAAAACGCCGTCTTACCTTCTTTTGAATAAGCTGTTTAAGCTCGGCATTCGTGGTTTGATCGGTTGCGCGGACGAGATCGGAACGCAGCTCCTCGCGGCGGGCTTCGAGATCCTCGACGAGCAGCGGCTCGCGCTCGATCTTTGTCATAAATCGCGGGACGATGATGTAGCAGGCGGCTCCAAACAGACCCGATGCAATGACCAGATCAAACGAAATCAGCAGCAGCGAGGTCAACAGCCCACCCGAGTTTGTGCCGCCGTGAACAAGCAAAACCACGCCCGCCAAAACGCCGATATAGATATGCGAAAGCATCCAGTAACGCAGTGCTCCGGCCCGGCGGCGATACACCTGTTTTCGCATCGGATAGGCCATGACCCAGACAATGCCGGCCAAACCGGCGATTCCCGTTAACCAACGCGCGGTTACCCATGTTCCGGGGCTGAGCGGAATATCCTGCGAGAACGCACGAGTTGCCCAGATTGCAAGGCCGCCGCCCGCCACAACCATCACAACCCCGATCACGTGCCAAATGGTCGCCCACAGGTCGAATTTATGGATATTTACGCCGATTGCGTGTGTTTCGCTCCGCTGGATCAGGCCGATAGTTTCGTTTACCTCGTCAAAATACTCACGCGGATTGACGCGAACCAATGCCCCGGTCGGACAATTTTGCTCGCAGGAATAAGCCGCAGTTTTTGTATCCGGCGGATTCATGCCGGTGTCCTGACAGAGATTGCATTTTACGGCGAGTAGATTCTCGGTCTGCACAACCGGCTCGGGCAATTTGGCCTGAGCGAGCGAAAATGCGGAAAAGTATCCCGCAGCTCCGCCGTTTCCGTTTGCCGCTTTTGGATCGGGCCGGGCGATCATCGAGATCGCGTTATACGGGCATTGCGTGGCACAGTCGCCGCACCCGATGCAGGTTGCCGGATTAATATCTATTTCACCATTTGGAAACCGCGCGATCGCACCCGTCGGACAGCCGGTCAGACATTCCGGATCCTGGCAATGCATGCAGACCGACGGGACAAGCACGCTCTGGATCGCAGGTTTGTTGGGTTTTACGGGGCGCTCGATGTGTATTCCGCGCCGCACCAGACGCGATTGGCCGTGAACCTTGTGGCAGGCGAGCGAACAATTGCCGCAACGGATGCATTTAGCCATGTCCATTACCAGCAGATTCATGCCGTCAACGACGCCGGTTTCAATCTCCCTGCCGGTTGCGGTCAACATGCGCGTATCGGAGGGGTGCGATGGGATTTGCGGCTGATCTCCGGCCGAGCTTTTTAGAAACGGCAAAACGGCGGCGCTGAGAGCGGCATCCTCGCGAAGCCGCGTGATGGCTATCTCCATGACCTCGGTCCGGCCAAGCACCAGGGCGGTATAGCCCCAATCGCCGGATTTTTCTATCGCATCGAGACCGAGGCAGTTGCCTGAGCCGATAAAATCGAGACCGACAGATTCTTCCGATTCGAGCAGAGACGCGGCCGCCTGCGGGTTAAACCCGGCGCCGCGGACACGCTCGATCCAGCCATTACGGACAAAAACAACGCGGTTGATCGGGTCTCCCTCCTTAAAAATCACATGATCCTTTTCGTAAATGGCAAAGCGCGAGGCGTCATTGAGGCGTTTTAGCATCTCGGGGTCAAGATCGAGATGCGTAAAATCCTTGATCTCGTTGAGCGTCAGCGTCAGCCCGTAGGCGCGGTAATTGCGGTCGAGAGCCTTGCCGAATTTTGGCAATTTTCGCAGCAGCCGGATCGCGGGCCGAGTGAATTCGAGGACGAGCGAGGACGATGTTCCGTCGGCAACCGATACATTAGCCGTGCGCGGCGTTCCCGACAGCAGAGCCATTTCGCCAAATGAATTGCCGGGCAAAATTTCGCCGACCTTTATCAGTTTGCCTTCCGGATCGGTGACAGTAGCTTCGAGTTTGCCGCTTACGAGGATGTAGAATATGCTGCTTTCCCAGGTGTCTTCGCGGACAATATTCTCGCCCGGAAGGAATTCGAGCAGACGTGTGTATGGGCCGACCTGTTTGCCGCGATAGCTGCGGCCAAACAGGATGATGTCCATATCGAGCTCGTTGCGAAACTCGCCATTGGGCAATTGTTCGACGAGCTCTGAGACGATATCAACATTGCGAAATGCCTCGATGATCTGCTCGTGTTTTTCTATTTCACGTGGCATTGCGACTCGGACTATCGATAGATTTGAAACTTACCTAAAACGCGAATAATACTCAAAAATGAGAACGGCGACCAAGGCAATTAACAAGAAAAGAGCAACGACCGTCACAGCACCCAAGAGGATCCAAACAATATAGGAAGGTTTGGATTGTTCAGGCCGTTCTGCTCCGGCCACTTTAACTTCTGGCGGCTTTGTCGCCGGTACCGGACTGATCACAATTTCAGATGGATTTACCGCTGGTTGGACCGGTGTGACAACGACTTCACGCGGCCTTAACTCAGATTGTACCGGAGCAACAATAACGTCAGGCGGCTTTACCTCTGGTTGTAACGATTCAACCGCATTTTCATGACGGGGGGCCGCTGGCTGTGTTGGAGCGACCGTCTTATCGACCATTTTGCTAACTTCTGGAATGTCCGATAGATTCAGCCCCATATCCGTCAGCATCTGATTATACATCGTGTCGCCAAGCTGTACCGTTCCGGCTAAATTGTCAAAGTTTGAGGCCGTTTCGCGCTTGGCCTCTGTAACAAACGAATTTCCGCAGCCGGGGCAAAATGCCTTTGCCTCCTCAACCATTTCGCTGCATTTCTCACACTGCTTGACACCCATTCGGTTAGTTAGTTTTATGACAGGTCGAGCAGTCTTTTGAGGTCGCAAATCCCGGTTTCGATTTTAACTCGGGGCGCAGTTTGAACGCCGCGTCGTGACAAGTGTTGCAGTTGATATGAAACGCAAGCTGGTTATTCATATCCTTAGCTGTCGTTTTGCCGCCATCTGTAAAGGTCGCCGTCGGCATCGTCTTTCCGTCAGGAACATTGCCGTCCTGAAAATGGCAGGCGCGGCACTCGCTGACTTTTTGCGTGGTTGTCTTCCAAATGTCCATCGTCAGAGTTACATTTCGCTCTGAGGTCACATCCGGCGGCTTTAGAGCGGATTTTGGCTGATCCGTGTGGTGACATTCGACACAACCCATGGGGGATTTACCATCGGGGCTGTAATTCTTAAAAGCATGATTATCGTGGTTAAATGCGACCTCGCCGTATTCCGACAGGCTGTCCTTGGCCAGCGTGAATGTCTTGGGAATAGTATTATCACCCGCCGCGGGAGCACTAATTGCCGGTGGCGTCATTTTTGCCATAGTTTCGGCGAAGCCGACAGTCCCGATCCTGCGGACATCGGCACTCTTAAGAAACGCGGCAAAAGCGCATACTGTAAAGACAAAGACAACGATAAATTTAGCCGAATATTTCATTAATACCTCACGACGCACATAGAATTTCTTTGAATATATTAGAAACCCATTTCCCCCGAATTGTCAATGTAATTTGAGATGACACGGCGAGGCGGCCAGGTTGTAATTAATTAGTATCTCAGTTTGCTCGCGCTCTGCCGTTTATTTTGGAACTGCGTCCGGCGTCTTGGGAGCCTCAGCCGCGGGCGTGTCGGTAGCGGTATCAGGCGGCAGCTTGCCAAAATTCGAACCCTTATGACATTTTGTGCAGCTAGCCACGTCCAACGGATTATTTCCCGTAAAGGCCCGCCTGCCATTGTGGCATTGGAGACAATTGTTACCGGGAGACGTGCGATGCTCGAGGATCGAAATATTGGTCACCTGCCGCGAGTTTGGCGCACCGGCAATTACCGAGTGGCATTCGCTGCAACTGACGCCCTGACGGGCGGTGTGATCGCCGTGACGGAAAATGGCCCTGAAACTATAATTTGACTGCACTGTCCGGCTATACGGAGCGACCTGATGACAGACGCTGCACGAGCCGATCTTGCTCTCGGCGGTATGACACGCATAGCACGTAGAATGGGACTGAAAGCCTATGAGTATCGACTCGCCCGGCCCCGAAGGGCTGTGACATGCCGCGCATCCGTCAGCCGGACGGCCCTTGCCCTGCATGTGAGCGGCGTGGTCAAACTTCATATTAAACCCTTCGATAAACTTGGCCGGAAAGGTTTTCATCGCAGGCGGAGCCGCTGTATGGCATACCGCGCAGATGACCTGATCTGCATTTGTAAATTGATTAAAATGACAGCCGATGCACGAATCGTGGCCGGCGTATTCCATATTTAGCGCCCGTCCCTCGCGTTGATGACATGACGCACAGACAAATTGTTTGTGCTCGGGAACGCTGTGTGAAAAAGATTTAAATGTCGTATCGGCGACGCGAGCCGGCGGGATTTCGGGCGTCTCTGAGGACGTGACAGGCACGGAAGATTTCTGAGCCTGCTGAATGCAGCTCGCCGCAAATACTATCATGGCCGCCAAAACAAGCGCGGCCTTTATCACATTTTTTGCTCTCGCGGCCTCAATCATTTATAGCGTCATTGTTTGCGATGGCTGACAGGTATCTCATATCGTCCTATCGCGGAGGTGTGACAGTAGATACACTGAAAAATCGGCTGCTTATTCGCTATGCTCGTTTCGCGGCTCTCAATCTCAGTAGTTAAAATTTTTCTAAACGGCGTATCTTCCTGCTTCGCATGACACTCTTTGCACGAAGAGATAGGCACGTCCGCGTCCTTCATCAATCGCACATCGGCACTTTGCGTGATCCGAACATGGCATATAGTGCAGTCTTTTTCAACGTGTCCGACGCGGTTGTGGTTAAACTTGAGCGAGTATCGCTCGACGATCGTCGATGCTTTATAGGGCTTTTCAGCCAGCTTGTGACAGCTCGCGCAGTCACTCGCAGGTGCCTTTATGCCCTGAAAGTGACATGTAAAGCACGACTCATGGCCTCGAGGCATGTCCTTAAAGAATTCTACCTTCGGTTTGAATGTGTCGGGCCCGGCCGGTGGGCCTGTTTTTGCAACGGTTTTAGGATCACGATCACCGAATCTCGGGAGCGTCGCCTCCGTCATGTGACATATAGCACAGTTGTTGAACTGTGGCGGTTTGTTATCAGCCGGGCTGAAACTCGCAAACACAAGATGAGCTATTCCCACATCCAATTTTTTTTCGTTCGAAGCGATGATGTCCTGGTGTACGTCATGTGGAAAAGTGGTCGTGAACTGGGTCGAATGTGACCTGATCGGAAATGTGAGGACCGAAGGTGCACGCGGCGTCGGGACACCAAAGTGACAACTTCCGCAAAATCCCACCCTGTCAGTATACATATCCGGCTTAGCTCCCTTGGAATGACACACATTACACGATATATGAGAAGGAAAAGTAGCTACGTCCGGGAATGATTCCAGTTTGTCGCGTCTGGGCGACATCCAGTTTTTTGTCGGCATAGAGTGACAGGCATTGCAGTTGGCATATTTCCCTTCGTTATGGGCGCGGGTAAAGTGTGAAAATACCCTTTTCTGTGCCGTCGCGCGCGGCAAAAAACTAACGGCGAGGGCAACCGCGACCGTCCCGATCAGCATAATTCTATGTCGCCTTCTAATCATTGGCTGCAAACACCTCCGCTACACGCTGGTAGTTGACGGACGATAACCTCACAACTGCCGATTTTCTTGCTGACATCCGGCCGCTTTTGAAATGGCAATTTTGCCGTTTTGGCCGAACCAACCGAAACCTCGCAGATCCAGACGTAACTTTTCCCTTCGAACTCAAAAGGCACCAGATTTGAGATGGTGAACAACTGCGTGACCTTCGGATCAGAGCTGCTGAGAGGTATACCTACAAACGTAGCCGTAAAGCCGCCCGAATCGGTCATAGTTGACTGTAGCGGTTTAACACCTGCGAGCAGGCTGCCGATCAGGTTCTTTTGCTGACGATAGAACCCATCGCGAAGCTCCGGTGCCAGGTTTGTGGTCACCCACTGCTCGGCGATTCTGGGCGGCAGTTTCACGTTTCTCGTTGGCGTATTGACACCCTTTTGAAAGGCCGCTTGAAACTCCGGCACTTTTGCAATATCGTCGGTTGTGATGCGGCGGCAATAGGGCGACTCGCAGTTGTTCGACCTCAGCCATTCGATATACTCTTTGCTTGCATGCAGATTACAGTAAAAGCATTCGCGCGAGGTGACCTTTGCGGCCTTTAACTTATTGACAAGACCCTCATTCGCTGCAAGTCCCCCGCTGAATATATAAAACCGTTTTCGTTTAAGGATCGGTATGTCTTTTGGCTCATCTTTCCCGGTTTCCTCGTTCTTCACAAGCCTGCTCACAGAGATGTTCTTGACCTGAATATCCAGCGAGCCGACCGTTTGCGCATTGACACCCATCCACCCGAACGGAATGAGCGACGCAAAAGTCACGATCCAGCGAAAAATAGACATTATTTTTGGTCAGAAATGAGCACCGGCATGGGCAAAAACGGCCGTTCCGGAAACTTTAGAAACGGCAGCCGGACGGTGCGGACAAAAATTTGGTCAGAGCGTATCGATCCCGGCGGTGCAAAATTGTTTGCGCCGCCCGCGGCAATGAGATCGTCCTGATCGATGCCGTCGCCGCTAACCCCGACCGCTCCGATCAGCGTCGAGCCTCGATAAATCGGCACGCCGCCGGCAAATATCTGGATCCCGTTTCTTACCTCAGGGATCGCCGCAATGCATGGGCAAGACGCCAGCACTTTCCATTTTAAAGGCGCCATCGTAGTCCATTTCATAGGCGAAGCGGCCATACATATCGGCGGCGGAGCGGTCAACGCGGTCTTTATCAGGTCAAGCTGCAGGCCGTCGTTAAACGGGCTCCAATCGGCTATCAGTGAGCTAAACGGTCCGCCAGGCGTATTGTTGATCCCGTCGGGGAAGAGCGGCCGGTTTAGAAAGCCAAATCCACGAGCGCTAAATGCGATGCTGCCGTTCAGGGCTAATCCGTCGGTGTTTGCGCGCGCCACATACGAGCCAAAACCGGCGGCGGTCAACTTTGCGGCGGCGTCTGCTCGGGCGAAAAAATTTACTGTTCGCGCTTTTTGAACCGATACATCGAGACCGAATACGGGCGCGTCCAATTGGCGAAAAATGCCCAAAACCTTGCCATCCGTATCGACGACCGTGATATTGACGCGTGCATTGCTGCCGATCGGTTGGCGGATGCCGGCTCGGGCGCGGTTGGCCGTATCGGCGGCGGCCCCGAGTATCTGGTTGACCTCGACGACACTCAGTGCCGATCCGGCAATCGTCGGAAAACGCGAACTGTATTGCCCGCTCACGCCATTGAGCACGCCGGGCACAAAATCGCTTGCCGGTGCGGCCCGGATCAATGTTGTAACCGTTCCCGGCAGGGTGGCAAACGCCATCGTCGCAACCGGCGGCACGGATGAAACATTTGCAAACGGCAGACGGATGCCGCCGACGAGTATGTTATCGGCGCGGATGAGCGCGGGCGATTCAAACCCGCGTGTCGCCGCAACAGCTATCGTCTCCTCAAACGGTTGATCATTATCCATCGGGTCGCGGTCAACGGTGTAAAGACCATCACCCTCGACGCCGACGCCACCCACCGCGACGCCGTTTTTATAGAGCGGTATGCCGCCCGGATCGCCCGACAACCCGAGCGGGAGCCCAGCTATCGCGATGTCCGAGCACGGCAGTGTCGAAAACTGCACGCCGTAGAGCGGGCCGCCCGCCGTATTGTCGATCCCCGGCGGAAAATGTTCCTGGATAATGAATGACGCTGTGCGGGTCGTAAACGCGTTGCCACCGGTCGAGAAGATGCCGGCCGTCCCGGCCTTTGAGTTGGATGCGGCTGACGACGGCACCGAAAAATTCTCCAGTCCTTGCCCGGCGCGGCCGACGCTGCGGATCAGCGTCGTTGACGGCGCGCCTGTCATAGTAAACGTTCCCAGCAAGTTGCCCTCCTGGTCAGTTACCGACACAGTTACTTTTTGATTAAGGGCGACCGCCTCGGAGACGGCCTGGGCGATGATCGTCTGGACATCAGCGACCGTCAGGGACTGTGATCTGGCCGCGAGAGCGGAAAAAACCAGTATCACAAATCCGGCCAAAACCTTACATTTTTTCGCCTGAAAAATGTTCTGCATGATGGGTTAAAATATTATACAATATTGCCGGATAGTCAAGTATTTTCAAAACAATTTGTCATTGCCGCCAATATGTGCTAAAAAACACTGGCAGTAATTCAGTTTTATTGGTTAAGTCCGGCACCATTTTATGAGGTCGAGTTTTCCCAGATTAATGCTTTGGTTCGCGACGACAACGCTCGCCGTTGTGTCGTTTAACTATGCTCAGACGGGCGGCAAATTGACGGGAAAGGTCGTCGATAAGGACGGCAAACCAGTTGCGGGCGTCACCGTTAATGCAGCCAATCAGACAAGCTCCGAAACCGCGTCCGATGAGAGCGGTGCGGACGGCAGCTACACTATCCGGCTGCGAGCCGGTGCGTATCGCATCACCCTTGATGCTCCATACGAGGCGCGGTTTGACCGGGGCAAGACGGAGCAATACGGCGTTTTCTCTAATGTTCTGTGCGACTCCACGCGAAAAAAATGCGCGACGCTCGAAAACGTAATTGTCGAAAGCGGCGAGCGAAAGATCGACATTATAGTCGCCGTGCCAGACAAGCAAACGGCCGATACCGATAAGACAAATACCGCCAAGGAGGCCGAGCCAAACCGCCGCGAGGCCCGCGACCGATGGCGTTACGAATTTCCCGAATACGACCGCTACGGCGACAAAGGCGCTCGCGGCCGCGACATCCCGTTTCGCCGAAACCGTTGGTTAAATCCCTACGAACGCAATGTCCTAAAAGGCGATTTCCCGATCATCGGGAACAATTATTTTATGATCCTGTCGGCCGTATCGACGACCGGATTTGAAATACGCCGGACGCCGGTGGGCACCGATGTCAGCTCGGCCAATGCCAATACCAACAACCCTTTCGGCCGCCCCGAGAGCCTGCTTCTCAATGAGACGCTCCAGTTTTCGTTTGAGTTTTTTAAGGGCGATACGGTCTTTAAGCCGCGTTCGTGGGCGATCAAGATCTCGCCGACATTCAGCATCCCCAATTACGTCAACGCCCGCGAAAACGGCATCGTAAATATCGACGTCCGGCGCGGCACCAACCGCACCGATTATCACGCCTCGCTCGAAGAGGCGTTTGGCGAGGTCAAGCTGTTTGACACAGATGATAATTACGATTTCGTCTCGGTTCGCGGCGGCATCCAGTCGTTCAATGCCGATTTTCGCGGATTTTTGTATTCGGACAATAATCTGGGAGCACGCGTTTTCGGCGGATTTTCAAACAACAAATCGCAATTTAATTTTGCTGTTTTTCGCCAGCTCGAAAAAGATACAAACAGCGGGCTAAATACGTTTCACACACGCAACCAGACGGTTTATATCGGCAATTTTTTCCATCAGGATTTTCTCGTCAAGGGCTATACGATCCAGGGCATCTTTGCCCTAAACGACGACCGCGGCGATATTCATTACGACAATAACGGCTTTCTCGTCCGCCCGGCTGAGGTCGGCAGCGTACGGAGGCATAACGTCAAGGCCTATTATGTCGGCTTTAACGGGGACGGCCATATCGGCGCCCTAAACCTGACAAATTCATTTTACTACGCGTTTGGCAATGACAGCTTTAACCCGATCGCAGGCCGTAAGACCAGGATAAGCGCAAAAATGGCGGCGGTTGAGGCGTCAGTTGACCGAGATTGGCTGCGGTTTCGCGGATCTTTCTTTTACGCCTCGGGCGATAAGGATCCGACCGACGACAAAGCGACCGGTTTCGACGCGATCCTTGACGATCCCAATTTTGTCGGCGGCCAATTCTCATACTGGAATCGTCAAGGGATACGCCTCGTCTCGACAGGGGTCGGGCTGGTGCAGGGAAACAGCCTCTTGCCGAGTTTGCGGTCAAGCAAGACAGAAGGACAGGCAAATTTTGTCAACCCAGGCATTTTTATCTACAATGTCGGCGTCGATGCCGAGATCACACCGGCGCTCAAGGCCGTCTTTAACGCCAATTACCTGCGGTTTGACCGGACCGAGTCGCTCGGGTACATACTTTTTCAACCAAAGGTGCGGCGCGAGATCGGCTACGACCTGAGCCTCGGCGTCGTTTACAGGCCTTTGCTGATAAACAATCTGACGTTTACGTTTGGCGGCAATATACTTTTGCCGGGCAAAGGTTTTCGTGACATTTTCACCGATATGTCCCGAAATTGCCCGATACCAAATTTTTGCAGCGGTGGAAACGTCCCAAATCCGTCAAAGCCGCAATATACGCTCTTTAGCCAGGCAAAATTTATTTTCTGATACGGAGACCTGAGATGGCAGTGAAAAAGAACAAACAATTACACCTCAAAATAATCGTTTTGCTGGCGTTTGTGTTTTTTTTCACGGCAGTTTTCTGGAAGGGCAGTGTCGCCGCAAAACGAAGCGATGACCCGCCGCCAAATCTACAACAACAGCAGCAGTTACAGCCGCAGCCGCAGCAGGCTTCGCCCACAATTGATGATCCGGCACGACCGCCCGACACGCCGTCCGAGGGCTGTGTGAAATGCCATAACAACATAGAGCCAATGCATAAGTACAACAGCAGCGGCGATGTTTTTGACACGATAAAAGACGGCAAGGACGCTCAGGGCCTAACCTGCACCGGTTGTCACGGCGGCAACCCGGCGGCCTCGACGCAAGCCGCGGCTCACGTTCAGCCGCGTTTTCCCGATCAATGGGGCTGCAAAAACGGCGAATGCTCAAGCCGCAATCCCGAACGCACAAACACTTTGCTGGCAAAGGAAAGCCGCGAATTTGTCAGGTTTATGAATCCCGGCGATTTTCGAGTCATCGGCCAGACCTGTGCCGAATGTCACTCGACCGAGAGCGCCAAAGCATCGCGCAGCATGATGACGCATGGCGCGATGCTGTGGGGAGCGGCTCTCTATAATAACGGCTCAAACTCGATCAAGGACACGCAATTTGGCGAGAGTTACAATGAAGACGGCCAGCCGCAGGCACTGTTTCAGGTTCCGGCCCCGACGCGTCGGCAGCAGGCTTTCAACGGATTTCTGCATTCGTTATATCCGCTTCCGCGTTGGGAGATTTCACAGCCGGGCAATATCCTCCGTGTATTTGAGCGCGGCGGCAAACGCCGCCTCGAGGTGGGCAATCCCGACAAAGATGAGGACAACGGCAAGCCGGACAAGGGTCTGAGCCCGCGCGGCCTCGGCACAAATAATCGCACCGACCCGGTCTATCTCGGTCTGCAAAAAACGCGTCTGCTCGACCCGACGGCGAATTTTCTCGGAACCAACGACCACGCCGGCGATTACCGCTCGGCTGGCTGCACGTCGTGTCACGTCATTTATGCCAATGACACGAGCAAGTTAGCGGCCGGGCATTACGCCTCGGCGGGTAATCAGGGCTTTTCGCAATCGGCTGACACAAAAATTCCAAAAAACGAATCCGGCCACCCGATAAAGCATCAATTCACGTCCAACATCCCAACTACGCAGTGCATGACCTGCCACATGCATCCCGGTACAAACATGGTCGCGACATATCTGGGCGAGACGTGGTGGGACAACGAATCGGACGGCAAGGCGATGTATCCCGAGACAGGCCAGATCGACCCCAGCCAATCTGAGCAGATCACCAAGCTGGATAACAACCCCGAGGGTTCGTCCCTGCGCGGCCGCTGGTCAGACTCGGTCTTTTTGCAGGGGACAGGCACGGCCGACTTTAATGCCAAGCTCAAAAATGTCCAGTTTGCCGATTCGCACGGCCACGGCTGGATGTTTAAGAACGTCTATAAAAAAGATCGCAAGGGAAATTTGCTCGATGCCAATGACAAAATCGTTGCACCCGACGACCCCGACAAATTTAAGAAAGCGGTCCATCTAAACGACATCCATCTCGAAAAAGGCATGCACTGCGCCGATTGCCATTTTCAGCAGGACAGCCACGGCACGGGGATACTCTACAACGAGCCTCGCGCCGCCGTCGAGGTCGGCTGTATCGATTGTCACGGGTCTATAAAAGCAAAAGCCAACGGCATAACGAGCGGCTTTGCGGCGCTCGCGCCCGAAAATAAAAATGAGCTCGCGGCCCGCCAAAAGGCCGGCAAACCGCTCATCGGCCGCGATCTCACGCGCCTTAAATTCCGGTCGCCAAGCGGCAAACAGATTCCCGTTCTCGAGGTGATCCAGGCCGATGTTAAGCGAAAAAATGCCGCCGGTCGCGACATTCAGCTCAAAAAAGGCGACATAGTTCAAAATTCCATCGTCGAGCCCGATCTCTGGTGGCGTGTCAAACAAACATTAGATACGGTGACCGAGGGTAGCCGCGATTACAACCCGGCGTCCGCCTACGCCAAGACAATGCAAAAGGATAACAAAACGTGGGGCAACGCCGGCGCTAGTGAGCAGATGCTCGCCCATCAGGACAGCAGCGTCACCTGCTATGCTTGCCATACGTCGTGGGTTACGAGCTGTTTTGGCTGTCATCTGAGCATGGAGGCTAACCGCAAGATGCCAAACCGCCACAATGAGGGCGGCGATTCGCGTAATTTCACATCTTACAATTATCAGGTCATTCGCGATGATATATTTATGCTCGGCAAGGACGGCACGGTCACCGGTCATCGTGTTGCTCCCGTCAGGTCAAGCTCGGCGATCCTTGTCAGTTCGCGCAATCAGAACCGCGAATGGATCTATCACCAGCAGCAGACCGTCTCGACCGAGGGCTTTTCGGGGCAGACGTTTAATACGCACGTACCGCACACCGTCCGTGGGCGTGAAACCCAGGCTTGTTCGAGCTGTCATATGTCCGAAAATAAGGACAATAATGCGTGGCTCGCCCAGGTCACGCTGCAAGGCACGAATTTTGTCAATTTCATGGGCCGCTACGTCTATATCGCCGCGACCGATTCGCTCGAGGCCGTCGCCGTCACCGAGCACACCGAGCCACAGGCCGTTTACGGCAGCAATCTGCATAAGCTCGCCTATCACGACGATTTTGACAAATTTGTCGAGGGCAACCGCGAGCTAAAGGAGCATTACGAAAACAGAGGCCGTCCCGAGGTGCTCCAGGTGCAGGTTCGCGGCGAATATGCCTATGTCGCCGCAGGCAAGGGCGGTCTGCGCGTTTACGACGTGGCGCAGATCGATCATAAGGGCTTTTCCGAACGCATCACCACCGCGCCCGTTTCGCCGCTTGGCCAGAAATTTTACGTGCCGACAAAATACGCGATGGCGGTCGCCGCTCCGTCAACACTTGCGGTCGATCCGGCCCGCTGGCGAACCGTCGAGGCCGAGGACGGGACGATAACCCAGGTGCCGCCCGATCAGGCTCTAAAGATGAACGAGGAAGCGGCAAAAGAGGGCAAACCCGCACCCGCCGTCAATGAGGAAGGCCCGATCCATCCGCTCTATGCATATCTCTATGTAGCCGACAAATACGAGGGCCTTGTGTTGGTAAACGCCGCGACATTGCTCGATGGTGACCCGCGAAACAATTTCCTCAGCCGTGCCCTGACTTATAATCCAAACGGAGCGCTGACCGGTGCCAACAACATCGTGATCGCCGGCAACTATGCCTATGTGACGACCGACACGCAGCTTGTCATCGTCGATCTCTCGATCCCGCTTCAGCCAAAGGTCGCCGCTCAGGTGACGCTCGATCATCCACGAGCTGTCGCCGTGCAGTTTATGTATGCCTTTGTCGTCGACGCCGCCGGGCTCAAAGTGATCGATATAAGGAATCTGCAAGGCAAGGGCGAAGTTCACGCGGTCGATGGGGCGTTCGTCCCGCTCGCCCATGCCAACGACATTTACGTCGCCCGCACCTACGCCTATGTCGCCGATGGCGCTGACGGCATCGCGATCATTGATGTAGAAAAGGCCGAGCAGCCAAAGCTCGATCAGATGTTTAATGCCGGAGGCACGCTGTCGGATGTCCGCTCTGTCAAGGTCGCTATGACAAACGCCAGCCTTTACGCCTATGCCGCCGATGGCAAAAATGGGTTAAAGATATTGCAATTGACCGATCCCGAAACGATGCCGACCTACGCCGGTTTTAGCCCACGACCGGCGCCGAGCCTTATCGCCTCGTTTAAGACCAAGGGCGAGGCCCTCGCCATCAGCAAAGGCCTCGACCGGGACCGCGCCGTTGACGAAAGCGGCAATCAGATCGCCGTCTTTGGCCGGCGCGGCGCGCGGCCTTTCCGCTTTGAGGAAGTAATGCGCCTGCTCAGAACAAACGATGGAACCGGCGACTTTTTCCAGGTCTCGGACGCTCCGAGTAAATAGCCGAATCGATATATGAAAAAGTGTCCGTCGTGCAATCAACAGTTTCCGGATGACCTGTCCTTTTGTCTCAATGACGGGACGCCGCTCGTCCGGGCGGGCTTTGCTGTAAATCTCCAGAGCGAGACGCCGACCGCTGTAAATTTCCAGACCGAAACGCCAACCGTCGTTGCCACAAAGCCATATCAGACTCCACCGCCGGTCGCAGGTCAGCCGCGCTCCGTTCCCATGTTGATGTGGCTGCTCCCGGTGGCCGGGTTATTGCTGGGCTTGTTTGTGATCGGCGGGTATGCCATTGTCAGCCGGCTGCTCAGCCCAAAGCCTGCGAATACGGCGAGCGTCGTAAATTCCAACCCCGGCAGTTCGCCGTCAGTTTCGCCCACGCCATATCCTAGTCCTTCGAGTTCTGATACGCCCAGACCGTCGCCGTCCGCATCAGTCACCCCGACACCTCAAACGACGCCAAGCTCCACGCCTAAACCCGATCTTAAATCTTACCCGGCGACGACGCGGTTAAATTTTGGCCGCGGCGCGGTCTCGACCTCGTTCTCGGGTGATCTCAATCCTAGCGGGAGCCGCTCGCTCGTCCTCGCATGCCGTAGCGGACAATCGCTCACAGCAAACGTCTCGTCCGGCGGCGGCTGTGTCAAAGCATCATATAGGTCTATCACCAACTCCGGCGACAATTACGTCACCCTCACCAACAGTTGCTCTACGGTCACGCACTTTAGCGTTAGCGTTACCGTGCTGTGAGGCCGCGCTAACGACAAATAAAAAAGGACGACCACAAGGCGCGTCCTGGTTAATTAAAAAAATTGGTGGAGACGAGGGGGATCGAACCCCTGACCTCTGCAATGCCATTGCAGCGCTCTCCCAGCTGAGCTACGTCCCCAAAAATAGTCGCGAGTTACGAGTCGCGAGTCGAAGAATAATAAATCTATCGAAAATGAGTGCGGGCGTCAAGCTATGCCCGCGTCGAGAGCTTACTTTGCTGGCAGCCCATCACGAAAGGCAATCGCTTCAAGCTCAACCCGGACAGCGTCCATGACGGGAACCACGGGTCGCGCCTCGAATACAAAAGAGGGTAGCATCGAGCAGAACTTGTGAACGGCCAACGGATCGTCGCAGTCCAAAAGCATATAACCGCCCCAATCTCCGACTCGTATAACGAACATCTCGATCTTGAAATTATCGGGAGCCTTCCATTGAGTAAAAACCTCTAAAATTCGCTTTTGGGCATTCTCATATTCCATTGGTGATCCTTGTGGGCGTTCGGACCACGTGAGCATATATTTCATCTGTATTCTCCTTTATTAAGTTGATTTCTAACGGCCTTTGAATGCGGGTTTACGCTTTTCAAGAAAAGCGGCGACGCCCTCGCGTTTGTCTTCGGTCGAGAAACAGATCGCAAATAGATCGACCTCGCGGCGGAGGCCTTCGTCGAGATTTGAGCGCGAGGCGAATTTTACAGCTTCCTTTGATAATTGCAGGGCGATCGGGGCTTTTTCGGCGATTTTATTGGCAAGCTCCATCGTTTTTTCTTCAAGCTCGGCGGCAGGATAGACGTGGTTGACGAGGCCAAATTTGTGTGCGGTTGCGGCGTCGATCATATCGCCCGTCAGCACCATTTCCATCGAGCGGCCCTCGCCAATGAGGCGGGTCAGTCGTTGTGTGCCGCCGCCGCCGCACATTATGCCGAGATTTATCTCAGGCTGGGCAAACCGGGCATTCTCGCTTGCTAACCGCAAATCGCAGGCCATTGCCAGCTCATTGCCGCCGCCGAGACAAAAACCGTTGACCATTGCGATGACCGGTTTTGGAAATGCGTCGATCGAATTGAAAAACGTCTTTTCGTGAAAAAGGTCACGCTGAGTGACCGGCGTTTGCCCTTCAAATTCGCTGATGTCGGCACCGGCGATAAATGATTTTTCGCCCGCGCCGGTGATCACCAGCACCCGCAC
>JBBRQM010000016.1:0-57229 GCA_038226395.1 Pyrinomonadales bacterium | reverse complement strand
TTTTGAGACGCGCGAGGAAAAGCTGACTGACGAACACAGCGTCGGACGCGTCCAGCCGCATTTTGTCGCGGTCGCCGACACCCACGCATGGAATTATCAGGCCATTGCCTTTGCCGAGAAGAAGCTCGGAGCCTTTGTCGAGAAGATCTACGACAGCCCGCCGACGCTCGAAAAATCAGACAAGAACGGTGGTAAATATTTTACCTGGACGGCAAAAGATGGCCGCAAGGCCTTCGCTCTAGTCATCGACAGCCTGATCTATTTCGGTAACGACGAGACTGCCATCGACAAATGCCTCGCGGTAAAACGGGGTGAAGCTGATAATATCGCCAAAACCGGCAAAGTGTCGCCCGCTGACCCCAAAACGCTCGCCTCCGGCTATGTCTCGACCGACGGCATCGCCCAGATATCAAACATCATCGGCCTGAAATTCGCCTCCGAAGCCGGCGAAGATTCGGAGGTCCGATCCGCCATCGCCGGCCTCCTGCCGCAGCTTCTGCGAGGTTCGATCACTGAAATAAGCTGGACTGCGACAAAAACTACGCAGGGAATTGAGGATAGATACAAGGTTATGACCTCGCCGGAGATCACAAGGGTTTTCAGCGAGACATTTGCGGCTGCCAATAGTGTGGATTCCACACTTCTGGGCTTTGTACCAAACGATTCGGCGACTGTTACGCAATATAATTTGAGAAATCCTCAGGTAGCTTGGCGAAGTTTTTTGCTGATGGCCCAAAAACTTTCGGACCCAATTTCCGGCAAACTCATAACGACATTTGCCAATAGTTTGTTCGAACCCTATGGATTTAAAGATGGAGAGCTATTTCTGGGGTCAGTTGAGCCAAACATCATAACTGTAAAACTTGACGGTGACGACCAGATCGCAGTCATATTCAAGAATCGAGATCGAGACAAATTGGTTAAGGCGTATGATGAAACTTTTAGAAGGACTATTGGAACGACGTTCGAAGCCTCAGGTCCGGGTTTCGACGGTATGGGGGCTAGCGGTGATCCGGACCTGTTAGTTAAATGCTTTCAGGCTCAACAAAGTGGGAACAACGCCAAGACCGATTCGAGGTTTACGGACAAATCTGGGAACATGCCTTTCGCACGGACGAAGGGACTAGATAGTGATTCGGCATGGCATATCGCCGAGGTTTTGTCCGAAAAGAAATCCGACGATTCAAAAGCCGAATCTACTTACTTCACCGAGACCCGCTTTACAAAAACTGGCATGGAGCGTAAAACGACCTCCGACTTTGGGCTGATCGGCTCGATCATCGCGCAGCTTGCACAAGATTGATATGACATAGGTTAGCTAACTATCGGGAAAGGTCGCGACTAGCTTTTCATATAAATCGACCTTGTCGGACGGTGCGTGCGGTGCCAGTTTTGTCATTTTCGGAGTCCTTACAGAAAAACCTGCCCCACAGACACGAGCATCCATAGGGCAGAGAGTTTGTTAAACAAATACAGTTAAAAGTGTATCGTTATTCGATTGAGGTCGTGCCAGATGCCTTGTCGTATTTCAGAGTAAGTTTCTTGGCCTCGGTGATATCTACATTGGTCCACTCGACGCTGGGGTCGCCGTCAACCCAATCGATCTTGAGGTCCCACTTTGTAGCGGTCTCTTTCGGGTTGAATTTGAGAGAGAGCGAATCTCCGTCGCCAAATTTCTGCCCTTTCAATACCTCATCTTCAGGAAGCCAGTCTTTGTCACCGTTAGGGCCGATCGAAACTGCCTTGATGGCGTATCCGGTCTTGTTAACGAGAGTGAAATCAAGCTCTTTGTTCCCCATTTTCTCCGTGTTGGTGCTGGATGTGGATGTGTTATTGGCTGGAGCTGTATTTGCCGGTTTGTTTGCACTGGCATTATTAGCCGGTGCATTTGTCTTGGTAGTATTAGCGCCGCCGCCGCAGCCAAACATCAGCCCAAGCGCGAGGACGATTGTCAATGCAAAAATAGTGTTGTAACGAGTCATAATAATTAGTTTCTCCTGTTTAAATGTTAGCGATGAATTGGTTGTAATTTATTGAAAATACATTTAACCCGGCGTTAAGTCAAACGCCTCAGGCCACAATTTCATTTAGATACTGGCGCAAAGTGATCATTGCAGCGAGAGTCGCGTTTTTTTGATCCTTGCCCCACGGCGGACCGACGATTTTTCCTAGCTTCGCAATCGTCTCCATTGAGCGGCTGAACGGGACGCCAAGCTCCTTTTCGGAAATCTCTGTCAAATGCTTTTCGGACACGGCAACAAGCGGTAATTTACAAGCCTCAGCCGCCCGGCAGAGAGCGTCCGGGAAAAGCACTCCCTCGGCTTTGTGCATACGGAAATGCACGGCGAGAATATCTTCGGTGCTCCATTGGGGCATCGGCGAGGGCACAAGTACCACGCAGGCCGCGATCTCGTGCTTTTGGTTGCGGGTTTGCTTAATAATCTTCCGCATTTGACCCAGCGCATTTTTATGAGCCGACTCAATGCCGCGCTGGACGACAGCGCTGGCTTTGTCAGGCTCTAGCTTCTCAGCCGCATGATACGGCTGCTTTGCCCAAAGTTCACCTTCGTCGATGAGCTCGATCCGCCGCCGGTCGATGACCTCGAAATCGCTTTCGGACAGCCCAACCACCACCAGAGCGGCCCAACCCGAATGCGACTTAAATCCCAGTGCAATTCTCACATGCTTAGGCCGTTAATCGGCCATGCTCAAATAGCCGCCGACGAGAGATCAGTTGTGGTAAGGATTCGTGCCAACAGGGCCTTCGATCGTGACTTTTACCACACGAAACTGGCATTGACTGCCTTCGGCGACCAGATGCATCTGCATATAGGGATTATCGCTTTTTTCATCCGGTCTCTCCTTTGGTCTGGTCATCCATTGCCAGGTAGCATTTCCATTGCAGTACGTCTTATCCGGTTGTGATGTTTCTACCAGCTTGATCTTCCACCCGTGCTTCAACGTAAAGTTTATGAATGCCTCCGGGTCGCCCTTGGCGCCGGTTAAGCCAAAGCCGCCTGCGCAGTCTAGCTCAAAGGCAACGGAGTTACCAGCATAAATCCCCGGACGGTAGGCGGGATCAATTTGGTAGGCCTGACACCCTACTACACTCTTCACGCCGTCAGAGAACTGCGCCCCGGCATCCTTTGCTTTTTGATAATCGAGCACCTGCGTTTCCATTTGCGGCTGTCCGCCGCTGTCTTTTCCCTTGGTAACTACCGAACTCTGCGGCACATTTATGATTACATCCGGCAGAATGTTGTTGCTGGTAACCTTCTCATTCTTGAGATCGGCCGCGCCATAGAATCGATGGCTTCCCGCCACCGCAGCCCACGGGCCGGATACACTCGCGCTGCCGCCGGCGCTGATCTTTGCCGTGCCGGTCCTGATCGTTTGATCATCCACGTAAAGCTTCCACGGGACATCTATATCAGCGGTGCCGTTGGGACATTTATTCTTGATGGTCATAGTCGAAGTTACGGATTGACCGACTCTTGCCTGTGTCGGATTGAGCACCAGGTGCGTGACCTCGACCTTATCGTCGGAGGTGCATGCGGGCGGCCCGGTTGGAATTTTTTCTCTTGCCGTGGGTTTTTCTTTCACCGGTGGCTGCGCGGATGCTAATCCGATGGAGGCGAGTATAATCAGCAGCAGACACACGATCGTGCCGAAACTGTTTTGTTTTCTGTTATTCATTTTGTTCTCCTTATTTATCAACATCTAATCACAGCCGATTCAAACTTATTTTCAACGATTGTAAAGCGGATGCACCGTCGGGAATGGCGTGTTGACGCCGCACATAGGATGCATGAACGCCTCGGCCACGCCAACCAATCCGGTCGGGTCGGCAGCCGATACCAGTACCATAATGTTTTTTGCCGTCGCGAACCCGTCTGCGTCAAGCCTTGTATATAGGATATTCAGGCCCCATTGCCGCTTTATAGCGTAAGCGCCCTGCGGCCCAAAGCGTTTGTCGATCTCCGCGGCAATCTCAGGACTCGTATTGTCCTCGAAATTGTCAGCGAATTCTTTTGAAAAATGATCGACCTCCTTTCCGATAGCGGATCCCGCCTTATACAGTCGCCCGCCGATCTTTAACGTCTGCTGTAGCTTTGCAAAATTTTCGGCACCCCCGACCGCCTTTTCCAGTGAACCTTTGGCAACTGCAAGCACCCCTTTCACCGCCTCGAATGCTTTGGTCAATCTTCCTGCTGACGATGCGACTTTAGCAACCTTTGCGGCTGCGCCTATCGCCGAGGTTCTGCCCCAGGTAGCCAGCGTTATCGCCGCCATTATCGGTGAAAAGACCTGGTCGAATACTCCCTTGGCACACTCTCCCTGATTGGTCGTGCATCCCGCTCCACAATCAAACGATTGCTGGGCTGGACAGTTTTGCCAGCAAACGGGACCGACCATGTGAAAGTCTTTTTGACATGTTGGGTAACAAAGAGCCCCTGCCGGGTCCTTTTCCAAACCCGGGCGGCATTTGCCGAGATCGAGTCCCTCACCCGCCCCAATACCGTAGATGGGTTTTGTGCATCCGGTACCCGTGTCGGCCCACCCTGCGGGACAGTCAGGGCTGCAAATATTCGCGCCGACATTGTGAAAGCCGGGTTTGCATTTCGGATACCAGAAGGCACCCCACTGCTCGCAGTTGCCCTTTCCTTCCGTCTGCTCACAAACATAAGCCGGCGTTGAACCGGGCTTACATGCCGCAAAGCGCCCGCACATGTAAGGCACGTAGCCGGCTCCGCGGCCATAGGGACCCGGCTTCTGGCAAAATGCGCCGATGTCGGTAAAGCCCGCCGGACAATCGGTGGTGCAAAGGTTAGCCGTGGACTTGTGATATCCCTGCTTGCATGTCGGATAGCAAAGCAACCCGATTCGCTCGAGGCCCGGCTTGCAGGTATACGGCTCACCGGCAGTATTCCCATATGATCTTCTCCAGCAGAAAGGCAGCCTGAGAGCCCCGACCTTGACGCCGACCCATTCCATCACCGCTTTCATCTCGACATCAGAGAGGGGAGGCGGTTCGACCTCGATCATCTCCTCGGTTCCCGGGTTGTCGGGCGGATTTTTGTCGACCGGTTTCGGAGTCGCTTCCGGCTCCGGACTTTCTACGGGTACCGGAGTCGTCATGGGTGCCGGAGTCGGTTTTGGTTCCGGTTCCATATCCGGCTCTTCGGAATCAGCTTCAAGGGCTTTCCAACTATCTGAAAGTTTTTTGGTGATCTCGGCGTCTTTTACAACGGATCTTACATCCGCCAAGAGAATTTCGATCGCCTGTTTCCTTGTCTTGCCGACCAGATTTTTCGCCTTCCATTTTTCGGTGATCGAGGAAACTGCAGCCTCATCATCGACAGCGTCTTGAAGATCCGCTTTTAGATCATCGATCAAAGCCGAAACGGCTTGCGCGTCAAGGACTCTGACCGGTGTCGGCTTCGGTTTTGCCGTGATGTCCGATGTCGAGGGTTGTGCCCGGGCGACAAGAGGTGCAGTCGCCAAACAGACGGCACACGAAACCAAAAACAATATAACCACAATGGCTCGATTGCTTATTCCGATCTGATCCGCATTACCCGCTTGGGCGGGCATATTGTTCAATTTCATTTTGTCTCTCCTAAAAAAATCGGCAGCTCATCAGCGTTTGGCATACCTCGTTCTAATGGTTATAAAGCGGCGTTACCCTGGGGAAACCCGTGTCAGTCGTACACGTTGGATGCATGAACGCGTCGACGATCGACATCACCCCGGTCACATCCACGGCAGAGACCACGGCGACCGCATTTTTGGCGGATTCGAGGCCGTCGGCCTTGAGCATCATGGTCAGATGACGGAGGCCCCACTTGCGCTTGATCTGAAAGGCGGCGTCCTTGCCAAAGCGTTGATCTATTTCTTTGGCGATCTCGGGAGATGTCCACGCGTCGAAATTATTCGCAAATTCCTTGGAAAAGGTGTCGACCTGGTGGCCGATGGCCGATCCGGCCGTAAAGAGTTTGCCGCCGATCTTGACCGCGTTTCCCAGTTTCTGCAGGTTCTCGGCCCCGCCGGCGAGTGCTTCGATACTGCCTTTGGCGGCCATCAGGGCCTCCTTAACTTTAGCCATCATTGAGGCTAACCGGGTTGCGCTTGCCGCCACCTGAGCCGCCTTTGCCGGAGCAAATACCAGCGAGGCCTCGCCGAGGGTGAGAAAGCTGATTATCGCCATCGGAATGGACACGACCTGCTTTACGACACCGATCGCACATTCCTTCTGGTCGGTCGTGCAGGCCCCACCGCAATCATGAGGCCGTCCCATCCCGCATTTCTGAAAGCAACTATTCATGACGCCCTCATATCCCGGCTTGGTGCAGGGCGGGTAACATAAGAGACCGCTTTTTTCCCGGCCTGACGGGCACTCGGACAACGGCAAAACCTCCCGGGCATAATTAGGTTTCTTACATGATACACCGATATTTTCCCATCCCTGCGGACATGCCGGTTTGCACAGACAGCAGCCGAATGGAGCATAGCCGGCTTTGCATTTCGGATACCACATTGCTCCGCTTTTCTCACAGCCTTGCGGATTGTCTTTTTTACAATTAGCCTCCTGCCATATAACATAGCCTCCACCGCGTGCGTATTCACCCTGCCTCAGGCAGTAAAGGCCATTGTCCGTCAATCCTGCGGGACAATTCTTATAGCAAAATGTCGCGATGCCTCGTTCCCCCGCCGCACAATTCTTGTAACACAGGCCGTTGGTGTCCTGATTGTAACCGGCCTTGCAGGTCATCGGGACACCGAGATCGTTGTTCGGCCTATTTTCAAATAGTTTCCAGCAGAATGGTAACCGTAGTGCGGCTGTTCGGGCCCCTATCCACTTCATGATCTTTTCCATATCGGCGTCCGAGAGCGGCGGCTCGCCCAGGTCGATCATATCGTCGTCCCGGATCGTGGCGGGACGAATTGCAGGCTGCAGAGGGGTCGGTGTAGGTGTTGCGACGGGTTTGATCGGCTGCGTCTCAGATCTGACATCTGAATTATCAGGTTTCGTTTCTTTGCCTATTTCCTTCCAGCCGGTCCAGATCTTATCCAAAGTCTTTTGGTCTTTGACGGCAAATTTTACGTCGGCAAACAGAATGGCGAGTATTTGATCTCGAGTCTTTCCGGCCAGGCTGTTAGTGTCCCACCTTGCACTTACGGCCGCGACGACCTCATCATTGCCTATCGACTTCGAAAGACTCGCCTTCAGATCCCTGGCCAATGCAGAAGCTGCTCCCTTGTCCAGAGGTGTCTCGGGGCGGAGTGCTCTTGGCAACGCCGAGGTCTTGGGAGCCGTCGAGATTGATCCGTCTGCCGTTCCACCAAAACACGCGATGGAGGCGAACAGCGCAATCAAAAGCAAAAAAAACAAAATGCCTACGACTCTAAGTCCAACAATAAAATTTTTTGGTTTCAATTTGCTACTTGTATCCATAGTTTTTTCCTTTTTTTTCCGTTGCTGATACGATGATAGTCACAAAATTTCTGCTATCCTACTTATTATTTCATTTCTGCCGGGCTTCCGATTGCGGCTTTTGGGTTACGGGTTTTGGCACGCTCACCCTCTACCAGCTTTGCCAATGAAACCATATCAATCGCGCCTGGGACGATCTGGTTGCCGACTATATACGCGGGTGTGCCGTCGATGTTGAGATCGGACGCAAGCTTTATGTTGCGCTCGATCTCTTTGTTTAACTTCGGATCGGCCATGTCTTGTTGCAGTTTGGCGTAGTTTAGTTTCAGGCGATCAGAGACGCCCTTTAACATTGCGTCACCGGCCCCGTTAGATGCGAACAGCGCACGATTGAAAGCCGCGTACTGGCCCTGCCGCGTGGCGGCAAGTGCAGCCGTCGCAGCGACCTGCGATTGAGGCCCGAGTATTGGGAATTCTTTGTAAATGACCTTTAGCATCGGATCCTTGTCAATTAAAGCCTGTAATTCAGGCAGGCTCTTTTTGCAGTAACCGCAGTTGTAGTCAAAGAAAACTACGATTGTAACGTCACCTTTCGGATTTCCGGCTACGGGCGAATCCGGGTCGGAGTATATGTCCGACTTAAGTTCCAACATGCTCTTAGCGGCCCGTTCGAGTTTTTCCTTCTGCTCGCGGGCTTGCAGCTCCTGCATAGCGTCGCGGACGATCTCGGGATTCTTGAGCAGGTATTCGCGTACGACCTTTTCTATTGTTTCTCTTTGCTCTTTAGTGACAGGTTCTGTTATCGGGATGGTTTTGGATGGATCGGGCGTCTGCGCACGTCCCTGAAACGTTGCAAACAGCAATATCACTGCAAAAATCTCCAGGAGAAACCGGTTGACAGTTATATATTTCATATTTCTTCTTTTTTCGGCATGTGCATCGAAAATATACTATTTACACGGTCGCTTTTTGGCGACTCAACACATCAGATTGTTTGGGCGAGTTGGATTTCATACTACAATAGTCGAAAAATACCTAAATTGTCAATCATAAACAGCGGATGCGAATCAGCACGGAAGCTAAATCATTTTTACAAGTCGGTGCTATTGCAATTTCGCAATATTTGGGCAGATAATCGGGTCAATGTCTATAATTCATCGACGACGATTTAATGTTGTCTTTTTTGTATTACTTGCGATCGCGCTTTGCGGTTGGGTTTCGGCTCAATCGCCGCAAACTGCGAAGGCCGAGCTTGGTTCGCAGACGGCGAAGAACGGCTTTAAGAACGAAAAGGAGATACAGGCGAAGTTCGACAATTGGAAAACCGACGAAGACGCGCGCGGTTGGCTCGTAACGATGGGTTATAAGATTGCCGAGATCGAGAGCCTGAAAACAACGAGGCCCAACGGCGAAAAGGCGGATGTCGAGGTCTTTGTCAGGACGAAAAAGAGTGAAACCAAAGAGGGAATCTCGATCAAGCTCGTCAGCAGCCCAAACGGCTTTAACCAGATCGACAAACGCTGGCTGTCGCATTATGTAAAGATGTGGAACATCCCGCCTGATGCTGAAAACGCATTAAAACTGTTTGTCGGTGAGACGAAACCGATAAAACCAGGACGTTCGCTCGACCGGATGTTTTTAGACGAGCTTGAACCGCAAGCACAAAAGGCCGTAATCGACTTTTTCACGGCGAACAAGGCAAAAATCCTCCACGATATTTTTGCCGGCGACGGGCCGCACGCGGCTAATTGGGTAATGGTCGCTCTTAAATCGACGGACAAACCGCGTTGGGTTTTGCGAACCGACGCTGATACGATCAAATTTTTTGGCGACGGCAAGGTCGAGCTCACTTCTCACGGCAATCTAAAGATCGGCCGCATAACCGTTCAGCGCAAAGGCGGCGACGCCGGCCGCGATACCGCCAAAATGCTGCAATTCAAGATCAATCCGGCTTTGATGTTCCCAGTAAAATGAGTCCACTGAGCGCCAATGCGAGGCCCACCCAGTGCCGCCCCGTCAGCGTCTCTTTGAAGACTAGGACACCGATTGGTAAGAGCAGCACCGTGATCATCACGTTGGAGTAAAGCGCGCCAAGCGACAGATTCCACGCGGCGGTGCGAATCAAAGCACCTTCCGCTGTACCAAGTTAGTTACAAAATACGCTCCCACCGCTCCGGTCCAACGATTTGTTCGCGCGGTCTCTCACGGCGACACCAGGATCCGTTTCGTCTGGCCCTCTTTGATCACCGCACCGGGACCGCAGACCCATTCACCGATCTGGACGGAACAGGCGAACATTTGTTCACGATCCGTCACGACGATGTTCTGTTCGCGGTGAAATGTTTTCGTCGAGTACTTTACCCGAACAGGATAAACGATCGTCTCCCGGCGTTCCTCCCGCTCCGTTCTGGTCACGATTAAAATCCCATAGCCGCGGGGATCCTACCTGGAATGTGCCGATGTCCACGGTCTCCGCGCCCTGTCCGCCCTTAGGCGACGGATGTTCTCCAAGTGCGCAGCGTACCAGCTTCTTTGCCAGATCGACCGGCAACGCTGAGCCGTTACGTGCCCCCGCCGGCTGCGTAAAGTTAAAACAATCCAGCGGCTCGCGGTCGGCCAGCACCATATTGTTTTCATCGACATGCAATTTATTAGTTTCGATCTTTGGTGGAGTACCGCCGATTGCCCGGATCCAGACCCGCTCAGTGCTGTTTCGCGTGATAGGAATAGTATACGTAAGCGGAAGTTGGCCCGGTACGGGATCGACCTGGACAACGTACATTGGGCGGTAGCCGGGCCGCGTATCGACCGCGGTGACCGTCCCCTTTTTCCACAATTGCCCAGAGGCCGGTGATGAAGTCGAGGTCATAATGACATCAACCTCGACACGATCTCCCACCTTGAATTGCCCGTCGCCGCCCCCATCGCTATTCCCAGGCTGCGGGCCGCCGCCGTTGTTGCCGCGGTTATTACCACCGTCGTTGTTGCCGCCTCCACCGCGAATCCAAACCTTCTCAGAGGAATTGGGTGTAATTGGAATACGGTGAGTTGCTCCGGTCCCGTCGATCTTGACGACATATGCCGGTCTGTAGCCGGGCCGCTGATCGACCTCGATAATTGTGGCGGGCGCCCATTGTTGTCGATTGTCCGGCGACGACGACGACGTCATATTCGTATCAACCTCAACATGATCCCCGACTTTGTATTTTTGGGCCGTGACTGTGGAACCTGTCCCGGCGATAAATATCGCCGCGCTGATCAGAATCACCGAGGCTATTGTGGTGTTTCTTATTTTCATTATTCTTTTCCCATAATTCACATATTTCGATGTCACTATCCAAAGCTTTCAACTCATCCGTGGCTGAAGCTCTGTAAAGCGGCATCCAGAAATGTTCTGTACTGTTCAGGCGGTACCAGGGTTCGCTCATGATAATAATAGAACGGATCACCTGTGTCGCGAGGGATACACAACACGGTTTCGAAATAGGTACCGGTTGGTGTGCCCCCAAATGAAGTCATATAACCAAATCGAAGATCAGAACCGATCTGCCGTTTACTTTCCCAAACAGCAGGTTATTCATTCCCGTTCCGACGGCAGGGTACCATTAGGCAAATCTTGTATTGCGGAGGAAATCCGGAACTGGAGGTTTTGGTGTAAAGGTGAACCCTAGCTGCCCAGCCAAAGCTCTCAATTTTGAAGCTCGATCAGCCCTTCGCCTCGAGCTGATGACGATCATAACGATAACGAAGATCGTTAACGCGATAAAGAAGACTATAAGCAGAAATATAACAAGGAATCCTACGACATCCGTCCCCTTCGACCGTGATTGCAGGAACGCGAAAAGATCAAGCAAACATAGCGTTACGGGCAGTAGCATATCGATTTTACCAACGATCCAATTAAGCAAGGCATGATAACGCGCTCCACTAGAACAGTTTGATTATCTGCGAACTTAAACGATGACTGCTGACACGCATATCGGATCAGTCGCAATTGATCGTCGCTTTCCAGTGCCGTTCGCCTGCCCATGAACGGGGGCATTTGTAGGTCCCGATAATGGTGTTTCCGGTGAGTGTGCCGTGATATTCGCACAATTGAGTATCGCTGCTGCTCAGACGGAGAATTGTGATCATAGCACCGTCTATCTTCACGGAGTTGCGCGTTGTTGCCTTTTGGCCGTCAGGCCCGGTATATAGGGCGTCAAATATCTTGGTGGTTCCCTGACGCGTCCAAATGCTGGTGTAATCGCTCTCTTCCTCGGTCCAGGTTGTCCCGAGATCATCCCAATCGTCGATGATATTGCCCGCGGCATCAACCGGGTATTCCTCCGTCGGACGCAGGAATCTTCGGCAATCGTGCGGGGTGTTTTCCTGTCCCTGATCCGGGGCATTCGCCGGCAGAACGACCACATACAATTTGTTCCTCGCGTGGATCTCATCGCCTAACTTTAAAAAGATTGGATCCTTTCCCGGGTTTTTAGCTACATAACTCATGCAAGCCCCCGGACGCAGGCCAGGATTACTGCCAACGCCCACTCCTTTAGGATTAGTGGGCATTCCATATTGATCCTTGCCAATGTCCTGAACACTCCCATTCGCTTCATTAAACTTATTTCCCGGACTGAGGCTAAACGGCTTCATCACCAGAACATCCTTGTTGCAGATCTTGATGGTGTCGCCGGCCCGAACGGCCAGCCGGGCGCCCTGATCCTTAAAAGACGCCGGTATTTTAGGCGTGGTTGGCGGCGGGGTGTATTGTTTGTTCGTGATATCGATCTCGACCGTCTTGCCCCGGTTTTGAGCCTCTGCCGACGAGATCAAAAGCGGCAGGACAACCGAAATTATCATGAGAGTAGTCGGTCTAGACGTACTTTTGCTTAGTAACTGTTTCATATCAATTAACCTCATGAGCAAAGATTATAATCCAGTTTTTGCGAATTGCAACCGAGAATTTAGGCCGCAGCCGACGCAAAATAGATCCGCGGATCATTCCAGCCGGATAAGTTTCATAGTTGTTTCAATTGGCGGTCCGGATAGCGGGACGATCTTGCCGCCGACGCGAAAATTAAAATCGCTGTTTTTGATTGTCAGCCAAAGTGTTTTGCCCTCGATGCGGACCTGATAGACGGCAAAGCCGCCGCCGCTGAATCCGGGATTGCGGGCAACCGTCGGTCTGATCGTCAGAGTTTTCCCTGAAATCTCAAACGTTCCCGCATTGGCAAGAAGCGAATCGAAAGCAGCTATTTTCTCTTCTGTTGTCGGTGCAGCCCCCGCATAGACCGGTCTTTCCTGGTCGCTTGCGACATACATTATGCTGTAGTATTTGCGGCCAAATATTATAAATCCGGGCTGGGGGTTTGACACCTTACCGGCATTATTACCGGTGATCTTGATCTCAGCGACTTTCCAAATGCCCTTTATCTGCTTTCCCGAATTGCCCTGAGCGTTTGCCACCGCGCTGACGATACATATCGCAATCAGGGCCTTTATAGTCCGCTTCATAATGTTCTCCTGTCAATTTATTACTTTGGTTCCTTAAATTCGACCCATGTATCGCCGAGATGCCACGCTTTTCCGGACTTTGCATCCACTCGCGTAACGAAATAGTCATTTTTAGTGTCGCGGCACTTTTGAATAAAGACTTCATAGTCTCCATCCGGGAGAGCTTTTTCCTATACCTTCGACCACTCAGGGATGTTGACGGTCGAGTTTATCCAGGATTCTCCCGTTCTGGGATTAAACCGTATAATCACGCGCTCACCGGAATTAGTGGAGCCGGTCCGAAACTCAAAATTCGCCGCCCCAGCAGAGGGTTGCTTTCCGTTGATGTCCCTGGCATAGACCTTAGTTGTTAGGGAAAAGACTCCCCAAGCGATAAAGACGCCCGCCAAAATTCCTAAGATTAGACCTCCAGCCAATGATAAACTTAATTTTTTGCTCATTTGTTACGCTCCTTTTTATTTATTTGATAAACAGTCGATCCGAATCGCTCACTGAAAGAATAATCACTTGCCGCCAAAATTGCGGGCGAACGTTTGTAATTATCCACGAATGCGATACCGAAGTTTTGACTGGATAAATTATAGAATGATTTTCGACGATTGCAATAAAAAAATACCGATCCATTACGTGGTTCGTTCGGCAATCAGAAGAAGGTTTTCGCCGAATAATAGCGAGTAAGACATCAGAGAGCGACGAATCTCGACGTTTGCGCGGCGTTGGGTAGGGTCTTTTTCCTTGCGAAACGCAATAGCCGTATAAAGAGCCATCCACGGCGCCCACAAACCGTATAAATAGCTTACCGGTTTTATATGCGTGTGGCGGACGGCGGTGAGATAAAATCCGGCGGTCACGAGGGCGTATCTGATCTCGGGAAATGTCAGTAAACCGATGTGGTGCAGAGGATGCCTCGTCGACTCGTTCAGCGGGATCGCGTCACGGCCAAAAAAGCCGCTGCCGAGGAACCGGACGCGCGACCGGAGGCTGGTTATGTTTGGCGTGGTCAATGCCAGTTTACCGCCCGGTTTTAGCACCCGCCTTATCTCGCGAATAAAGTTAAAGGCATTTTCCAAATGCTCGATTCCCTCGATCGAGAAAACGGCATCAAATGACGCGTCCGGAAACGGCAATGTTTTTTCAAGATCAGCCGCTTGAAAGGCTATGCCCGGCGAGTCCGTAAGTTCCGGTTCGAGATCAACGCCGACCACATCATAACCTGCCTCGGCCAGCGAAAAAGTAAGTGCGCCTCTGTCACCGCAAGGCGCGTCCAGAACGCGTGCGCCGCTCACCAAACCCATCGACGGAACTATCCGAAGCACCGCTTGCTGAATATTCGAAAGTTCGGGATTGGCCATACGATTCAACGATTTAATCTAACGTCGTTGATAATAGGGCAATGTTTGCCTAACATCAAATTTTGAATAAAATACAGCGAATGAGATTTTCACGCAATCAGATAATCGGATCGCTGATCGTGCTCGGCCTGATCGTGGCTATAGGACTATTAAGAATTTATTTAGCCGCAGATTGACGCGAATCAGCGCAGATAGGACAAAGCAATAAATCTGCGTTATCTGCGTTCACTGCGGCTAATTTTTTCTTACTTATTAGGTTTGTCGTCCATAAAAAAGATGATCTTGCCACCGTTCATGATCTCGGAATACGTCAGATAGTTCCGCTTGAGCGTTTCACCGTTGACGGCGACCTTTTTTACATAAACATTTTTATCGCTTTGATCTTTTGCCTCAATGGTCAGCGTTTTACCCTTTTCAAGATGCAAAACGGCGGTTTTTATCGCCGGGCTGCCGAGCATATATTGACCGGAGGCCGGGGCAACCGGATAAAAGCCAAGCGAACTTAGTATGAACCACGCCGACATCTGGCCACAGTCATCGTTGCCGCCGAGGCCGTCAGGTGACGCTTTGTATTGATTCTTGAGAATCATCCGGACACGCTCCTGCGTCTTCCAAGGATCGTCGGTCCAGTCATAAAGATACGCTACGTGATGCGAAGGTTCGTTGCCGTGAATGTACCCGCCGATGATGCCGTCACGCGTGATGTCCTCGGTCTCGGCAAAGAACGAATCGGGCAAATTCATCGTAAAAAGCTCGTCGAGATGCGCGGCAAATTTCTTTTTTCCACCCATCATCTCAATCATCGCCTCGGGGTCGTGCGGGACATAGAGGCTGTAATTCCACGCATTTCCCTCGATAAAACCCTGACCCTCGGTCTTTAACGGGTCAAACTCTGCCATGAATTTGCCATTTGCCAGTTTTGGGCGGGTAAAACCAGTTGAGGCGTCGAAGACATTCTTCCAATTCTCCGAGCGCTTGATGAACTCGTTGTAAACAGCCGTGCGGCCGAGCTTTTTTGCGGCCTGTGCGATCGCCCAGTCGTCGTAGGCGTATTCGAGCGTTTTAGAAACTGACGACGAATTCTTATCGGCGGGGACATAGCCGAGCTTCATATAGTATTCGAGGCCGTCGTAATAACCGGTCTTCGCCGTCTGGACCGAATCGTCGAGGGCCTTATTTGCTTCAACCCCAGTCAGGTTTCCGGTCACGATCGCATCAGCGATCACCGAGACGCTATGATAGCCGATCATACACCAGTTTTCGTTGGCGTAATGCGACCAGACGGGCAGCATATGCTCGGCACTTTGATCGTAGTGGGCCATCATCGAGCGGATCATATCGCGATTTCGCGTGGGCTGGATAATATTGAAAAAAGGATGAAGGGCGCGGTATGTGTCCCAAAGTGAAAATGTCGTGTAATTCACCGATGCATATTCTGGCGAAGTAGACGGTGTGGCGAACACCTTTGAAACAGTCTGCTCTCGCTGTCCAATCTCGGAAATAATCGATGACGGATTCCCTATCCAGACTGGGTTTAGATGAATATTTTGGTCAATCCCTTTATAATGTCCATCAACATCCATGTAAACGGTTGGCGAAATAAAGGCGTGATACATCGCCGTGTAAAAATTGACCATGTCGCTTTTATCGTTGGTGGTTACGGCGATTTTACTCAGCTCGCGGTTCCAAGCGGACTGACCTTCGCGTTTGGTTCTTTCAAAATCCCAATGAGGTATTTCAGATCGTAAATTTGCCATTGCCCCATTGGTCGAAACTGGAGACAGGGCGAATTTGACCTGAATCTTCTCTTTATCCGCGGTCTTGAAATCGAAATATGCACGGATCTGTTTGCCGGCCATCTCGGGGAAATTCTTTGTTTGATCAAACTTTCGCCAAAAGCCCTTATAATCCTCTTTGCTGAATTCCTTAAAACCGTATCCGGTAAATGGCTTTGAAAATTCCATCGCGAAATATACAGTCCTTGTCCGCGCCCATCCGTTCGTCTGGCGATAACCGACTAACGTGTGATCATTCTCGACGCGGACGTACGTCCAGACATTCTTGTCGACATAATCATAAATGCCGTGCATCAGGTCGAGGATGATATGGGCGTTGTCGGACTTAGGAAAAGTGTATTGGTGAAACCCGACCCGTGTCGTGGCGGTCATCTCGGCGAGGATATTGTCATCCTGAAGCAGAACTTTGTAATAGTCGGCCTCGGCGACCTCGGTCGTGTGCGAAAACGCTGAGCGAAATCCGCTCTTTTGGTTATCCTTGTCGCCGGGCGTTAATTGCAACTCGCCGACGGTCGGCATGATCAAAAAATCGCCCAGATCGGAGTGCCCCGTGCCGCTAAAATGCGTGTGCGAAAATCCTACGATTGTTTTGTCGTCATATTGATACCCAGCGCAGTATTTGTATGTATCAGGATTATATTTGCCGCCAATATTATGCGGCTGCTCGTCGGTATCGGGCGAAAGTTGCACTGCACCGAACGGCACGGTCGCTCCGGGATACGTATGCCCCATTTTTTGTGTGCCGATCAGGGGATTTACGTAACGCACATAATTTATATTACTTTGTGCGATCAGATCTATATGAAAAGCAAATAGGATGGCGATGGCGATTATTTTTTTCATGGTCGAGTCGGTTTTATTTACTAGCCGCTAGCCGCCAGCTAATAGCTGCCAACCAGAAGAACTAATTCGAATATATCTCGAATTGCTAAGTGGGTCTATTATCTGTGCTAATCTGTGTAAATCTGTGGCTAAAAATCCTGAATCACAATCTATCTTCGCCATCGCGGGGCCGACAGCATCGGGCAAAACCACACTTGGCGTCGAGCTAGCGCTTCGTATCGGCGGCGAGATCATTAATTGCGATTCGGTGCAGATATACAAGGGCATACAGATAGCGACGGCCAAGCCGACCGAGGAAGAAAAACGGGGCGTGCCTCATCATCTGATAGATTATGTCGATCCGAATATCAATTATACGGCGGTCGATTGGGCACGGGATGCGGCTGGTAAGATCGTTGAGATCGAGTCGCGAAGTAAAATACCGATCCTGGTCGGTGGGACCGGATTTTATTTGCGAACGCTGCGACAGCCGCTTTTTGACAGCCCAAAAACTGACGAGATTTTGCGAGAAAGACTGCGGACTATACATAAAAAATATGGTGCGGAACATTTATATAAATTACTCAATCGGGTGGATCTCGGCGCAGCATCAAAATTATCGCCCCGTGATTACGTGCGTGTAATTCGTGCAATTGAGGTCTATTTCCAGACCGGTGAACGAATTTCAACAAAGTATTCTGTCCGCATTGATCCGCCTGAATTTGCCGACCGCATCAGGCTGTTTGTCCTCAATCCGCCGCGCGATGAGCTGTATGAAAAAATAAATGCCCGCACCGAACAGCACTTCGCCAACGGCCTGGTCGATGAGGTGAAACAATTACTTGCGGCAGGCGTTAAAGACAATAACAATGCGCTTGGCGCTCACGCCTATCGACGTGTTTGCGAATTTCTTCGCGGTGAGCGTGAACTCGATTCGGCGATTGAAAAGTCAAAACAAGACGTTCGCAATTATGCCAAGCGTCAATTGACATGGTTTCGCGGTGAGCCGGGTGCGACATGGCTCGACGGTTTTGGCGGCGATTTGAGAGTTCAGGACGATCTCTGGCAGGCTATTGCCGGGAGCTGAATATTTTTTTTGCTCGTCACCGCATTTTTGATATAATCAATTTACGATCCTATTAAATGGCTCTTTTTCGGGACATTATCCCATTGTAGATATTTTTTTTGAATTGAGGAATCGTTATGGAAAAGCAGGCTTCCCAGAATATTCAGGACGCCTTTCTGAATTCGGCTCGGTGTGAACGGGTTGCGGTCGTCATTCATCTATTGCAAGGCTCTACGTTTTCCGGCAGGATAAAAAGTTTTGATAAATTTTCGGTCCTTCTCGACGTTGGCGGGCCGGACGTATTGATCTTCAAGCACGCAATCTCATCGATCTCACAGGAACAACGTCGGCCGGTAGCCCAGGCTCAAACTTGAAAGGAAAATTCATCACTTTCGAGGGTATTGACGGCAGCGGCAAATCGACGCAGTTGCGCTTGCTGGCTGACGAATTGCGTGGCCGCGGCATCGATGTCATAACATCATGCGAACCCGGCGGCACACCGCTTGGGCGCAGCCTGCGTGAAGTGTTTCTCGAAACCACGGAAACCATCTCGCCGCTGCCCGAGCTTTTGCTTTTTGCCGCCGACCGAGCCCAGCATGTCGAATATCTGATAAAACCGGCGCTCAGCCTTGGTCGTGTCGTAATCTCCGACCGGTATGCCGATGCAACCGCCGCCTATCAGGGAGCCGGGCGCGGATTTGATGAGGCGATGGTCGCCGAGATCATTCGCATTGCGACGGGCGGATTAAGCCCCGATTTAACGCTTTTTTTCGATATTCCCGTCGAATTGGCGATTCGCAGAATGTCCTTTCGTGACGAATCGCAGGCTAAAAAGAACCGCATGGATGAGGAAACAGCAGAATTCTACTCACGCGTGCGTGCGGCTTATCTAAAGATTGCCGACCGCGAGCCGGAGCGGTTCCGCGTGATCAATGCGACTGGTTCAATTGAAGAAATTCAAGCTCGCGTTGTCGAAATTGTTTCCAGGACAACTGGATAAAAAGGTGAAAACTCTTACTTTTTCACTTTTCCACACTTACTCTTTTTCACTAAAGCATGTTCAACAAACTCGCAGGAAACGAACAAGTCAAACAAACGCTCAGGCGGCTGATGAGATCGGACCGAGTGCCGAATTCGCTGCTGTTTGTGGGTGATGACGGTGTTGGCAAACGCCAATTTGCGATCGAGCTTGCCAAGTCGTTTGTCTGCAAGTCGCCCGACGAGATCGAGGCCTGCGGCTTATGCCCGGCATGTCGTCGGGCCGACGTTTTTGTGTTTCCAAAGAGCGAAAAGGGCGATGACTACGATCAGGTTTTCTTTAGCGAGCACTCCGACATCGGCATGGTCATCCCATTCAAACGCAACGTCCGCGTCGGGGCGATCCGAGCGCTCGAACGCGAAGCAAATTTCATGCCTTACGAGGGTCGTGCACGCATTTTTATTATTGAAGATGCCGATAAAATGAATGATGCGGCTGCCAACGCACTGCTCAAAACGCTTGAGGAGCCGCCGCCGACATCGCATATTTTTCTTATCACTTCACGGCCTGATTCGCTTCTGCCGACGATCCTTTCGCGCTGTCAGATGCTGAGGTTTGTCCCGGTCGAGACGAGTGCGATCGCCGAATACCTTATCCACGAGCGTGCGTTTACGCCGGACGAGGCCGCGCTGGCATCCAAGCTGTCGCGTGGCAGCATCGGCCGGGCCATCTCGATCAATGTCGAGCAATTTCGCATGCGTCGCGAAAAAATGCTTGATGTTATCCGCAACGCAATCGAGACCGGCGACCGGGTCGCTATGCTTCGCACCGGCGAAGAGATGAACGACGCTAAAAATAAGGATAATTTTGAAGAAAATATCGAGATCCTCGAATCGCTGATCCACGACGTCTGGACGCTCGCTGTCAACGGAGATGCGATGCGCCTGACAAATATCGACCTTGCGGATAAACTTGCCCGTTTGGCCGATCAATCCGACGCTGCTGTTTTGCCAAAATGGCTCGACAAGATCGAAACAATGCGTCAGAACTTCGCCGTAAATATCAACCACAAGATCGCGGCCGATGCGCTGTTTGTTTCAATGGCCGGTGTTTGATTCGCCATTCGAACCGCTTACAATAGATCTAATGCAGGCTGAACAGGAAATCCCAAGTTATATTTCACCCAATCTTACGCGAATAGCCGCCGCCGCCGGTGTCGTCGCGATGGCTGCAGGTTCGGGCGCAGTGGCGTATTTTGACCCATCGACGCATCATTTTTTTCCGGTTTGTCCGCTCTACGCGATTACGGGTTTTGCTTGTCCCGGATGCGGACTGACGCGTGGTTTTCATGCCCTATTTCACGCCGATATTCCAAGGGCAATGCATTTTAACGCGTTGATATTTGTATGGGCTGTGATCTTTAGTTATATTGGCGTTTCCTCGATATTGCTCGCAGTTCGGGGCAAAGGGCTGCCGATGTGGCCGACAAATCCGAGATTTATGTGGGCTTTTATGATCGTCCTGCTCGTCTTCGGCGTCCTGCGCAATCTTCCGATATATCCTTTTACAACATTGTTTCCATAAGATAATTGGCCGCAAAAAGGCACAAAAAGCACAAAATTCTTTCTTGTGCCTTTTGGCCTTTTTCCGGCCATTAAATTACGTGATCTGGACGAGTTTGTTGTTTTCTGCGAGTGATTTGGCTGTCGAGCCCTCTTTGCGGAGCAGCTCGACCTCTTTTACAAATTCCTCGACGATGTCTGCGCCGGCGACGCGGCGCATTGGGACGCCGTCTTTGAAGATCATACCGACGTTACGGCCAAAGGTGATGCCGAGCTGCGAATCGTGTGCCTCGCCGGGGCCGTTGACGGCACAGCCCATGATCGACAGGTGCAGCGGTTCCTCGACGTGCGCGAGACGGCGTTCGACCTCGGTGACAATCTCGACAAAATTATCAATATCGAGCCGCCCGCAAGTCGGGCAGGCGACGACTGTCACGCCGCGTTTGCGAAGTTCGAGGGATTTTAAGATTTCCCATGCGACCCGGACCTCCTCGTGTGGTTCTGCGGCTAGCGAAACGCGGATTGTATCGCCAATGCCGTCATGAAGCAGCAAACCGAGGCCAATTGCCGATTTGATAGTCCCGCCAAATGGCGTTCCGGCCTCCGTCACACCGAGATGTAGTGGATAATCGACCTTGGCGGCCATTAGGCGATAGGCGGCGACCATCCGGTTTACGTCCGACGCCTTGAGCGAAATTATGATGTCTGAAAAGCCGAGATCCTCGAGAATACGGATATGCCGCATTCCCGATTCCACCATCGCCTCGGGGGTTGCCGTTCCGTATTTTTTGAGCAGGTCTTTTTCGAGTGAACCGCCGTTGACGCCGATTCGGATCGGCACTTTTTGCGCCTCGGCAGCACGGACAACCTCACGAACGCGGTCGATATGGCCGATGTTGCCGGGATTGATGCGGAGCTTGTCGATACCGGCGTCGAGGGCTTTAAGAGCAAGTTTGTAATGAAAATGGATGTCGGCGACAATCGGCACATTGGTGCGTTTGCGGATCTCATACATTGCCGCCGCCGCGTCGTCATCCGGCACGGCGATGCGAACGATCTCACATCCTGCAGTCACCATTTCTTCGATCTGTCGGATGGTCGCGTCAACATCAGTGGTGTCGGTCTTGGTCATCGACTGCACGACGACGGGTGCGCCGCCGCCAATCTGAATGTCGCGGACCATTACCGCTTTTGTAACTCTCGCCATAGAATTATTTCCCGATCAGACGCGATACGTCAAAGAATACAACCGTCACCATCAGCAGCAGAACGATCGCGAGGCCTGTCAGTTGAATACGCTCTCTCGCGACCATCGACAGCGTTTTGCCAAACCATGACAACACTTTTTCGATCCCAAGTACCATAATCTGGCCGCCATCAAGCATAGGTATCGGCAGCAGGTTCATCACGCCGAGACTGAGGCTAATTGCCATCAGCACCGACAAAAGGCCGAGGAAACCGCTGGCAAAAACAGTCGTCACAATTATCTGAACGATGCCGATCGGGCCCGAAACCGTGTCGCGCGCCGAGCGTTCACCGGTGCCGACCTGACCCAGGGCTTTGCCGGTTAGACGCAAAATTCGCAGGTTTTGATCAACCGCCGACGACGAAGCACCGATGACATTAACCGGCTCGCGCGTATTGATAAGCGTCGGGTCAAACGCGATGCCGATCCGCCAATCGCCGTCTTTTTGAACGGCGTTTGTAACGATCTCCTGCCGTTTGCCATCACGATTGATTATTAGCTTGATAGGCTGATCTTTGATTTCGCCGACCAGGATTTTCATTTCCTGGGTGTTGCGGACGGCCTTGTCATTGACCGAAGTTATCCAATCACTCTTTTGCAGGCCTGATTTAGCGGCCGGCATGTCGGGGTCAACGCTGCCGACGACGACCGGTTCTGTGCCTGCATCTGGAGCCATATCCAGAAAGCCGCCCGATTGCCCGTGATCCGTCACCTTGGTCGGCGTGATTGCCAATTGGCTCCGCTGGCCTCCGCGGTCGATGGCGATTGGAACTTCCTTTTCCGGAAACAGTAGGGCGTCGTCTTCGACTCGGTTCCACGACGGATTTTCGACACCGGCAAAATTGACGATGCGGTCGCCGACCTTAACGCCGGCCTTATCCGCCGCGCCGCCGGTTTTTACAAAACCGACGATCGGCGCCGGATTTGTCGGAACGCCGTAAACAAGAGCCATCGTGAATGGGATCGCAAGCGCGAGGGCGATATTCATAAACGGCCCGCCGAGCATAACCAGAAACTTTTGCCAACGTGGACGCAGCTCGTAAAGCTCGGATTCCGGCACAGGTTCGGTCGTCTCCTGGTCCTTCCCTTCAAGCGAACCGGTGGCTTCATCGCCATAGAGTTTGACATAGGCCCCGAGCGGGATTGCGCTGATACGATAGTCGGTGTGGCCGATCTTGATCCCGACAATCCGTGGGCCGAGGCCAAACAGGGAATATGCCTCGACGCGCATCCCAAAAAGTTTGGCGACCAAAAAATGCCCAAACTCATGTATGTTGATGGCCACGCCAAGAACAAAAAGTATTGCTAAAATTGCGATTAAGATATCAGACATTAGTAAACCTCAATAAAACCTTTAACTTAGAGGCCACACGCGAGCCGCGAAGTTGTAACTAAAAGTGTAGATGCGCGACCTGCGCGAGTCAAACTAATTCGAAAGAGCAATTGTGGTCGCATTTGGAGCCAAGATCCCGACCGCCGCTTCTCGCGCCCATCGGTCGATACTTAAAACCGTGTCAAGATCGGCGACCGGCTCAGGTGTATGCATTCTCATAATTTTTTTATTGATCTCGGCTATCTCGCTGAGACGAATATGACCATCGAGAAATGCTTGCACCGCGACCTCGTTTGCGGCATTTAACACAGTCGGCATCGTCCCCCCAGCCCGGAGGGCGTCGTAAGCTAGACCGAGGCAAGGGAAGCGTTCGAGGTCGGGGTCCTCAAAATCGAGCCTGTTCAATCGCGCGAGATCGAGCGGCGGCGTGCAATTTGGCTTACGCGCAGGATATGTCAGAGCATACTGAATCGCATGACGCATATCCGTGACGCCAAGCTGTGCGATAATCGAGCCGTCAACCATTTCGACCATAGAATGAACAATGGATTGAGGGTGCACGACGACGGAAATTTGATCGGCGTCGAAGCCAAAAAGCCATTTCGCTTCAATTACTTCCAATCCTTTATTCATCAGCGTCGCCGAGTCGATTGTGATCTTGTCGCCCATTTTCCAGTTTGGGTGATTTAGTGCCTCTTTGATAGTGGCGTTCTCTATTTCCGACTTTGATTTACCGCGAAAAGGCCCGCCGGAAGCAGTGAGAATTAGCCGTTTTACCTCGCCTCGCGTTTCGCCACGCAGGCATTGATGGATGGCGTTGTGTTCACTATCGACAGGCAGAATCTCGGCGCCCGACCTTTCGGCGGCGGCGGTCATAAGTTCACCGGCTATAACCAATATCTCTTTGTTAGCCAGAGCGACACGCTTACCAGCCTCGATCGCCCTGAGTGTCGGCACAAAGCCGACAGCACCGACGGTCGCCGAGACGACGATTTGGACCTCAGAATGGGTCGCAACGGCAACGAGTCCAGCCTCACCGGGCTCGATTCGCGGCATTTTTATGCCCAAAGCGTAAAGCTCGCGTTCCAGATCGGCGGCACATGCCTCGTCGGCGCACGACACCATTTCCGGGCGGAATTTCGCAATTTGCTCTGCAAATTTCGGCATATTTCGCCCCGCGGCCAACGCAATTACGCGAATGTCACCAAGGTGTTCGATTACTTTTAAGGTGTTGCAGCCGATCGAGCCGGTGGAACCGAGAATGGAGATAGCTTTCATAAACGAAGCATTAGATTATCATAAACAGCCCCGTCGAAGTGTATAATTTGAGTATTCTGCTTTAACTTATAACTATGAACTATCCACTACCCACTGAAGAAAAAGAGGCCTTTTTATTCATTTAACAGTTAAAAGTTTTAATTAAGTTCCATCTTGTCAGTTCCTGGCTTCTAGTGGCTGGAACATACTTTGTCCCTGATCTCTTCGCGCGCCAATGTTTCCTGCTCTCCGGTCTTCATATTTTTGAGCGTTACCTTGTTTTCCGCGAGTTCGCTTTCACCGAGGACGCAAACGAAAGGCACACTTATCAAATCAGCGTACTTTATCTGCTTGCCGAGCTTATCGGCTTCGGGATAGACGGTGACGCGGAGGCCTTGTTTTCTTAGGTCATTAGCAAGTTTGAGCGATTCATTAATGGTTTCTTCATTCCAGATCGTCACCATGACATCGGCGGAGTTAGATTCAGCGATTTCTGGCGGGAACATTCCACGCTCTTCCATCACGACCCAGATTCGCTCAAGCCCAAGCGAAAAGCCACACGCAGGAATCTGTTCCTTGCCAAACATCCCGATCAGCCCGTCATAACGACCGCCGCCGCCTAGCGATCCGGCCAGATCGGGAACGTTGATCTCCATGATCGCTCCAGTGTAATATGAGAGGCCGCGGGCGAGAGTTGGATCCACAACTATTGGAGCAAACGCAGAAGAAGAATCGGAAGATTCGTTTAATTGCAGACGAAAGGGCTTAAGAAGGTTCGACAGCTCATTAACTCCATCGCTTTCAAAAGCAGGGTCATCAGATAAAAATTGCAGAAGGGCTTTTAGCTTATACAGATTTTCCATCATTCTGATGCGCTCGACAGCCTGATTTGAAAGTGTGGCAACCAAATTGGCCGATTTTTTTAGTTCGGAGCCGTCGTATGAGGAACCCGATTCGTTGAGCCTTAGTATCACCTTAGCAATCTCACGATTTAGGTTTAACGAAGCTTCATTGACCGCTTCAAATTGTTTTTTCCGATCGGTTAAAATATCCTCCATTTCAGCTAGTCGCTTTTGGAGATCAATAAGGCGTTTTACAGAATATTTTCCGACTACGTCTTTAAAATCGCTTGCGATTAGAGATTCAAAAAAGATGAGTAGCTTTTCCGAGGAACTTTTGCTTACCCCGCGGTCCAGAAACTCTTTTGCGACACCTTCGCGGCCAATCTTATCTAATTTATCAAGAGCGATGAGAGCAACCGCATGTTTGTCCTCGGACACTCCTGCCACATTCAAGATTTCCGTCAAGAGCTTTCTATGATTTACGCGAATCGTAAAATCCTTGAATCCCAGTCGCCGCATTACCTCACTAACGGCCGAGATCAGCTCCGCCTCAACAACCATTGATTCCGACCCGATCGCATCCACATCACACTGATAAAACTCGCGAAAACGTCCGCGAGCGGGGCGGTCGGCGCGCCAGACGGGCTGGATCTGATAGCGTTTGAAGAATTTTGGGAGGTCGTTCCGATTATTTGCGACAACGCGAGCAAGTGGCACGGTCAGATCATATCGAAGAGCCAAATCGGCGATAGGTTCAACGACTGCTCGTTGAATCTTTGACTCTAAAGAGGCTTTTTCGATTAAGGATTCTAGGCTGGCTTCTTGGAGTTTCAACTCCGAACTTGCGCTGTGAATTATTGATTCCAAACTCTCGTCGAGTTTTTCTCCGCGTTTGAGTATTTTGAAAACGAGCTGATTGCCTTCCTCGCCGTATTTGCCCATTAGGGTTTCGATGTTTTCGACGGCGGGGGTTTCGAGAGGTTCGAAGCCGTAGGACTCATAAACCTCTTTGATTATATTGATGACGTAATTCCGCTTTCTGACATCAGCGGGGAGAAAATCGCGCATTCCGCGTGCTGGGTTGGTGCTTGCCATAGGGGTATTTTACCGCAGTATTGCTGCCGAATCAGAGGCGGCGGCTTCAAGTGGAAACATTTTCTTGTTTTCCATAAGCTCAACAATGTTTTCAACGTCGAATGAGAATGCGAACACGAGCGCTTTTTCTCCAACACAACCGCCGCTGCCTAACGTCTCAAGACCCGATGTTCGGACCTCGATAATAGTTCCGTGGCTATACGGCGGTTCGCAGGGCAAGGCCGGATCGATAAGTACCGGCGTCCGTCCGGTCAACCGAAGTATCTGGCCGAGTTCGGTCAGAGTCTCGCTGTTAACGATATTGAGTAGATTGCTAACGACCGTGCGGTTAATGTCGTGTTCCTGATTAAGGATCTCGTCGGTCTTAAGGAAGAGATCGGCCAGGATCGTTGAAGCTTTTTCGGCAACACCCGCTTCCTGCAATTCGGTGACAAACCCTTCGACATTGTATTTGCTGAAGCTGCGGATAGCGGACAAGGTCTGCTGTTGTAGCGGTTCGGGCACCCGGATAGTTTCCAGAATACCCGCCAAAACATCGCTATGACTGAGATATATCGCGAAATTTTTTATACCCAGACGGTCAAGAGCTTCATTTACCGCAAGGATAGCGTTTGCTTCGACCGACTTGTCGTCTCCGTCAATCTTCCTTTGGAATGTTTCGACCCTTTCGAGCGGTTCGAAGCCGTAGCTCTCATAGACCTCTTTGATAATGCCGATCACGTAGTCGCGCTTTCTGACGTCCGTGGGCAAAAAATCGCGCATTCCGCGGGCTGGATTCGTACTAACCATAAGAATTCAAACAGGATGTACAGTATAAACAGGATAGAAAGAAATACATCCTGCCCATCCTGTATATCCTGTTTCAATTTTTGCTAAATTTCAAACTGTATTGTCTGATGCATAGTGTTTCTTTAGTTCGACATAGTTTCGCCATGACTGGTCGAGATATGCGAGTTCGTCCGGCGTTAATTCACGCTTTACCTTTGCGGGCGATCCCATTACGAGCGAATTCGGCGGCACTTGCATTCCCGGAGTAAGCAAACTTCCGGCCGCGACGAGCGAATTGTGCCCGACACGAACGCCGTCGAGCAATATCGCTCCAATGCCGACCAAACAGCCGCTCTCGACATGACAGCCGTGGAGCGTGACGTTATGGCCGACGGTTATTTCGTTTTCGAGAATGGTCGAATGCGTCTTTGAGCTGACGTGGATGACCGTCTTATCTTGGATATTTGTCCGGGCGCCGATGCGGATAAAATTAACATCACCGCGTATGACTGAACCAAACCAAACGCTCGCATCCTCGCCGATCTCGACATCGCCGATCACGACCGCATCGTCAGCTATAAAGGCAGTTTCATGGATCGTTGGGTCGATGTTATTGAATGGAATTATCATTGTTTTTCAACGCAGCGACCGCTGAGAATGCAGAGAAAACAGAATGTTTATCTTCCTAATTTACGACGCAACATCCCATAGGCCTGCTCGAGTTCGTGCACCCGTAACAGCTTCGCCGCGATGACAAACGCAATCCCGCCCAGAGCGATCGGCATAAGCACCTCGATGAGCTTTATCGAAAAAGTTACCGCTCCCAACCGGTTGAGCAGAAAATAATAGCTCGCGTAGCACACCACTGACAAAATGGCGGATGCCGCGGCGATCTTCATAAATGACAGTATAATATCGCGCCCGTTTAGCCGTTTTATCCGTTTTCGCATCATCAGCGCGAGGGCGAAGAAATTTACAAGAGCGACTATCGAGGTCGCCATTGCGACGCCAACATGCCCATAGCCATAGGGCGTTTCGGGCGTGACGCCGTAGTGCGACAGCCATTCCCGCAAAAAATAGCTGCCAATAAAATTGACGCCGATTGACGCGATGGCGATAATCATCGGAGTTTTTGCATCATTTAGAGCATAAAACGCGGGCGACAATATCTTGATCGCGGCATAACCCGTCAGCCCGACAGAATATCCGGCGAGCGCGACGGCGGTCATGCTAGTCGCCGTCGCGTCAAATTTCCCGCGCTCGTAGATGAGCCGGATGATCGGCTCGCCGAGCACGATCAGGCCGCAGGCCGACGGCAATGTCATAAGAAATACGAGATTCATCGACGAAGAAACCGTGTCGCGAAAATCCTTTATTTTGCCTTCGCTGGCGAGGCGCGAAAGCACAGGGATAGCCGCCGTGCCGACCGCGACGCCAAACAACCCGATTGGAAACTGCATCAGGCGAAAAGCGTAGCTCAACCATCCTTGCGCGCCATCGATACCGGAAACAAAATATGTGTTTATCAAAACATTTATCTGCACGGCCGATGTGCCGAGGATCGCCGGTGTCATCAGCGCGACGACTTTTCGGACGCCGGGATCCGTAAAACTGAGGATCGGCGAAAAACGGAATCCGACTTTAAACAGCGCCGGCACCTGCATCGCAAATTGCGCAGCTCCGCCTATAAGCGTGCCGATCGCCATCCCGATTATCGCCCACTGCGACGGAAAATCCGGGATCGCGTTCTTATCGCCCGAATTGAGCCAGCCGCCACCGCTTAAGTAGTATGCGAGACCGAGTCCGAATACTATCGAAACAATGTTAAAAACCGTCGATGCCGACGCCGGAATGCCAAAAATGCCTTTTGTGTTGAGCACGCCCATCGCTACTGCCGCGAGAGCAACGAGCAGGATGAATGGGAACATTATCTGCGTCAGCGTCGTGGCGAGAGCGGCCTTTTCCGGTGAGAATCCGTCGGCGATCAGGCCGACAAATTGACGCGAAAAAATGATGCCGACTATGCAGATCACGCTCATCACGACGGCGAGCGCGTTTAGCACGAGACTCGCCAGCCGCCACGCTTCTTTTTCGCTCTTGTTGATCTGGTAATCGGTAAAAACCTTTACAAACGCGACGGAAAGGGCACCCTCGGCAAAAAGATCGCGAAGGACATTTGGGATGCGAAAAGCAACAACGTAGGCGTCATACAGGAATCCTGCCCCAAAATACCTGGCAAAGATCATCTCGCGCAGCAGACCCAGAACACGCGAAAACATCACCGCGATCGAGACTATGCCGGCGGACCGGGCAACGCTCGTCTGCTTTGTCCCGGATGGCTTTGGCTCCGCGACCGCGATCTCGTCCGACGCTTCGGGCTCGGCTAGAGACTCTGGCGATTCTGCGTCTGGCTGTTCGGTTTCATTCATTATTCAAGCCGGAATTATCTCACGACTGCGAAAAAGAAAAAAGGAAGCGGCGGTCAGCGGTTAGACAGTTTGCATGAATGTATCAAATAACGAAAGGACAGTTTGACAAATTTGAAGGGGGGGGGTATAAGGTGTTTGCAATTGCGATAAGCGTCGTGTTTCAGAACTTCCCAGATGGACAGACGAATTTTCCACATTAAAGATCATCTCTCCCAAAACTTGGGCCGCTCGTGGTCTGTCGAAGAAATGGCAGACGCGGTCAAATTATCGACCACTCATTTCAAACAGCTTTTTAAGGAAAAGGTTGGCATTTCACCAATGGCCTACTTGCTGGAGATTCGCCTCGAAAAGGCTCGCGAAATTCTTGTGGATCCGCAATGCTTTCTCCAAATACAGGAGGTCGGCGTCAAATCTGGGCTTTCAAATGACAGCCATTTCTCACGCGATTTTAAGAGAAAATTCGGCCAAACACCTACCCAATGTCGCGAGCAGGCAGCGGAGATCCATCAGTCAAATTCACCCGATGGACAGTAATCATATTTTTCGCCAAGAAACAGTATTTTTCGCCAAGAGATAACCATTGACGCTGGATGATCGCCCCTGTAATACTTTGCCTAGCAAAAACTTAATTCATGCCTTACTTTTTTGTTCGCTATTTATATCGAGATTGGGGGAGGTTAAACTAAAAATGAAGAATCTAACAACATGGATTTTAGCAGTAATTGGTACGATTTCAATTGGAATGAGCATAGCGTTGATGTACCCGACCTGGGTGATGGCTACTTGCACTGTTACTGTTAATTGTCCGAACGGAGGCCAGATTTCGTGTTCGGGGGACGAATGTGATGCCACCGGAAATTGCGTTAAGTGTAAAACACACAACATCGAAGAATTAGGCAATGGCTGTTGCCCCAACGAATAAAGTGAGCAACGCCATTATCCTTAGTCCGGACGAGGCATTTTCTTGTTTCATATTGAAGAGGCTGAATGATTTAATACGGAGGGAAACGATAAAATGAGAAACGTAACAATGTGGATTTTAGTGGTGACGGGTACGATTTCAATCGCGATCAGCACAGTGCTAATTTACCCATCTTCGGCCATGGCAAGTTGCACTGTAGACGTTACTGGTCCAGTGGGGGAGTAATGATGTGCTCAGGAGAGCATTGTGAAGGCAGTGGTAACTGTGTAACTTGCACCATCCACGGCATTGTTACACTTGAGAGTGGCTGTTGTCCAAATGAATGAATAGATTAACGGTTCCGACAAATCATTCGTGAAATGATCTGGCGCTCCGATGAGAATTTTCCCGAGGCCTCAAATCGATGCGGTTTGCAGTTGATGAAAAGCACTGCTAGCTCGTTTTTTGCAGGCGGTGAAATAGAATGAAGGTCAAAACTCAAATAATTCTGCCAATAATAACGGCCCTCCTCGTCCTTACTAACGTTTTACTGATCCGACAGAATCTTACCTTGAAGGCGATTATTGATGGCCCCTCGTCGGGACTTACTAAAGAAGGGGATAATTTGGCTGGTTTCAACGCAACAAACCTAGATGGTGACGAAACAAAAATCGATTTTCAGGACAATTCGCAAAAAAGGATTCTCCTGTTTTTTTGAACAACCTGTAAGTTTTGTCAGAAACAGATGAGGTTTTGGAAGGCGCTTAATTCGCAAATTGACCATTCCAAATTTAGGGTTACAGCTGTTACAACAGAAAAGGAATCTACAGTAATAAGAGACTTCATTAAAGATTACAGTATCGAAGATTGGGACGTCCTCGAGATTCCACCTGAAGAGGCGCTAGAGGCGAAGTTTGGTCTTACTCCGATTACGACTGTTGTTGGTCAAAGAGGCCGTGTGGAAAAGGCATGGGTTGGCTTCTGGAGGGACGATCAAATTCGGAGTATTGATGAATATTTTGGTATAAACCTGATAGGTTTGTAATCTCAAACTTTTTAGGATCAGAAACCCATGTTAAATGACAGACAGAAGGGCCTATGCTCTGTAGTTTTTTTCTGGCTTTCCTTAATCTTTGGCGGCGCGACTATTTTTGGCCAAGTTGATTTGAACAATGACGCCAAGATTTATGAGAATCAACAGCGAGCGCTTAAATTAAGTTTATTAAAGAATGAAATAAAAGGTTTGGAAGACGCTCCGATGCGATGTTTTGCCCGAATGCAAGTGTCAAGATTTATTTTTGGAGCTAGAATAAACGACTATTTTGATACAGCCATTGCGTCGGCGCTAGATTGTCTGGACGATATACAAAGTAACTCCAACCAATTCTCGGGTAGCCAAGCCTCGTATTGGAAAAATACTATGATTGTATTACTTCGTCAGAATGCGCCAGATATTGGGTCCAAAGCAGCCAAAAAGTATCTGGGAGCGGAGGATTCAAGCTTATCTTATTTACAGGAAATAAATTCCGGCAATAATCTTGCAGTCGTAACTAGTAGAATCTCAACCGAAATAGCCCAAGGCAACATTCCATCGGATATTGTGCCAATCGTCCAAAAACTTCGGCAGACGAATGCCGTCCTATCCACCCAAATATTAGACGTTCTCTTAGCTTACTTTGAATCGAATCCAAATATTGACTTTGCAATTAAACTCGATTTCCTGAGCGGTTATTATATGGACGACTCAATTCCGTTAGAAATTGAGCTTCGATTTCTGAGATTTATTGTGATGCTAGCCCAAAAGCAACTTGTAAAGGCCGATGTCACAGATCTATATGATACTAGTTTCAGTATGCTACGGAATGCTCTACCAAAGATAAAGGAGTTGACACCTTCACTCTATGACCAAGCTGCTGGGGTCTATCTTGCGATGGAAGGACAGATTTCGTCAGCAAACAAAGAGAGGGACGAAGCCTATAAAAGGATAGATGAAAGTAAGGATAAAATGCAACAAGCAATATTCGAGGCTGAAGCCGCTGATCGTAAATCCTTCCAAGATTCGTTGTGGCTATACGCTTCCCAGCTTGCAATTGGTCGGAAGAAATTTCAAATTGCTGTTGACTGTCGGCTAAAGGTTGCTCTTGGTAATAAAATGTTTGTCATTGAACACGACCATTTCCTGCTCAACAGGGTTATTCCGGGAGCTTTGAAAGAGAAAGATTTTGAATCCGCAGATTATGCACTCCAGCGAATTGCGGATGTTCAAAATCGCAGCAGTGGTTTTTTGCAAGTTGCTTCCGAATATTTGAGCATGGGAAACAAAGCTCAGGCGTTCGAGAGGCTGGAAGAGGCTCTGAAACTTTTGCAAAAAGCCGATGCTAACGCCAACGGTGTCCGGATAAATCTTTTGGCTGTCACGATTGCGATGGGCATCGATAAATCAACGGCATTTGACATTGCGAGTTCCGCGATAAGAATGGCAAACCACCTTCAGACGCCGAACCCAGATGATAAAACTGGAACTCCCTTACGAGTTGAATATACAGACAGGGTTCTGCTGCCAACCGCTATTAATTTTGCAACTGCGTTTAAGGTGCTCGCCAAAGCCGATGTCGGGTTTGCATCGGCGACCGCTCAGGAAATCCAATCAAAGAGTTGGCGGCTGGCGGCTGAAATAATTGTTGAAACCGAGAGAAAGTACCTACTGCCCGTTAAGGCCAAAACTTCCGCGCAAAATGCGGTGCAATAGAAACCGCATTTTCCAAGTTCCTTTCAGGGAACTTCAAACAACCCCATTAAATTTTAGTGAATGTTGACTTTATTCGTTGCCCCGATAATTCGAGGTCGGATAGCTAAATCTCGAATGCGCGAGACGTGCATCCAGGGAAACAGGATTATAAAGGATCGGAACGGCACCACCGAGTTGTCCCTGCACCAGCGAGACGAAGTAATTCTGAAACGCGCGAAATCTGGCCACGCTGCCGTGCTCGTTAAAGATCACAAAGAGGAATTTGCCCTCGCGCGTATTGATCTCACCAGAAAGAGCGCTTACGCCGGAGTCGGTGTGGCCGAGCGTGCCGGTTTTGCCGACCACGCTGCCGCGCGAAGAGTCAACCGCGAATCTGCCCTCGAGCGTTCCATCATCGATCCCGGCGACGGGCATAATATCTGCAAATGTCATCTTATTACGGGCGAGATCACCGCGCAGAGCCCGCAAAAGCTTCATCATTGCATTTGGCGTCACGCGGTTAATCCCAAGCCCGCTGGCGGTCTGGATCGAGAATTCCTGCGGCTGAACACCGGCATTTAGCTGGACGATGCGGGCGACTGCATATGGCCCGCCGAGCATGTCGCCGAGTCGTTCGGCCATAAAATTGTTTGAGTAACAAAGCGTGGCTTTGATGATGTCTCTCAGCGGCGCCGATTCGTGAGTAAATAGCAGATTTAGATTGCTAGGTATGCCCTGCACATACAGCGCGCCCGTAAATGTCACGCCCGGAATGCCGCCCACGCGGCCCGTTTGTCCCGAGTTTGTCAGATAGTTGAGCCAAACGCGGGTCGCCGCCGGAGAGCGTTTTGACGCGTCCAGATCAGCAAAAAGCGTCTCGCCTGAGCGTGCCGCGGAACTGCTGTAATTCATCGCAAAATTATCCGTCACGATAAGGTCGCCGTGAATGCTGTGAATCCCAAGTTTGTTTAGCTCATTTGCTATCGCGACGCCATGCTCAAATCCAAAGACCGGGTCACGGCCCGAGACATATAGATTCCCGTTGAGCGTTCCGGTCGTCTGGTCTATCGCGCCATCTGTATAGACATTTGTCGGAAAGCGAAATTCCGGGCCAAAGGTTTTCAGCACGGCGTATGCGGTTGCGACTTTTACATTGGATGCCGGGTTAAATGCGCCAGTCGCATTGCTCTCTAAAACCTGTTTCCCATCCAGCGACTCGACTAAAACGCCTGAATAACCAGGAATTACTATATTTGCGAGTGCAGCGTATTGGGTCTTGATCGTACTCACCGACGACAACGTAGGTGTCACGCTCCCCGTTTTTTGCACTAAAGGAGTTGCCGCCGGAACGCCTGAATAAGTCTGCTGCGGAAGCTGAATGTCCTGGAGCAGCGGCATTCGATTGGCCTGACCAAAACCCAGTCCGGTTGATACCACGATCATCGCGGCTGCGAATAATAAAAAGGTTGATTTTCGAGTAATTCTTGTCATTAATACTAATTTGTATGGTTTGACCGACAGGCAGGCTTTCGGGGCATCGGAAAGCAACGCATCTATAAATATATCATATTTTGCTTCAAAAGATTCAAATGTTCGTAACATTCCGCCCATTGCCCTCACCAACCCGGACATTTTCTTTGATGAAAATTACCTGAAATTAGATGCCGGACATTAAGAGTTACTTATACCAGCAATTCGTATTGGTTATACATCAAAATATAGAAAAGAAAAGAGTTTTTTTGAATAATTATAAAAAATATTCAGGATGATATTTAAAGTGCGTCCGAAGAGGGCTGATGACGGGCGCGGCCGAATTCGTTGAGGATGGGGCGGAGACGGGTGACGGTTTCGAAGTGGGCGGAGCCGTTGGTTGCGAGGACGCCATTGTGGTTTTGCACGTCGGGCTGGTCGCAGCGGATCGGCGAGCCGAAAAGGTCGGTCAGGCGTCCACCGGCTTCTTCGAGGATAATTTGCGGGGCGCAAGTGTCCCAGATCTTTGAGCGGGGCGAGAGGTGGATGTAGAGATCGCATTCGCGGGTCGCGATGAGTCCGATCTTGAGGCCGACCGAGCCGCGCCGAACCTCGCTGCGAAGCCCGAGTTCCTCGACAACACGGACGAGCCTCGGCGTCCTGTGATTGCGCGAGGCGGCAAGACCCATCCGCGCAAAATCGGTCTCGTCAGATACAGCTAGCTTTTCTGCCGAACCGTCACCCGCAACAGAGTATGCACCACCGCCTACCGCAGCGTAATAAAGCACATCATAATAGGGCAAAAAGACCACACCCGCAACCGGCACACCGCCAATGGCGAGGCCGATCTGCACGCCAAAATCGCCGTCCTTTTTTACAAACCCGGCCGTTCCGTCCATCGGATCGATGATCCACACGCGTTCCTTTGACAGACGCGAAAGGTCGTCCGGCTCCTCCTCCGACAAAATCCCGTCACCGGGAAACGCCTTTGCCAGCCCATCGACAATGATGCGGCTCGCCATACGGTCGGCGATCGTCACGGGCTCGGAATAGTTATCGACGCCAATCTTCTCTTCGGCGACAAACCCGTTTTTATAAAATTCGAGGATGGAACGTCCGGCACGGCGGGCAAGTGCGGTCGCAGTTTCGAGCTCGTGTTGCAGCATTATCTACAATCTAGCACGCCCGGAGGCAAAGATGTAATGAGACCTGATTTTCTATTTTTTATACCCCGATCGTGCCAGGAGGGGACGGTGAGATACACAAAGTTAATTTATGGCGGTCGAGACGACATGTGATTCGTTGAGCTCTACGATAAAGCTATCATCGCAGGACTTTTCATCATATTCAGCGGCGAAGCCTTCGAAGACGGCCCAGGGCATTTCTACAGGGGACTCGGCAGGGGCGGACACGGCCTTTTTGCGGCGTGTTTTACGTTCATACATCGCTTTGTCAGCCGCTACGATCATATGGTCAAAGGTTTCTCCGTCACGGGGATAGCCGGATGCACCGAGGCTGACACCGACGGCGGCGCTGCGCTGATCGTCGATTTTGAGCGAAAATTTGCCGACCGCGTGCTCGATACGTCCGCAGAGGTCAAGCACGGCCTGAGCGTTCGTGTCCGGGACGAGAGCGACGAACTCATCTCCGCCATAGCGGGCGAGGAAATCATAATCTCGAAGCTGGCCGCGAATGACCTGGCCGATAGCTTTTAGCATTTCGTCGCCGGTTTTATGGCCAAAGGAATCGTTGACGGCCTTAAATCCGTCGAGGTCGAGCATAAGCAATTGAAAACTCGATCCGCCGCGACTGGCACGCGCCAGTTCCTTTTCAAACTGTAGCTGCAGACTACGTGCGTTTGGCAATCCGGTCAACGGATCGGTCATCGCGTGAGCTTTTGCCTCATCATGCTGGAGCGATTTGCCAATCGCCTCAGCAGCGATGCGTGATATGGTTTCGAGCAGGCGAATGTGTTCCTCGCCATATTTTGAAAGTTCAGAGGAATAGATCGACACAACGCCGATCATTTCGTCGTTCTCGATCAGCGGCACACAGGCCATGGTCGAATACTGCCCAGTGAGTTCGATTTGCGACACGTAGAAATCGATGTCAGGATCGACATTCAGCACTTTTTTGCCGGTTTTCAGCACATATCCGGTTGCTCCCTGACCAATTCTGACGCGATGTGAGGCGAGGGTATCCTTATTTGCTCCGTCAACGTGCATCGACGTTGCAAATTTCTTGTCATCGTCGAGCAAGTAAACAACACAGGTTTTGAAAGGCACGAATTCGCTTACTTTTTTGGTAAACATTTGCATGGTCTCGTCCACATCGACGGATGAGGCGAATTCGCGCGCGAGTTCGTATAACGTAAAGACCTCTCGATTTGCGAGTTTGATCTGCTCGACAAAGCTCTGGCCGCTGTTTTCCTGTCTGGCTAGATCAGCTCCGAGGTCGCCCTCGTAACTCAGACCCTGCTGCTCGATCTCCGATTCAAAAAGGTTGAGATTTTTTAGAAACATGCGTGTGACCGTCGGATCAAATCGTGTCCCGGTTTCGTCCTGAATGATCCTAATGGCTTGATCGCGTTGGATAGCCGCCCGGTAAGGCCGCGCTCCGCGAAGCGTATCGTAGGCATCGGCAATCGACAGTATACGTGCGGTCAACGGGATCTCGTCGCGTTTTAACTGTTCAGGATAACCCGTGCCGTCCCATTTTTCGTGATGGTGCTTGACGGTCTTTGCGACTGGATAGTCAAACCCGACTTTCTCAAGGAGAGACGCGCCGATAGCCGGGTGGATCTTTGTTTTTTCAAGCTCCGCTGGTGTCAGTTCGCCTGGTTTATTCAAAATGTGGTCGGGGATGGCGAGCTTGCCGATGTCATGAAGCAAGGCGCCCGTGCGCAATGCATTAATCTCGCCCTCGCTTAGTCCCATAAATTCGCCGAGGCCCACGGCGTATATCTGCGTGCGGCGGACATGACCGTGACCTACCTGATCGCGAGCGTCGATGGCAGTTGCGAGGGCCTCGACAGTCGCCAGATGAATACGGCTGGCGTCGGAGATTTCCTTTGTCTTTTGCTCCAGACGTTTTACATGAATACGGTAGGCGAGATTCGCAAGTATAACGAGCGGCGCAATCACAAGGCCAAATTCAACCCCAAAATGCGAAAAAAGGATACATATCAAAATGACAGCCATCGCGATAACGCCGCCGCCGGCCGCTGACCGAAGAGATTGTTTCCCTAGCATCTGGACGCCGGCAAGATTGTTTTCAAAATGTTCAAAGAGAAACGTGAGCAATAACTTAACAAGCAAATGAACACCCGCCATCAACAGCGTTCCAAGAATGATAACCCGTGCGGTATTTGCCTCAAGACCATCGGTTGTTACAGCCGCGATCAGGCTTCTGTCAAATACAAAGAAAAATACGAATGCCGAAACCCCCGTCGCGAAAATGTCCGAAACCATGCCAAAGACACCACGGCCATTATCTTTTTTCCCTGGATAATTATTGACCGCAGATCCATACGCGGCGAGTAATATCCCGCCCGCCGTTCCCAGCCAGAATATCCCCCAGAATGCAAAGAAATTTGACACCGGCAAGACGATCTGTGACTTAGGGAACCTCAATTGATATTGGTTAACGATGCCTGCAACGAGGATTGCCGAACCTAAAATTAGCAGGTCACGAAGCGGGAACGAAATCGCGGAATATGCCGAGTAGGCAAGGATCGGCAGAGATAGAAAAAGCAGAAGCCAATGCAGCACTTTCGTTTTTGAGTTATTAGGATTGATGAAAAAATATTTCATGCTAATGGTAAAACCATCTACCAGTTAACTAACATTTTGTAGGATGTGGCCCCCAAACAGTCCGGTTGAGTAGAATCCACCCGCCAAAATCTATACAAACGGCGTGCCAGAGCGGGCATAGCGTGATGAGGCGTAAAATATTGAAAAATAAGTGTAGTAGAAAGATCGTAGCGTGAAAAATCGGTCGGAATGGCAGTTCAAACTGATCGCATTCGGTCAATTTGACACCATCGACAGAAAAAAATGTGGATTATGTTTTCAGGTGATAAGGGACGTTGGTGACGATAATGCCTTCGCGGAAGAGCAATGCGCCCTTTAGCAGAAGCGAACTTTGGTTATGAAGCAGGTGCTGCCACCATTTTCGTGGAACAAATTCGGGCAAAACGATGGTCAGCACATCGTCTTCACGCTGACGATCGATCTTGTAAATATATCTGAGCAGCGGACGGGTGAGCTCGCGATAGGGCGACGGCAAAATAACTAATTTCACGCCGAGGTCGAGCTTATCCCAACGCCCTTTTAATTTTACGGTTGCTTCCTCGTCAAAATCGACATATACGGCAGTTATATTATCCGATGAGATTGATTTTGCGTATTGGAGGGCCTTCATCACGCCTTGGTGGATGCCGGAGATCGGCACGATCACAGTATGATGGATAGGCGAAAGCGTGTCGTGGATCATTTCTTCGGAAAGTTCGCGGGCGACCGACAGATAATGCCTGTGGATCGCTAAAAATATCGTTACAAGCAACGGGACCATCACTACCACGAGCCATGCCCCATGCATGAATTTTGTGATAACAAAAACCGTGAGCACAACGGCTGTGGAGATCGCCCCGATCAGATTGATCACGAGAGATTTTTTCCAATGCTTGCGCTGTGTCACCTCGTCGGTCACAAAGCGCGGGGCGCGGCTCTGTTCTATCGCGAGGTGAACGTCGGGGATCGCCAATTCGCTCTCAACCTCGCTATGATGTATTGCGTCGTCGTGATCCTCATGCCGACGGACTTTTAGCCAGTGCCGCACCATTCCCGCCTGCGACAACGTAAAGGACAGGAAAACCCCGACGGCATAAAGCGGAATCAATCGACTCGTGTCGCCGCCAAATGCCACTATCAACAGCGACGAAAATACCGCGAGGATTATTATTCCGTTTGAAAAGACCAGTTTGTCACCGCGGTTGGCAAATTGTCTAGGCAAAAAGCGGTCACGGGCCAGCAAACTAGAGAGACGTGGAAAATCGGCAAAGGCCGTGTTTGCCGCGAGAACTAAAATTGCTGCGGTCGAGGCCTGCACAACGAAATAAAACCAGCCCATTCCGCCGGTAAAGATATGTCGGGCAAATTGCGAAATGACCGTTTCGTCCTGATGCGGATGTACGCCAAACAAATACGCCAGTACGCTCGTGCCGAGGAACATCGTGCAAAGCAGGACAGCCATCACGATCAGCGTTCGGGCGGCGTTTTTCGATTCGGGCTGTTTGAAAGCCATCACGCCGTTCGAGATGGCCTCGATGCCCGTCAACGCCGCGCAGCCATTCGAGAATGCGCCGAGCAGCAGAAACAATGTCAGACCCTGCGGCAGATACCCCTCGGCGAGCTGGATATTTTCTGCGGCGGGTGCCGGCACGACGCCGTCATAAACAAAGTAATAGACGATCCCATACCCGATCATGAACAGGAACGATACGAGGAAAACATACGTCGGCAATGCAAATAGCGAGCCCGATTCGCGAACGCCGCGAAGGTTTGCCATAGCGATTAGCACGACAAATCCGACACCAATTGCAACCTTGTGATCCGTGATCCAGGCAAACTGAGTGCCCTGAGCTGCCGAAGTTATGGCTGCCACACCTGCGGCTACCGACACGGAAACGGTCAAAACATAGTCAACCAGAAGCGACGCGCCTGCCGTCAGACCCGGAATGGTCCCAAGGTTTTCTTTTGCGACAATATACGCGCCGCCGCCGGTCGGGTAGGCGTGGATCGTCTGCCGGTAGCTTATCGAAACGATTACCAACAACACAGCGATCGCAATCGATATCGGGATAACATAGCTGAACGCGCCCGACTGTCCGAACACGAACGCAGTCGCCAATACCAGCAATATCTCTTCCGTTGCGTAAGCGGTTGACGACAAGGCGTCAGACGAAAAAACGGCGAGAGCGACCTTTTTTGTCAGTCTTTCGTGTATCGCCTCCTCGGTTCGGAGAGCCTTGCCGACAATTAAACGCTTCAATTTCTCGAACATATTTGTTTATCCGATATTTTCAGATTATTGCCGTTTTCGTGCCGGCTTAGTTGCTCTTCTTATTCGATTCATCAAGAAAGACAGAGCCGGTCAGTATTAGTGGTATCGCAATAATGAGCAGGATCGTGCCAACCTGGTCAAAGGCCCGGTCTTCTGAAACAAAGCCATGCACAACTACGCATAAAAGTCCGACAAATAGGGAAGAAATGCCACCGAAAATGCCAAATGCCGCCAGGGTAGAGCAGACTGCGGAAGTCAATAACGCCTTGCGCAGCTTCTTTTGCGGATTGACCGGTTTTGCAGTCCCGGTTTTTTTGATTTCAATTTCGCTCTCCATCTTTGGTCGTTAATCAACCGAGATAAACGGCTTGTGACAACTAAGAATAGTGAGGTAGTGATAAAGGATGAATAAGGAGGGTATAAAAAGTTCGTAAATATTTTGCTATTCGCTTTGGGTGAGAAATCGGTAGCCGACCCATGGCTCTGTGCGAATATAGCGAGGCTGGGAGGGGGCTTTTTCGACTTTTTTACGGAGCTGGCCGACAAAAACGCGGAGATATTCGGTCTGCTCGGTAAAGTTGCCGCCCCAAATAGCCGTCAGGATCGCTCGGTGCGTAACCACCTTGCCGCGATTGCGGAACAAGAATACGAGCAAGTCAAATTCCTTTGGCGTGAGATGGGTCGATGTTGCGCCAACCTTGACCTCGCGGGTCGAAATGTCGATGTGAAAATCGCCGTCCTCAAGCACCGTTTCGCCACTGTCGTCTGAATCCGGCATCCGGCGAAGCCCCGCTCGAACGCGGGCAAGAAGTTCGTCGATGCCAAAAGGCTTGGTCACGTAATCATCGGCTCCGGCGTCGAGGGCCTCGACCTTTGTCCGCTCTTCGCCTCGGACCGAAAGCACGATTATCGGCAGCGTCGAGACTTTGCGAATCTCACGGCAAAATTCGATCCCGTCCATTTCGGGCATTTGCAGGTCGGTAATTATCAGATCGGGATGCCAGTCATGAAATGTATCGAGACCCGAAACGCCATCCGCCGCTGTCCGCACGTCGTAGCGATGGGCCGTCAGGCTGTGCCGCAGCACACGCGTGATCTGCGGCTCGTCATCGACAACCAATACCTTTTTCGGCTCTGTCATTCTTCTCCTATCGGCAGCGTCAGCACAACTTTGGTTCCGGCGCCGTTCTTTCCTGATCTGATCTCGATCCTGCCGTTTTGCGCCTCGACGATGCCGCGGGCAATTGCAAGTCCAAGGCCAAGCCCGTCGGGAGTTTGGCCCTCGACGCGGACAAATTTCTCAAATACACGCTCGCGCATATCATCGGGAATGCCTTTTCCCTCATCCACCACGGAGATGCGGACGCAGTTGCCTTGCGATGCGGCGGTGATAGTAATTGTCGTCCCGGCGGGCGAATATTTTGCGGCGTTCTCGATTATGTTATAAACCACCTCGGCGATCGCGCGGGCGTCCACGCGAATGAGCGGCAGTTCCTTTTCGAGATTTAAACGCAAGTGATGTCCGGTGAGCAAACTATCGGCGCGATCGAGCGCGGTGGTGACGATCTCTTCGACGCTCGACATCGTGCCGGTCGCGTTTACCGACCCGGCCTCGACCCGAGCAAGAGCAACCATGCCCTCGATAAAGCCATTCAACCGGTCGGTTTCCTCGTTTATGATGTCGAGGAATTCGCTGCGACCCTCGCTGTCAAGCTCGATGGTGCGGTGGCCGCCTTCGCTGTCGAGAAGCGTCGTCACCGAAGCCTTGATCGACGTCAAAGGCGTGCGGAGGTCGTGCGTTACCGCATCGAGTAAGGCTGATTTCAGCTTTTCGCTTTGTTTGAGAGCCTCGGCCTGTGTCGCCGTTTTGAAAGCAGTCTGTAATTCTTCATAGAGTCGCTCGGATTCGCGGGCACGCCGCCGTGCATAGGCCGAAAGCTCACCCGCAATTATCGCAGTGATCGTAAACGCCGCCCACGCGATCAGATTTTGCGGGTCGGAAATCGACCACGTATGCACCGGCGGCAGAAAAAAATAGTTAAAGCAGAGCATCGCCACAAACGACGCAAGCAATGCCGGATTTCGCCCAAAAAACGTCGCCGTTGACAGAACGATAAGCAGCAGCGTGAGCGCGACCGTTGTCGAATTGATCCGGTCCTCCAATGACGACAGCGCAACCGTAACCAGCAGCACCGCCGCCATGGAGATGCCAAAGCGGGCAAGTTTTGATTGAAATAGTTCCCCGAAATTCATCTGCTAAAACCGCTGTTTGCAGTTGATTGTTGTGAGTACCGCAGCAAAGTCTCATTTTGCCCTATTGCGGTCGGCGAAAGCAAAAACATGGATAGACGGGGAGAATGTAGATTATCGGGTTTAATAATGGTTGTCGTCGTATTCGTAGCTGTTAAAATCGTCGCCGGCGGTGGGATCGTCAGCCTCGGTTTCGTCGCGTAGGTCAAGTTCTATTGGATCAAGCCCGACGACAACGAGCGTCGCGCTGCATTCGTCGCAGACGACGCTGTCGCCTTGTTCGGTCTCGGCGTCAACGAATACTTCTTCGCGGCATTCGGGGCAAATCGATGTCGGCATGTCGCTTTCTCTCCAAAAACATCACTTGCTCGTTTGTCTATCATCCAGAAGTCAAGTGAAAATGGTATGTTAAACAATCTAACTCGATCCAAAGCGTTTGGCAAGAATTGCGGCCAGATTAATTAAAAAAACTCGCCATCCGTAGAAAAAGCGGTGATTGACGCTATGCAAATAAAAATGAACTTTCAACATTGTTAAAAAATAATTATAGACATTAGCATCACACTGTATTAAAATCAGAAAAGGGGCCTCCCATTCTTTCCCGCATTACCTTTTGCAACGGCATTTATCATCTTCCACGAGTCGCCAACTGCGCCCTAATATATGGACTCGAAGATCGGCCTGATCATCCAATTAGCCGGAGTTTCATTGATTACCCTCTTGACGCTCTTTCTGCGCCGCTCGATCAAAGTGGTCGCGCTGAAACATTGGACTAACGCCTGGCTGTTTCTCTCGTTTGCATTGTTTTGCCTGCGGTTGGCGTTTAGCTACGAAGAATATTCGACACAACTATTCAGTTTTTATTTTCTTGCAGAATATATATTTGGATTTTTGCTGGTTGCCGGATGCCGGAGCCTTGCTGGCAATAAAGATATGCTCATACGGCAGGAACTGTTTGTCCTGCCATTCATTCTGGTTGCATTTGGGCTGCCGTTTTTGGGCGATGATTTTAATTTGATCTTTAACGTTCACTCGTTGATCCTCGCCGGTTTTTTTGCTATCGCATTCAATTCGCTGTGGCACACCAGGATCCGTAGTTTTCGGAGGGAAAGTAATGCTTGTTGCACTCGCATTGCTTTCGGTAGATTTCCTCCAATATTTTGTAGTCTTTACTTTAAGGCAATATTTGGTAATCGAATTCGATTATCTGCATTACAATTCGGTCATCGATCTCGTGCTGCAAATCCTGCTGGGTTTCGGAATGGTGATCGTTTTGCTTGAGCAGGTGCTAAACGACGCCAGGATAGCAAATGAAAAACTCCAAAAGGCACACGAAAAGCTCGAGGAATTGGCCCACATCGATCCGCTAACGACCGCTCTGAACCGTCATGCATTTCACGGTTATCTAAAACGGCATGGCGATGGAAATCAGCCGATTACGGGCTGTGTCGGCTTTTATGACATTGATGGACTTAAGGATATTAACGACGAATATGGCCACGCTGTCGGTGACATCGCCATCCGTCTGGTCGTCCGGGCGATCCGCGAAGTAATCCGGGCGGAGGATTTGATCTTCCGTTGGGGAGGGGACGAATTCTTTGTGATAATGATCGGCCTGGATGCGCCAACGGCTTATGAGCGAATGGTAAAAATTGAAAATTTGCTCACAAATGTCGATATCGCCGGGGCGGACAGACGGATATCGATACGAGTTTCGCACGCGTTTGAAGATTTTACGGATATTAACGACCTTGAGAATACGATCGCGAAAGCAGACGCGTCGATGTATCTAAATAAACAGCAGCGAAAAGCCGCAAAAGATAGAGTGCCGCCAAATCAACCTGCCGTCGAGAGCGAAGTACTCACGCTCCGATAATTTACAATTTGTCGTTAAAGAACCCGATGGCGAGCGCCCATGCGTCTTTTGCCGCGGTTTCGTTGTAAACGTCGGGCCGCGTGTCATTAAAAAATGCGTGGTCGGCGTCGTATTTGACCGAGTGGACAGGCAACTCGAAACGCTCGGCGGCATCCTCGAGCTTTGCGACTTTTTCCGGCGTGATCCAGCCGTCACGGGTTGCGGAGATAAAGATCACCGGCGTTGTCAGCTTTTGCAAAATATCATCGCCCGGAATATCGCCATAGAATGGAGCGGCAGCGCTCAATCCCTCTAATTCGCACGCCGCAAGCAATGCAAACGTCCCGCCCATGCAGTAACCGGTGATGCCAAAATGGGAAATATCAAATGACAGCGAGGCCGCATCTATAGCGTTTTTGATCGTATCGATGCCGTCATTGCTTGATAGCGCCTTCATCATCTGCGACGCCTCGGAACTGTCCTTTGCAATTTTACCGCGATAGAGATCAGGTGCGATTGCAACAAAGCCTTCGTCCGCATAGCGATCCGCGATATCCTTAATATGATCGTTGAGGCCCCAATATTCCTGGATAACTATGACGGCCTTGCTGGTAGTATTTTCTGGCAAAGCGGCATAGGCTGTTGCAGGGCCGTTTGCAGTATTAAAAGAAAGCGTTTCCGTTCGCATTAACAAAAATCCTCCGAAGTTGTTCCTGTTGATTATATACATCTTTTTCCGCGCAAAAAAAGACCCCGCGAAATGCGAAGCCTTTGATTCCAAAATAGAACCCGCATTTACTGTTTTTTTAGAAACACATCCCATGCCCAGCGGCCAAGTTGTGCGTCGTGGGTATCTTTCACCTTAGCCCGGTATCGAAACCGGTTGCCGTATTGATCCGTGCGTTTTGATACGTGATAGTCAAGCTCGAGGGTTTTTAGCCCAAGTGACCGCAATGTGTGCAATTCGCCCGGTTCGGAGAAACCGTTGTGATTTGTATCCTGCCACAACCTCAACTGCGAAAATATTGCGTCCTGTTTGTTTATAACGCCATCGCCGTTCCCACCATTCTCGGGCTTGTCATACTCAGCTAACGCAAGAAATCCGTTGCGCTGCTGACCGGATGGAGGGTCAGGTTGTGGTGTTAAATTACCGAACAGTTCTGCTCCATTATCTATAATGCCGTTGCCATTCCTGTCGAGCACGAGGAACGCATCATCCGATCCTAACGCTGTCCATGAAATCGGTTCCCTGGTGCCGTCGCCATCGAAGTCAAAGTTGACTCCACCGGCGGCGTTAGTCAGATTAAAACCGTTACCGTTAATATCTATTACAATTGGGGTAATGTAGCGGCAATGGCAGTTTTCCCAAATGCCCTCCACCTGCCCCCCGGAGCCATTACACGAGCAGAATTCGCCGAAGCTGCTGATGGGGCATCCGTCCAGATCTCCAATGCAACATCCATTGCCGTCACAGCCGCCGCCGCCGCCGCCCGGATCTGTAAAGCCGGATGGGCAGGTGCAAGAATAAAGGTCGTAATAGGTGGGAGCAGCGCAACTGTTTTTATATTCGTCGCTTCTGTCACAAAGAAACCCGTCATCGACAAATCCAGCCGAGCATCCAGTCAGTGGATATGTCGTATAATCTGGCGGTACATAGCATCCCAGAAAAGGCGTCGGGGTCGGAGTCGGGGCTGCGCAGAATCCGTACTCGGAGCAGACAACTGTATTGTCACAGTCAGTGATAAAGCTGACCGGATTTGCCTTTGCGTACATTATTGTGGACTTCAAAGGGCAGTTATAAGTATCTGCTAAGTGTTCGGCATGACCAATCTCATGTCGTGATACCGACTTTCTGAAAGCCCTTCGCTGAGCTTCTGACTGAAAAAAGCCAGTCCTCATACAAGTGCCAAAATACATCTTACCGAAAACATAAGAGCTCGTACCATTGGACACTCCAATAATGTGTTCTTGTGCACATGCGCCAGGTAGTGGATCCTGATAACCAACGAATTGATTATTAGCCTCCTCAATTGGGGTCTCACCTGTTAGAAATGGCCCATAAGTAATATAGGTTTCGTTTAGAACATTGTTATCATTCCAATCGGTAATACCTGAAATGATGTCGTCCCTTTCGTCAGCGGTCAAAGCACTGCTAATGGTCACCGTTACATGGGCATAGGCGGGAAACTTAGCGGCCGCAGGATTGAGAGGTGTTGGATTGCAACAAGTGGATGATTGCGCCTGAATCACTGATTTCTTATAAATTATTGCCGTAACAAGGAAAATAGTTACGACCATTAAAAATGCAAAAAGAAAAAGGCTATGATGCCGATTCATTGTTGCACCTCTTTTTTCGGTGAGTCATTAAGTTTTCTTTTTAGAAATTTATCCAAATCATCGAATAAAGACTTTTCGTCTTTTCCTTTGTAAGAGGTTGCGATTGGATGCGAACCACCCCCCGGATTATCGAGCGGATATATGTAACCATCCTTGATTTCATAACCAGTTAAAATGCTAAGATCAGATTTCTGCTGTTCTAATCCAACAGAATCATAACTTAAGAAAAATAGATACCGCTTTTGCAAGACCGGCATCCCTTGTCCCGAGATAAAAATCCACTGTTCTACCCCTGACGGAAATCTTACAATTCCTCCTTGACGTTCGGCATTCATTTTATCCTTAACACTAATTTTCTTTCCCGTTTCGTTCTTAAAGATCTTTTCAATTTCTATCGTGAATTCGGAGTAGACCGCCTGTTTGTTGTCCGAAAGATAGGCACGGGCTTCGACAACAGTTCCGACAACGACCACTTGGCTTTTCTCAATCGGAAGCGCGGTAAGATCCTCTGCCCATTCGTTGAAGATTGCCTCGGTGACGTTACCTGGTGTATTCGGACTTAAAACTGGGGCAAGATTATATTTACGGCTCTTAGCTCGTCGGTCAGCATCTTGAAGACTAGTTTGAAGGTAGTCCACGACCGGAAAAGTCGCCCTCATTTTGCTAATCGACTCGTTTTGGTCTTTCTCGTCCTGGCCCTTTTGGCCCGAAACAAGAGGCGTTTGACCAATTAAGGCGGAGAGCAAGACAATTAATCCTGTAAGAGCGGCGGAACTTACAGCAAGAAACGCTAGCCATTTTTTGTTTTTCATTAGATCTTCCTTTGCACAGGGCGCGATCGGATTTACCTGAGGAGTCGGCTGTTTGGTCTTTGGTAGGCTAAACAACCGGGGAAAGTTGCTCATTAGTAACTTTTAAGACTCTCAGCCGCACTCTATTCTTATTTTTTTCGAAAGTCAAGTATTCTAATTATCGTCGCCCAAAGGTTACAGGATATTAACCGCGCGGGCGGCTAGGAGGGCCAGGACGGTTAGGGAGATGATGGATTGGAGCATCATTAGGACCTTGGCCCAGCGGGTGAGGACTGGGACGTCTGTTGGCGAGAATGCGGTGCTGGTGTTAAAGGCGAGGAAGAGATAATCGAGAAAATTGGGTTTCCACTCCTCCGGGTTTCCGGCGATGGGAGCATCGGGCGGGAGCATCATTTGCGGAAAGAGAAAGGCGCCTTCGTCATGGCTCGCGCGTTTGTCGCGTCCGTGCGGGCCGCCGGCGTCGAGCCGCCAATACCATAATGAAAAAACAAGCACATTCGTCGCCCAGAGAGCGGCGGCCGAAAGCAGCAGCTCGGTCGGGCTTTCGCGGTGTCCGGGGAGGCCCTGAATGAGCAAAACAACCGAGGCGATCTCACCCAAAGTGATAACAGCGGCAATCGCAAAGCCGAGAATCTTGTTAACACGCTGATACTGCTTGAAATAGGTAAACATCGTCGGTATCAGTAGCACGACGACGACCCCCATAAACGCCCAACGCGGGCCGACGATCAGACCGGCGGGAAGCGCGGTATAGAGCCCGCCGACCGCCAGCACCACAATGTAAGCGAGCCAGCGCGGCTCGGGGTTCCAACGGTCGGGATCTTCTTTATCTTTAACGGCCATGCGTATGATCTAACGGCTAGATTATAAGCCACGATCTAGGCATTGCAAGAACGGCCAAAATTAACTTTAAGAAGCACGCTCCTTTACAGTCGCGTTTCCGCCCGCCACTTATACTAAAAGAACCGGACCGTGTAGCTCGCTCTGATGCCGCGGCCGATCTCCGGCGTGTAATCCTTAATAAACGAAACGTGATTAAAATACAGTTTGTTTGTCAGATTAAACGCGTTGACCGAGAATATATGGGCAAAACGTCCGGCCAGCCAGGTGTAGGACCCCGTAACATTAAATACTACAAAGCCGGGCGTGGGCGTTTCGCCGGTAAAAACGCGATCCTGACGGCGAACTAGAATGACCTCGGGACGGATCGTAGCGGAATAAAAATGAGCGTCGGCTCCGAAGCGACCGCGAAGCGGCGGGATGCGCGGCAGATTGACGCCGCCCGTAAATCTGGCCCGGACGTAGTCAACCCCGCCAAAAGCAGTCAAATACTTATTTATGTCATAGTCGATATTTGCCTCGGCACCGGTAAAACGAGCGTTGGCCTGAACGTAATCTGCGATCTCAAGATCGGTGTCGACATCGATCACGCCGGTCGGCATCAGATAAACAAAATTCCTGATCCGGTACATAAAAAAGTTTCCATCGGCGCGAAACCGTTTGCCCTGATGACGCAGCGACAGGTCAATGCCGTCGCTAACCTCTTTTTTGAGAAATGGATTGCCGATTTCAAACGAGACGGTGTCGTCGTGCGGGCCATTATTGTAAAATTCTTCGAGATCCGGCAGTCTGGTCGCATGTGAGTAGTTGGCTGTAAACGCACCGTTTTCCCTAAGCCCGACACGCATGCCAAAGGTTCCTGAATATCCGGTCAGGTCACGATTTATCAGGCTCAGGTTTGAGGGCCGGTAGCGGCTGTTTTCGACGCGTCCGCCAAATTGGACGGTGACGCGTTTAAGATCGAGCTGCTCCAAGCCAAAAACGGAGCTCAAAGTTTGTGTAACTGAGCCATCGATCAGAGCCTCGCTGCTATTGACAAGGAATTTGCGATGATAACCGTCAAAGCCGAATGTGCCCGAGAGATGCCCGTGATGCCGCTGCTCAAGCACGGCGCGATAAGAATAGACGTCATTGAAAAAATCGGAAAAGCGACGCGTTGACGGATCATTATCAAATACTTCGGATTCGCGATGAAAATACTTACTGTAATCAAACGTGAATTTGACGCTCTCGATAAATGAATCGAGATCGCGAAATCCGCCGCTGAATCTGAGGTTGTGACGATGGGCCGCGATGTTGGCCGTGCGTTCCTCGGGATCAGCCGGGTCAATCGGGATGCCGTAGCGATTGCGATAATAATTGTAGTTAATGGTAAAAAAGCCTTTACGTCCAAAAAATCCGCCGCCGCCATTGCCGTTAGCCGCCCGGGTAGACGTGTTTGCGATCGAGCCAAAATTTTCACCGCCGGAGTAATTGCCGCTCCGTTGGATGGTTCCGCTGCCCCAGACACTCCAGTTGTTACGGCCATATTCCACACCGCCGCTGCCGACACCCTGGCGGTTATTTGTGCCGCCAAGCACCGTGGCATAACCTCGAAAGCCGCTCTGAATATCCTCATTGTGGCGGCTGATGGCGTTTACCACGCCGCCGATGGCATTGCTGCCATAGAGGAGCGTGGCCGGGCCGCGGACGACCTCGATCCTGTCCAGAGAAAACATATCGATAGGCTCGGCTTCGTTTCCGGCAAGGGCCGAAATGGAACCAACCCTGAAGCCATCGGTTGCGACAAGCACTCTGTCCCCGTCAAAACCGCGAATGACCGGGCGCGAACTCGCCGGTGTCGCGGTACGCATCGAGACGCCCGATTGATTACTTAACGCATCGCCGAGCCCGACTCTCCCGCGCTCGATGATCGAATTGGAGCTGACCGTGATCGTCGGTTGTACGGCGTCAAAAGCGGCCTGTTTCTCGCCCGTGGCGGTTACCGTGACCTGCTCTTTTACACCGGTTATCTCTAGCGAGAGGTCGAGCACGCCGTCCGCGTCCGTCATCAGTACAATCGACCGTGCGGCGTCCTTAAACCCGCCAAAATGGGCGATGACCGTATAGCGTCCGGCCGCGAGATCGGTAAATACATACCTTCCATCGGCGTCGGTGGTAGTGACTCGGTTGATTTGAGCTAACCTTATGGTGGCCCCGCTCAGCGGCTTTGAATTACCTCCGAAAATTATGTGTCCCTTGATCGTGCCGCCGTTTTGCGCAAATGCTGCGGCAAAAAACATCAGTGCCGTGATAATGACGCACATCAATCTATATATATATTGCATATTTTAATTCTCAGAATACCTGCGAAAATTTAATAATGAGTCTAGCAATAGTAAAGGTGTAAATACAAACGAATTCCAAGCGAAAAAACACCTTGAAAAACGGCGAACGGTAGTAATTCACAGCCTTTTATGCTGTACGACTCGAACCCGTTGCGGATACTTGACTACGACGCGAGCCGGCAGCGGCAGGGGTATGCGGGGTCGCCAAGCTCGACTTGTAAGGTGGTATGCTCGATGCCAAATTTGTCATGGAGATCCTTTGCGGTTTTGGCAAGCAGTGCGTCGTCGCAGACAGAGGGATCGAGAACGATATGAGCCGTCAGAGCCGCCTCGGTGGTGCTCATTCCCCAGACATGCAGATCGTGAACATCGCTGCAAGTCGGGAGCGTCGCGAGATACGCGGTGACGTTATCAATATCAATACCCTCGGGAACCTTGTCGAGAGCGAGATTTACCGAGTCGCGAAGCAGTCCCCAGGTACCCCAGGCAATAAGAGCGACGATCACTAAACTGACAACAGGATCAAGCCACAGCCAGCCGGAATAAATTATGGCTACGCCCGTGAGGACCACGCCGAGAGCGATGGCCGCATCAGATGCGAGATGCACAAACGCTCCACGAATATTGAGGTCGCCTTTGCTGCCAGACATAAACAACAACGCGGTTCCGCCGTTAACGAGAATGCCGACAGCCGCAACCCAAATCACCGTAGTTTCCTCAACGACGCCCGGATTCTTGAGACGAATAATAGCTTCCCCTGCTATAGCTCCAACTCCAATAAGCAGAACTGCCGCGTTGATAAGAGCCGCAAGAATTGACGAGCGGCGAAACCCGTAAGTACGTTCGGTAGTTGGGCTGCGGCGCGCTAGAATCATTGCTCCCCATGCGAGAGAGAGTCCCAGCACGTCGCTCAAATTATGTCCGGCATCCGCCACAAGCGCGAGCGAATTGGAGAGACGCCCGTAGATGACCTCGACTACGACGAAAGCGAGATTGAGCGTGATGCCGATTGCAAAAGCCCGGCCATAATCAGCGGCGGCATGACTGTGTTCGTGTGTCATTGTTCTATTTAATAGCACCGTACAGCGCGGATGGCAAGATAAATGCGGCGCGAAAAACGGACGGCCTTTTGAGCCGTCCGTTCGCATATCAATATTTAGTTGCTGGTTAAAACGTAATACCAAATTGAGCCTGGACCGAACGCGGCGTAACAAAATGGGTTCCGCTAAACGTCGAATTAAAGTTGTAGAGAACATCCTTGTTAGTTAGGTTAACGAATGTGATCCGGGCCGACAGCTTTACCTTGTCCGAGCGAGTCAGATTATCGCTGCCGAGACTGAGATCGAACAAATGACGCGGCGCAACACGAGGCGGATTCTTTACATCGTCAACGGTTCCGTCTGCCGGAATTCGGAGCCTCAATGCTCCGCGAGTCGCGGATGAGCAAGTTGTTATCGGAGCCGCTAGAGTGGCGAATACATTTCCGCAGAAAAGGCCGATCTGCTGCTGCTCGTCAGCGCTTAGAGCCAATGCAGTGGCGTAATCGGGAACCGAACCCGCGACTAGTCCGCTATCGTATTTCCACGTAAAGGCAACAAACGGGCCGAATTTATGAAAACGCTTAAACCGGTCGAACGAGTACTGGATCTGCGTCGTCGTCTGTAGCTTTTGGTCGTGATCGATCAGGAATGGGCCTGCCGGTAAATTTGAGTTGAAGAATAAGCCGCCCGTTTCCGGCGGAAAAAACTCTGCAACAGTGTGCCCGGCCGTAAAGAAAGCGCTGAAGCCATTCCAATTTGACAAATTCACGCGGGCCGAGACGCCGTGAATTTTGGATTTGCTCCACGAGATCGGAAACGTGATCGGTGTGTTCAAGAGGACATTGAAATCGTAAGCGTTATTGGTCTTTTTATTGAAATAATCGACATCAATGACAATGTGTTGGCCGATCCCCTGCTGGATGCCAAAGTTATATTGATTACGGTTGCCCGGCTTGAGTGGTGCGGCAGTGGCGCTCCCAAGAATTCCGTCCGCCAAACCGTTGCCGCCCGTGACATTTGAAAAGAGGAGGTTCTCGTTATATGGCGTTTCAAAATTGCGCGTGAAGGAGGCACGCAAGACCGTATTCGTCTGACCGATCCTATATGACACGCCGAGACGTGGCTGGGCCGATCTGCCCTTCGCGATCCCATCGTAGTTGTCAAAGCGGAGGCCGGCGCTGACGGTAAAGCCATTCTTGAAGGTTAGTGAATCCTGTATATATGCGGCCTGTTGTTTGATGGTCCTGTTCGCGGTAAAGGAAAAGAGATGTCCGCCGCGCGTCAGATCGAAAGGGAGCAGGCCGGGCAAAAAGTTCGGAGCTGCCGGATCGTTGAAACCTGGATCTGTTATGCCGAACTGAAAGAACTCGTTCAGTTTGGTCCAAGTGGCCTGACCTCCGACCTTAATATTATTTACGCCATGGACATAACTAACGTCGGCGCGAAAGCCATAATTCGCAAGGCGGCGCTTTTGGCCGATAGTCGTCGTCTGATCCGAGAAGGGGTTGGCACTCGGATAATAGTTGACATTATCAACTCTGTAAAAAGGATTGATAGACAACACGGTCGAATTATTAAAAATATGGACGTAGCCCGGAGCAACATTTAAGGACGCAACCCGCTGTCGCTGATCCTGTCCGAGTGCAGCCTGATCGAAGGTATTGGCGATCTGGAATTTGTTGCGGGCAAAGAACAAGTTCATATGAAAGGCGTTCTTCGTTATCGGGCTATAATCGAACCGGTCGAAAACACTAATGGCGTTTCCATTATTATGCAGGGACACGAATTCAGGGGCGTCAAGGAACCGGTTCGAACGATCATAATTGAACGCTGTAAAGTTGCCTAACTTAGCACTTCCAAAAGCCAGATCGGCCTCTTCCTGATATGTGCCAAACTTTCCGAAAGTTGAAAAGAAACTTCCCGCTGGCTTTTTTTGATTCAATCCCGACTTGGTTGTGGCGTTGATGACCAGACTCGTTTTGTCGCCGTACTCGGCCGGGGTCGCACCGGTGATGACCTCAAGTGACTGTATGGCGTTAACTGGGATCTGCGTCGAGAACGCCTTGCTTTGCTGATCCGTGATCGGCTGATTGTCAATCGCGTATTGCGTTTCTGCATGGTCGCCGAGCGGATGCATAAAGCCGTTGGAATCCGGAACGACGCCGGGTGAAGTCATTGCCACCACATCGCTCAAACCATTGCCTGATGAATTGAGCGGCAATTTACGCATTTGTATTTGATCCACGTCTGTGTGAGTCGTCGGAATATTCTCGACTACAGTAGCGTCCGCTGCTACATCGACGGTCGCCGTGGCCCCCGCCAAACCGAGCGAAATCGGCATCGTCATAGGCACGGTCGAACGAACAACCGCTGCTTGTGCCACCGAGCTAAAACCATTAGCCGAAACTCTGAGTGTGTAATTATTTGGCGGCACGTCGTTAAAACGGTAGCCGCCATTCGAGTCGGATGTCACGGTTCGCTTGTAGCCCGTCAATGCGTTGCTCAATGTAACGCTCGCGCCGGCAACCACCGCGCCGTTCGGATCGGTGATTGTGCCTGAGATCGACCCGGCGCTCCCGAGTGCCTGGGCGAAAATGCCCACGGAAAAGATCAAAATTAAGGGGAAAACTTTCATTAAATTTTTCATATTGTCTCTAGTATCAATTTAGAACTCTGCATTCTAAAGATTAAATATGGAATGACGGGCCTGCACGAGGCAAAGCTCATTACCGCTTGCATTAAGGTCATTAGCAGGCAAATGGCCGCCCTCCGCAGTTTAACTTGGGTGGTTTCGGTGATTTGTAAGGCTTAGCGATCTGACCAACCGGATCACCGAATTAGGCTTGGGCTTGAGGCGGGGCGCGTCCCGACATGCGGGCTATCGGGCCGGAAACGATCGTATTGGAGCGGTAAAAAACCGAGGGTGCCGGGACCAGGGCGATCGGCGTTGCAGTCGCCGCGATAAAAAGCGGCGAATGGACAGTGCTGCTGGAAATTTGCCGGTGGAGCACACAGATGAGACATTGATCGGCGTCCGAGCGGCTATGCAGCGGGACCTCAGACAAAGCGGCGGTCTGCTGCATAAAACCAGCGGAAATGTTCGTTTCAAATTGGGACGAAACATTTCCATGGCTGTGTACAACGCCAAAAGTTGCCGAGTAAATTATACCGGTCAGCAAAACACAAGCCAACACACACGCAACTGACGTGCGCGTCCGGCGTGATGCTGATCTGAGGCAAATTTTCATCTCCGTAGCAGTCTATCAGAGATAATACAAATGGGCAAAATCATTTCGTACCCCTCGCGATGAGTATAAATACGCATATCGTCACGATAAGTTTTAGCGAACGGTAAAAAGAGATTTTGCCCGCACATCAAGCTAATAACGCGAATAAGAATCAAAGAATGCTAAAATTTGAGAGTTTTCCGCATAGCATAATCAATTGACTATATGAAGACACTCTTTCTATTACGCCATGCAAAATCAAGCTGGGATAATGCGAATCTCCCGGATTTTGAACGACCGCTGAATGTACGTGGGTTTCGTGCGGCTCCTTTTATGGGTGAGCTGATGGCGCGCAAGGGTTTTGCTCCATCGGTTATTTTATGCTCGCCGTCGTTGCGTGCAAAGGAGACGGCTTTGCTAGTAAAGGAAGCAGGCGGATTTTCGTCCGAGCTTGTTTTTGACGACCGCATTTACGAGGCCAGCCCGCAGAGTTTGCTCCAGGTCGTCGCCGGAGTCGACAACACATTTGCATCAGCCATGCTAGTCGGCCACAATCCCGGCATCGAGGGCTTTATCCGCTACCTCACCGGCAACCTGGAACCGATGCCGACTGCTGCCCTCGCCGTGATTGAATTGAGTATAGATAAATGGGACCTTATTGACGAAGTATGCGGAGAATTACAAAATGTCTATCGGCCAAAAGATGATATGAGATAAACGGTTGACAGCCCGTGATATACTAAATATTGAGGTAAATCGCTATGATCGATGTAGTATCGACAACCAAAACTAAATTTACACGAACCAATGCAGGAGTTTTGCGTATTGAGGGGACGCGCGTTTCGCTTGACTCGGTGATCCTTGCGTTTAACCAAGGTGCGACGCCCGAACAGATCGTGCAAGATTACGATTCGCTCACCTTGGGACAGGTTTATGCAGCCATTTCCAACTATTTGCAAAATCGTGATGAGGTTGATGCTTATTTAGCCGGGCGTGCCGTCAGACGTGAAGAGTTACGCTCTGAACACAACCAGACAGGTATTCGTAAACGCCTCTTGGCCCGCCGTGTTAAAGTCGCTTAATCTTTCCAATCATGCTTCGTTTCCTTTCCGACGAAGATTTTAATAACCATATCGTTCGCGGATTGCTACGGCGATTGCCGATGCTCGATATTGCGCGAGTGCAGGATGTCGAGTTGCGCGGACGCCGGGATACTGACGTTCTTGAATGGGCGGCAAGCGATGGGCGCTTATTGTTAACGCACGATGCCGATACAATGATCGAATTCGCGAACAAACGCACGATTGCTGAATTGCCGATGCCAGGCATTGTGGAAATTGCTCAGGACATGCCAATTGGCAAAGCGATAGAAGAACTTATTTTTCTTTGCATCATGCAGTTTCGATGGACAATGGGAAGGGCAGATGGTATTTTTACCTTTATAATATAGGCCCATACTGCAACCGAATTTCTTATTTCCGCATCCTTTAGACAAATAAGGTGTGGCAAAGTTTATGTCGAGAAAGAACACACTCAACTCGGTCAGAGTTCCAATTCCATGCGATGAAGACTGGAACAATATGATCGGGGATAGCCTAAAGCGTTTCTGTCTCGGCTGTGAGAAGGATGTCTATAATCTCTCGGCCATGTCGCGGAAAGAGGCGAGTAAATTTGTTTCGGGGAACGCCGGTAAATTTTGCATTCGCTATGCCCGTTTGCCTGATGGAACAGTATTAACGGCGGATCGGACGATTCATCAAATTTCGCGTAAAACATCTGTGGTCGCTGCGGGTATTATCGCAGCATCGGTTTCGCTCTCGGGACTGTCCTACGCACAAAATAACAAGTCTCCTCTCCAAAAAGCGGTAGGTAAAGTAAACCAAACACAAGGCAAA
>JBBRQM010000015.1:0-59386 GCA_038226395.1 Pyrinomonadales bacterium | reverse complement strand
GAGAGGGAGAGACACCGGGACGCCGGGATTAGAGATGACGCTGAAACGGAGAGACGCCGGGACACAGAGATTCCGATCCCTGCGTCTCGCCCTCTCGCCCTCTCCGCGTCCGACCCCTTGGGTCGTCATCCCGGCGAGGCTTTATGCCCTGAGAGATTTGACGAGACGGAGCTTGCGCGGATAAGGGCAAAGCTTGGTTCGTATTCGTTTAATGCTCTTTATCAGCAAAATCCGATGCCGCCCGAAGGCACAAAATTCAAGCGTTCGTGGTTTAAGCGGATCATCGACGAGGCTCCGCCCAATTTGCGTTGGTGCCGCGGCTACGATCTGGCCGTCTCGACCAAAACATCGGCCGATTACACCGCTTCATTTCGCGTCGCAAAGGATAAGCATGGAAATATCTATATCGCCGACGGATTTCGCGCCCGTCTCGAATTTCCCGAGCAGCGTCGCTATATTATCGCACGCATCCGCGAGGAAAAAAATACGTCTCACGGCATCGAGGCGGCGCTTCACGGCCGGGCAATCGTTCAGGAGCTCAGGCGCGACGCGCGTCTCTGCGGGCGGCCGTTTCGCGCCGTCGATGTCGATACCGACAAGCTGACGCGGGCCCTAAGCTGGGCAAACGTCGCCGAGGAGGGCAAAATCCATCTTGTGCGCGGTCCCTGGATCGAGGAATTTCTTGATGAGGTTATCCGCTTTCCCGCCGGCCGTCACGACGACCAGATCGACGCCGTCTCGATCGCCGTCCGTATGCTCTCTGAGACGGGATTCAAGGCCGCCGGATTTTAGAGGGAAGATTAAACAGGATGGACAGGATATTCAGGATAAGAAAATTTGGTTATTGCATAGAAAAATATCATGTTCATCCTGTCCATCCTGTTAAATTTCTTTCTCAGCGACTCGTCAGTGACAAAAAAACCCGCCGGGTGGGGGACCGGCGGGGCAAGGGGTGTGGAAGAAACAAGAGGGTTGACAAGCGAGCTGGGCCTTATTGCGGCTTGTTCGGCGTAGTGGTTGGGAGGGGATTGGTAAGACCCGGGATTTGCAGAATCGGGCCGGTTTGCGGGGTGACGACCGGCGTAGAATTCGACGGCGGATTGCCCATTGGTACAGGCTGGAGGATCATCGTCGATTTTTGCGTGACTGTAGTCGTTGCGTAATCGGGGCGGGTTATACGCGGCGTGATGAAAAAGAGTATCTCGTTTGTATTACGCGAGACGCCTTTGCGTTTGAAAAGGTTGCCGAGAAGCGGAACACTGCCGAGACCCGGTGTGCGATCCTGGCTCTCACGCTCGTCGTCAAACAGGACGCCGCCGACAACGGTTGTGCCGCCATCGGGAACGACGACCTTTGTCTGCATGCTCTGGGTATTGATGGCCGGTGCCGCACCGCCGACAACCGCCGCGGTCGAAGCATTTTCTGCCGTTACGGTCAGGATGACGGTTCCCTGATCGGTGATCTGCGGAGTGATTGACAGCCTCAGGGGCACGTCAACATAAGTTGTCGTCGCGATTACGGCTCCGCTATTCGAGCTGCCGGGCTGGATGGTGGTGATCGGGATTTTGGTGCCGCTCTTGATCTCGGCGGCGACGTTATTGAGCGCCGTCACGCGTGGCGTGGCGATGATCTTGGCCTCACCTTTCTGCTCTCCGGCCGAGATGATCGCATTGATTTGAGCTGTGCCAAATTTGCCGGTGGTCAGGCCGATCGCCGTATTTGCGATCTTGGAAACGAGGTCGTTGGCGATGCTCGGATTCGGAAGGGTTCCCGGGACCGGACCTGTAAAGGTGTTGTTGGGCAATGTGCCGCCACCGACGCCGCTGCCGCGAGCACCGGTCAAAAGGAATCCAAGCTGGACGCCAATGTCGCGGCTAAAATTACGCGTGGCGACGACGATGCGGGCTTCGATCTCGACCTGCGGCTCGGGCTGGTCGAGGATGTTGATAAGCTGTTTGACGGCGGCCAGATTTGACGCGACATCCGTGATTATTAGCGAATTGCTGCGTGGATCGACCTCGATCGAGCCGCGCCGCGACAGACGCCGCTTAATGATCGGCAACAGGCCGCTTGCGCCGGCTCCCTGTGCTCCTGATGCTCCGCCCGATGCGCTCGATCCGGTGTCCGCAGCTCCAGTCGTCGGGTTGGTGGAGGTTCCGCTGGTCGTCGCCGACGGCGTGGCCCCGCCCGATACGGTGGCGTAATTCAGCCGGATCATCTCGGTATAGAGTGCCGAATTGTCGATGACGTTATCCCGAAGCTGAACCTGAACCAACTGCTCGGCGGTGAGGGCCTTGGCGTCGGCGATGCGTAGAATGTTGCCATTTACCTGGACGCCGAGATCCTGCGATTGTAGGACGGAATCGAGGGCGACATTCCACGGGACGTCATTGACCTTGACCGTGACGGGAACTTCCTTGACCGATTTATCGATCACGAAATTGATCCCGTACTGGTCGGTAATATAGGTAAGGATGTCGCGGATATCGGCGTTTACGACATTCAGGTTGATCGGCTCGCCGCGAAAACCCGGATCGCCATACATTCTGCCCTGCGATTGCGGCTCAACCTTTTGTGCAGCTATCGAGATGACAAAACTGCCGACAATTGCCATTGCGATGACGGCTTTTGCCGCCCGTTCGCGAAAATTGGTAAGAGATATCATGTTTCCTCCGTATCTAATCAGGCCTTTCGGCCATGTCTGGGCTTACTGCCCCGAATTTTTAGCGACCTTGACCGGTTTTTTCGGCGTGGTCTTTGGCTTATCGTTGCCCGGCTGGCCTTGTTTATTCATCTCGTCGAGAGGCGAGAGAAATGGGTTTTCGGCCGGTTTGGCGTTTTTTGCGCCCGCCGCTGGGGGCTGCCCCGTGCTGGCTGTCTGGACGGTCTTTTCGGCGGCCTTGTCAGATGGTTGCGCCGGAGCCGTGCCTTCGATCTGTGCCTTGGTCGTGTATTGACGCAAGGATTTATTTTCGACCGAGGCAATATATTTGCCTATGCCGACCTTTTGAACCTTGCGAAAAACGAGGCGGTTTTCCTCGACGGCGACAAGCTGCCCATCAAAAAATTTTTCGCCCGGATAGATCGTGTAAGAGAGCTTGATCGGCGTCGCCTCGACCATCGCGGCGTAACCACGTGGCGTTTTGAAAATGCCTGTAACGGCCATTTCATTGAGCGTCAAAACGCTCGTTACCTTTGGGATCGGCTGACCATTGGCGGCCGCCGCCTCGCGCAGACGCTTGTAATATTCAATCCGTGCCTCGATCGCCGGCGGGCCGTAATCGACCGGGACAACGGGCAAACCATTGACAGTTTTTACTTTGCCGGGGACGACTACGGGCTTTGGCTTTTGGTAGCTCGGCTTCGAGAACGGATCGCGTTGGGCATTGGCCTCAAAGGCGTTTCCGCTGGCTAACATGAAACCGGCTACTGCCAGACTCAGGCTCAGAAAGCTAAGTATTGTCGATTTTGTGATCATGGCTTTATTTCTCTCGTGAAAGATCTTTGACATATATAAGGACAAAATTGTTATTGCTTTGCCACCGGAAGTTTCTGTTGTGGTGGTGCTGCGCTCTGTCCTGGTGTTGCGGGCACGGCGGGGGCCGCCGGTTGGGCGTTGAGATCTGTCGGGGCGGCGTAATATGCCGTCAGCAAAAACTGGGCATGGATCGTCTTGGCCTCGGTCTGCTTATCGATCTGGTTGATCTTAAAATCCGAGACCGAAACGATACGCGGCAGCTTTGCCATGCTGTCAAAAAAGGCCCTGAGATTGGTAAAATTACTGTCCACCTCGACCTCGACCGGCTTGGCCATTATCGAGTCCTGCTGGGTGTCGTCTCGCGGGGCAAATCGCATAACCACCATGCGGCTATTATTCGCAGTGTCCTGTAGGCCCTGCAAAACGTTTGTGATCTCACGCTGTTCGGGCAGCAGCACCTTGAGCTCTTCATATTCCTCAGATTTACTGGCGTAGAGGGATCGAAATTCGTTGATCCGCTGTGTGGCAACGCGAGCGGTCTCGTTCTTTGCCTGGAGCTGCGATATCTGATCGTTCAGTGCCGCAACCTCCGCACGCGTCTCGCTAGTATAAAAATACCAGACGCTGAGGTAGAGCATTGCCGCTATGCTGACCATGATCGTCAGATGGAAGTACCATTTTAGGTTTTTGATTTTGTCTATCATCGTGTTTACCTTTTATTTCGCTTTATTTTGCGTTAGCTGTAGATCAATTTTTTGCTATTTGCGCCGCCTGTGCCGGTTGATTGGCCGAGGCTGTGGTCGGGTTGTTTGCATTAGCCGCTTTCGACGGCGTATATGCACATTTGATCGTAAAATTGACGATTTGCACTTTTGCAGTCTCGCCCTCGGCGTTAGGCTTTTGCGGTGCGTTCTGATTCTGAACCTCGGTGCGCGAGGTTTCGATATTAAGATTGGAAAAGAGGCCGTTGGAAAATTCGAGACTGCGGCCAAATTGGGTGACCTGGCTCTCGTCGGGCGAGTTTCCTTTGATGACGAGTGCGTCACCGGCCTGCTCGACGCTTTCGAGATAGAGGCCGGGAACCATCGTTACGCGCTCGCGCATGGCGTCGAGCACTGCACTAGGACCGGCCTGTGAAGCACGGAGCTTCTTAATGGCGTCAATACGGGTATCGATGTTTGAAATTTTAGCTTCGAGTTCCTTTTGTTCGTTCATCACGACCTCAAGCTCGGCGGCTATGCGTTTTTGCTCATCGAGTTGGCGCTCGGCCTCGGTCTTTGCCATCTGGGTGCTGATGACATCCCAACCGATGACAGCCACGAGCAATACGCTGACGACGACCGCCATAAGCAGCATCCTTGAGGCCGCGCTGCCGATCGTGCGATCGACCGCAACTGCGGTGCCGTTTTGCCGGTCTGTTACTGAATTGAGTAAATTGATCTTGATCATCTTGGTTACACTCCCCTTAATGCCAATCCGACGGCAACAGCCATTTCGGGCACGATCTCATTTAGATAGTCGGGATCGAATTTTTTAATATCGACCTTGATATTGCGAAACGGGTCCAGTACCTCGACCGGCAGCTCCAGACGCTGTGAAAGGTCCTGGGCCAGCCCGACGAGCTTTGAGCCGCCGCCGGATATGAGGATCTTTTCGACAACAGTCTCGTTGTCCTCGGTTGTGGCACGGTAAAAATCGAATGTTTTCTGGATCTCCATCGCGACGATCTCAGTCACATTATTCATCAGCGGCTCGATGGATTTTTCCTCGATACCCTCGACCGCATCCGAGACGCCGCGTTTGACAGCCTCGGCCTGTTGAAAATTAAGCCCCAGGCTTCGCTGCAGCACATCGGTAAACTGGCTGCCGCCGACCGTAATGTCGCGGGTAAATAAGGACCGTGTGCCTTTGACGATATTGACGTTCATCGTCGAGGCCCCGATGTTGAGCAGCGTTACGACTGTTTCGTCGGCTGGCTGGTAATTAGCTTCGTAACAATTTTGGAGGGCAAATGTATCGACATCGATCACCACCGGCGTTTTTCCGGCGAGCTGGATTGCCTGCTTTATATTATCGATCCTCTCGCGTTTGCAGGCGGCGATGAGGACATGCGTCGAATCATCCGTCTCGGCCGTCACCTGATAATCGAGGCTGACATCGGCCAGATCGTATGGGATATGTTCCTCGGCGTGCCAGTCGATCGATTCTTCGAGTTCTTCGCGGCTCATCGACGGCAAAACGATATTTTTTAATATCACCGAGTGGCCGCTGACGCCTGTAACAACCCTGTCGGCCTTGACCTGATGATTGACACAGACACTCTGGATGACGTCCGAAACTACGTTGAGCTCCATGATCTGGCCATCGATGATCGTATCACCCGGCAGATTCTCAAAACCGAGGCTGACCAGATTGAGATTATTCAGCTTGCCCTCAAGCTCGACCATCTTTATGGAACTCGAACCTATGTCTAAACCGGCTGCGCTTTTCTTTTTTCCAAACATGATCGTTTTTTCTTGCTCCTTTGTTTAACGTCCGTGATTTGCTTTTATGAATTGAAAATTTTTGTTCTCGAATCTGAATCTGCGGGTCTTAGTGTCTGAGGATCTTGTGCCACCGACGGATAAACTGGAAAAGTGAGGTTGTCATTCGACAGGTCAACTAATGAGATGTGCTAAAAACCCGCATTTATTCAGATGTTTTGATCACCAGAGTGATCACTGGAACTTGCTTGCTTCACGAAAACATTGCCGCATCGGTAGCGATGGGTGCACGACCTAAGTAGTCGTTACTCTTAAAATTTACAGGAATGTATGATATATGTCAACAATTTTTTACATCGTTTAACGCAGATTGAAAGAAATTTATTCTTGTTGACCGGTTCAACGGTCAGATTGAACGGCGGAAAACGATTAACCGGAGGGATTGTTTTATATGAGAAACTTGGAATGTGCTGAAAAAATCTAATGTTTTTTGTGCTATTTAGAAAGTATCATCTCCCAATAGCCGACATCGATCCATCGGTCGAATTTGCGTCCAACCTCTCGGAAATGAGCAACTTTTTTAAACCCGAATTTTTCGTGGAGTTTAACACTTGCTTCGTTTGGCAAAGAAATTCCGGCTATTATAGTGTGAAAATCGCCTTTATTTATCTCAGAAAAGAGGCTTTCGTAGAGGCGTGTGCCGATGGCTTTGCGTTCGTGCCCGGGCTTGATATAAACGGATACTTCGATCGAATGTCTGTAGGCCGGACGGGGCCGGAATTGGTGTCCGTAGGCATAGCCGGCGATCTCGCCATTATCTTCGCATACTAAATATGGATACCCAGCGACTCTGAATTTATCGATCCGCTTCTCTATCTCAATGGTATCAACCGTATCTATCTCGAATGTGGCATGGGAGGTCGCGATGTAATGATTATAGATCTCTGCGATCTGCGGAGCATCGTTGATGTTAACGTGACGGATTTCCATCTTTCAACTCTGCCTTTGCGATCGATTCAAGATGCACTTCGTCGGGGCCGTCGGCCAGCCGAAGCGTCCGGGCGTAGATCCAAAACTGTGCAAGCGGAAAATCCTGCGAAACGCCGCCGCCGCCGTGAACCTGGATTGAGCGGTCGATTATTTTCAAAGCCATTTGAGGCACGAGAGCTTTGATCATCGCGATCTCACGGCGAGCGGTCTTGTTGCCGACGGTGTCCATCATCCAGGCGGTTTTTAGCACCAACAGCCGCGCCTGGTCAATAGTGAGGCGTGCCTCGGCGATCCACTGGCGAACGATACCCTGATCGGCGACGGTTTTGCCAAATGCCGTCCGCACCTTTGCCCGTGAGCACATTAGTTCGAGCGAACGCTCGGCGATGCCTATAAGCCGCATACAATGATGAACACGACCGGGCCCGAGCCGCCCTTGCGCGATCTCAAAACCGCGGCCCTCCCCCAACAGAAGATTCTCTTTTGGCACACGGACATTTGTAAACGTGATCTCCGCGTGACCGTTTGGGGCGTCATCATAGCCAAAAACATCAAGCAGCCGTGTCACGCTTACTCCTTCGGCGTCCACCGGCACGAGGATCATCGATTGCTGTAAATGTCTCGGCGCGGTATCGTCAGTCTTGCCCATAAATATAGACAATTTGCATCGGGCATCTCCGGCGCCGGTTGACCACCATTTATGCCCGTTGAGAATGTAATCATCGCCGTCGCGGAATATTGACGAGCGAATATTAGTCGCGTCTGACGACGCCACATCAGGCTCTGTCATCGAAAAACACGAGCGGATCTCGCCATCGAGCAGCGGCCGCAGCCATTTTAATTTTTGCTCAGGCGAGCCGTAAAGATGCAGCACCTCCATATTGCCCGTGTCTGGCGCCGAGCAATTAAAAACCTCCGAAGCCCAGACGACACGGCCCATAATCTCGGCGAGCGGAGCGTATTCGAGATTTGTGAGGCCGGAAATATCGGGCAAAAACAGATTCCACAGCCCTGCTGCCTTTGCCTTTGATTTTAGGTCTTCGATCAGTTTTAGCGGCTGCCAACGGTCACCCGAGTTTATTTCATCGGCATGAGCTTTTTCATTTGGATAAATATGCTCGTCCATAAACGCAGAGAGGCGTTTTTGCAGTTCGAGGGTTTTTGCAGAGTATTCAAAATCCATAACTGATAAAATTAGCCACAGATTACCATACATCGTAAAGTATCAATATCCGGCTTACAGCTAGAATTCAGAATGACAAATCGTATACAAAATGAAACGGGACCTATCAGACATGGTGAAGAGATAGACATAGAACGGCTTTGGGCTTTTTTGGCGTCGAAACTCTCGCCCGCCGCCGGCGACATCTCGGTCGAGCAGTTTCCCGCCGGCAGCTCGAACCTGACATATCTCGTACGGGTCGGAGCCGACGAATATGTGCTCCGCCGGCCCCCGTTTGGCAATACTGTCAAGACAGCGCACGATATGGGCCGCGAGTTCAAAGTGTTGTCAAAATTGTCCGCCGTTTACAAACCCGCTGCAAAACCGCTGCTGTTTTGCGAAGATGAATCGGTCATCGGCGCGGAATTTTACCTGATGGAACGGCGAAAAGGATTAATAATTCGCGGAAAGGTGGAGCGTGTCAGTAGCCCGCACGTAAGTAAGGGCTCACCGATATTCGAATTCAATAATTCTCAACAATATCGCGAAAAAGTTTGTCGGTCTTTCATTCAGAATCTAGCCGATCTCCACGCTCTCGATTACAAAAGGGCAGGTCTCGGCGAACTGGGCAAACCGGAAGGCTATGTCCACCGCCAAGTCGAGGGCTGGACTGGGCGCTATTTTGCGGCCAAGACTGATGAATGGCCCGATCTCGAAAAAGCTATCGCCTGGCTTGGGCGAAATATTCCGCCCACATCCGGAGCCTCGCTTGTCCATAATGATTACAAATTTGACAACATAATGCTCGATCCCGACGATCTGACGCGGATAACGGCCGTGCTTGATTGGGAAATGGTAACAATCGGCGATCCGCTGATGGATGTGGGCACGACGTTGGGCTATTGGATGTCGCGTGAGGCCGGCGAAGATATGCTAAATATGCCGTTTAACCCACGAGTACTAATGGAGAATATATCGCGGGCCGATTTGGTCGAAATGTATGCCGTCGCATCTGGCCGCGATACATCAAATATCCTGTTTTATTATGTATTTGGCACGTTTAAGATCGCTGCTATTTGCCAGCAGATCTATGCGAGATTTGTAAAAGGCTATACGCAGGATCCGCGTTTTGCGGCTTTTGATAGTTTTGTTGCCGTGCTTGGAGAGATCGCCGCAAATGCGATCCGAAGGCAAACCATCTAAAGCTCTTTGAAATCAAAGATTTCTGCCATTCTGATTTCAAAAAAATACTCCCAAGCAGGTCTTTACAATACTTTACAAAACTATGAAATTCTGCAATAAAATTCAAAGATTTGGATTGACGTCTACATATATAGACAAATCTCAACATAGGCAAAATATGTAAATTATAGAAAATAATGGGCTTATCTATCACCACAAAGCCAATTAGGCGTGGCACGGCAATTGACTAATATAGACGTATCTGAGTTTGCTCCATTGTTTCCCACGCAATATGTTTACTCGATTTAAGTTAAAGAAATAGAAATACATTTAAGTATCAGAGAGGATAAAAATGAAGAAAACATTAAAAAATGGACTTTTGATCGTTTCGACGATCATTGTAAGTTTCGTTTTGTTCCAGTCTGCTTTTGGACAGCAGGATTATGGGTCAATTAACGGAACCGTAAAAGACCAGAACGATGCCGTAGTATCCGGTGCGAACATTAAGGCTACAAACACCGCAACCGGCGTGGAAAAAACCACAACTACCAATTCGGACGGGTTTTACCAATTTACCGGCGTGTTGCCGGGTGAATACAGCATTAGCGTAAATGCAGGGAATTTTAAGGCATTTACAACCAAGGCGCAGGTCAGCGTTGGCGGCGCGAGAACTATCGATGTTAAGCTTGGCATTGCCGTCGATATCAATATAGTCGATGTCCCGGCCGGCGGCGGCGGCGTGGCGGAGATTAACACTTCGGATCAGGTTCAATCAACAGTTGTCAATCAAAGACAGATCAATGAATTGCCGACACTTGACCGCAACCCATACGCCCTCATCCAGCTTTCGGGCAATGTCAACGCGGATACGTCGGGGTCTGGCAGAGGCGCTGGATTTGCGATCAACGGCCAGCGAGTGGCCAGCACCGAAATCCTGCTTGACGGAACTGAGAATCAGGCGACTTTTACTGCCGGTATTGCTCAGGGCGTTCCTCAGGACGCCGTTGGCGAGTTCCGGGTTATCACGAGCAATTTCTCGGCTGAGTTTGGACGCGCTTCCGGCGGTGTTGTCAATGTATCGACCAAAGCGGGCGGCAACAAATTTAATGGTGATCTTTTCGAGCAGAATCGCAACTCCGGTTTTTCATCGAATTCGTTTGACAATAACGCAAACGGTCTGCCGAGAGCACAATTTAACCGTAACCAATTTGGTGGAGCGCTGGGCGGCCCGATCAAACAGAATAAAATATTCTTCTTTGACGCTCTGGAATTTACCAGGGTCCGCAGTTCCGATACCACGTTGGTTTACGTTCCGACGGCGGGTTGCGTCAATCTGATGGCGGCAAATGCCAAAGCGATCTTTGCTGCTAATACACTTTCGGCGACCCCCACGGGCGCAACGGCCACCGTTAATGGATGCACCTTCCAATTGACGTCATATACCGCTCCGACTGATGCCGGCGGCGGAACACCCCAGAACACATGGAGCAATGCTGCCCGCGTGGATTGGAATGTAAGCAATAACACCTCGATGTATTTCAGCTATAAGATCGAAAACGACGGCTTCCTCCCCGGCACTCGCTTTACGAGCCCTTATGCAGGCTACACGACGGGTCTTACCGGCCGTTCACAGAACATCCAGGGTTCCTTTGTTCACAACTTCTCGTCAAACTTTATTGTTGACGGCAAAGTGGCATGGCGACGGCTGCAGTCGACACCGTCACTTGGCTCTAAGAATCCTGCCACACCGACTCTGTATGCAACTTCGGCTACAGCTTTTTTGAATGGTCGGCTCGTTGCCTTCCCAGGCTACATTCCCTACAGTCCGGGTGCCGGTTTTGACACTAATGAAGATGAGCGGCTCTTGGACGTTAAGCCAAATGCAACCTGGATAAAAGGCAACCATACTTTCCGCTTTGGCGGTCAATATGTTCACCTTCAGGACGCGGTCGTTTTTGGTGCTTATCTGAATGCATCCGAAAACCTCAGCTCTACGCTCGGCGGCGCGGTCAACCATCTCCTCGGCGACGGAATGACCGATCTTTTCCAGGTGGCGATCGATCCCCAAGGCAAATTCCCGGGCCAGACGATCACCTTACCTGTAAAAGCTCCGAACTTCCTTAGAACAAATGTTTACAACGAGTATGCTCTTTACTTTAACGATCAATGGAGAATTGGTCGCAGAGTAACTCTGAATCTGGGCATTCGTTATGAATATTATGGTACGCAGAAATCGAAAGAGGGGTTGGATTCCAACTTTTACTTTGGTTCCGGCAACATTTTCAATTCGATCCGAACCGGTTCCGTTCAGACCGGCTCTTCACAGGGCGGACTTTGGAAACCTGGTAAAAACTGGGCTCCGAGGCTCGGATTTGCCTGGGATATTACTGGCGATGGCAAAACGAGCCTTCGCGGTGGATACGGCATCTCGTATGAGCGTAATTTTGGCAACGTGACCTTTAACGTTATCCAGAATCCGCCGTTCTACGGAGTGCTCGGCGTAAATAGCGTGCCTATCGACGCAAATAATTATGGCCCGCTCTCAGGTAGCGGCACTGCTACATTGCCGGCGGTTACGCTGCGTGCTGTCGACCCGAATATCAAGAATGCCTATGCTCACCAATATGGCGTTTCTTTCGAGAGACAGATTGCCGCCAATACCCTGGTCAAAGTCGATTATTCAGGCTCGGCTGGCCGTCGCTTGTATTCGATCGCTAACATCAACCGGCGTGGAAGCGGATTGGCCTATCTCGGCAGCACCGATACCACGAGGACATGTCCTACCGGGGGCAGGGCCGACCGCTTGAATTGTCAGTACGGCAACGTAAACTTCCGTGGGAGTGACGGAGTCAGTAATTATAACGGGATCACCGGATCGCTCGAGAGTAATAATCTCTTTGGAACCGGAATAGTCATAACTTCTCGTTACACCTTTTCGAATTCGAAGGACGATCTTAGCACGACCTTTAGCGAATTTGGCAATAACTTTAATCTTGGATATCTTGATCCGTTCAATCCGAAGCTCGACTATGGTCCGTCTGATTTTGACGTCCGGCATCGCTTTGTAACATCGATTATCTATCCGGTTAAATACAAGTTTACCAATCATGCTGCAAACTATATTTTGGGCGGGTGGAATGTTTCGTCTATAATTACTATTCAGAGCGGAACGCCATTCTCGATCTTTGATTGCTCCAATGCAAACGCAGTTTGCCCTCGATTGTTGGGTGGCCAATCCATTACGTTCAATGGCTTTAGCAAACTCATCTCAGCTAATAACTATAACTTCATTGATCTGTCAAAGGTTACGCCGATCTCACCCACGGATCCCCGAGGTTTTAATGACGAGGGTCCATACCCCTCTAACATGACGACCAGAAATTCATTCAGGGCACCCGGCAACTGGAATGTCGATGCGAGTTTGTTCAAAAACTTTAGCGTCAGAGAGCGTTACGGGCTTCAGATTCGCGTTGATGCCTTTAATCTGTTTAATCACGCTACCTCTTTTGTTAACGGCGGCAGCTCTGACGTTACCAACGGGGTCGTAAACGCATTCAAGGACGGTAAGCGAAATATTCAGCTTTCAGCTAAATTCTCGTTCTAATTCGAGAGCTTTTGTTGAAACATTTTACAGGGAGATCCAAACGGGTTTCCCTGTTTTTTTGATACCATATAATAAACCATGAACTGGATATTATTTACTCTCTTCCTTTGCCTCGCCGGTCTTGTCCAGACCATAATACCGCAGACCACTTCCCCGCGAATCTCCTACCTTTCGTTTCAGGAGGCAAAGCCTCTTCTGGAGGCAATGAAAACAGACCTCCCGCCCGATCTCCTAAACTTGAATGACAAGGATCTGGAAAGCCGCTGGCCCATCTGGGCAAAAAAGAGCGATGCCGAAATTCGCGGACGGCTCGAACAAGGCGACGAGGATTCGATTGTTAACCTTTTGCTCTTTGGCACGAGTTTTACCAAGGAGCCGAGAATGACTGAGAGCCAAATGAACCAGTTGGCTCATGACCAGTCGCAAGATGCGGTCAAGGTTTATCAAACGGTTTTACAGCATCGTCTGAATGATTTTGCGAGTGTTTTGGCGAGCCGGCAAAGCAACGAGAGAATGAGCTTTGCCAAATCACAACTGATAAAGAAACTTGGGATCGGGGTCGAAACCGAAGATGGTAAAAAAGCTGTCATACGATACCTGATACTGGCTCTTCGCCGGGTTCTAAGCGAATCGGCCGGTTTCGCCAATCTGATCCAACAGGCCAGGAATAACAAGGACGATGAATTCGTTGTCCGCTCGATGCTTTTTAGCCGACGCGGTCTCTCGTCCGATACCTCACTTAAGCCAAATTTGGCAATCGAAAATGCCCTCGTCCAGCTTAAAGAGAAAGGTATCCTCAAAAAGGTTCTAAAGGTGGCGATTGTCGGCCCCGGTCTGGATTTTACCGATAAGGATGAGGGCTATGACTTTTACCCGCCGCAGACGCTGCAGCCATTCGCGGTGATCGAGAGCTTGCTCAAGTTAAATCTGACTGATAAGAATAGCTTGCAGATTGATACGTTTGACCTAAGTCCTAAAGTAAATTCGCATATTTCCGGTCTCGCATTAAAAGCAAAACGGAATGAGAATTATTTGATCCAGCTTCCGCTCGACACGACGCGAAAATGGACGCCGGAATTTACAAAGTATTGGGCAGATTTTGGCCGTTTGATCGCTCTGCCCGCCAAACCGATGACAACCACGGCGGGTTTAGCCAATCTATACACACGCACGGTAAGCATCCGCAGCGAATTTTTGGGCCGTGTACACGCTTTTGATACAAATATCGTCCTACAATCGCCCGTTCTCGCTGAAAAGGACCGCTACGATCTGATAATCGGCACTAATATCTTTGTTTATTACGGCCAATTTGAGCAGGGGTTGGCGATGGTGAATCTTGAAAAAATGCTAAAGGATGGCGGTATCCTGTTGTCGAATAATGCTCTGGTTGAATTTCCATTTACACCGGTTCACAATATTGGATATTCAAAAACGATTTATTCCGACCAAAAAGCTGACGGTGACGCTATCGTCTGGTATCAAAAAAAGAAATAGGCATTCTCTTTAGGTCCGGCTGTTGGCCTCGCGGTCGCGCCAGCTTTGGGTGGGGCCGCCTTTGTCGGTGCGGATCATCGAGATCGCTCCGGGTGCGGGACAGACGAGGGCGCAGAGGTTGCAGCCGACACATTCTTCTTCGATAACGATGGGATATTTTATGCCATCGACCTCTTCAAATTTGAAGCTTTGGTGGGCGCCGTCTTCGCAGGCGACATAACAGAGATTACAGCGGATGCAATGCTCTTTGTTGACGTGGGCCTTTACGTCATAATTGAGATCCAGATTGCCCCAGTCGGTCATGCGGCTGACCGATTTGCCGATGATGTCATTTACGCTCGCAAAGCCTTTCTCGTCAAGATAGTTATTGAGCCCGTCGATCATGTCTTCGACAATGCGATAGCCGTAATGCATCACGGCAGTGCAAACCTGGACGTTCCCAGCTCCAAGCAGCATAAACTCGACCGCGTCACGCCAGGTATTGATGCCGCCGATGCCCGAAATCGGAATGTTAAACTCCGTGTCGCGGGCAAGCTCGGAGACCATATTTAATGCAATAGGTTTGACCGCCGTGCCGCAATAACCACCGTGGGCCGCCATGCCGTTGACGTTCGGGTAAGGGATCATCGTGTCCACATCGACGCCCATCACCGAGTTGATCGTGTTTATCAGCGAAACAGCATCTGCACCGCCTTTCTGAGCGGCGCGTCCGGGTGGAATAATATGCGTGACGTTGGGCGTGAGCTTAACAATGACGGGCAAATTCGATACCTCTTTGACCCATTCGGTGACCATGCAAGTGTATTCCGGCACCTGTCCCATCGCAGCGCCCATCCCGCGTTCGGACATGCCGTGCGGACAGCCGAAATTCAGCTCAAATCCGTCGCAGCCCGTGTCCTGAGTCCTTTTTGTAATCTCTTGCCACGCTTCCTTTTTCGACTCAACCATCAAGGAAGCGATTACGGCGTTATTCGGATATTTCTTTTTGCACTCGGTGATCTCCTTGAGATTGACCTCAAGCGAGCGGTCAGTGATCAGCTCGATATTGTTGAGCCCTATCATCCGCAGCGACCCCTGATCGAGCCCGGCCAGCCGCGACGAAACATTCACGATCGGCTCTCCCAAAGTCTTCCAAACCGCCCCGCCCCAACCGGCGTCAAACGCTCGCTCAACCATCGAACCCATATTCGTCGGCGGCGCCGACGCCAGCCAGAATGGGTTTGGAGATTTTATTCCCGCAAAATTTGTAGTTAGATCTGCCATATTTTTTAACTAAGCCAAACTATTTTAAGCCCCGTCGCCTTAACTATGGCCTCCTTACTTTCAGGAGTTTCATAACGTATATTATTCCGGGATTCAGTTTGAAGCCCAACTTCGCAAATGTCTCCAACTGTTTATCCAAGGGAATTAGCCTTTTCTCCGGAACCGTCGATGGAGCCGGTAAATCCTGGCCATTGGCAGCTCCGTCCGATCCACCAAAGAAACTCAACAAAGAAGTTATGAATCCATCACAAGAATAGATCGCCTCGAAATCATAGTTACAGCTATTGACCTGCAAACTTCACATTTTCACCCGACAAACTGAAGTGAATGCCCTGCGCGGCGTGCTTGCCCATTTGTGATGCGTCAACCGCTTCTTTGCCGCCGTTGGCACAGTCGCCGCCGGAGAATATCTTTGGATTGGACGTTTGCATTTGTTCGTTGACGACAACCCGGCCTTTGTCGTCCACATCGACGCCTGCGACGGTTTCAAAAAATGTACGCGCCTTTTGCTGCCCGGTAGCTTTGATCACCATGTCACATTTGATCTCGAATAATTCGAGTGAGCCATTAGTTTTCTCGCAGCGAAGACCGGTCACATGCGAATCGCCATCGTCAGACAGAATACCGATTGGTGTGGCTTGCCAGACGAATTCGACGCCGTCTTTGCGGGCGAGTTCGAGTTCGTAATCGTAGGCGGAGGCGTCCCTTTCTGTCCGGCGATAGACCATCACAACCTTTTCGGCACCCAGACGTTTTGCCTGTGTCACAGCGTCGATGGCTGTGTTTCCGGCACCGATAACGGCGACGGTTTTGCCTAAAGGTACTGTCGTCCAGTCACGCGTTTTTATCTTCTCGATAAAGTAGAGAGCATCTATCACACCATCCAGATCCTCACCCGGAATATTTAATTTATTTGTGTTGCCGAGGCCGGTGGCGAGAAATATGGCTCCATGCCACTCTTTGAGCAGCTCAAAGCTCACCTTGCTCACATCTCCGAGCACCTCAGGTTCGCCTTTGCCCCCCGCAACGATCTCGGTATTGAGCATGAATTTGACGCCAAGACCGGCGATTTGCTCGACTTCGCTTAAGCTAACCGATTGCGGCATTTTATACTCGGCCATCCCGTATGTATCGAGTCCGCCAGCCATCGGCCTCCGCTCATAAACGGTCACGTCATAACCGAGCCTGGCGAGATACGTCGCACACGAAAGCCCGGCCGGGCCGGAGCCGACAATTCCGACCGACCTACCGTTTGCTTCGCCTTTTTTGAATATCTGCTTGCCGCTCGCCATCGCATAATCAGTTGCGTGACGCTGCAAACGCCCGATCTCGATGGGTTTTTGAAGCAGTGTCTTCTCGACACAGGCACCTTCGCACAAAACCTCAACCGGACAAACCCGCGCGCATGTTGCTCCGATAGGATTAGCGTCAAATATCACCCGCGCCGACCCATGCAGATTGCCGGTAGCGATCTTTTTGATAAACGACGGCACATCAATGCCGGTCGGACAAGCCTGAATGCAAGGCGCGTCATAGCAAAACAGGCAGCGGTTAGCCTCGTGCATCGCCTCCGCCGCGGTCAACGCCGGGTTGATCTCCGCAAAGTTTTGCTCGATCTGTGTTATGTCGAGCGGTGAACAGTAGTTATCAGTCATACGTTCGGTCGTCTACTTTTTCCGAATTAAACCCAAAACAATACCGAAAAGAACCCAAACAAGAAAAGTGCTGATTGAAGACTCTATGACATTCTTGTTAAGCCCTCCGTCGGAAATAAAGTAAGAAAAAACGATTATACTGAGAGCACTCAAAACACCCATCGGTATACCAAATTTTATTGTGTTCGCAAGAACAACGTATATCTTGTCTGTCTCGTGCATCACATTCAAGATTCCGTTAGTCTGCCACGATCGGCCCGTAAGCATCCGGTCGGCGGTCGCGGAAGAATTGCCACGTGTTGCGGACCTCGCGGATCTTGTCCATGTCGAGATCGGCGACGACGAGTTCGTCCTGGTCGCGTGACGCCTCGGCAATGATCTGGCCGCGCGGGTCGCAGAAATAGCTTTGGCCGTAAAATTCACCGATGTTCCACGGTGCCTCGGTGCCGACGCGGTTGATAGCACCGACAAAGTAGCCGTTTGCAACGGCGTGTGCCGGCTGCTCGAGTTTCCACAAGTATTCCGAAAGTCCAGCTACCGTTGCCGATGGATTAAAGATAATCTCGGCACCGGTTAGACCGAGACATCTCGCTCCTTCGGGAAAATGCCGGTCGTAGCAAATATAAACGCCGATGCGGGCGAACGCCGTATCGAAACACGGATAGCCCAGATTGCCAGGGCGGAAGTAGAATTTTTCCCAAAATCCCGGAGCGACATGCGGTATATGCGTCTTGCGATATTTGCCGAGATATTTGCCGTCAGCGTCGATCACGGCAGCCGAATTGTAATAAATGCCGGTCTGCTCTTCCTCGTAGATCGGCACAATCATCACCATTCCGTGCTCTTTGGCAACATCCTGCATCATTTTGACAGTCGGGCCGTCGGGTATGCGTTCGACGGCCTCATACCAACGCGTCTGCTGTTCGGCACAAAAATACGGCGTCGTAAAGATCTCTTGAAAACAGAGCATCTGCACACCTTGGCGAGCAGCGTCCTCGACAAACTTCATCTGATGGTCGATATTCGCCTTTCTGATGTCCGGTATCGGAGCATCAGTCGGAGCGACATTGTGAGCCTGGATTAGTCCGCATTTGATTATTCTTGGCATATCTATCAATTCCTCAATCGACTTAATTAGTTAGCTCCTGGTACGATAAATTTCGCATCGTCCACCGGAGCATTCACTTTGGCATCGAACACTTTGGTTGTCCAGCGAATATTTGGCATCGAGTGCTTTATGGTCATCGGCATCTTTACGCCCCCGACTAACTTGTAATCCGCATAATCGACCTGATAAACAAACCTGCCGAACATTGTCTGCGTCGAGGCCGCCCGTCGAACAAGTAGTCCCGTTTCGACGTCAAAGTAGAGCGACTCACGAAAATTCGACGCGGTCGTCGCGGTTACGACGTAGACCTCGCGGCCGTCGATCTTGTCCAGGAAGCGGAAATCCATCTTCGGATAGATCGTCTTTAAATTAGTCGGCGAAAAAAGCTCGGCCGAGCGTTTTATCTGTTCGGCTTCATCGGGCTTTAGGATGATTGCGTGAGAACCATTGTATTTGGTGGCCGCCGTACCGTCAAACCGCTCGCTGACGACGGCTTTGCTGTATATCGTATCCGAAGCGAATTTGCTGCCCTTGAAATAGATCATTACGGGCTCGGTCGTCTTGTCGTCCGACTCGATGCGGCTCGCCTTTACCGACATCGAAGTCACTTTAGCAAGCTTTTCCGCTCCGCCGAGAGCCGTAATGTATTTGTCAAAGATCGCGTCTATCGTTGGCTTTGTCGCAGGCTGAACCGGACGCTCATCCGCCGCGACTGGATTCAGATTAGGCACGTTTTGCGGCTGCTCATGGCCATTATGACATGAGTTACAAGTAACCTGCGGCCGGCCGTTAAAATGATCTTTATTGATCCCTAAGGTCATCTTGATCATGTTACGAGCCGTTTCTTTTTCCTTTTTGCCGTCTTTTGCAAAATCTTCGACCGAATGACAGTAGCTGCAATTAACGCCCAAGTCTGCCGAGAAAAGATTCATCACTTTGCCAAGCTGATCGGCCGGCATATCGTTTAGAACCTTGATGTTTTTAAAATGCTGGCCGGCTGTCTCGACCTGCGGCGGGGTCTGTGTTTGCGCGGTGACGCCTTGGGTCTTTAAGCCAAGCAATGCTAAGAACGGCATGCTGAGAAATAGTATGAGTATCTTGATCTTATGCTTCATTTTTTTGTCGTTAACTCATCCAATTGATTCCTGCCTCGGAATTCCATTTGGTCGTTGTTTTCTTTAATTTGGTCCAAAATTCGATCGAGCTTTTGCCAGTGATGTCATTTGCGCCAAATCGCGATTCGTTCCAGCCTCCAAACGAAAACGGTTCGCGCGGAACCGGTACTCCGATGTTGACGCCGATCATGCCGGCACTTGCGTGCTCCATAACGTATCTCGCCATGCCGCCGCTCTGAGTAAAAACCGCAGCGGCGTTTCCATAAGGATTGTCGTTCTCGATCTTGATCGCCTCATCGAGCGTATCGGTCCGCATGATCGAAATGACCGGGCCAAAGATCTCCTCGGTCGCGACCGACATATCGGGCGTGACAAAATCGATCACGGTCGGGCCGACATAAGTCCCGTTTTCCTTTCCGGCAACAGTGGCACCGCGTCCGTCAACGAGTATTTTCGCGCCATTGCGTTCGGCCTCGGAAATGTAGTCCTCGATACGTGTCTTTGCGGCTTTTGAGATCACGGCACCGAGATTTGTGCCGGGAATGACCTTTCGGGCCTCTACACATATTTGATCTATTATCGGATCGACGTTGCCGACCGCCAGCATCGCCGACGCCGCCATACAGCGTTGGCCGGCACAGCCCGACATCGAGGCCGTTACATTCGACGCCGTCATCGTCGGATTTGCGTCAGGCAGAACAAAAAGATGATTTTTTGCTCCGCCAAGGGCGACGCAGCGTTTTAGCGTATGCGTGCTCTGCTGATAGACGAGCTTTGCGACCTTGGTCGAGCCAACAAAGCTGACGGCCTCGATGTCTTTGTGCCCGCAAATGCCTTCGACAATATCTTTGCCGCCGTTGATAACGTTAAAAACGCCATCAGGCAGGCCAGCGTCCTTTAGAAGCTGAGCCATTCTGATAACCGACAGCGGCACAAGCTCACTTGGCTTCATTATCATCGTGTTGCCGAGAACGAGAGCATTCGGCATCGTCCAATTAGGCACCATCAGCGGAAAATTGAACGGAGCGATCGATGCAACCACGCCAACCGGAAAATGCTCAGTTCGACATTCGACACCGCGGCTGACCTCGAGAATTTCGCCCGAAACAAGCTGCGGCATCGAGCACGCAAACTCAGTAAGCTCGATGCTCTTTTCAACCTCCGCCTTTGCCTCATCCCAAGTTTTGCCATTTTCCTCAGAAATAAGAGCGGTCAATTCGTCCGAGTTTTGCTCGAGCAGATTGCGGTAACGGAAAAATACCTGGGCGCGTTCCTTTATCGGCAGTTTGCTCCATGAATCTGATGCCGACTTCGCCGATGCGACCGCAGCATGTAGCTCATTCGCCGTCGACATCGGAACGGTGGAGAGCAAGTTGCCGTCGATTGGAGAAATCACGTTCAGACTCTCAGTTGAGGAGCTTTCGACAAATTTCCCGCCGTAGTAATTACTTATTTTGCTGTATTTCATATAACGCAATTTTACCGCATCGCGTGAGATAACCTTAGTCGATACTATGACTTTGAGATTTCCGAGGGTGGAACCAGTTCATAAGAGCGAAATGAACCACAAACGCGACGCCGAAACCGACAAACCACGCGTAGTCGTAAAGTGGACGGAACAATGGAATTATCAAGCCTATCCAGGCAAAAAAGCAACCTAGAAGCGTCGCGATCACCGCGCGGAAATTCCACCCGCCGTAGATGCCTTTGCTGCGGTAGAGGTCGCCGAGATTCAAATTCTTTCGACGGACGAGCCAGTAGTCCGCGATCAGAACACCTGCGATTGATCCCAGACCGCCGGAATATCCGAGCAGCCAAGAGAAAATATAGCCGGATGGATCGGCAAGCAGCTTCCAGGGCTGCATCAGGATTCCGATGATCCCGGTGATCAAACCGCCCGTGCGGAAAGAGATCAGTTTGGGAAAAGCGTTGGCAAAATCGTTTGCGGGTGAGACGACATTTGCCGCGATGTTGACTGAGAGAGTGGCGACAACAACCGTAAACATAGAGATCGCGACGACAACGGGCTGTGAGAATTGACTGACCAGCTTGACTGGATCCCACGCGTCGGCTGGATTCATGTTTGGGAAAACTACGACCGCCGCTGACGTGATCAAAATGCCCATCGCCGCAAAAACGGTCATTGTCGTCGGCAGTGCGACGGCCTGGCCGATGACCTGCTCACGCTGGCTTTTGCCAAACCGCGTAAAGTCAGGCATGTTGAGCGAAAGCGTCGCCCAAAAGCCGATCATGGCCGTTAGACTAGGGATAAATATAGGCCAAAATTCGCCAAATGTCTGAAACTTGCCCGGCTCGTGCAGCAAAAATCCGATTCCGCCCGCCTGATACAAGATCCACGTAAGCAATAAACCGGTCATCACCAAAACATAAGGCGCCGCCCAGTTCTCGACCATCCGCAGCAGATCCATTCCGCGAAAAATAATGACTATATTCAATCCCCAAAACATTAGGAACGACAACCACTCGGTCGGAGTATGCCCGTCTACGGGACCGCCAAGCAGAGTCTCCCAGCCTGGAATAAAGGCCGCAAAAAACGTCTGTAACGCCTGTCCGCCGATCCACGCCTGTATCCCAAACCATCCGCAGGCGACGATCGCACGCATCAGAGCCGGCAGATTCGATCCCAAAGTTCCATAAGCGGCTCGTGCAAAAACCGGAAACGGAATGCCGTACTTCGTCCCCGGATGCGAATTGAGCAATATCGGAGCGAGAACGATAATATTGCCCAGCAAAATCGTAATGAGAGCCTGCCACCAGTTCATCCCCGCCGAGATCAACCCCGACGCCATCATATACGTCGGTATGCAGTGCGCCATTGATATCCACAACGCCGCGTAGTTATACGTCGTCCAGTTGCGTTTCGCCACCGGAACCGGTGCGAGGTCTTCGTTATAAAGCGCCGACGAGCGAATGCTCTCCTCGGCGTCCGCATTAAGCTCGACCCGTCCGTCGTCGTGTCGTATAGTGTCGATCATAAGCTAATCACTCCTACATTCAGGGCAGCATGTCATAAGGTGTTTCGTTCGCCAATCTTAGCTTTTTACGATGTCGAGCTTTGGAAATGCCGTGCGATAGATTCGGTCATCAAGCGTCAGCAGTCGGTAGCCGTTGCAAAATGCATGTGCTCCGATGTAAAAGTCGGTCAATATGCGACGTGGCTCGTCCAGTTTTTGTCGTCTGCGACGCGCTGAGTATTTTTGAAAACCTGTACCGGCGGTGCGCCAAACTGCTTCGTTGCTAGACCAATCGACTGCAATCTCGGAGTCTTGCAAGAAAGTATCGACAAAGTCTTCGGTTCGCCTCGGCCCCGCGAGTAATTCGCCATAAACGGCTCCGCAGATGATGACGCCCCCGCTATCAAATGCTGCGTCGAGCGCATTGCGAGAGCGCGTATTGAGGGCGTCGTCCGGATTCCAAAATCCGACAATCACGTTTGAATCGATAGCGGTAATCATTCCGGATCTCGAAGACTGCGAACATATTTAATGACCGCCTCGCGGCCCTTGCCAATGCCCGGCGTTCCGATGCCCTGATATTTGGCGAAACGGCTCTCTCGCTTCTCAGGTCTGACGGTCATCTCACCGCCGTTTTGCTCAAAAACCAGCCTGTCGCCTTCTTTCACGCCCAGAGCCTGACGAACTTTTACCGGAACAGTGATCTGCCCCTTACTTGTGATCTTTGCATTGTTTCGCATATCCCAAATACCTCATTCCTTACCTTACCACAACATTCCTTACTTTTTTATTTTTTTTCATTCCGGCAGATTCATCCATAGACGTCGGGCCGTCAAGCAGCGCACTGCCGTCGTCGAGACAATACAGCAGCGTGTCGTCGTAATAATCGCGTCGGCATTCGGGGCAGCGTTTCATATTATTTCTTCAAAAGCGCCGGCCAGTTTAGTACAACGGTGGGCGGCGGGGCTTTTGTGTCGCCGATGAGCGTTCCGATCAGAAACCGCTGACCGTCGGGCGAAATGTCGAATTCGTGCGTACTGTTGTAATGGGCAAGCATCCTTGTTTTAAACAAGGATTGCGGCGGCGTGAATTCAAAGGAACCGTCCCCTGTTTTTATCGATGTAGACATCATAGCGCCGTCGGCGCCGATGAAGAACAGTTCTTTGCCGTCGCGACGCCACACCGGCATGCGGCCGCCTGTTGTCGAGATCAGCTTGCGGTCGGAGCCGAGCTTGCCGTCGGCAAATGACTGAACATATATCTCGTATTTTCCCGTATCGTCGGCCATGTAGGCGAGCCATTTGCCGTCGGGCGAAAGCTCCGGGCTTGTTTCGTCAAACGGCGAGTTGAGCAGCAGCGTTTCTTTGCGCTCGCCTTCGAGGGACAGGGCAAACATATCAAGACGAGACTTTACTCCGCGTCTCAAAAAGATCAAATATCGCCCATCGGACGACCACGATTTCGGGAAGGTTGCGCCCCCCTGCAAAAAGCGTCTCAGCCTCGCCGAGGCCGTTAGCCGCTTTGACAATAATGCCCGGAGTGGCACTATACGTGAGACGCGTTCCATCGGGAGACCAGACCGGCATTTGCCCGAAATCAGACGTGATCCGCACACTCGTGCCTTTCTCCAGATCGACGACCCAGATCGTAGCCGGTGGATTTCGTTTGACCGCAACTCGCTTGCCATCGGGCGAGATGCGCGGGTCCATGCCGACGGATATCTTCGCCGGAGACTCGACCGTTCCAATTTGCTTGCCTGTGCGGTCATACCAGACTAGCTGGTATTCGCGCTCCCAGACACCCTGATAAATTAGGGTCCCAGTGTCCGACGTGGAAAAACGAAAGTTATTGATCCAGCTTTTTTGATCGGAAATAATGGGTACCGCCTCGCCGCTGAGGTCGAGCTTTCCCACGTCGAAGGCCTGTGCCACTAATGTGTCGTTGCGGACGAAGATCAGCCAACCCTGGCGCGAATACACGACGGGCGAATTATCAGGCAATATCTGCACTATCTCGGGCGAATCTACCGAGCCAACAAAGATGCCCCTCGTCTCTCGTTGAAAAACAAAATGCCGCCCGTCGGGCAAAAAATACGGATAACGGTGGCGCTCCTCATTGTCCTGCTCGATATTCATCGAGACCGGTTTAGGTTCGCCGCCCTGCGCCGACACTTGCAAGAGCGTTGTTCGATAATCTGGGACGAAAATGATCGTACCGTCTTTGCTCCAACTGCCGCCGACCATGCGTGCGGCGTCGCAGATGACCTGCGGATTGCCGCCTGCCAGATCTGACCGTTTCAGCTTGCCGTTCGAGCCATAAGCTATAGTCTTGCTGTCCGGGGACCAAAAAGGCTCGAGCGGATTGTCCGAGCCGGGCAAAAGTTTTGCTTCGCCTGTATTCAGTGAACGAAAATACAGGCGGTCCATTCCGTCGGCACCGGTCGCCGTGAACGCAATCTTTTCCCCGTCCGGCGAGATCACGGCCCAATCCGGCTGGACGTCGTTGAACGATAATTCGCCCGGCGGATTGAAAGAGAGTCTCTGCACCGGCATCTGGCCTTTCGAAGATCCGCCAAAATAAATGAAACCAAAAAGGGCCGCGATCACGCCAAATGCTAGGGCCGCGAGCCACGCAATTGGAAGCCGCGAGCGGGCCGGTTTCCGCTGCGGATCAGAAACCGGCTCCTCACTCTTATCCGGCGTCGCCGTTTCCGGTGCCGGATCGATGATCCGCGTCGCCCGCTCACCGGACATCGCATCGCCCGACAAAATTTCAGTCGCCGGCTCATTTGTCACGCTGCCCTGTATGAGCGCGGCACCATCGTCCAGACAGTATAGCAAGCTATCGTCCAAGTAGTCTTTTCTACATTCGGGGCAGCGTTTCATATCTTAACCATTATTCCGTTTCAACAGCCAAAAAATGGGGTACGTGGCTGCTATAGCGACTATTGCATATATGCTACTGCTAAAATTACCAATCAAATAACCTAAAAAAATGAGGATCGCCGCGAACAGTATTGCCAGCGGTGCATAAGGGTATCCCCATGCCCGGAAAGGCCGCGACAGATCGGGTTCGCGCCGTCGAAGTATAAAAAGCGATCCGATAAGAAGGATAGTATTCGTTACGGCAAAAAACTCGGCGATCGCAACCAGCATTTCAAAGGTTCCGACAACAACAAAAAATACAGCCGGCAAAGCGGTCATCGCCAGAGCAACATGCGGCGTTCCACCCCGGTTGACCGCTGCTGCTTTTTCAAAAAACAGTCCGTCACGCCCCAATGCAAGCAGCGTGCGTGGTGTGAACATCAGCGTGGCATTGATTATGCCGATAATTGAAAGTATGGCCAAAATGGTAACGATCTGGCCGCTCCGCTCGCCAAAAATGAGCCGCATTGCATCGGCACCCGCAAATTTTGAACCGGCAAGCTGATCGAGCGGAAGAGCGTAAAGCAATGCAAAATTGACCAAAAGATATATGCAGATTATGACGGCAATACCGCCAAAGAGCGAGCGGGGAATGTTGCGGGCCGGGTCAGTATCCTCTTCCGAAAAATACACGGATGAGAACCAGCCGCTGTATGTTCCCAGAACTAACTGAAAAGCCAAAATGATCGCGACAAAAAGCGAAACTCCCGTCGGCGGCGTTATCAAGGTTTGGGAAACCGCTTTCGGGTCATTATGCCCACCGAACATAAAGCACACAGCAACAAAAACAAGCAGAGCTATAGCCTTTAAAAGGCTGGTCAGCTTTTGCGTGCCGCTTCCGGCCCGCAGACCGATCCAATTTAATGCAGTCAGTAGGAGCAAGATCAGAACGGAAAAACAAACCGCGCCGTTCGCAAGGTTAGGAGTAAACAACGTGGCCGAATACTCCCCAAAGACGATACACATATACGACAGACTCAGCGTGTTCAGCAGCCAATCGCCCCAACCGACGACAAATCCGCCGTAATCGCCATAAGCCCGGTGTGCAAAAACATAAGGCCCGCCAGCCTTTGGCACCATCGTCGCAAGCTCGGCCATATAGTTGGCCCCAAGCAGCGAATAAAACCCACCGAGAACCCAAACGAGAATGATCAGCCAAACCGAATGAAGCTGCTCGGCTATCGCCCCCGGCGAGCGCAGAATCCCGACCCCGACCGTCCCGCCTATAATGACCGCGATGCCAAAAGGCACCCCAAGTATGCGGAGGAGCCTGTTCTTCTCAGCGAACGGAGATTCGGATGTGGCTTCGATTGATGCCATTTAACCTGGAGTCATTCACCGCGCACGGCTTCCGACGATGGCCTCGCCGCTGCACATTCGCTGAACCTCGACGCCGTCGGGATAGCCTTTGACCACCCACTTGAAGACTTTCCATTCCTGGCCCTCAGCGTCCTTGACAAGAATACCGTCGTAAAATTGTGTTCCGCTGTCGGTGCCGGGTACTTTGGCGTCGGTTTCCCAACTGCCTTTGACCGGAGCCTTTCCGCCGCCCTGATACCAAATATAATTGCCGGTTGCACCGATCTCGATGCCCTCAGCCTTGCCCCAGGCGATGTTGCTGCTCGACATTCCTACCTTGGTCAACGCCCATTTGCCAAATAGAAACGAAATAACGTCTGCGTCGGGCGTAACCGTAGCCGGATCACGCACAAGACTGCGGTCGACCCATTCGTCCCATCCCTGTGTGCACCCCGGATAATGTATCTTGTATTTGTTCCCCTGGGTGACAATTATGATGCCCCGGTTTTTGCCCTGAGTGGCGTTGTAATAGACATCGAATTTGCCTCCGCCATTAGGTAAAGCGACGACGGGGATAGGCGCGACATCGCGAATCGGCTGCTGTGGTACAACTGCGATTTGACCACCGCGTTGCCGAATGTCGGACGCTGGCGTGTGGTTGAAATAAACAATAGAGGCGTTTGGGTCGTCGAGCTGTACGCGGTACATGAGTTTTCCACCCCAATCCACGGTCCCGATGACCGTTCCGGGGACCCATTCCTTAGACAAATTCAGAGTCTCGACTTTTTCGCCGACCTTCCATTGTTGAGCACCCTGAGCAAATGCACCGGACACAACGACAAACAAAAGAACGATCGTCAATACGATCATCCGAATAATTAATTTCATTAATGGTTTCCTTAAGAACAAATGTTCAACAACTTTCTAAAACGTAGATATAGGATTAGATGTTAACACACGTTCCGCGCTTGATAAATTGTCCGTCGCCTTACCGCCTCGTATAACTTTCACGCTTGGGATCGCCGGCCCGGCCGCTGATCAAACAATAGCTAAACTTCGTCCTGTTCAACCCAAGCGCCAACGCCAGCAAAGAGGCTTTCAGGTTGTTAATGCTCTGCCTTTTCAAAGGCTCACCGGCAAGCAACTTTTTGAAGACAAAACTGAGAACGGCAAACGGCGCGTGAGCCAGCGACGGAACAACGCGCCAGGATATATCTTCCACGACTATATCCCGAAAGCCTTGCCTTTCCAGAGTCGCAACAAAAATGTCGAGTATGGGCATTTCAGTGAGCGCCCAACTCTCACAAACCGTCGAATAACACTTCTCAATCAGAAAGTTTAATTTTTTCTCCGGCTTTTTGATAAAACAATCGGCAACGGCGAAACGTCCCCCGATTTTCAAGACGCGGGCCATTTCGCGGGCTAGGTTTTCTTTTGTCGGTCCTTCGGCATAACAGGCGCTTTCGACCGCCCAAACGCCGTCCGCCGCTCCGTCCTCAAATGGCAGTGCTGTATAATCGCCACCGAGAATCTCAATTTGGTTTTGCAGGTTTTCCATGGCGTTTAACCTTGTGGCGATTCTAACCTGCGAAGGTACATTCGTCACGCCCTTGATACTAGCATTCGAGTAATATTTGGCGACCGTTCGTGCAATTGCTCCCGCGCCGCATCCGAGATCGATAAGAAATGTTTTATCTTTAGGGTGCAGATGTAATCGCGTCGCGACCTCGAGATTCATCTGCTCAAGCATTTTTTCTCGGTCAAACGGATTCAAGCCCCGGCGATAAAAGCCCAAATGCATGTTAAAACCCGTACTCCAATGCCCGTAATCAATGCCTGCTTCATCATAAAACTCGATGATCCGTTCGGTTGACGACAATTGCAGAAGATCGTCAAAATCTTGTCCAACGGGACATGTCAAAGCGGTCTGATTGCTGTTCATAGAATTCTGGGGCGTTAAAGATTTACACAAGTTCCGCGTTTCAGGAATTGTCCGTTGCGGACATTTCCCGCCATTTAATTCAACTATTGCGGTGAATTATGTCTCAGCCATTTTAGTGCTTGTTCCCTATCGGTGAAAAACTTCACGCGTACGCCTCTGGACGCTGCGATCACCTGGTAAAGCTCAGTCTGTTCACTAGGTTGAAAATCTGAAATGGCGAATGCAAGCCAGAGATGTGGAACTGTCGCGGTCTTTTGCCCGGCATCGATCACGTCCGATGTCTCACGCTCGCCTTCGGGGAGAACCCCCTCGACGAGCACGCGGCGCGTATTATGCCTCTCACATGCGTCGCCGATCACATTCCAAAGCTCTTGCCGATGCCCCTGTTCCGGTTTGAAATCCTTACCGAGCTCAACGTGGACATGATCCTCGCGAAATTGCACGCCAAACCCCCGATCGAGAACGAGCGGTGATAGCCATAAGGTTTTATCTGCATCCTTTTCCATTCAGCTCGTCATTCCTCTAAAAACTTCCCGCCGAATGGTTTCTGGCCGGCGAGGGAGGTGTAGAAACCGTAAACCGCCAGGGCCACCAGCATGGCCAGGTACATCACAAAACCGGTGGCGTACCACGCGGTAAATTCGTGGTGATGGGTAAATTTTGCAGACCGCTAAAGAAATAAATCAATACCATCACCAGTAGGCCGTAACGCCAAAGCGGGAAGATTACAAAGATGGCAGTTCCGATCGCAATAAAGATCAGATCTAAGACGGATCCGTTGCGGTTAAGGAGAAATGTGAACAGGACCAGGACGGCCCAGCCGACAACAAACGCCAGCCGGTCGTGCCGGACGATCATCGACAACATGAGGATAACGAAAAGCAGCACGAGCCCGACCACTAGCCAGAACATGAGATTGCCCGCAAGTGTCGTAGGGAAAGTCCCCGACCCGAGCGATTTTTCAAGGGGAACGTAGTTGTACAGCTGCCTTTTGCCGCCAAACAGAACTACTGCTGCAAGCATCACGAAGAATGCGGCCAGCATCGCCATCGCGACCGGCGGACGCAACGCACCTTCTTTTGGCGGCGGCGGCGACCATTTCCGGTGAAGGGGTTTCACCGGCGGCCAGAGCGGCCGCGATCGGGTCGCCACCCGGCAATGCGGCGGCTACCTGCAAGGCGGATGACGGCCGCTGCGACGGATCTTTTTGAATACAGCGGTCGATGACCTTTTCGATCACCGGATCAAAGCCCTTGACGATCGATGTCGGCGTGGTCGGCGATGTGTTGCTGCGGCGTAGGTTGATCAGTTCGCCGACCGTCGCCGCCACAAAAGCCTGCTTGCCGGTGAATAGCTCATAGAGCACCAGCCCCAGCGAGTAGATGTCGCTCTTGATGGTCAGCTCGCGGCCCTCGATCTGCTCCGGCGACATATAGGCCGGCGTACCGGCACCGATCTCGTCGGCCTTGAACTCCTCGGCCAGTCCGGCCAGTCCAAAATCGGTGATGCGGGCGTTGCCGTGCTCGTCGATCATCACATTCGCCGGTTTCAGGTCGCGGTGCAGAATGCCGGTCTCATGCGCCGCCGCAAGCCCTGCGCAGATCTGCCGCGATATCTGGATCGCTTTGTCGTCCGGCAGGCGGCCAATGCGGTGCAGGAGCGAGGAAAGCTCTTCGCCCTTGATAAACTCCATCGACAGGAAATGCCGGCCGTCGATCTCGCCGATGTCGTAAACGCGGCAGACGTTTCGATGGCTCACCTGACGGGCAACGCGGACTTCGCGGTGAAAACGGGCGAGGGCAGCACCGTCGCTCAAGAGATGGTCGGGAAGGAATTTGAGAGCGACCGGCTGGCCCAGCTTCAGATCGTCAGCACGATAAACCTCGCCCGACGGCTCCAACATCCGCGTCGCCGAGTCAAACGAAAATCCGCACACCGAGCATACAGATGCTCCGCCGGGAATATCTTCGTGGCACTTAGGGCATTTCATTGTTCGTCAATAGTGTCAGAAGCCCGCACGTAAGTAAGGGCTCTCCTCGATATTTTCGTACCCCCGATTAGCCAATGACCTAGGGCATCGACCCCTAATCAGCGGAGTCTTGTTACATTATCATGTCTTTTGTACCATGTTGAGCCCTTACTCACGTGCGGGCTACAGACATGGACATCACCCTTTCTAAACCTTTACACACTCGCCGCGTTTGAGGAATTGCCCATCGCCAGCCTTGCCTGAATGTTTGCCGTTCTCGATGACGACGCGGCCGCGTGAAAGGACGGTCTCTACCTTCCCTTTCATTTTCCAGCCTTCGTAGGACGAATAATCGACATTCATATGCTCGGCATCGACGCCAAAGGTATGTTCCTTTTCGGGGTCGAAAATAACGATGTCGGCGTCAGAGCCAACGGCGATCGTTCCTTTTTTTGGGAAAAGGCCGAACATCTTTGCCGCTGCGGTCGAGGTCAGTTCAACGAACCGATTCAAAGAAATTCGCTGCTCGACTACGCCGCCGTTGTAAATGAGGTTCATGCGGTTCTCGACGCCGGGAGCTCCGTTGGGGATCTTTGAGAAGTCGTCCTTGCCAAGTTCCTTTTGCTCCTTCATGCAGAATGGACAGTGGTCGGTCGAGATGACCTGGAGATCGTCCATCTTGAGGCCTTTCCACAGCTCGGCGTGATTGTGTTTTTCACGGAGCGGCGGCGTCATGACGTATTTTGCACCGTCCCAACCATCGCCATAATCTTCGATCGAGTGGAAGAGATATTGCGGGCATGTCTCGGCAAAAGCGGCGATGCCGCGATCTCTCGCTTGGCGCACTTGGTTGAGAGCGTCTGTGCAGCTCAGATGAACAATATAGACCGGCGATTCGGCCATCTCGGCAATTGCTATTGCTCGATGAACGCCCTCGGCCTCAGCGATCGTCGGCCGCGTCAACGCATGATATTTCGGGGCCGTGCGGCCGTCGGCTAAGAAGCGCTTGATGATCTCGTTGATAACAATGCCGTTCTCGGCGTGCATACAGATCAGCCCGCCGCGTTTTCCTGCCGCCGACATCGCCCGAAAGATCGTCGCGTCGTCGGCCAAAAACACGCCCGGATACGCCATAAACAGCTTGAACGAAGTGAGTCCCTCGTCCATCAGTTTGTACATCTCTTTCTCATCGCCGTCCTCAAACTCCGTCGTGATGAGATGAAACCCGTAGTCGATCGCCGTCTTGCCCTCCGCCTTTTTGTGCCACGCATCGACGCCGGCCGTCATCGATTCGCCCTTCGTCTGCACCGCAAAATCGATGATCGTCGTCGTCCCCCCAAACGCCGCCGCCCGCGTCCCGGTAAAAAAATCGTCCGACGCAAACGTCCCCCCAAACGGCAACTCCATATGCGTATGTGGATCGATCCCGCCGGGAATCACCAGCTTCCCCGATGCATCAATAACAACATCTGCCTCCATATCGAGGGTTTTGCTGATAGTCGTCACCGTCTCGCCGTCGATAAAAATATCCGCCCGATAGTCGTCCACCGCAGTAACAACCCGCCCGTTTTTTATAAGTGTTTTCATTTACTTGTCCTTACATTCATAGCAAATGTCTGAGGAATACATCGGATAATTCGTTTCGCAGATTTTACATATGCTGTGAGTTACATTTGTGGGCGGTAATGGGTTCAATTTGATTCTGTTTTTCTGCGCCGCGAATTGAATCCAATACGGGTTCATGAGGCACCGCTTCTCATGTTCGATAACATTCCGCATGAGAATCGTCTTACAGAAGCTACATTCCCTTATCGAACTCTCTATAATTTTCTTCCTGTTCATCGATTTTTGATCGTTTTAGTCGTCGAATTGAGCATCAGCCGCAATTACAATGGATAGCTCGATTTGCTTCCATTTAAAAAACAATTTCATTTTTTTGCAAATCGATACAAAACCTGCTGGTTATTCGTCGAATACTCGTAAAGTTTATTGTCTATGTATAAAGTGACTGAATACGAACTGCCTTTATGATAGTAAGCATAGTAAGTGGCTTTTTCTGTAACCGTGCTCCCGTCGGTTTTGGCATCGGCAATGCGTTTTGTGAATGCTGTTTGCGCCGCTGACGGTGAATCGTAGGCGGAAGCAAAGGAAACTACGCGATGTGATCCCTCTTCAAATGTGGCCGCGCTGGTTTTGTTGGCACCGGGGAAAAACCCCCGCGCGGTTACGTCCTCAATAGAGATACGATTAAATCCATTTTTTATCTCCGTCTGTGAGGTATCCTGATCATAAGTCGATGTGTTGGGGGTCGCCGAATTAGTGGTAGTTGTCGATCTATTATTTGAAGTGCTGTTGTAATTTGAATAGTTGTAATTTGAAGTGTTGTAGGTGGTGGCCGTAGATTTGGACCGTGAATACATAAATACGGCTCCCAGTCCGCCAAGAATGCTCATAAAACCGATAAAGAGCAAAAGGAGTATGACTATGATTCGCCCGACACCAAATGTGCGGGCAGGCGGCGGAGCCTGAGTTCCAAACGTCGGTTGCCCATAAGAAGGCTGTTGTCCGTATTGCGGCGGCGGATAAGTTTGATGCGGTTCAATATTGACTACGGTTGGCGGTGAGTCGTTTTGCTGGGTTACCGGCGGATTATATACTGCAGTTGCCGGCAGATCCGTCGGCATGTCTGCAATAAGAATCGTCCCGTCATTCAGACAAAAAGACATATCATCGCCATATGTGGCAGAACATTTTGGGCACTTTTTCATTTTTCCTTCTCCTTTGTCAATTTAAGAAACACCAGAGACACAGAGAGCACTGAGAAAGAAAAAACCAAAATCATTAGACAACTTCATTTTAATCATCACTCGGTTACTATTAAGAACTTTCTAAAAACCCTCTGTGCTCTCTGTGCCTCTGTGGTGAATCCTCTTCTTCCTAGCATAGAGCCAGGCCCGCATCGAGTGCCGCAATCAGTCTGTCAACCGTATCCGTCGTCGAATTGAGCATCAGTCCCGTCCGGATGACATTGCCGTAGAGGCCGCCTTTGCCGATGAGGACGCCCTGGCGTTTGGTTTCTTCAAAGATCTTCAGCACCGATTGCGGGTCCGGCTCTTTGGTTTTGCGGTCTTTTACAAGCTCGATAGCCTGCATGATACCCATCCCGCGGACGTCACCGATAACCGGGTATTTTTCCTGTAGTTCGAGAAGTTTTTCATGAAAATAATCACCCACCGCCCGACAGTTGGTCCGCAGATCGTCTTCCTCAATGACGTTTATAACAGCGAGGCCGACGGCCATTGAGACGGGATTGCCGCCAAAGGTCGAAAAGGTCAGTCCGGGGAACGCATCGGCGACCTCGGGTGTCGCAATCGTCCAGCCGATCGGCACGCCATTGCCCATGCCTTTTGCCGACGTAATGATGTCCGGCTCGACGCCGTAATGCTCGATACCAAACCAGTGGTCCCCCGTGCGACCCCAAGCGGTCTGCACTTCGTCGGAAATGAAGAGGCCGCCGTGATTCTTAGTGATCTCGTGCACGCGTTTGAAATAATCTTTTGGCGGAACAATAAAGCCGCCGACGCCCAGGATCGTCTCCGACATAAAGGCCGCAATCTCGCCTGTCGTCGTGGTCTGGATCAATTCCTCGACATCGTTCGCACACGCAAGGCCACAATTGTCTGGCGTTGCGTTGAACGGGCAGCGATAGCAATATGGCGCGTGGGCGTGGACGATGCCCGGCACTTGCGATGCAATAGGTTTCCACGTCGAATGCCCTATCGTCGAAAGCGCTGTCGCCGAGCGACCTGCGTAGCTGTGGCGCAAAACGACGATCTCGCTGCGACCGGTCGCGATTTTTGCCGCGAGAATGGCCGTGTCATCGGCCTCGGTACCACTATTAGTAAAAAATGATTTCTTTAGCTTTCCGGGCGAGATCTCGGCCAACTTTTCTGCCAGATCGCCCTGCGGCGCGTTCGCATAAAGCGTCGAAGTATGCGCGAGCGTATTTACCTGATCGATCCACGCCTTGTTAACACGCGGCTCGGCATGACCGACGCTCACCGTCAGCACCCCGCCAAAGCAATCGAGATAACGATTGCCCTGATCGTCCCAGACATACTCGCCCTCGCCTTTTACCAGAGCCAGCGGCTCCTGATAATAGGTCGCAACGGCCGGAAAAAGAAATTCCTTATGCTTTTGGATAGCACTTTTTAACGAAGATTTTTGTTCTGCTTGAGTCATAAAATTAATCTGCCTGCGAAATACACTAAAAAACACGAAAATAGGTACTTATTTTACTCTACTTTCGTGTCTTTCGCGTATTTCGGGGATACACTTTTCGTAAAAAGTAAGCCTTATTGTCCAATGCTAAATATATCTAGAACCCTTTACTTTAATTGTTGAAACAAGAATGCGTACTCGTCGGCTGCCTGTTTGTTCCGCTGTTCTTTGGATGAACCAAAACCGTGTCCTGCGTCATAATCGACGCGAAGCAAAACCGGCTTACCGGCTGATGATGCCGTTTGTAGGCGCGCGGCCATTTTCGCCGACATCCACGGGTCAACTCGCGGGTCATTGATACCGGTAGTCAAAAGTACCGCCGGATAGTTCACGCCGTCCTTGATTTTGAGATAGCCGTCCATTGCCAACAGATTCTTAAAACCTTCGTCGGTTTTGAAACTGCCGAATTCGGGGATATTCGGGATACCGTTTGAGGTCGTTTCAAACCGAAGCATGTCGTTTAACCCAACGTTGTCGATTGCCGCCGCGAAAAGATCTGGCCGAGTCGTGATCGTGTTGCTGATCAAAATTCCACCGGCGCTGCCGCCTCGAATACCGAGATGTGCAGGTGAAGTGTATTTTTCAGCGATGAGATATTCGGCACAGGCAATAAAATCCTTCCACGTGTTAGGCTTGGCTTTTTGAAAGCCTGCCATATGCCATTCCTCGCCGTATTCGCCGCCGCCGCGTATGCCAGTCCAAACGAAAACACCTCCGCGTTCCAGCCATGGAAGAGCTTCTGAGAAAAAGTATGGCGAAGTGTTTTCGATCCCGTATGCCCCGTATCCATCCATCAAAACTGGATTTGTGCCATCGCGTTTCAAACCTTTTTTGTAAATAATGACGAGCGGAATCATCGCTCCGTCATAAGATTTCGCTCTTGTGTTGATGAATTCGATGCCTGACATATCAACCGGATTCGGCGGGATCAAATTAGTAGGCGCGGCTGTCCCGGTTTTGGGATCGTATTTGAAATGCGAGTCTGATTTCGTCCACGAAACCATATTGAAATAAATACCATCCATACTCGATTCGTTCGCCGTAATAGATGCCGAGCCATCGTAAGGCAGTTTTAGCAGCTCGGCTTTTTTAGTTTTGTAATCAACTCGCCAGATACGGTAGTTGCCGCCATCCATAGTTTGTACATAAAGCGCATCGCGTTGTGCCGCAAAAGATGTAACAACCGCTTCCCCTGAGGGAAAAACAATTTCGGTATTCAATAAATCAGGTTTAGACAAAATCGTGCGCACGACTTTATAGCGCGGAGTGTTTTTGTAACTTATCAAATACAAATCATCGCCATGAATGGCGACACCATCGGCTTGGTAGCTACCGACTTCATCATCGAATGAGACAATTTTGCGCCAGGGTACGACCTTTTCATTCAAGGTTTCGAGCGGTGCCACATAAAATTCTTTGTTAGGAGAAACGCCTGATTCCAGCATCGCCAACGCAAAATTCCAATTCGCATCGGTTTGAACAGCGGGAAGTAGGGTCTGGTCAAATTTAATCCTTAGATTTACGTCAAAGCCGAAAACGGCTTTGTCCGTATCCGGGTCCGTGCCTAAAACATGCAGATAAACGCGGCTTTTTTGATATTTGTCGGTTTGAGGCGCACCTTCTGGCAATTTTTGCAGGCGGTTGTAGAGAAACGATTTTCCATCGGGCAGCCAGTTGCCGGCACCAAATCGCACGCGGTCAATACACTCGTTCATATCCTTTCCGTTCGCGACATTGACTACGCGAATCTCACCGTTTTCCGCCCCGCCGGCCGCCATCCGATAAGCTATATATTTGCCGTCGAGCGAGGCATTCCAAACATTGATCGAGTAACGCTTGCCGTCGTTCGATATTTTATTCGGGTTAACAAGCAAACGTTCCGCACCCGCTAGGCCATCGCGGACGTAAAGATTGAAATTCTGCTCGTCGGGAGCACGCCGCAAGTATAAAAACAGATTGCCACTCTGACGGATGTCCCGCACGGAAATATTAGCACCGCTAGCTTCGTTGAGCCTTTTCAAAATGTCGTCGCGCATCGGCAGACGCTGCAAATAATCGTCGGCGTAAACGGCCTGCGACTTCATCCATTTCTGCATTTCGTCCGACTTCATGTCCTCCATCCAGCGATATGGGTCGACTATCTTCTGCCCGAAATATTCATCCGTGACATTCCTTACGGGCGCGATTGGCGGTGCGGTTTGCGCGAAAATCTGCAATGCAAAAATCGCCGAGAAAATCACGCCGAGAAAAAGTTTCGACCTGCTTAAATTTGTTGTGTAGCTCATAGCTATCTCCTATCTAATTGTTGCGTTGTGCTGAAAATTAAAATAACGAGCCTTTATCATCCGCGCCCAACATCGCTTTTCTAACAAGCGGGATCGGCGGGCCGCCGTAGGAGACAAAAGCATCGTGAAATTGCTTCCAGGCCGTCTTGCCGCCGCGTGAGGCTGTCCAGTCGTCGCGGAGTTTGCGGATCATCAGCTTGCCCATTGTGTAGTTGAGGTATGCCGGGTCAAACGTGCCGCGATTTGCCTGCTGCTCGGCGTTTGCCTCGTCCTGGAAACCCTGCTCGATAAACATCTTCTTAGATTCATCAACGGTCATGCCCTTGGTATGCAGGCCGATCGCGGATATGAACCGTACGTTTCTGAGCAAGGCTTCTTGCAATTGGCCGATATGGAGTTCAGGGTCATTGTTCGTCAGGCCCTCGTCAAACATCATTTCCTCGCAATAGTGCGCCCAACCCTCGGCAAATGCATAACCGACAAAAACCTGGCCGAATTTCGATTTCGAACGATTTGCGTGCAAAAACTGGACAAAATGTCCCGGATAAACCTCGTGCACCGATGTAAAGAGCAAACTGCCTTTGCCGGGAACATATGCGTCCTGTTTCTTTTTGTCCCATTTCGGGTCAGGCGGTGAGACGTAGTAAACCGACGGAAGACCTGTCTCATAAGGCCCCGGAATGTTGATGTATGCAAAATTCCAGGCCTTGTAGGGCGGTGCCTGCGCAACCTTTGCCTCTTCGGTTCCGGGAATCGTGACGATGTCCTTTTCCTGTATATACTTGCGAATATCGCCAAGCTGTTTTGTCGCGGCCTCAACGACGTCCTTGCCCTCGGCTTTGTCGGCGGACGCCTTTGCCATGCATTCGGCAAGCGTTTTACCGGGCGCCCATTTATCGCATTCGGTTTTTAGCGCGTCGATGTTTCGCTGAAGATCGGCCTTCGCGATTTCCTCGAGTTTTGCTAGATCGATATCGACACCCTCGGTCTGTTTGAGCATCTGCTTGAATTTGTCGGCACCGAGCGCAAAGCTGTCATTCCCCGTTTTTTCCTGCTCCTTAAGCCATGCGTCAAATTCCTTGACCGCCTTTATCGCTGCATCGTTGGCCTCTTTGAAATCCTTTTGCGAAGCCTCGTCCTTAACCGGCTCAAAGACTTTTACGATATCCTTCGACATAAAATCCGCCAGTCCGCCGATTGTCTGGCTTCCGATCTTGATAAGATTTTTTGCCATAGGCAGTTTCATATTAGTCTTAATCTGCGACAGAGCGTTCGGCACGTTTTTAGCGTAAGCTGTGTAAGATTTGATCCGTGTCTCGACAGGGGCGTATGGCCGTGAGATATAAACGTCCGGGTCAATCGAGTCGGCATAAAAATACGGATTCAAATGCGGCTGATCGGCCGTTTCGCGCCAAAAAACGTCCTTGTCGATCTGTGCGATCAGATAATCGCGTTCAAACCGCTGGCGTTCGTCGAGATCGGCGTCTTTGAATGCCGAGGCTTTATCACGCTCGTTTTTCAGCCGCGTGACCTCTTTTTTCAAACCGTCCTCGCTCCAATCCGGCAGCTTGCCGTCAAAATCGTGCTTTCCGGCCGCGACCGCGACATCGGGATGAGCAGTAAAATAATCGCCCAGAAACTGCTCGACAAACGCATCCCACTTCGCACTGGACGCCGCAGTGGTGCCAGTATTCGCGGGCTGATTCGACTCGGTTTTTGGCTGACAGCCGGCAAAAAACAAACTTACACTGACCAGAATGGTTAATTTTATGATGTTCATAATTTTAATACGCAACAACCAGTATTGGGGTTATAGCGATCCTATTTCTTATTTTTTCTTAGGATCCAGTTTATTATCCGAGGACGGTTTGTCGGCTTTATCTATGGTCAATTTCCACACACCATCTTCTTTTACAAAATCTATCGAGCCCCATTCTCCTTTTTCGTCGAGATACTCGATCGTAGCCTTATCACCATCGATCTTTTCGTTACGTGTCTCGGCAGTTACGGCTTGCGGACGATCGCACAATTCTCTGAGCATGTCGTCAAGCGATTTCTTTTTCTTGTCGTCCGCATCACCCATCATCGTGAAAAACTCGAGGATATCTTTTGACAAGACCTTTTTCAGTCCCTCGATGTCCTTGTTTTTGCGGGCGGTGTAAGCGGTTTTATACGCGTCGGTCGGCGTTCCGGTTGAGTTTGATGAAGTAGCCGGGGTTGCGGTATTGGCTGTTTGGTTTGTGTTTGAAACCGGCTGGTTAGCCGTTGTGTTTTGATTCGCGCCCTTTTGACACGATGTTGCCGCTGAAAAAAAGATCGCCGTTATGGCAAATCCGATCAAAGGTTTTGTTTTATTCACATGATCTCCTGTTTAATGATTTTGATAGACGTATCTTAATATTTATAACGACGTGCGACAATGCCTGGCAGTATTTTGATTTTAAGATTTCGTCGCTATGTTTCACACAAAAATTCGATTTGAGATTTTATGGCCTGTTTTGCTTCGGGCAGGAAATTGAGCATCATAAAATCGTGAAAAGCATCCGGGACTTCCTCATATCGGACATCGACGCCTGCGTCGAGGCATTTTTGGTAAAACTTACGGCAATCCCATAAAAGCAGATCGGCGGTGCCCATCTGAATCAGCGTCGGCGGCAGGTCCGCGAGATCACCGAATATCGGTGAGATCATCGGATCGGTTGGGTCGGCGTCGCCGACATAGACGCGGGCGGCGTTTGATAGGCGCTTGACCGACATCATCGGGTCTTCGTGCTCGTTAAGCTTTATATCAGGATTTTGAAGCGTCGCATCGATCCATGGCGACATCAGGATCAAGCCTTTTGGAAGCGGCCCGCCAATTTCCTTTAGTTTGAATATCGCCGACACCGCCATCGCCGCCCCGGAGCTGTCGCCGATGAAAAACCAATTCGGCGGCAGATCCAAGGCGCAAACAAGCTCAATTATCTCGTCCATTCCTTTGGGAAAAGGATGTTGCGGAGCGATGCCGTAATCGACCATCACTCCCGCCATTCCGGTCTGATTGCAGATGCGGGCGATGTATTCCCAATGCTCTTTGACCGGTCCGAAATAATACGCGCCGCCATGAAGATAGACCAGAACACCATTTCCGGAGTGAGCTTTGTCGATCCAAAATGTCCTGATATGCGTGATGTCAACATTCTCACATCGTTTCGCTATACCACGCGGCGGTTCGGGCACATTGAATTCCCGCTGTGTTTTTAGCGCGTCAAATTCGCCGTCGTCGCGAAAAACCAATCGCACATATAGCTTTGCAATAGTGTTCTGAATGCTCATTGGGCTTTATTACGGCGATTTTACATCATTATCACAAATTTGACAGCCAGTCGTAATTTTACCAATATGTTTGTATGTTGAATTCAATAAAATATAAACTGCCGGACGGTCTGGCAGACGCTCATCATGCTGCGGCCGAGGCCTGGAAATCTGACGATCGTGTAAGCCGTATCTGGGCCAAAGACGCATCGGTTTGGAGCGGTGACGACGAGGCAAAATGGCTAGGGTGGCTGAGCATCGTCGATGAAGAATTGGCTGACACGCAAAAATACCGCGATCTGGCCGACGATATCGCAGCGGCTGGTTTTACGGATATTTTACTGATGGGAATGGGCGGGTCGTCGCTTTGTCCAGAGGTGCTGGCACTTACGTTTGGCACGGCAAATTTTCACATTCTCGACTCGACCGTTCCTGCACAGATCAAGGCTGTCGAGGCAAAGATAGATCTCGAAAAGACGCTCTTTATCGTCGCCAGCAAATCCGGCTCGACGCTCGAACCAAATTGTTTTAAGCAATATTTCTATGAAAAAGTCGGCGCAAAGGTCGGCCGTGAAAATGCTGGGCCGCAATTTATCGCGATCACAGATCCCGGCTCAAAAATGGAACAGGTCGCAAAGGATGGTGGGTTTCGGCATATTTTTTATGGCAAGCCTGAGATCGGCGGCAGGTTTAGTGCGCTGTCGGCGTTTGGTTTGACGGCGGCGGCCTCGATGGGTATCAATGTCGAGCGATTTTTGCAAAATGCGCATGAGATGGTTGAGGCGTGTCATGAGAAGGATCCGGCGGCGAACCCCGGTGCATTGTTGGGATTGATCCTCGGTGTTTGCCATGCAAAGGGGCGCGACAAGCTGACGATATTTACCTCGCCCGAGATACAGGATCTCGGCGCGTGGCTCGAACAGCTTATTGCCGAATCGACCGGCAAGATTGGCGTCTCGATCATCCCCGTCGATCGCGAGCCGATGCAGCCGGACGATAAATATGGCTCCGACCGCATCTTTACGTTCCTGAGTCTAAAAGGTAATTCAGCTTTTGATATGGCATTTCGCGTGGCCAGCGGAGCCGGGCATCCGGCGGTGAGGATCGAGCTGGACTCAATTGAAAATCTCGGCCAGGAATTTTTCCGATGGGAATTTGCGACCGCCGTAGCGGGATCGATAATGCAGATCAACCCGTTCAATCAGCCCGATGTCGAGGCCGCAAAGATCGAGGCCCGCAAGATCACCGACGAATACGAAAAGACGGGTTCGCTCCCCGATGAAAACGCGTTTTTTGATGGCGACGGGGTTTCGCTCTTTTCGAGCGATGAGTATGCAGCACGGCTAACAGCGGTCGCGACGGAAGCGGCAGGGAATTCGCTGAAAGATATTTTGGACGCGCATTTGTCGCAGATCGGTAGGGGCGACTATTTCGCCGTTCTCGGATATGTTGAGATGAATGATAAAACGGAAAAGCTGCTGCAAACGATCCGCGAGAAAGTTTTAGAGCGGACGGGTGCGGCGACGTGTCTTGGTTTTGGGCCGCGATTTTTGCACTCGACCGGACAGGCATATAAGGGCGGTGCAAACAACGGCGTATTTTTACAGATCACCTCGGACGACGCCTTTGACCTTGCGGTTCCGGGTCAGAAATACTCGTTCGGCGTCGTCAAACAGGCACAGGCCCGCGGCGATTTTCAGGTTTTGCTCGATCGCGGCCGACGTGCTTTACGCGTCCATTTCGGCGCGAATGTACCAGCAAGTTTAGAGAGGTTGGTGTCGCTGATTTGATAGCAGCCTAGTATAAATCCTCATTTCTTCCAGTCATTCACAACAACATATGGTTTTAACTTTTTCTTTCGCTCTGATGCTATCCGTGCTATAATCGACTTATACTTGACAGACCAACCTTGCGACGGACATACGATTCGGTCCGAATGCGCATCGCGTCCTACTCGCAAGTTTTTGGGGAGAGAAGCGGTCATGCAGCTAATCATAGGCGAAAAAGTGACGTATCCGAGCCAAGGCGTCTGCCTGGTCGAAGAGTTCAAATTCTGCAAGGTCGGCGATCGCTCTATGAGCGGCTATAGCTTACGAATTCTAAATGACAACTCGACGATCTTTGTCCCGAGCGAGAGCGCCGACAATGTCGGCATCCGTCCAGTGATCAGCGCCGCTAAGGCAAAAGCTTTGATCGCCAAATTGTCCGAGGATTTTGAACCGGTCTCGTGCGATTGGAAGACACGGTCGCGCGATTATATGGAAAAGCTGCGCACCGGCGATGTTTTTGAGGCGGCCGATGTGCTAAAAAAACTTACATTCCTAAGCCATGAAAAAAAACTGTCGTTTCGCGAGCAAACCTTACTCGATAAGGCACGGTTTTTAATAGTTTCCGAGATAACAAACGCCAAAGGAGCGAATGGCACCACGATGGAGAACCAAATCGTCAATCTCATCGAACGTGCCTGCGCCAAACACCTCGATACTCAGCCAAAGGTAATGGCAGTCGCGATCCATTGAACGCCTAGTTTAAAAAAATAAAGGATACCTGAGATTCCCTCCTTTCAAATATCCTTCGATGGCAGAATAAACTGCCAACTAGCGGCATTGAGCCTGATGGGTAAATACCGCTTAGTAAAAAACGAACGTGCTCGATACATAGAGGGGCATAATCTCACAACCGTAATCTAACCAATCACGAATACGTCGCCTCCCTTTTTTACTATTAGGTACCTGATCGAGATCCTGCGTTTAAATTAAACGCCACGACCTCTGACCAGTTGCACGATAAGCACGATAACTGCAATAACAATTATCAAATGTATGAGGCCGCCGCCGGCACCCAAGCCGCCAAAACCTACGCCTAGCGCCCATAGAATCAGAAGTATTAAGATTATTGTCCAAAGCATATATTTTCCCCCTTTTAGAAACTTATTCTGTTTTCAATTGCCAAAAAATGTTTAGGCTCCAATGAAAGTTGATGAATTCAAATGTTATTTAGCCACCTTTGCTTTTACCGGCTTCTTCGTAACGCTCTTTGCATTCCCCTTAGTGGTGGACGGTTTGGAAACATTAGCCTTTGCCGTTGTCTTGGATTTCGATGCAGTCTTTTTAGGCGGACTCTTCTTGCCGCCGCTCGGGGCTTTGACCAAGGTGGCTTTCCCCCCGACTACAGTTTTTACTGCTGAACCAGCAGCCCCGACTACTGCTCCTGTCGCCGCCCCCATTAAAATATCGCCCACCGCATCTTTCGTTTTTTCGTAAATCGCTCCGAGAGTATTTTTACTTTTAGATTTTTTCATTGTAGCCATATTTGACCCTTTTTTATTAGAAAACTTATTTTCATGCAGTTGTCGAATGAGATTTTTTGAAATTTTTCTTCTCTTCTTCCATTGCAGCACCAATCTCATCAAGCACATCGGCGTCAAATTGATCACTGACCAGCGGGAACATCTCGCTCTCTTCCTCCTTTACGTGATGTTCCACGTCCTCGATCAGCACTGTTAACTTCGGTTCAAATTTTTCGCTGTCGCCGCCCAAAGCTGCTAATTCGCCTAGAAACATCTTTACCTGACGATGCTCCTCGATACCCTCGAGCGTAATATCGACAAGCGGCTTGTCGCCCTCGGCCTTAAGTTTTGGATAAAAGATCGTTTCCTCAATGTGGGTGTGGGTATCGAGCTCGGTTTTTATCTTGACGAAAATCGCAGGGTGCTTGCTATCCTCACTGCTCTTGACCTCTTCAAATAATGCCTTCACAACCTTGTGGTCGGCCTTTAATAATTCGATCGCATTCATGTATATCCCCTTTTTGAATTATAATCAGTCTTTTTGATTTATTACTCATTAATTTCCGAGTATCACAACTTTATCAACGGCCAAATGCAATGTCGGTATGCTAGCGAACATAAGCCGCCCTATTTTTAACAAATCAAACGGGTAGCGAGTCTTCAATTTTATAAATGAAATTTCTTAAAAAGCTCTAACAGCGAGCGCTCCTGGGGCTCAAACTCGACCTCGATCCGTTTTGCGGCTCGCTGACGCCGGGGCGTAAATGAATCTAAAACCAGACCCTGCGCGTAGGCCTTGAGGATATTGGGATGTATGTATGAGAGCCGGCAAACGGCGGGCGTATTACCCAATTCCGCGGCCACCTTTTTTATGGCCTTGACTATATTAGTCTGAACCTGGCGCTCATCTTCGCCGGCCCCGATCTCGGCTAGTTCGATGGCCGCGAGCAGACTGGCTCCCCATGTGCGAAAATCTTTTGCGGTAAATTCGTCGCTTGTGATCGATTTAATATAGGCATTTATCTGAGCTGGTTTTACGGGATGCAGCTTTTCTTCGTCATCAAAAAACTGAAAGAGCTTGCGGCCCCGGCCTAGCTTAATCAATTCTTTTAACAGACCGGCAAGTTCAGTGTCGACAAGCAACTTTTTCTGTTTTATATGGCTCTTGCCTACAAACTCAAAGATCACCTTTCCTTTTGGGCTTATTGTGACATGCCTTTTCCCTAATGTTGTAATGCCATAGGTTCGGAATTGTCTAACGCTGCCGTCGGTTCCCATTCGTATGTAAAGCAAATTTATGAGGCGCGTCATAATCGCGAGAACCTTGTCACGGGGAAACCCATCGGCGGAGATATGTTTGTTTGTTATCCTGCGAAACTCGGGCATATGCTCGCCGAATTTCTCGATTCGGGCAAATTTTTTTCGCTGCTGCGATTCGGCAAATTTAGGGTGGTAAATATATTGGAGCCGGTCGCCGGTGTCGATCCCCACTGCCTGGATCCGGCCGCCGGATGCGGGCGATATTCTTACATGCCGCCAAGCGGGCGGAACCACGAGCGAGCGGATCTTTTCCAGAGAATTTTCGTCAACGATCTTGCGGCCGTCAAATGTGAAATAACTAAATCCGCGTTTCATGGACCCCTTGCGCCGCCACCATTTGGCGCGGCGGCCTTTTTCTACTAATAGTCGGATTGTTTCAGATTCGAAAGACAAATTATTAATGCAGCTGTTTATTTTGGCTTTACTTCTTTAGGATTCTCGTCCTTTGCTGACATGATCTGCTCGACGAGTTTTTGCGGTTCCATAGTTTCCAAAAGAGCTTCAGTGGCAGCGTCACTATGAGTAGCTCCTACTTTTTTGGCTATAAGCTGAAGAATCTCGAGCATCTTGGTATTTTCCTGCTCCGAAAGCATATTTATCTGTAAGTCGAGATGGTTTCGACGCTCTAAGAGTTTAGTCTCATGATTTTGACTTATCAGAATGAATGTCGATAGAAAAATGGCCTCAAGCGAGACGACCAACGTCAGAAACGTGTAGGGAAACGGATCGAATGTAAGTGAAGAAACCCAGTTTACGACCACCCAGCCGCCAAACCAGATTACATGAACCCAAACAAACACCATGCTGCCGCAAAAGGTCGCAATCATTTCCGAGACCTTTTCACCACCGGTCCGATTTGCTTTTTGAGATTCTCGACCACCTTGTTGACGTTGCTTTTTAATTCTTTCGCAAAGTCTTTGCGGGATTTTGCTGTCGATGCTGATGAATCCGCTTTTTTTGATTCCCCTTTTTTTGCGGCCATTTTTGTTACCTCTCAAAAATCGAATGAAAATCCTATTAGTCCTCCAACTCGCGGGCTTGCCGGAAAACGTCCTGCGATCAGACCAAAATCAAGCGCGAAATTTTTTTTCAGATTGTAGTTGCCGCCAAATGTGGTTTGCAGCTGGCCTTTGCTTAATTGAAAACTGCTACTCACGACTGTTGTCAATTCCGCACCCAACCGCAGCTTTTCAGTGTATTGCTTGACAACGGAAATACCTCCGGAGAAAAGTTTGCCCTTTACATTTCTAAGGCCAAGAACACCTATTACCGTGTTGCCTGCAAACACCATTCCTAAATTCACGCGAATTTTTGTCTTTTGTGTGACACTCTTTTGAGCGATGCCGTAGAGTTGGTAATTTGTTACGCCAGATCCGAGTGATTTCGCATCATTACCGGTTGGCAATCTGACGTAAAACGCCGCTGCAAATGCCGGCAGACGCGAATTTTTCTTTTCTTCGTGGAGTTTGGCTTTCACATGCAGGCTGGTATCGCTTATGCCAAATGGACGCAGAGGAACCGTTCCATGAGCGTTAAAAATTGTAACTAGCGGTACATCCACGCCGATCTCGACATTCTTGACAAGACCGTAGGCAAATCTTGAAGTTGTGACATTCTGCCTGAGATTCGGATAAAGCGAAGTCTGGAGTAGATCATGTTCGTTGAGCAACTCAAAATGAAGTTTGCCTTTATCGGTAACCTCGGCATCGTCGGTTGTAAAGGGTGTTTGGGCAGAAATCGATCCATATTCTGCAAAACAAAGTAGAAAGAAAACGAAAAAGATTAACCCTGTATATGGCGTAAATCCCCTGAATTTCATAAAGTCATCCTAATCGAGTGTTTTTGAAATTTCAATTCAATTGTTCCAGAATACGAACAGTGCAACCGCAGCTAAGGCCATTACCGCCGTTGTCAGCCATCCAAGGATGTTTATGCCCGTGCCATTGACGCGCTCACCCATTACTTTTTTATTGTTGGAGACGAGCATTATCAAAACCAGACGCTCGGTTAATAATTGAGTCGCGATTAGGTTTTTTTCGCTTTAGCCGGCTTTTTAGTACCGCTCTTTGCACTCCCCTTAGCGGCGGATGGCTTGGAAACAGTTTTAGCCTTTGCCTCTGGTCTCGTTTTCGACGCAGTCTTTTTAGCAGGACTTATACTCTTCTTGCCGCCGCTCGGGGTAACTTTGGCCACAGTGGCTTTTTTTCCGACTACAGTATCTACAGCCGAACCAGCAGCACCCACTACTGCTCCCGTAGCCGCCCCGGTTAAAATATCGCCTACCACATCTTTCGTTTTTTCGTAGAGTGTTCCGAGTGTACCTTTGCTTTTAGATTTTTTTTTTGTAGCCATAATTGCTCCTTTTTTTGATTAGAAAAACTATTTTCAGGCAGTCGCTAATTGCGACTTCTAATTTTTTTTCTCTTCTAGAATTATATCCTCAAGCACGTTGGCGTCAAATTGCATATTACCCAGGAAAACATCTCGTTTTCATCTTTTTCCTATGCAGATGCTTGACCGACATTTTTACGCTCTAAGATCCAGTGCTTTGAGATCGCTCGTATAAAATCGCTGGTCGTTTCCATCGGCATTTTGCCAAAGACAATGGCCTTGCCCGTAGCCTTATGGGTTGTAAAGGTTTGTTTGAAAAATTTCACGGCAGCGTTTACCGAGCAGAGAGCCTTGCAATATCTGTATTCTTCATTAACAAAACTACAGGCTTCCGGTTCCGCGCTAATAGCTGCGACGCTTTTCGCACCGCCCGGAATATAGATCGCATCAAAAAAGCCGGACGATGCGGTAAGGAAATTGAAATCAGCCATCACTGTTTTTCCGCTCGAGCCGGTGATTATGCCAGGCTTTGCGGCGATTATTTTTAGCTGAGCTCCGTCCAGAACGAGAGCCTTATACATGGCGTCCAACTCGCCTTCGTCGAAACCATCTGCTATGAGAGCCGCGATCTGACACGGCCGGATTTTGCGATTGTTTTTGTTTTTCATATTTACAACCCACTGCTTACAAGCTGGGAAAAAGCGGCGTGTCCGTTACCGCTTATCCGAAATATGCCGTTTTCTATTTATTTTTCATTCCATTTGTGTTCATCATTTTTGAATTCATATTTGATTTCATATTCGAACTGGATTTCATGTTGCCGTTCATGTTGGAATTCATCATCGGAGATGCCGTACTCATCGGCGTTGGGGTTACATTTGTCAGGTAACCCGTATTGGTATTTGTGTTGCGAAGATTCGCATTGTTCGCATTCGACGTGCAGCCCATAAGACCGCCGATAATTGCCAGTAAAAGACTCAAGCCTATAATCGTTTTCATATTTTCCCCTCTCTTATAGTTAAATTTGATTGACGAACCGACCGACCCGGCTGTAGGATTGTCTAAATAGCCGGGACGGTCAGTTTGTCTAAGCCAAACAGGATTTAGCGATAAATCTCCTGACCGCGATGATTGGTTTTCCAATCGTTTTCGAGAGCGGTTGCATCCTCAGCCGTTCTGGGCTTAACACCAAGCACAGTGCCACCGTTTTTAACGCCATTTTCGTAAACGACAGCTCTGTCTTCGGGTATGCCCCATCCGATAAGCGCCCCGACCAGGCCACCGGTCAAGCCGCCTGCTCCCGCCCCGGCCAGAGCCGCAGCGATTGGGCCCCAAACGACCAATCCGAGTCCTGGCAAAACCAAATTTGTGCCAATTGCCGCGACCCCCGCTATGATCGCTCCGAGTGTGCCGCCGACCAAACCGCCGACTCCGGTTCCTTCAGCCGCTTTGCTGCCGAGCTCTGAGTCGGCATCGTTAGCGTAGTATTTTTTACGCGTTTCATCGGACATGATCACATTGATCTCGTCATCAGAATAGCCACGGTCGCGTAACGATTTATATGCGCTTTCCGAACTTTCCTTGTCATTAAAAAGCCCGCTCAGCATTCCCGGTTTCTGTCCTGTTGCTGTTGCCTGATTTTCCATTTTTATTCCCCTAATAGTTTAATTTCGTTTCACTTCCTCGGCCTTATCCCTGCGTATTTGCGAAGAATTTGTTTTTAAACTGCCGACGTAACTAGAGGATATTCATCACCCGCCGCATTGACTGTAAGGTATATGACATTATTTTGAAAATCTTCCGAAAAGGCCTTGCATCAAGGTTTGGGGTGGGTAGTTATTACAACAAAATAAAAGGGACCGGCTACAAACCCAGGCCCCTTTTTTTTAAGTATAGAAAGGTTCTTGGTTAAAAATGGTTCATCAGCTTTTTTTGTCTGAAGAGCCTCGCGAAATTTTTATTTTTATCGACGATTCGAGTTGTCGATTTGTCCGGGACTTTGCAGATTTCCATTACTTGCCGCTTTTAAAAAGAACAGGAGAAAAACTAATGCGAGGATTGCAAGACATATGCCAGCAGTAATTATGCCCCAATGAACGAAGCGAAAAGCTTTGGCTGTATCCTCGCGAACAAGAGTCTCTTTGCCATCGACATTTATCACGTCCTTTGCCATAGTTTTTACTCAAAGATTATTTACAGCCTGGACAGCCGCAATCACATGCGATCTCAGCCATGCCTTGTTCATCTGCCTCTCGGCAATGATCGCTGCAATATTTTTCGTCCGTTCCGACCATGCAATTGCATATGTTGTGCTCACATTTATTATTTTCTGCCATGATGTTTCCTCCTTATTATTGATTTAATTTTCTCATTTAGCAGGCGCCGGTGCCGCTGGTGCCGCAGGAGCCGTCACAGTGATGTTGTCCACCTTTTTGTTAGGGCTTGTCCTTAAGATGCCGCTGTAATAAACGACTGCTGCGATAATAGCCACTACGATTATCAGGGCTATCGCCCAAACCGCATTACTGCCAGTTCCGTTACCATTCCCGTCTGTCATAATAATTACTCTCCTCTTTCTTCTTTTTAAACAAAAAAATCTGTAACAATCTGATGGTTTGCCAGAGATCCTTACGGCTCGACATTAATGCGTGCCGTCGGATCGACGCCAGCTCCGTAACGGAATACCAACTCACCTCCCAACCAGCCTGCAATCAAAAGAACAATTATTCCGATGAAAGATACCACGACGGGAATCTTTGATCCCGCGCCGGTGATTTGTAAGCCCCCCGTCGTCCGCAGATAAAAACTCGCGGCAAATATAACAAGTGACGCAACAGTGCAGCCGGCGTGCATCAACCCCGTCCTAAATGCTTGAGTGTCTGTGATGCCTAGTAGATCGATCAACCCAAAAACGGCAGCGAGCAGGGCACCAACGCAGCCGCCCGCAAGCGTGTAAAACGCCACATATTCCCAAGCCGGATTGCCACGCCATACGAAAATCAAATCGGCGACGAGCGAAAAAATCCATAATCCTATCGGAATCGCAACGAGCAACGGATGAATCGGATGCCCGCCGATGTTTGCTTTAGCTCTCATATTCAAATCTCCTTATTTATCCTCCTCTGGTCATTCACGCTTTCTGATATCGTTAATTATTGCAGTAACTTTAATAATCGCCGCCATGCGATCCGGGTGATCACGCCATTTTCATTTGGTGAAATGACAACACCGGTTTCCGCACATCGCGGAATATCAGCTTGCATCTCCTGCACAGCGGCTTCCGCTTCTTCGTCCGAGTTAGTAAATTTTTGTGCAAGCGCCCATAAAAAGTTATCGTAAAGATCGGCGTCATTAAGCGTAACCCTTTGGCCCTGTTTTGCGATAATCTGAACAGTTCCCGGCCGATACGGCTGCCGGTAAGTTCGTTGGATAAATTCTGATGCCGGGTTAATCATTTCTTTTGCTCTTAATTTAACCGACTGCGTTGGGCTCTATTTCTTTGCTGCCAAAAGCGCCATCGCCAATTTACCCCCAGCGGATGAGAGGTGTGGTGTAAACCGAATGCGACGCCTAATTGCAGTTTGCAGTAATACATCGAAAATCGGATCATGTTCATAAAAAAATCTCCTCAGTTCCAAACTCCGGGAGTAAATGGAAAACTGAAAATTTGAAGGACGGCTAGTTTCCAGGATTAGCCGCCCTTCAAAAAAATAGCGTGGGCTATTATATAGGACAAGACGATTGTCAAATAATCCCCGGCCAAATAGAATTGGTTAACACAGGAGCGTTATCTGAATGCGAGTTTGGCATGAGCACCCAATTTCGTTCTGTTGACCAAGGCTTGTTACTATTTAATCAAATAAAGAAATAAGGTATCGGTAGGCTGGCATACATTAGATTAATTTGTTTTTGAAGGGGGTTGTCGCTCAAACAGGCTGTTTTTAGCAAAAATACGGTACAGGCTCTTTCCAATTTTGTTTGCAATAACTTCTTGTGATGCTCGATATTGTCCCGGCTAAAACAGCCAAACAAATAGACGCCGCCAGGATTCTCTTCCGCGAATACGAAGTGTGGCTGGAGCTCGATCTCTGTTTTCAGGGGTTTGAGACGGAGCTTGCCGGTCTTCCGGGTAAATACGCCGAGCCGCACGGCAAATTATTGCTTGCGTACTCGGAAGAAAATCTGGCAGGATGCATAGCTCTAAGAAAGCTGGACGTTGGGATTAGCGAGATGAAACGGTTGTTTGTTCGCGACGGTTTTCGCGGACAGAAGATCGGCGTCAAGCTGATCGAGCGGCTCATTGCTGACGCCCGCAAGATCGGGTATAAACGAATGAGGCTCGACACTTACCCGCTAAAAATGGGAAAAGCCGTGAAACTCTATGAATCTCACGGCTTCTCTCTTATTGCGCCGTATTACGACAATCCCTGCCCAGACGTGCTCTTTATGGAGCTAAGTCTCTAATACTGCGGCGGCCCGCCGCCAAATCCGTAATCCGTCGGCGGAGGCGGCGACATATTGAATTGCTGCTCGATCAGCGGAAAAACTTGCCGATAGGCAAACGCGTTTGCCGCATAGAGGACCGGTATTACAAAGAAAATGCCTATACACAGAGCAATAAAGCCGAGAAGAGCAATCACGCCTTCGAAAAGGAAAAGGACTATCAGGCCGCCGATATTCGACGTTGCAGCCCTTGCGCTGAGTTTAATAGCGTCAACGGGGCCTAGATCGCGCTCCATTGCGAGTGGAATCGCAAAGAAAAGCAAAATTCGCCATGCAATTGCACAAATAACCACGACAAACCCAATCAAACCAACTAATATCAAAAACCCGCCGGCTAAGGCGGATTCCCCGGATTGGCTGCCTCCGCGAATCAGACCGATCCGCCCCACATTGACCGTAAGACGCAAAACCTGTCCGATAATTTCCGGGACCGCCGCGATTAATCCGATCACCATCAGCGGAACGAATTTGTCGAACCCTTTAAACATCATGCCAAAATCGACCGGTTCGCCATGCATCGCCCGCAAAACAACATAGTAAACGCCGCCAATGATCGGGCCGGAGAGAAATAGGCTGATACAAGGTATGCAGCCCGAGAGGATCAATGCGATCAACGCGATCCCGAGATACATCCCGTAATTCAGTTTTACTAAATTCCAACCGTTGCTAACGCAGTCGCCGGCACTGATTGCGCCGGAATAAAATTCGGTATTTGTCATAGTAATAAATTAAAAAGCTATTTTTTGTTGATGATATTAACCTATTCTCTCGCTTTTGCAAACAAAACCGCTCGAATTTATCAATTATTTAGTAGAATCGAGCGGTTTTGAAATTGAAGGAAGAGCCTATTTCATCGCCTTTCGCGGCATTCGTTCGTCCATCATCGCCGTTTGATAAACAAACGCGGCCATGATCGTCGCGGCCTGTTTCAGATCGTCGGCCTGGATGCGGTCGAAAACGTCCTGATTCGAGTGGTGTGTCAGTGTGTCGTATTCGATCTCGTCCTGGATAAACTGAAAGCCCGGCAAACCGATCGCGTCAAATGACAAATGGTCGGTGCCGCCTGTATTTGAGAGCGTCAGCGTTTTGGCACCCATATCGGCAAATGGTGCGAGCCATGCCTCAAAATAAGGCTTGACGGCCGCGTTGCCTTGCATGTAAACGCCGCGAACCTTGCCGGTACCGTTGTCGAGATTGTAGTAGGCCGAGAGCTTTTCGTAATCGGCTCCCTTTACAAGCTCGGGCTTCGGAGCGTTTGGATCGGGCGGCCCGAAATTGTTCTGGGCGCCCTTCATTTCGCCGAAATGCTGCTTTACATAAGCACGTGAGCCAAACAATCCCTGTTCTTCTCCTGACCAAAGAGCCACGCGAATCGTGCGGCGTGGCTTGAGGCCCGACGCCATCAGAATGCGTGCCGCTTCCATAGCGACGGCGACACCGGCTCCGTTATCGGTTGCACCGGTTCCGGACTGCCACGAATCCATATGCCCGCCGAGCATAACCACCTCGTCCTTTAGCTTTGGATCGGTTCCTGGAATCTCGGCAACCGTGTTATTGATCATGCCGTCCCCGTCAATATACTGGGCATCGACATTCACCGACATTTTGAGTTTTTCACCCTGCTGGATCATCCGCACCATGCGATTGTAATGCTCAGTCGCAACCGTCATCTGCGGGAGAATTTTGGATTCCGCCTCTTTCATATATGGCGTCAGACGCTTATATGCCGGATCTGGCGGTGTCGAATTCGGTTCTTGAGCAACAGTCGCCTGTTGGACAAATATCGTTCCGCCAAAGCCGCCCCGGCTGTTGTCCACAAGCATCGCGGCACCCTCATTTACCGCAAAGAGAAGCTTTTTGGCCGCAAAAGCTTGCGCGGCACGCCGGGCCTGAGCATCTGGCCCACCGCCAAAATTCGGACGCGGCACGGTCGCGGGATCCGGAGCCGCTGCCATTTTTGTCAGGTCTTCGTCTGTGTCGCGCTTGCCGATGCCTGTAAAATCGGCCTTGAGCAGACGGATGTCTGACATTAGCACGATCTTGCCTTTTAGTTGGCCTTTAAATTTATCGAGAGCGGCGTCATCCTTTGCATCGAGATAAACAACATCTGCATTAAGGACGCCTTTGGTTCCCGGGGCCCATGCTTTTGGGTAAGCGATCAACGGAATTGCATATGGCGATGAGACCTGGGCGGCAAAGCCGTTCAAAACCCAGCCGCGTCCGAACGGGCCCCATTGTTCGAGGTGCGCATTTTGCATTCCCCACTTTGTCATCGTGTCGCGCGTCCAATTATTAGCATGCAATAAACTTGGGCTTGCGGTCAGCCGCTGACCGATTACGTCCGAGAGGTAGCTCAGTGTCTGCATCACCTGTGAGCGGTTCATCCCCTCGTCTTTGATCTTGTCGATATCGGCTTTTGGCGCGGTATAGACGGCTCCAACCCTCGCGGTCTCGCTTGCTCCCTGACTAAAGGAAATTGTCGGCAATAAAAAGGCGTAAAGCAAAAACACCCCTAAAACCTTGTGTTTTAACATATTAGTTCTCCTGAAAATTGAATCGAATCTGTATGAAAAGATTTAGTTATTTATACCACTAGCATGGGGATAATGTTTCAAAATCTGTGTTGCGTCAAACGGTTGACCAGGTAAACGTGAATGCGGGCGGGACATTTTTAAGAATGAGCGGGCTTCGGCGTGATTTGCCGTAGCGGTTTTTTAGAAATTCGCGGAGTTTGACGGCCGGCGGCAGAAAGTAACCGTGGGCATATTGAAAGATGCGGAGTTCGCACCCCTCGTCCATAAATTTTTGGATTTCGGCCAGTACGCTTTCGCTTACTTCCTTTGGCAGAGAGACAAAAGGAAGACAGCAAATAAGATAACGAACCTTGCCCAGACCAGATTCCCGGTGAATAGCAAAAGCCTCCGAGGCGTTGCCGCAAATAATATTCATATCGGGATAATTCTTTTTTAGTGTGCTGACGAGGTCGGCGTCCAGCTCGATACCTAGATACGAGTCTTTACTTGGAATAGCATCGAGCAAAAACTTTGTTATAGCCCCCGTCCCAACGCCTAATTCGAGCACGATATTCTCGTCGTCAGGCTCGATGCCCTGTAACATCTCTGCGGCAAGCTCGGGCGAACTCGGCGCGATGGCTCCCACCTTTAGCGGGTTTTTTAGAAATGCCTGTAGGAATTGGAGATTTTCGTTCATTAGCGGCTAGCCTGTCGAAACCCTTTCGGCCGTCTTCTCGTCGGATATTACGTTTGTGTTATCGACTGCCATTTTATAATCACAATCCTCATTTTGGCAATACCTGATCGTGCCATCTTTTTTTGTCGTCTTTTCGAGCAGGAATGGAGCGCCGCATTTAGGGCACGATTGCTTGACCTGCTTGTCCCAATATACGCTCGCATTTCGGATAGTTCGACCATCGAACATTTCCATCATCTACCATTCTTCTTCGCAGTTTTCCTGGGCTGTGTCTTTTTAGCTGAAGGCCTCGTCTTCTTTGCAAACGCTCCCGGCAGTTCGGCTTCAATAAGTTTTTTTACCTGTTCCAGCGTTAGAGTTGCCGCCTCGTCCGCTGTGGAGCGTGTACCATCGGCCTTTCTCGGCATTGAAAAGATCTTTTTGCCGAATTTGATGACTGGGCCCCAACGGGCATTCTCCAGCGATATTTTTTCATCGTCCCAGCGTTGTATGTAACGGTTTGCTTCTTTGCTGACCTTTGCTTGGATAAGTTCGTTCATCTCGGCTTGGGTCAGGTTCTCGAGATCATACCGGCGCGGCACGTTTATGAACAAACCGTCCCATTTAATAAAAGGCCCGAAACGCCCCGTTCCTTTTGTGATCGGTTTACTGTCAAACTCGCCCACAGGTGCATCCGCCTCTTGTTTAGCTTTTATATAACTGATCGCTTTTTCCGTATCCACCGTCCCAAGGTCGGTGCCGCGAGGAATAGAGACAAATTCATCACCCCATTTTACATACGGCCCGAAGCGGCCAATGCTTACGGACAATTCTTTGCCGTCATAACTGCCCATCGCGGCCTGCAATTTAAAAAGGGCCAGCGCGTCTTCAAATGTTATTGTTTCAATGCTCTGTCCTGGTGGGACCTTTGCAAATCTCGGCTTCTCCTCTTCCGTGGCACTGCCGATCTGTATGATCGGACCGTAGCGCGCCATGCGGGCGACGACTGGTTTGCCGCTTTCGGGGTCCGTGCCAAGTATTCTTTCGCCCTTCACACGCTCTGCATTTTCGATTGTGTTGTCGACGTCCTTTTTGAAAGGGCCGTAAAACTCATCGAGCATGTCATTCCACTTCAGTTTGCCGCCGGCTACATCATCGAACTCTTTCTCAATCATGGCGGTGAAGCCATAATCCATGATGGCGTCGAAATGTTGTTTCAGAAAATCCGTCACCACGAGACCCAGGTCGGTCGGGAACAATTTTGCTTTTTCCGCACCGGTATTTTCAGAGTCTTCCCTTTTACTTATGAGATCATCTTTTAATATCAATACTCGAAATGCCCTCGGCGTACCTTCTTTATCTCTTTTTTCTACGTATTCCCTTTTCTGGATCGTAGAAATTGTCGGTGCATAGGTGGAAGGGCGGCCGATGCCTAGCTCTTCTAATTTTTTAACCAACGATGCTTCGGTGTATCTCGGTTGAGCACGGCTGAACCGTTCCGTCGCTCTGAGTTCGGAAAGCGGCAATGTCTGCCCAACGGTCATTGGCGGCAACAGGCCTCCGGATGATTCTTCCGGTTCGTCTTCATCTTTATCTTCCTGATACACTTTCAGAAATCCATCGAATTTCAACACTTCTCCAGAAGCTGTTAATTCTTCCTTATTCGTGGAGATTTCTATTTTTACTGTGGTCTTTTCTAATTCAGCATCGGCCATTTGCGAGGCCATCGTTCGCTTCCAGATCAGTTCATATAATTTTTGCCATTCCGGGTCATTGATCGTTGTGGCACTCGTGTAGGTTGGGCGAATAGCTTCGTGGGCTTCCTGTGCGGATTCGTTCTTATTTTTGAATTTGCGGAACTGCTGATATTTTTCACCGTAAAGGGCGCTCACCGTTTGCGTAATGTCGTCCAGAGCCGTTGCGCTCAGGCTTACGCTATCCGTCCGCATATAGGTAATATGGCCGTTTTCATAAAGCTTCTGGGCGATCTGCATAGTTCTGGCCACACCGTAACCCAGTTTTCTCGATGCTTCCTGCTGCAGCGTTGAGGTGGTAAAGGGCGGGGCCGGAGTACGTTTACCAGGTTTTACCCGTATATCGGTTACTTTATAGTCAGCGGCGGTACATCCCTTCAAAAATGTTTCCGCATCTTCAGCACTGTTCTGTTTTCTTCCCTCGGCTTTGAATGTTACAGCTTTTCCGGTTATAGCATCGGCAACAAATAACGCTTCAATTTTAAAATGACTTACCTGTTGAAAGGCGTTGATCTCGCGTTCGCGGTCGGCGATAAGGCGTACCGCGACGCTCTGGACGCGGCCGGCGCTTAGGTTTTTATTGCTCGTACTGATCTTGCGCCAAAGCACAGGGCTTAATTCAAACCCGACTATGCGATCAAGCACCCGACGCGCCTGCTGCGCCATTACCAGGTTCATATTCACCGTGCGTGGATTATTTACAGCAGCTTCGATCGCAGGTTTTGTGATCTCATGAAACACGATCCGTTTCGTCGTTACAGGGTCAAGGCCCAGCACTTCACACAGGTGCCAGCTTATCGCTTCTCCCTCGCGGTCTTCGTCCGTTGCCAGCCATACTTCATCCGATTTTTTTGCCAACGACTTTAGCTCATTCACGACCCTTTTCTTATCGTCAGGAACGATGTAACTGGGTAGAAAATCATTTTCGATGTCAATACCCATGCCGGCCTTTTCAAGGTCGCGGATATGGCCATAGCAGCTATTAACCTGAAAATCTTTTCCCAGGATCTTTTCAATGGTCTTTGCTTTTGCGGGGCTTTCAACTATTAACAGATTCTTTGACATATTTCGGGCGATTCTACTACTACTAAGCTTTTACCCATATTGGAAAAAAATAGTCAGAGGCCGTTTTTGCCTCTGACATACTGACTTCTATCACCTCGACGAACCCTGTGTCAATCCGAGATGTAACCATACCTATTTTTTGTGGAGCCTCAAAACTCGTCTTTCTCAAATCCGCCGCGCATAGTGTTTTCCCGGCAAAACACGTATCAGATCGCGGATGTCAAGGGCAACGAGGGCGGCGTTTAGGTCACCAAAAGAAAGGCCGCTTTTCTCAAGCAAAATGTCGATATGCGTCGAATCGTCGGGCGTCAAAAATTCCCATATCTTACGCTCATTGTCGGTCATATCCGCCGGGATCAACTCCGGCTGCCGTGACGCATCTTCGGCCCTGGTTTTGTCAATCTTCGGAGGCAATATTGACGCTGAAATCTCGCTTGGGAGTTCTGCAACCACGTCCTGCCACTGCTGCACCAGTTTTGCACCGCTCTTAATAAGGTAATTCGTCCCAAACGAGTTGCCGGATGTAATATTACCGGGGACGGCCATCACCTCGCGATTTTGCTCCATCGCAAGTCTCGCCGTTATCAGAGAGCCGCTTCTTTCAGACGCCTCGACGATCAAAACTCCTAACGTCAGTCCGCTTATGATGCGATTGCGGTAAGGAAAGTTTTCTTTAATCGGCGGCGTGCCAAGCGGGAACTGCGAAACCAGGCAGCCGCCGGACGCAAGTATCTCGCGTACGAGGCCATTGTTTTCCCTGGGATAAACGCTGTCGATGCCGGTTCCGAGAACGGCGATAGTTTTGCCCTGTCCACGCATTGCGCCGCGATGAGCAGCGGTATCGATGCCGCGGGCGAGGCCGGAAACTATTGTGATCCCGCGTGACGCCAGATCGCGTGCGAGCATCTCCGATGCATTCTCGCCGTATGTCGAGCACATTCGCGAACCGATAACGCCGACCGCCGGCTGGTCAAAACACGCCTGCCAATCGCCCTTTACATAAAGCACCGGCGGCGGATCGTCGATCTCACGAAGCAACGCCGGATAACTGCCGTCGTCAAGGATCAATACATCTCCGCCGAGGTCTTTTACCCTTTCGAGCTCCGTACCGGCTTTTTCATGAAACTCGCGTTTGATGAGGCTCTCGATCGTCTCGGGTTTTAGCCGCAGCGACTCGAGCTCGGTCCGCCGCGCGTGAAAAACTGCATCAGCCGAACCAAAGCTCTCAAGCAGCTTCGTTGCTGCTCGCGGCCCTACTCCGGGAGTCATATTCAACGCTATCCATTCAATCATTGGATATAATCTTAACTATTCACTATTAACCATTCACTATTTACTAATTTGGCGGAGGCGTGTGGGAGTCGAACCCACTTGAGATGCGCTCTCGCGCCCTCACAACGGTTTTGAAGACCGCGCCCGTCACCGGACAAGT